>JAHELV010000044.1:0-10696 GCA_024644015.1 Nitriliruptorales bacterium
TGCGACCAGACGATGTGGCGGTTCGTCGCTCCGGCGTTCGCCGACGACTACCGGACCGTCCTCTTCGACCACGTCGGCATGGGCGGCTCGGACCTGGCGGCATGGGACGCCGACAAGTACGGCTCGCTGACCGGCTACGCGGCCGACCTCCTGGAGATCTGCGAGGAGCTGGACCTGCGCGACGTCGTGTTCGTGGGCCACTCGGTGAGCGCGATGATGGGCGTGCTCGCCGCGATCGGGCAACCCGACCGCTTCTCCAGCCTGATCCTGGTCGGCCCCTCGCCGCGCTACATCGACGACGACGGCTACACGGGCGGCTTCAGTCGCGCGGACATCGACGGACTGCTCGAGTCGCTCGACAGCAACTACCTCGGCTGGTCGAGCGCGATGGCGCCGGCGATCATGGGCAACCCCGAGCGACCGGAGCTGGGCGAGGAGCTCACCAACAGCTTCTGCCGGACCGACCCCGACATCGCCCGCCAGTTCGCGCGGGTCACCTTTCTCAGCGACAACCGCGACGACCTCACTCGCGTACGGACCCCCACGCTGGTGCTGCAGTGCTCCGACGACGTGATCGCGCCGGCGGCGGTCGGCGCGTACGTGCACGAGCACCTGCCCGACAGCCACCTCGTCATGATGCGGGCCACCGGGCACTGTCCGAACCTCAGCGCGCCTGACGAGACCGTCGCGGCGATGAGGTCGTTCCTGTCAGCCCGCGTCGGATGAGCACGCGGCCGCCGGCGCCGGACGAGGGGGCGGTCGACGGTTCTGACTCACTGGTGCCGGACGAGAACGCGGAGGATCTGTACGAGCACGCCCCCTGCGGCTATCTGTCGACGATGCCCGACGGGACGGTGGTCCGTGTCAACGAGACCCTGCTGTCGTGGACGGGATACCGTCGCGACGCCCTCGTCGGTCGGCGGCGCTTCATCGACCTGCTCACCGCCGGGGGTCGCATCTACCACGAGACCCACTATGCGCCGCTCCTCGCCATGCAGGGCACCGTCCGCGGCATCGCACTCGACATGCTCTGCGCCGACGGTCGCCGCCTTCCCGTGCTGGTCAATTCGATCATGGTCCGCACCCCCGCCGGGGACCCGCACGTCATTCGCACGAGCGTGTTCGACGCGACCGACCGACGCGAGTACGAACGCGAACTGCTGCGCGCGCGCGAACGGGCGGAGCGCTCCGAGAACCACGCCCGCGTACTCGCGCAGACGTTGCAGGCCAGCCTCATCCCACCGTCGCCACCCGCCATCCCCGGGCTGGACGTCGGTGCTGCCTACCGGCCTGCCGGTGCCGGCGACGAAGTCGGCGGGGACTTCTACGACGTGTTCGAGACCCGCACGGGAGACTGGGCGGTCGTCGTCGGCGACGTGCGCGGGAAGGGCGCGGCCGCGGCCACGGTCACCGCGCTCGCGCGCTACACGATTCGCGCGAGCGCGATGCACACCCGCCGCCCGAGCGCGGTGCTCGCCGACCTCAACGCGGCACTGCTGCGGCACCCCACGGACCGGTTCGCCACCGTGGTGTACCTGCGCGTCCGGCGCGACAACCAGGGCAGAGTGAAGGTGACCGTTGCCAGCGGAGGGCATCCGCTGCCGGTCCGGATCACCCCGGACATGATCAGGCCCGTCGGCACCCCTGGCAGCCTGCTCGGGGTGCTCGACGACGCGGAACTGCACGACACGACGCTCGAGTTGCGACCCGGGCATGCGCTGTTCTGCTTCACCGATGGGCTCACCGAGGGCCGCCAAGGCAATGAGTTCTTCGGCGAACAGCGCCTCGAGGAGGCCCTGGCGGTCCACCGAGGACGCCCGGGGCCCGAGCTGACAAGGGCCGTGGTCGACGAGATCGTGGAGTTCCAGGACGGCATGCCCCGCGACGACATGGCGGCCGTATTCGTCGGCGTGCCCGCGGCCGGCTCCGTGGACGCGCCAGCGCCGCCATGACGCTCGCCCGACGGCAGGGTCCAACGGCACTCAGCACCGATCCAACCGGCCTGCTGATCTCACGGCGCCACCGTGATGCTGGGTGGTGACGTGACGGCGACCGAGACCGAGGCCGGCCGACCTCCACCGGGGCGGTCGCGAGCACTGCTGTGGGTGCTCGGAGGACTGGTGCTGGTGACACTCGTCATCGGCGCGGTCGTTGGCGCCGTGCGGGATCCGGCCACCCTGGACCCGCAGAGCCCGGAAGGCGTCGTCCAGTCCTACCTCGAGGCAGTATTCGATCACGACTACACGAACGCCGTCGGCTACCTGACGGCGGAAACGGCAGAACGCTGCCGACCGTCCGCCTTTCGTGATGCGTGGGTCCCCGACGATCTGATCGCGGATCTGGACGAGGTGCGCGTCCGCGACGGACAGGCCGACGTGCGGGTGCAGCTGCGCTCCACGGCGGACCCGCTGCCGTTCGAGTCCATGGACCCGTCCGTCGAGACGTTCACGCTCGTCGACGACGATGGTCCGTGGCGGATCACCGACGAACCCTGGCCGCTGCACTCCTGTGAACGACCGGAATAGCCATGGTCGGGTTGCTGGTCATCGTGCTGCTGGTCGGGGCGGTGGTCTGGGGCGTCCGTTCCTCGCCGCGGGACGAGACCGGCGACCGCAGCGGCATGGCGCTGCGACGGCTCCTGCAGTACCTGTTCCTGCTGGTCGCCCTTTTCAGCGCCGCGAGTGGCGTCACCCGCATCCTGACGGTGGCCTTGCCGATCGGTCAGCGCATCGCCGGCGGCGGCCCCGAGGAGCTCGCCCTGGGGCTGTCCCTGACGTTCGTTGCCCTCCCCCTGTGGGCGATCTTGTGGCGGATCGTCAGCCGACGGCTGCTGGAAGACGCCGACGAGCGCGCCTCACGACAGTGGTCGCTGTATCTCGCGATCGCCACGGCGACGTCGCTGATCGTTGCGTTGACCAACCTCGTACGGGTCGGCACCTGGGCGGTCGGAGCGGGCCAACTCGACGCACGGTCCGTCGCCGCAACTGTGGTCTGGGGAGCGGTGTGGGGTCTCCACGTCACGCTGCTCCACCGATCTGAATTCGCGCCGACGAGCACACGACCCAGCCTCGCCGTGCTGGCGGCGTCGGCGGTCGGCGTGGTCGCGCTGGCGCTGGGAGCCAACGGCGTGCTGTCCTACGGCTTCGGTCAGGCCTACCAGGCGATCGCGGGCGACGCGCTCATCGAGGGCGCCACGACCGAGGCGCTGCGGCGCAGCCTGGTGCTCACGGTGCCGGCCGCCGCCATCTGGTGGTGGCACTGGCTGCGGCAGGCGCTGCATGGCCCCCGCAGCACGCCGTGGCATGTCTATGTGCTCCTTGTTCCCGTGCTCGGCGGTCTGCTCGTGGCAGTGGGGTTCGCAGCGGTCGCGCTGAACGCCGTGTTGCAGTGGTTCTTCGGCGATCCGGAGGCCGCGCGAGCGGCGGTCCACTTCGCCGTCGTGCCCGACGCGCTGGCCGCGGCGCTGGTTGGCGGCTGGGTGTGGTGGTATCACCTCACGGTCGTCGAGCAGGTCGCGGTACGCGAGCGCGGCGAACCCGAGCGCACCTACGAGTACGCGGCGGCGGCCGTCGGGCTGATCGCCGCGGCCGTCGGCATCGCGACGGCGATCGTTGCGGCCATCCAGGCCGTCGCTCCCGCTCCCCTGGCTGCCGGCGACCCGCTCGGCCGCAACACCATGGTTGTGGCAGTCACCCTGCTGCTGATCGGCACACCGCTGTGGTGGGCGTTCTGGCAGCGGGTGCAACGCCGCACCCGGGCGGGCGATACGGCCGAACTGCAGTCGTCCGCTCGCCGCGCCTACCTGTTCCTGCTGTTCGGCGGCGCCGGCCTGACGGCCGCGATCAGCGTCGTCGTGATCCTGTTCGTCGTGCTGCGCGACCTGCTCGAGGGGTCGCTGGACGCCACGGTCGTCTACGAGCTGCGCGTCGCGATCGCGCTGGTGCTCACAACCGGCGGCGTGTCGGCCTATCACTGGACCGTGCACAGCGAGGATCGCGCCGCAATGCCAGAGGAGCAGCGACGGCCGCCGCGCCACATTCTGCTGGTCAGTTCGGACGGACGGGGGCTCGCCGACGTGGTGGCCGAGCGCACCGGGGCGAACGTTCGAACGCTGCACCGTATCGACGTCGCACCAGGTGAGCCCGACGCCGAGGCGGTGGCCGCCGCGATCCTCGCGTCACCCCATGATCGTCTGCTCGTGACCGTCGACGAGGACGGCACGATCCGGGCGATCCCGTACGACACCGCCTGATCGCGCGTCGTAGCCGGGGTCCGGAGCGACCCACGATGGGGTGCGATCGCGGAAGGGCTTCTAGGCTGACGGGATCTTGTCGATCCAAGGTGGTCTGGTGGCGCACATCAGTCTGGTGACGCTCGGCGTCAGCGACGTCGAACGCGCGACGCGGTACTACGAGGCGCTGGGCTGGCGCCGGTCGTCGATGTCGGTCGAGGGCACCATCAGCTTCCTGCAGGGTGGCACGGTCGTCCTCGGCCTGTTCGGACGCGATGACCTGGCCAGCGACGCGGCCGTCGACGTCACCACCGCGGAAGGGCACGCGCCGATCGCGCTCGCGATGAACCTCGGGTCCCCGACGGCGGTCGACCAGGCGCTGGCTGCCGCGGAGCAGGCGGGCGGGCGGATCACCAAGCCGCCGGAAACCACCGACTGGGGCGGGTACTCGGGCTACGTCGCCGACCTCGACGGCCACCTCTGGGAGATCGCCCACAACCCGTTCGCGCCACTGCTCGACACCGGACAGATGGTCCTGCCCGACGAATGACCGTGGCGCGTCCGCGGCTCGCAGCCGGCGGTCATACACCGCCGTTGTGAATCCGGCCCTCCTACCAGCGTCGTTGTTGTCTAGGATCACCTTGCGGGAGCGTGTCGGCAGCTCACGGACATCACGCACGGGCTCACCGACGGCGCCGGCCCAGAGACAGGGATCGCCCGACGCGAGGAGACCGTGATGCGTAGACACCTTCTGATCCTGATCGCCGTGCTGGCGGTCGTCGCCGCCGCGTGCGGAGGCGGAGCGGACGAGACGGCTCCTGCGGAGACCGAGGCGGCGCCGACCGAGCAGGCGGCCGATGGCACCGCGGCGCCAGCGGCGGACCTGTCCACACTGGAGGAGGGAACGCTGACGGTCGGCTCGGACATCCCGTTCCCGCCGTTCGAGTTCGAAGAGGACGGTGAGCTGGTCGGCTTCGACGTCGACCTCGCCGAGGAGATCGCGACCCGGCTCGGCCTGGAGGTCCGCTGGGTCGACACCTCGTTCGACACCATCTTCACGCAGCTCGCGGCTGGTCAGTTCGACATGGTGGCGTCATCGACGACCATCACCGAAGAGCGCGCAGCGACAGTGAACTTCTCCGACCCCTACTACCGGGCGCAGCAGGCGCTTACGATCAACAAGGAGCAGAACCCGGACATCACGTCGGTGGACGATCTCGGAGAAGGCGACTCCGTAGCGGTGCAGACCGGCACGACGGGTGAGAGCTGGGCCAACGAGAACCTGGGCTCCAAAGGCGTGCAGGTGCGGACGTTCCCGGAGGCGGGCGACACGTTCACGGCCGCCGAGGCCGGCCAGGTCACCGGCGTGATCTTCGACGAGCCGGCCGCGGTCGATGCGGCGGCCGGCCGGGACGCGCTCGAGGTCGTCGGCACCATCGACACGAACGAGGAGTACGGCTTGCCCGTCAATCCAGCGAACGACGCACTGCTCGCTGCGGTCAACCAGACGCTGGCCGAGGTCATCGCGGACGGGACGTACGACGAGATCTACCAGACGTACTTCCCGGATGCACCGGCCGGCAGCGTGGCCGGGGGCGCCGCCGCCAGCGAGACGTCCACCACGGGCGCCGCCGCGACCGAAGGGTAGGAAACCAGGTGGGTGGGGCACCCGAGGCGCCGAGGTCCCACCCACCGGACGCCGTCGGCGAGGAGGAGTCATGACTGGGACCGCGGCAACCGTCGACCCACTCGCCACGGACCAGACGAAGCCCCATCGGACGTTGAGCGACTGGTACCAGGACCAGACGACGCTGTCGCTGACTGCCGGAGTGCTGGGCGCGACGTCGCTGAGCCTGCTCGTCATCGGCACCCCGATCCTCATCACCACGTTCGGATGGGTGCCGTCCGAGAAGCTCGCCGAAGCGATCACCAGCCCGGCGCAGGGCCTGCTGTTGTGGATCTCGCTCGGCCTCGGGCTCACCGGCGCAGCGCTCGGATGGGGGACGTTTCGGCGCATGCCGAACAAGGCCGCGCGCGAGACAGCGGTCGGCGGTGCGGTGCTCGGAGCACAGGCCGTCGTCCTCGACGTGCTGTTCCTGTGGGTCCGCACCGGGCAGGTCGACGTGCTCGTCCGTCAGTACTTCGAGTTCGGGCTGCTGGCCGACCAGGGGCCACGGTTCGTCCGGGCGGCCTTGAACACGCTCATCCTGTCGCTGGCGGGCGAGACGATCGGCATCGTGCTCGGCCTTGTCCTGGCCGTCTTCGTGCTGTCGCGCCGGCGGTTGGTACGCGCGCCCGCACGGCTCTACATCAACTTCTTCCGCGGCACGCCACTGATCTGGCAGCTCAGCTTCGGCTGGCTCGGCATCGTGCTGGCGCTCGGACTCGGCGTGGGCCCCTACCTGGCGGCCATGCTCATCCTGGGGCTGAACGCCGGTGCGTACAGCGCTGAGATCTTCCGTGCGGGCATCGAGTCGATCGACCGCGGCCAGTTCGAGGCGGCCCGCTCGTTGGGGATGAGCTACGGCAAGGCGTTGCGCCACGTCATCCTGCCCCAGGGCGTGCGCCGGGTCATCCCACCGCTGACCAACGAGTTCGTCATCCTCATCAAGGACACGTCGCTGGTGTTCATCCTCGGGCTGACGTTCACGCAGAAGGAACTGCTGAGCACGGCCCGGGACCTGTACGCGGCCACGTTCAACGCGACGCCGTGGCTCGCCGCCGCAGCCGGCTATCTGGTCATCACGCTGCCGATGATCCGTCTCGTCCGCATGCTCGAGGAACGACTTCGCAGCGGCATGACCGGCATCGTAGGCGCGCAGTGAGCCCGCACGACGGATTCCTGCGCGTCGAGCAGGTACACAAGTGGTTCGGTGACCTCCACGTCCTCCGGGGCATCACCGTCGACGTCCGACCCGGGGAGGTGATCGTCCTCATCGGACCGTCGGGGTCGGGCAAGTCCACGCTGCTGCGGACGATGAACATGCTCGAGGAGCCGACGCTGGGCAAGGTCTATTTCGAAGGCGAGGACCTCACCGACGTGCGGGTCGACCTCAACATGGTCCGCACCCGCATGGGCATGGTCTTCCAGCACTTCAACCTGTTCCCCCACAAGACCGCGCTCGCGAACGTCACGTTGGCGCTGGAGACCGTGCTGGGACTCAAAGGCCCCGACGCGAACGAACGAGCGCTCCAGCAACTGGGCGACGTCGGCCTGCAGGACAAGGCCGGATCCTATCCATCGCAGCTCTCCGGCGGTCAGCAACAGCGGGTGGCGATCGCCAGGGCGTTGGCGATGCAACCGAAACTCATGTTGTTCGACGAGGTCACCTCGGCGCTGGACCCCGAGCTGATCAAAGAAGTCCTGGATGTGATGGCCAAGCTGGCGTCGGAGGGCATGACGATGGTGGTGGTCACCCACGAGATGGGCTTCGCCCGCGAGGTGGGCAGCCGCATGCTGTTCATGGACGAGGGTCTGGTGATCGAGGAAGGCGACCCGAGGGAGATGTTCGCCGAGCCACAGCACCCGCGGACCCAGGAGTTCTTCTCCCAGATCCTGTGACAACACGGCAGCCAACCGCCGGTTGACGACCGGGAGTGCGATGGCCCAGCGCGGTCACCCACCGCCCTCGAGGTCGCGATACGCCGCTGAGCGCTGCGTGAGTCGGTGACGGGCTTCCGCGAGCGTCACCGGTACCGGGGCATCGGTCATCAGGGTCGCCTGATGCTCCAACGCGCTGTCGGCGAGCGCGACGAGCAACGCCGTCAGATCCTTAACCTGTGTCCGCAGCGTCGTCGACGACACACCGGCGAGCTTCTCGACTCGTTCGTCTGCCTCGAGCAGAGATCGGAGGTGCTTGACGTGGTCGTCGACCTCACGCAGCGCAGCGCGTTCGATCCATTCGTCGTCAGCGAAGCGCTGGACAAGGTCACGTGCCTGTTGGAGCCGCCGCCAGTCGTCCCGGACGGCCGGCGGGAGCGATGCGAGCCGCCGACGCCGCTCCTGCGCGCGCCGATACTCCCATATCCAGTAGGCAACTGGCGGCACGAGACCGAGGATCATCGCTACAACGACATCGACGACGCCCTCGTCGGGCAAGCGCGGCATCGTCAGACTGACCTCGAGCCACAGTGCGGCCCACAGCACCGATATCGTCAGAGCGATGGCCCGCAACACCCGCATCTGCCGTCCTCACAGCGCCACCGGGCTAGGGTAACGACCTACCCTTCACGCTCGGACTGAAACCGAGGACGCGATCGCTGGAGCCTCATCGCGGTCCGCGCCGTCCGGCAGCGACGCACGCGCATCCCAAGAGCTACTCGGCGAGGGTGGCGAACACGACGACGTTGTCGCGGTAGCGACCGTCGGCGGCGTCGAACTCACCACCGCACGTCACGAGCCGCAGCGTCGGGCGCAACGTCGGTAGATAGACGTCATCGGTGGGAAAACGGGTCTTGGCGTGACGCTCGATCCGCTGGACCACGAACGTCGCGACGCTGCCGTCAACGCGGTCCACGTGGACGACGTCACCGGCGCGCAGCTCACGCAACCGGTGGAACACCGCGGGTCCCGTCTTCGAGTCGACGTGGCCGAGGATCACCGCGGGACCGACCTGACCGGGCTTTGGACCCTCGCGGTACCAGCCGGCCTGCTGCCAGTCGTCGGGTACCTCGATCGTGCCGTCGGCGTTGCGGCCCAGCCGCTGGAGATCGCTCGACACCCCGATAGTCGGCAGGGTGACGGCGGCCGGGGGAGCCGTCGGATCATGCGAGCGGACCGACCGGTAGCGCTTCACTGCCGCAGCGGCAGAGTGCGACTGCACCGGCGCCGGCGGTTCCCCGGGCGGCGTAGCCGCGGCACCGGCGTTCGCGGTCGCCTCGGCCGCCGCTCGTGGGTCAGCGGGGCCGGCGACGGTGGCGGTCGACGTGGCCGCAGACAGCGGCGCGCAGCCCGTGAGCCACAGCAGCGCCCCGACGATCGCGACGTGGACCGTTGTCGGACGGCGCCGGGTGTGGATCACCGGCCGGCCATGCCTCCGCCGCCGGTCTGCGCGCCACCACGGGGCATGTTGTCGGCCACCGCGGCGGCGAACGCGGTGGCGAGGACGTCGGAGACATGCCGGATGTGCTGGTAGGCCGTGTAGGAAGCCTCGTGCGCAGCTGTGAAGTCGTCAGCGGCGTATCGTTCGATCTGGTCGACCAGCTGTTGTTCGTGCTCGCCCATCGCGTCGGCGACGACCTGGGCGTCGACGAGCCCGTCGGTTGCTGCCTCCAACGTTGTGCCGAATCGACGCATCACCGAGTCGAAGTCTCTGCGCACGGCTTCCATGGTCTCAGTGTCGTTCTCGACGACGGCGACCGTGTAGGCGACGAACAGATCGATGTGATCTGCCCAGACCTTGTTGAACGCCTTCGCCTGTTTCGCGCCGAACAGCGCATCCATCGCCTCGGTCACATCTTGTGTGTTGGCGTCCAATGTCGCCGCGGCGGCCTCGAAATCCGCTGCGCTCGTGGCACCCGCGCGCATCGTGTCGATCGCCAGCTCGACGTGCTCGCCCAGCAACATCGCCAGCGCGGTCTGCAACTCCTCGGTCGGGGTCGGTCCGGGGACCGGCCCGGCAGCGCGCGCCGCGTCCGTTGCCAGCGAAAAGGTCTCCGCGAACGCCGTCCGCTGCAGCTCGTAGGCCCGCTCGTAGTTCTCGTCTGCGTATGCGTCGACCTGCTCGGCCTGGTGGTCGAAGTAGGTGCGCAACGCGTCGGCCCACGCGGCCTGGTCGACGCGGCCGTCCGCGAGCTGTGCGAGCAGCCTGGACTGCGGCTGGATCCCACGTTCGAGCCGCTCTCTCGCCTCGCGGCTGGCGTCGGCGTCGTCGTCGCGCATGCCGCTCGCGTACTGGAACAGCGCCTGCGTCTGACGCTCCCACTGGGTGGCGACCTCTTCGGCCTCTTGCGCGCCGATCGCCGGCGCCAGCGCCTGCTGCAGGTCATCGACGTTGCGCACGAGCGAGTTCTCGGCGGCGTCGACGAACCCCGGGTCCATGGTCAGCGTCGCCCGGGTCAGCCGCATCGCCAGCGTGGCCTGATGGCTCAACAGGCCCTGCAGCTCGGAAACGAGCGCGTCAGGCTCGGTCGCCTGGGTGTCTGCGTGCGCCTCCACCGTGTGCGCCGCAACCGTGCCACTCGACGTCGTGGATGCGACCACGGCCACCGGAACATCTGGAGGCGCAATGGCATCTACTGGCATCTGTGAAGCGCCGACGAGCGCGCCGACGAGCAGTACCGAGAGTGTCTGTCGTGCCCAGTGCATCAGGTCCTCGTGCGCATCGACTATCCCACCAGTGTCAAGATGATAGGTGTACGTCCGTACAGGGCGCCTCCTCAAGATTGATGAGGCGAGGCACCGCATCCGCCACAGCAGGCCACGCGGGTGCACAGCCGGCCACATCCGGACGCAACCGCACCCAC
>JAHELV010000044.1:10796-32540 GCA_024644015.1 Nitriliruptorales bacterium
GCGTCCGGACCGGCCATGGCGCCGGCGGGCGGCGAACCACCCTGTCGTGCGGGCAGCTGACGGGGGCTGGATGCGTCGGCGCAGCGCCTACTGCTCCCGCAGCACCTCCGACGGGCTGAGGCGCCGCAGGACCACGAGCGCCGCGACACCTGAAGCGACCGTGGCCGCCACGAGCAGAGCGGCCAGCGTCGCGGCATCAGTCAGCGGCACGGTGGGCACGGGCGACAGGATGAACAGCGGCTTGAGGATCGAGACGAGCAGGAGGCCCAGTGCGCCACCGACCAGCGTCCCGGCGAGCAGTCCGCTGGCGGCGACGAAGCCGGCTTCGCCCAGGAGCAGCAGCTGCAGCCCGCGGGCGGACAGGCCCTGCGCGCGTAGCACGACGTACTCGCGTCGCCGTTGCAGCATGAGACCGAACACGAAGATCGCGATCACCGCGGCGCACATCGCCAGGGTGTAGACGGAGTCGAGATTGACCAGCCCGCGGATGTTCAGCGCGGTCAGGCTCGACTGGTCCTTGTTGAACGTCGTCTCGGTCGTGCCGATGTTGAGGCGGTCCGACGCGCCTGGCCCCGCCTGCACGGCCGCGGTCGCGGCCGCCAGGGCCTCGGCTGAAGGATCATCTGTCCTGGCGAGGTAGAAATCGACGTCTTCGATTCCTGTCTCGCGTTGGAAGTAGTCGAGATTGGCGACGATGTGCAGGCTCTCGGGGAAGCCGGGGAAACGCTCGAAGAGGCCGGCCACGGTCATCGTCCGCAACTGCTGGCGACGGGTCCCCCGCGCGAACAGCACTTCCGCCTCGTCGCCGACCTCGAGCTTCAGCTCGTCAGCGCTGTCGACGTCGAGGAGGATCGCCGTCGGTTCGGCGCGCAACGCGTCGAGCGCCTCGGCGGCGGTCATGTCTGGGAAGAACTCGTCCGACAGCGCCGCGGTGGCAGCGAACCCGTCGACCTCGACCGCCGCCAGATCCTTGACGTCGCTGTTGAACGTCGAGCGTAGGAAGGCGTTCTCGAGGCGTCCGATCACCGGCGTGGCGCTCACCACCCCGTCGACCTCGAGCTCGCGCGCGTAGTCCGCGGGATGCGGCTTGTCACTGACCGGACTCGGCGTGACACGCAGATCCGAGCCGACCGTGAACCGCGCGTCGGTCGTCTTCGCTGCGTCGTAGGTCGCGGCGAACACCGCGAGCCCCATCCCGAAGGCGATCACCAGACCGACGCCGACGATGCCGGTGACCAGCGCCGTCGAGCGACGGCTCAGGGTACGGCTCAGCAGACCGCGTACGACCGTGCCGAAGCGCGGCGGAGGCGGTACCGGAACGTTCCTGGCCACCACCTCGAACGCACGCACCGACAGCAGCGTTCCCGCGAACCAGACGCCGAGCGGGAGCATGAGCAGATGGGAGCGCAGCGAGGTCGCCACACCGGTCGACACGGCGCCCGATGGTGCGTCGAACGCGCCGTTGCGGACCGCGACGACGGCCGCGGCTGCGGCGGCGAGCAGCGCGATGTAGTCCACCCGCCGGCGCCGCCACGCAGGCGCCAGGTCCAACCGCAGCTCGCGCCTCTCGCCGCTGACCTCGCGATGCAGCGCGCGCCGACCGGGGACGTACAACGCGAGCCCGGTGGCGATCAGGCCGGCGCCGACCGCGATCAGCGCCGAGAGCGCCAGCTCGCCGGGAGCGGCCTCGAACAGCGACGAGGGACCAAGGATCGCCAGTATCGAGGCGAAGCCGATCGCCGTGCCCAACAGCGACCCGAGACCCGCCAGTGCCGCGGTGCGGTAGGCGAGCAGACGCGTCAGGTGCGCCGGGCTTGCGCCACGCAGACGCAGGTTCGCCTGCTCCCGCCGTTGGGTGGCAGCCAGGATGGTTCCTGCGTACGCCGCGAGGAAGCCGGCGAGCAGCAACCCCGGAAGTCCGAGGAACAGAAACATCCGCTTCGCGACGGCCGCGTCGGCGCGCGCGACCGTGAGCGTGTTCGAGATGTTGTCGAGCAGGTAGTCCTGGTCCGGCGCGATCGCTTTGATCCGTTTGGTCACGGCCGTCGTCTGCTCGAGCGCCCGACCGGGGTCTGCCGAGAGCGGGGCCCGGACCATCTGGACGTCGACTTCGAGCGTCGGCAGGGTCTTGATCTTCAGCGTGTCCCCACGCTCCGCGCTGGCGGTTCGGAACGCTGGGATGACGATGCGGTCGAATGCCTGTGGGCTGAGCACGATCGAGTCGGCGATGTACAGGAAGTCTTCGAGCTTGGCCCCGGTGCGGCTGTTGAACAGCGTGCGCGCCCGCGAGAGATCGATGATCCCGCTGACCGGCACCCGGGCGGGTCGTGCGGCCCCAGGTACCTTCAGCGTGACCCGATCGCCGATCTGAACATCGAGCGCGCGCGCCGCCTCGGGGCTGAGTAGCGCCGCATCGGGATCGAACGTGCCCTCCACGAGCTTGATGGCCGGGTACTGCTCCGCGTAGGCGGGCTCGAAGCCGAAAACCTTGACCGGGCTGTCGATCGCCGTTCCGCCCCGAGCCAGCGCACCAGGCGGCAGCGACGCGAACGCGAGCTGATTGGCTGCCGCGACCCCGGGGATCGCCGCGATCCGGTCGGTCAGCTGGTCGAGCGGGACGAGCTTGGGCGGATTGGCCGGCTTGGGAACGACGTCCTCGCGGGTCGAGATCGTCGCCCGCATCGGCAGCTCGGCCACGCTCTGCACCGCAGCGCGGGCCTCGACCTCGTAGGTGAACCGCACCTGTGCACCGGCCTCGACCGCGCCGAGGTTCAGCCCGATCAATCCCGGCCCGTGCGCGAACGGGCTCTGTCCGCTCACGTCCTCGACCGGCTGGCCGTCGCGCTGCGTGCTGCTTTCGACGTAAACGAGCTCCGGTGGCAACTTGTCGTTGACTAGTACCTCATTGGCTGTGGCCGCACTGCGGTTGTGGACGGTAAGTTCCATCCGGGCACGGTCGCCCTGCCGGAGCTCCCCGCTCGGTGCCAACTGCTGCTGCAGCCGGATGCCATCACCGAGCGGGGAGGTCAGGACACGTTGCACATCGATCGCGACCGGCGCAATTGCGCGCTTGGTCATCGACGCGCCGGAGCCGTCGATGAAGAACAACACACCGGAGAACAGACCGACGCCCAGCAGGACGCCAACCAGCGTGGCGACGGTGCGCCGCGGGTTGCGGAGCAGGTCGCGGAACGCGTAGCTACGCATTGGTCGGGTCCGGCATCCGCTCCGGGTCGGCGTCCGAGTCCGCCACGACGCGCCCGTCGAGCAGGGCGATGCGGCGGTCGAGCCGTTGGGCGACGGCCTCGTCGTGCGTGATCAGTATCAGCGTCGCACCGACCTCGGCCTGGACGGCGCGCAGAAGGTCGATGACTGCGAGCGAGTTCTTGACGTCGAGCGCACCGGTGGGCTCGTCGGCGAGGATCAGACGGGGACGGTGCACGACGGCACGGGCGACCGCGACCCGCTGGCGCTCCCCACCGGACAGCTGGTCAGGAAACTTGCCGGCCGAATCGCCCAGACCGAGCGTGCCGAGCAGCTCGAGCGACCGCTCGTACGCGTCCGCGACGCCGCTGAGTGCCAGTTGCAGGCTGATGTTCTCGACCGCGCTCAGGAACGGCTGCAGGTTGTCGGACTGGAACACGAAGCCGATGAGCTCGCGCCGCACGACGACGCGTTCCGGCTCGGTCATCTCAGACACGTGGCGGTCCGCGATCTCGATCCGTCCCTGGCTGGGCCGCTCGAGCGCTCCGACCAGCGACAGCAGCGTCGACTTGCCGCAGCCACTGGGCCCGGTGATCGCGAGGCTGACGCCCGCGGGGATCTCGAGATCGACGCCGTTGACGGCGTCGACCGGTCCCGCAGCGGTGGCGAAGCGCTTGCTGACGCCGTCGAGCGTGACCGACACCCCGCCGTTCATCACCCCGCCGATCATTGCTCGATCACCTTGCCGTCGACGACGTGCAGGCAACGTTCGGCGAGCGCCGCGAGCTCGGGGCTGTGGGTGACGAGCAGCACGGTCAGCCCGCGTTCGCGGGAGGCCGTGAGGATCAGTTCGAGCACCCGCCGCGCGTTGTCCGAGTCGAGCTCGGCGCCGACCTCGTCGGCGAGCAGCAGGTCGGGCCCGTTGATCAGCGCGACCGCGAGTGCCGCGCGTTGCGCCTCGCCGCCGGACAGCCGACGCGGCAGGTAGCCGACGCGGTCGGCCAGGCCGAGTTCGTCGAGCAACGAGATCGCGCGAGCGCGCCGCTGATCGCCGCCGGCGAACTCGACGGCGAGCTCTACGTTCTCGACAGCGGTCAGGAACGGGATCAGGTTGTCACGCTGCAGCACCACGCCGATCCGCCGTGCCCGCAGCGTCGCCCGTTCGACCTCGTCCATGGTCGTCACGTCGTCGCCGTCGAAGCGCACCGCGCCTGCGTCCGGCAGGCTCAGGCCCGCCAGGATCGACAGCAGCGTCGACTTGCCGACGCCCGACGAGCCAACCATGCTGACGGCCTCACCGCGAGCCAGCGTGAATGACGCATCGGTGAGCACCGGCGTGGTCACCCCGCCCTCGCGGTACGCCTTCTGCAGGCCGTCGACCTCGACCAGTGCGGTGCTCATCCCTTGATCCGCTCTCCGAGTGGCTGGCCACCGAAGATGGCCGGCGCCTGCTCGGGTGCGTTGTGGTCGAGGCGGAGGGCTTCCTTGCTGCTCTCCGCAAGCGCCTTGGGGCTCAGTTGCGTGAGGTTGATCATCACCTCGACGTCCTTGTGGCGGCTGTCCTTGCGCGGGACGTTGTCGATCTGCCCGACGTCGCGGGCGTAGTACTTGAACTCGTTGTCCGGCGCCGTCACCTTGCCCTCGCGCACGACCAGGACGTCGTTGAAGCAGTCGAACGGCACGCAGTGTTCGATGCCGACCTCGACGACCTGGGCGACCTCGTCCTCCTCCTGGTTCGGCTTCGCGACCGAGTAGATGGGAGTCCCGACCTTGGGGTCGGCCTGGACGAGGATGCCGGCCTCCGCGCCGTTGACGCCGTGCATCCAGCCGTCGAGCGCAGCGACGAACTGCCCGCCCTCGTACTGCTCGGTGTAGCCCCCGATGAGCCAGACGTTGCCGGCCTTGTCCTCGGCCTCGTAGTCGACCGAGATCTGGGTGACCTGACCGGAGTCGATCTCGTAGTCGAGCACCGCGACGGTGCGGACGCCGGCGATCTCCCGGTAGACGTCGGTGATCGTCGTCGTGACCTGATGGGGCACCTTGCGGCCACCCACACGGGTCGAGCCGTCGCGGACCGACTGGGTCCCCGGCACCAGCGGCAGGTAGGGGTTGCGCCCCGTCGCGGGGTCATCGAAGTTCGCGGGGTCGAGCTTGTCGGTCGAGATGGTCTGCGCCTGCGGCGCGGCCTGTCCCTCGGACGCCGACTCGGATGACGCAGCCTGGTCCTGGGACGCCGACTCCGACGGGACCGCGGCCTGATCCTGGGTCGTCGCCTGCTCCTGCGCACCGGAGTCCGTCTGCGCGGCGCTCCCAGCGTCGGCACTGCATGCCGCCAGCACCAGCCCCGCGCAGACCAGGCTCACGATGTGCCATACAGCAGGGCGGCTGCCCCGGCGGGTCACGTGGGCGGCCATCACGAGCAGGGTCCGTGGTAGCCGATGGACGAGTCCGGCGGCGCTGACAGGGCCGTCGGGACATCGGGGGGGCCGGCTCGGGATGGCATCGGCGGTGCTCCTTGGCTATGGATGATCGACATGAGCATGGGACCCGGCGGCTGACTCGCACCTGACTGCTGCCGAACGTCAGACTGTCGCGGCCTGCGGGAATTGCGAGAGTGGCTCGAGCGGCAGCTCGACCACGAATGCGGCACCGTCCACCCCGTCGGGGTCGACCCTGACGCTGCCGCCGTGCCGCATGACGATGTCGCGGGTGATGGACAAGCCCAGACCAGCGCCACCGGTATCCCGGACACGTGCGTCGTCGAGACGGGTGAACCGTTCGAAGATGCGTTCCTGTTGGTCGGCGGGGATGGGCGGCCCGTCGTTGCTGACGACCAGGCGCGCACGATCGCCATCTTCGGCGAGCTTCAGCGACACCCTGGTCGCCGCGTGGCGCTCGGCGTTGGCTGTCAGGTTGCGCACCGCGCGCCCGAGCTGCTCCGGGTCGCCGGCGATGCTGGCCGCCGAGACACCGCTGCTGTCAACAGCCACACGACCGTTCTCGCGCATCCGCCGGGCCTCGCGCAACACGATGTCGTCGAGGTCGAGCGGCTGTCGTCGCAACCTGGATGCGCCGGCGTCACTGCGCGCGAGGTGGAGCAGGTCGTCGACCAGGCGTTGCAGCGCGGCTGCCTCATCCAGCACACTGCGCAACAGCGCGGCCGGATCCCGATGCTCACCCCGGGCGAGTTCGACCTCGACCTCGGCACGGATGCGGGTCAAGGGCGTCCGCAGCTCGTGGGAGGCATCGGCGACCAGACGCTGCTGGCGTTGCACGGCGTCCTCGAGGCGGTCGAGCATCTGGTTCATCGTCCGTGCCAACAGGTCGATCTCGTCGCCCGTCTCGGGACGGGTCACCCGCCGGTGCAGATCCCGTCCACTGATGGCGGAGACCTCGGATCGGATCGCCTCGACCGGTTGCAGCGTCCGCCCGACCAGCCACCAGACGACAGCCGCAAGCGTCACGGTCGTGATCGGCACACCGACCGCCAGCGCGAACGCCAGGCTCGCGGTGGCCTCGCGCACGTCATCGAGGTTGGCGCCGACGTGCAGCAGCACCGCACCGACGTCGCTGTTCACGCGGCGCGTGAGCAGCCGGAACGGGTCGTCGAACCCCGGGACCGGCAGAGTCCGGATCGACTGCACCGTTTCGTCGGGCAGGTCGCGCATGACAGGTTCGTTCAGACCGCGGCTCGCCGCCAGCACCGTGCCGTCGGCCGACACGATCTGGGCGACCGTGCTGTCGTCTCCGCTGGCCGGAAGCGACACGGGCAACGTGCGGGTCGCGGCGATCAGCGCGGTCAGGTCGTCGGCGCGCTGCGTGAGCGTCGCATCGATCGCACCCGTCAGCTGGCGGCGCTGCGCCGTCACGAGTAGGACCGCAGCCCCGATGAGCACGCCCGCCACGGCAACCGCCGCGATCGCGGTGATGCGCGACCGGATGCCGCGCGCCCTGGGGGGCCCTGCATCGGTCACCGCATGCGTCGTTGCGATGGCGCCACGCTCATCCCACTCAGGTGCCCGGGCCATCAGCCACCGTCGGCGTCGAGCCGGTACCCCGCGCCGCGGACCGTCTGGATCGCATGTCGGTCGAACGGTTCGTCGATACGTTGGCGGAGCCGCCGCACGTACACCTCGACGATGTTGGGGTCGCCGTCGAAGTCATACTCCCACACGCCCGACAGGATGTCGTACTTCGACAGCACCTCCCCGGCACGGCGCAGCAGGAACTCGAGGACGTCGAACTGACGGGTCGTCAACTCGATCTCGACCTCCCCCCGCCACACGCGGCGTTGCCTCGGTTCGATGCGCAGATCACCCGCGCAGACCGGTGCCGGATCTCGACCGCTGGAGCGGCGCAGCAACGCCCGGACCCGCGCGAGCAGCACCGCGTAGGAGAACGGCTTCGTGAGATAGTCGTCGGCGCCGGTGTCCAGCCCTTCGGCCTCGTCGAGGTCACCGTCCTTGGCGGTGAGCATCAGCACCGGAGTCCAGATGCTCGCGGCGCGCAGATCACCGCAGATCCGATAGCCGTTGCGGCCCGGCAGCATGATGTCGAGCAGGATCAGGTCGTACGTGCCCTCGGTGGCCATCCACCATCCGTCGTCACCGTTGGTCGCGACGTCGATGGTGAACCCGTCGGCCTCCAGGCCCCGTTTGACGGCAGCCGCGATCTTCGAGTCGTCCTCAACGACCAGCAGCTTCATGCGCATCGTTCCGGTCGCTCGAAACCTGCGTGCAGACGACAGCGTTACATACCGTCACGTCCGCCTCCATGGTGCCGCGCGACGGCTGACCCTGCGCTGACCGCGATCATGCGCGAGACTCCCGCAGCCGGCACGCTTGACCCGACGGCACGAGCCCCGCGCCGCGGGCGCGCCGCCGCCGGCCCTAGGCAACAGCGCGCCGGCGTGCGCACAATCTGAGCGGGGGAGAAAGGAAGCCGTCGATGGGCCCTGTCCCCCGCCGGTCGTCGCTCCGGAGCTTGACCCGCTGGCCCCTCTGGGCGAAGCCGGCGCTCGCAATCGTCACCGCGCTCGCACTCGGCGCGCTGCTGTCCGGCATCGACGTGTCACCGCAGAACCCGTTCAGCGAATTCCTGTTCCGCGGCAGCGCCGACGACGCGCGCCAACTACTCGCGACGGTGACCAGCACGATGATCACCGTGACCAGTCTGGTGTTCGTGCTGACCGTCGTCGCGCTGCAGATCGCGTCCACGCAGTTCTCGCCCCGCCTGCTCCGGTCGTTCCTTCGTGACAGCGGCACGCAGGTGGTGCTGTCGACATTCGTCGGGACCGTCGCCTACAGCCTCGCTGGTCTGCACACCGTCGGCAGCCAGGTCGACACCGGTGTTGACTTCGTGCCGCGTGTGGCCGTCTCGGTAGCACTCGCGCTCGCCCTGATCAGCGTGGCGATGCTCGTCTACTACATCCAGCACATCACCAACAGCATCCGCATCGACACGATCATGAGCGACATCGCCACGCTCACCTTGCATGTGGTGCGCGCGACGATGCCTCCGGGTCAGCCCGACCCCGCGCTCGTCGTACCGCCGCAGCGGCCACCGACCGCTGAGGTCCTGACGGCTCCGGTCTCGGGGTACGTGCAGCGCATCGTGCCGGATCCAGTTGCTGCGCTGGCGCTGCGCGACGGTGCGACGGTGGTGTTCACGGTGATGACCGGGTACCACGTGGTGGAGGGGCGACCGGTCGGGTGGGTCGACGGCGGATCAGCCGGCCTCGACGCGTACCGCCGGGCGGTCGGCGATGCCCTGGTGATCGACCGGGAACGCAAGATCGAGTCCGACATTGGCTTCGGGCTGCGACAGCTCGCGGACATCGCCGGCCGCGCGCTGTCACCGTCGCTGAACGACCCCTACTCGGCGGTCCAGGCCATCCATCACACGACCGTCGTGCTGACCGAGATGGCCCGCCGACACATCGAGCCGGTGCGGATCCTCGATGCGGGCGGCGCGGTACGGGTGTTCGCCACCGAGATGGATTTCGTGATCCATCTGCAGACGGTGTGCGGCCACATCCGGTGGTCCATGGCCCACCGGCCGAACGTGGCGCTCGCGCTGCTACTGATGCTGCAGAACGTCGGCGCCGAGACGGACGATCCCGCACGCCGCGCTGCGATATCCAACGAGATCCGCCTTGTCATCGACGAAGCGGAGCAACTTGGATGGCATCCGGCCGAGCTGACGCAGGTCCGGGAGGCCGCCGCACGGGCCGGCAGCGCACCGCAGCGCCGCTGACGTGCAGCGGCGGCGACCTGTAGGGCGCGGCGCTAAGGTCGGCATCGTGACCAGCGGGGACAAGCGCACGATCGTGGTGACATCCGCGTCTGACCCGCGGCGACGGGCCGAGCTCGCAGCCCTTGCGCCGGGTACGTCCGTGACCTTCGCCGGCCGACCGCGCGAACCTGGCGACGCGACCGCGATGGTCATCGATGGACCCGACGCCCTCGACAGCCTTGCCGCCGAAGACGTCAGCCGCTGGGTCCGGCGCGGCGGCAGGTTGCTGCTGGTCGGCACGCCGCCGGTCGGCGACGGCTGGCCGGCGCTCACCGGCGTCGCGCCCGCGCCTGGGCTGCCGCACGCCGAGTACGTGCTGAGTCCCGACGGCGACCCGTTGACCGAGCGTGTCGCCGACGAGATCCCGATCGTCGACGCGCTCAGTCCTCTGGACCCGCTGGGCGCCCGGACCCTGCTGCAGACGATTGTGGGCACCCGTGACGTCCACGTCGTCACGCACCACACCGTCGGCGACGGCGCCGTGACCGTCGCCGGCCTCAGCGGGAGCGACGGCGCACTGCGCAGCAAGCCGCTGGCCACGGTGCTCGGCCGCGCGCTGCAGTCAGCGCCGGCAACGCGCACACCGACGGCGCTTGGTGTCGGGGTCGTCGGCTACGGGTCGTACGGCTCGATGGGCTACCGGCACGGCATCGCGAGCGACGCCACGACCGGGCTGGGTCTGACGGCGATCGCTGACGCCGACCCGGAGCGGCGGGCCGCCGGGGTCGCGGACTTCCCGCACGCCAGGGCCCACGCCGACACCGGGTCGCTCGTGTCCGACGACGCCGTCGACGTGGTCGTGATCGCCACCCCGCCGGTGTCGCACGCCAAGCTGGCCGCGCAGGCGTTGCGGGCGGGCCGCCACGTCGTCGTCGAGAAGCCGCTGTGCCTCACCGCGGCCGACGCCGAACGGCTGCTCACCCTGGCCGCGGAGCACGACCGGATGCTCACCGTCCACCAGAACCGTCGCTGGGACCCCGACTTCCTCGCGATCAGACGGGTCGTCGAGGACGGCATGCTCGGCGAGGTGTTCAACGTCGAGACGTTCGTCGGCGGGTTCGAGCATCCGTGCCGCGCCTGGCACTCCGAGGTGTCGGTGTCGGGAGGCGCGGTGTTCGACTGGGGCGCCCACCATCTGGACTGGACGTTGACCCTGCTCGGCGGGTTTCCCTCCACAGTGCAGTCCACCGCGCACAAACGGGTATGGCACGACGTCACGAACGTCGACCAGTTGCGGGTCCGGCTGCGCTGGGCCGACGGCCGCGAGGCCGAGTTCGTGGATTCGACACTGGCTGCGGTTCGCCGCCCCAAGTTCTACATCCAGGGGACTCAGGGCACGCTCGTCGGGCAGTACCGACCCGTCCGTACCGAACGGGTCGACCCCCGCGACGGCTATGTCGTCGACGAACACCATCACGCCGAGGCGCCGGCCGACCTGTTGCTGGCCCGCCACGAGCCCGGCCTGGGGATCAGCGAGACCCGGCTGGCTCTGCCCGCCCCGCCTCGACACGCCTTCCACCGCAACCTCGCCGATCACCTGCTGCTTGGTGAGCCGCTGGCCGTCACCGCTGACCAGGCACGCCGAATCGTCGTACTGCTGGAGGCCGCACACCGGTCGGGGCAGACCGGCGGCCCCGAGCTCGCCGTCAGCGCGTGAGCGACGAACTCGGATACCATCCGCGATCGTGAACGCCCCGACGGCAGCGACGCACCGCGCGGGTCCGCCGTGAGCGATCCCGTGCGCTGGGGCGTGCTCGGCGCCACGTCGTTCGTGTACCGCCGTGCCGTGCTTCCCGCCCTGCGCGACAGCGACACCGCACAACTGGTCGCCACCGCGAGCCGGACCGGCACCGACCACGCCGACGATTCGGCCCGGCGATACCGCGACTACGCGGAACTCCTCGCCGATCCCGACGTCGAGGCGGTCTACCTCCCGCTGCCCAACGACCTGCACGAGCCGTGGACGGTCGCGGCGGCAGCCGCAGGCAAACACGTGCTGTGCGAGAAACCGCTGGCGCCCGATGCCGACGCCGCGCGGCGCATGGCCGACGCGTGCGCCACCGCGGGAGTTGCGCTCGTCGAGGCCTACATGACGCCGTATCACCCGCGGACCATCCGTTGGGATGCGCTCGTCGCCGACGGCTGGCTGGGGACCCCGCAGTACGGCACGGCACGCTTCACCTATCCGCATCGCGACCCCACCGACCATCGCTGGCGGGCCGACGCCGGCGGCGGGGCGCTCCTCGACCTCGGCGTCTACTGCATCGAACCGCTGCTGGCGGCCGGCGGATGGCGGCCCGGCGACGCGCTGCCCGAGGTGGCCGCGCACACCGTGATGGCCGGCAGCGGCGTCGACGCGACATTCGCCGGCTGGCTGTCGTTTCCGTCGGGGTTCGCGGCGTCGTTCTGCTGCTCGTTCGACGCACCCGAGTCGCAGACCCTCGAGGTCGTCGGCACCGCCGGTGCACTGCGGGTCGAGCCGGCGTTCACCCCGGCGTTGGACGACCAGAGCATCGTGGCCACATCCCGCGACGGCGACGTCACGATTCTGCGCAGCGAACCCGGCGCGATGTACCAGCTGATGATCGACCACGTCGGGCGGGTCGTGCGTGGCCTCGAACAGCCACGGCGCCCGCCGACGGCGTCGATCGCGCTGGCCGGGGTGCTCGACCGGTTGCGCGCCACCGCCCGTGATCCTGCGTGACCGCCGGCCGCGACAACGACGTGGCGGGCGGTGTCGGCCGGCCGGGACCGGCCACCGCCGGCACCACCGATTCGCTGGTCACGGTGCGGCCCAGCCTGCGTCTGGCCGTACGGCGATGGGACGGCGCCGCTGCGCCCCCCTTCGTGCTGGTGCACGGGTTGGCGTCGAACGCGCGCCTGTGGGACGGCGTCGCCGCGCGGCTCAGCGACGCCGGGCACCCGGTGATCGCGTTCGACCAGCGCGGTCACGGCCGGTCCGACGCGCCCGACGACGGCTACGACTTCCCGACGGTCACCGCTGACCTGCGACTCGTGCTCGAGCGGTGCGAGATCGAACGGCCCGTGCTGGTCGGCCAGTCGTGGGGTGGCAACGTCGTGCTCGAGGCCGCCGCGCGCTGGGGTGCGCGCCTGGCCGGGGTGGCGGCCGTCGACGGCGGCACGATCGACCTGCAGCACCGTTTCCCGACGTGGCGGGCCTGCGCCGAGCAGCTGGCGCCGCCGGTGTTCGACGGCGTCTCGCGTGCCGAGTTCGAGCGCATGCTGCGCACCCGCCATCCCGACTGGCCCGACGATGGGATCGCGGGCACGCTGGCCAACTTTGCGGAGCAACCCGACGGCACGCTGCGCCCGCGTCTGCGCCGCGACCGGCACATGCTGATCCTTCGAGCCCTGTGGGAGCATCGCCCTCCCCGACGCTACGACGACATCGCCACTGCCGTGCTGCTGATCCCCGCCGACACGGGAGATGCCATGTGGACCTCCGACAAACGCCGGGACGTCGACACCGCGATGCGTGCGCTCCCCATGAGCCGCACGGAGTGGTTGACGGGCGACCACGACCTGCACGCACAACAACCCGACGCGGTCGCCGCGACGCTGCTGCGTGCCGTCGCCGACGGGTTCTTCGGCTGACTCGAGAGCGAACGCCGCGTTGTCCGCTCGCCCGATTGGAGGACGGTCGCCGACCGGTCGTGGGCCGTTCGCCTCTGCGCTCAACATCGGCCCAATGCTTGCGTGGTGCCCGACAACCCTCGGACGGCATTGGGGGGCCGATGCGCACGCGACCGCTGCAACCATCGTCCACGTCAGCCAGGGAACACCAGGGGCCGTGGCCGCGCGGGCCCGGCCGGCGTCCGAATCGCCGTCTCGTCTTGGTGTGGGTGGTCATCGCGCTGCTCGCCGGCGCGTGTAGCTCCGCGGACGACGGTGGCGCGGCGGGCTCGGCCACGCCCTCCGTACCCGGGCCGGCGGGCGCGGCAAGCCCCTCGACGGTGCGACCCACTCCGGGGCCAACAGCGAAGGCGGCGTTGGAGGTGTACTTCGGCACCGGCGACGGGAGCGACTGCGCAGCCGTTGCCGCGTACGAACGTGAGGTGGCCGCCACCGCCGATCCTGTCCGCGCGGCGTTTGACGAACTCGTGGGAGGGCCGACGCAGGAGGAGATCGATCTGGGCGCAGCGTCGTTCTTCTCCCCCGCGTCCGCCGGGACCGTGCGTTCGGCCGACCTGCGTCGTGGCCTGCTGGTTGTCGACTTCGACGACTTCCGGGACCAGCTGGCGAACGCGTCGTCGAGCTGTGGCAGCGAGCAGCTACTCGCCGAGTTGCAGGCGACCGCGTTCCAGTTTCCGCAGGTCGAGCGCGTCCGTTTCGAGATCGACGGCAGCTGCGACGCGTTCATGAACTGGCTGCAACGTGAGTGCGCCGAGTTCGACCGGTCCGGTGAGGTCGACGCGACCGCCACGAACGTGCGCGCCGACGGGTCGGGGTGCACACCCGACGGCGCCGAGCTTCCCGCCGGCCGCTGGTTCGGTTTCGTCGAAACGGCAGCCGACGGTGAGCTGACCTTCGATCTCGCGTGCTGGTTCACGGGAAGCGCGGCGGCGGACGCAGCCCGTGAAGACGGCATGGAATCGCCTCCACCGAACGACTACCACATCCGCAACGCCAGCGACCGTCTGCGAACGATCCCGGTCACGGCGACGGCGGAAGTCGCATGGTTGACCAACCCAGCGGACCTGTCGACGCTCGAGACCATTGGCTACGCCCGGTGGGTTCGCGATCGATCGGACCGCTCGTATCAGCCAGGCGTCTGGCTGACGATCACCGACGGCACCATCACCGCGATCGAGGAACAGTACGTGCCCTGAGGCCCGTCGTTCGCGTCGTGGTGGTGGCAAGGCCGAGCGGCTCGCCACCGGCCGGGGTCAGGCGCGCAGCACGTTCGCGAAGATCTGCCACGCCAGCAGCGACTTCGCGACGAGGCTCAGCACGATGTACGAGCGTTCGCCGAACAGGTAGTCCCGCCAGCGGCCGACCTGCCGGTACTGCAGCCACTGGTTGACACCGAAGCTGGAGAACAACACGAACAGCGAGACGAAGATGCCGTACACGAACCCGGGCGGATCGCTGCCAGACAGCAGGTAGAACACGATCACCACCCACGGGACGAGCCCGATCAGCGTGCCGAACCAGAACGCGGTCAGGTCGCCGCCTGGCTCGTGGTCCTTCTCCTGCAGCCACCCGAAGAGGATCATCGCGCTGTTCGCGGCGAACAGGCCAATCACCGCCGCGAGGTCCCAGATGCCCGACAGGGTCGCGATCAGGATCAACATCACCGACGCGCTGATCGAGTACTCGATCCAGCGCGCGTAGTTGCGGCCGCGCCGCAGGTTCGCCTCGTACCACCCGCGCACGGGTGGCACCGCCACCAGCAGGTGGTCCGCGGCCGCGAGCAGCAGGAACGACGCGACGGTCAGGCCGACCGGCAGGTCGAACACGACCTCGGCCGCCGGCAGTCCACGTACGGTGACTGGATCGCCGGTCAGGAACGCCGCGGTGATCGGGAAGGTCAGGTCGTTGCTGAGCGCGATCATCGCGCCCGCCTGCACCAGGTGCAGCAGGCCGACAACGAGGTTGAACCGCCTCAGGCCGTTGAGCTGATCCTGTTCGATGGCAGCGCCGTCTCGGGCCGTTGCCTGTGTCACGTTGCCGCCTTCCCGCTCAGTTCATGTCGCCGTGCCGGTGTCGGTGCCGACGTCACGCCACTCCCCAGGACGCGGGGTGGCGTTGCCCGGGCCGTCAGCCTCGGTGGACGGCAGCTCGTAGAACCCGTGCACTGACGGCGCGACCGTGGTGTTGTCGATCGCGATCAGATCACCCTCGCTGGCACGCGCCAGCCCCACGCCGAAGTCGCGCAGCAGCACGTCATGATTGCGTGAGAACGCCGGACGTGCGATCGGCGCGACGGCGTTCATCCACCGCTTGGTCGTCTCGACGAGCCACGTGTAGGTGACGTCGGTCGAACCGTCGGCCCGCTCGGCGAGCTGCAACAACGCTGACCCGTCGAGATCCCCCGTCGCCGTGGCTTCCAGCACCGCGGGAGCGACAACCCGCACGATGGTCGTGTCGAACGACAGGCTGTACGGCAGTGCGGTGCCGAACGTGTACCGGTGCCGGGCTCCCACACGCTGTTGCCCGCCACGGTCGAGCAGCTCGACACGTCTGAGCCACCGCCACCATGACGGCCAGACCAGCGGTTCGACGATCCGGTCCCAGACCCGCTGGCGGTCGGCGCCGATGCGCAACGCCGTGACGAAGTGATACCGCGCCACGTGCGCTCCTTTCATGACGTGTCGTGGCCGGCTGACTGCTCGACCGCGCTACGCGGGCGGCATCCGGGACCACGCCGACCGTAGCGGTGTCGGACCGCGACACCTCGTCGCCCGACCGCTGCGGGTCAGGCGAGCCTACCGTCAACGACCCGCGGCGACTGACGCGACGTCGTGCACAGACGACCGGAGCTCCGCGACCGTCTCGGTTACCTACGTCGGTACGCTGCTGTCGACCCACAGCCGACCACCGAGGGAGTCGAGATGATCAACGGAGTGCACGCGATCATCTACAGCAGCGACGCCGACCGGGACCGCGTGTTCGTACGTGACGTGCTCGGGATGGACGCGATCGACGCCGGCGGCGGCTGGCTGATCTTCGCCCTGCCGCCGGCCGAGCTTGCCGTCCATCCCACCGACGGGCCGGCCGAGCACCAGCTCTACCTGATGTGCGACGACATCAACGCGACGGTCGCTGCGCTCGAGCACAACGGCGTGGAGTTCACGCGACCGGTCAGCGACGAGGGCTGGGGCCTGCTGAGCGCCATCCGCCTGCCCGGCGGCGGCGAGCTCGGTATCTACGAGCCGCGCCACGCCAGCCCGCTGGCGATCCAATGACACCCTCGCGGCCCGTGTGCGCAGCCTCGGCCTCATCCCGGGGTTGACAGACTTTCAATCACTCGTTTTACTTGTTCAAACGAACGATTGAAACGTGTGATTGAAGAACGTGATGACGACCGACGCCACGACGACCGCCATCCTCGACGCCGCCGAGCGGCTGTTCGCAGGCAGCGGCTATGACGCCACATCGATCCGCGAGATCACGCGACTCGCCGGCGTCAACGTCGCCGCCGTCCACTATCACTTCGGTGACAAGCCCGCAGTGCTGCGGGCGGTCACGGGGCGGATCGTCGGCCCGATGAACGCGCGCCGGTTCCGGTTGCTCGAACTCGCGCAGGCGGCGGCCGCGCCGGACCCCGCACCGATCGAAGCCGTGGTCGACGCGTTCGTGCGGCCCGACATCGAGACGTTGCTGGCGCTGCAACGACGGGGCACGACGGTCGCGCACTTCCTCGGACGCGTCTACAGCGATCAGACAGCCTGGATCCGGCAGATGACCTCCGAGCAGTTCGCCGAGACCGAGCAACGGTTCGTTCCCGCCATCGCCGCCGCGCTGCCCCATCTGGCGCCCGACGAGATCGCCTGGCGGATCGCCCGGTTCGCGGTCGTGCTCGTGCACACGTTCGCGACCTGGCCCGCCGACGGCATGGACGAACCCACTGCCGAACTGACCGTGCGGCGTCTCGTCAACTTCGCCACGCCGGCGTTTCGCGCGCCGGCCATCGACGACGCGAGGGAGGTGGATGCCCGCGCACGCTGAAGGCCCGCCCCCGCCGCGCCTTGCACAACCCGACGGGAGCGGGCGAGTCACGACCCGGTGCAGCCGCGCCGCGACAACAGGAGTATGACCGATGAACGATCTCCGACCCCACTGGCTGACTGACGATCAGTACCCCTTCAATGTCCGCCGCCTCGATCTGTCCGACGGTGGCGTGGCGTACATCGACGAGGGCGACGGACCCACCCTGCTGTTCGTGCACGCCGGCATGTGGTCGTTCGTGTTCCGCGACGCGATCACCCGCCTGCGTTCCGACTTCCGCTGTGTGACGCTCGACTTCCCCGGCTACGGCCTGGCGCCCGCCGGGTCGCGTGAGCTGTCGCTCGCCGACCTGGCCGGCGTCCTGGCCGAGTTCGTCACCACACTCGACCTGCGCGACATGACCGTCGTCGCCCACGACCTCGGAGGGCCGGTCGCGCTCGCAATGGCCGCGGACCACGCCGACCGCGTCGCCGGCCTGGTGCTGGCCAACACCTTCGCGTGGACCCCGGACCGGCGGTCGCTGCGGACGATGCTGCGGTTGGTCGGCAGCCGCCCCGCGCAGTCGATCGGCGCGCTGACGAACGTTGTCGCCCGCCTGACGTCGACCAGGTTCGGTGTCGGCAGGCAGCTGTCGAAGGCCGACCGCGCGGCCTTCAGGGGGCCGTTCGCAGACCGCGACGTGCGGCGGCGGTTCCACGCGCTGATGGCCTCGACGCTGGCCGAACGGCAATTCACCGACCGGGTCGAGCAGGCTACGCGGACCGTTCTCAACGACCTGCCGGTGCTGACGGTCTTTGGAGAGCACAACGATCCGTTCGGCTTCCAGGCCCGCCACGCCGAGACGTTCGCGGACCACACCGCCGTGATGGTCGAGGGTGGAAACCACTTCCCGATGACCGACGACCCCGACCTTTTCGCCGCGTCGGTCCGCAGCTGGCATGCACGCACGGTCGGACGACCCCGGGTCTCCTGAGAGCCCTTGCCGGCCGGCTGGACGCCGATCGGCCACGGACGCGGACGACACCGCCCCGTAGCAGGTGTTCCACGACATCAACGAGTTGGCGCCCGACACGACGCTTACGTACCGGGCAACCGTGCTCGACAACCGCGGCCACACCCGCACCAGCCAGGTGCGCAACACGACCGTGCCAGCGCCGTTGCTGACGATCGAGGTGCCCAATGAGGGCAGCAACGTCCGTGGGACCGTCGAGGTCCGCGCCGTGGCCAACCCCGGAGCGTGCGCACGGTGCAACTGGCCGGTCCACCCGCCGAGCAGGCGACGCTCTACTGGGGTCTGCACCTGTGGGGCGACGCCGTCGATCCCGCCATACTGCCGGTCGACTGGGCGGCCCCGGTGCAGCGGGTCGGCATCCAGAACGGGTGGGCCGTCTACCGGATCCCCCTGCAGACCGACGAGGCACCGGTGAACTTCATCATGCACCGGCCCAGCGGGGACTCGGTGCCCGACACGCGCGAGCCCGGCGGCGACCGGTCGTTCCTGCCGATCGACAGCTCCAACGTCTGGATCATCCAGGGCGACCCGACCGTCTACACGAGCCAGCCGATCCCTGATCCCACGCCCGCGGTCACATGGCCATCGGGCGTCGGCATGCGCGCCCTGGGCGCCGGCGCTGACACGCGAGCGACGGCGTGCCAGGAGACCGGACGGCGACCGCCTACCCGAGTCCTGGCACGCTTGCGTACGCAGGCAGGGCGGGCTGGCCGCCGAGGTGGGCGTACAGGACTCGGGCGCCCGCCGGGATCTCACCGGACCGGACCATGCCGATCACGCCGGCCATCGACTTCCCCTCGTACACGGGATCCGTGAGCATGCCCTCGGTCCGCGCAGCCAGGTGGATCGCCTCGATCGTCTGCTGATCCGGAACACCGTAGGCCGGTCCCTCGTAACCCGACACGACGGTGATCTCGTCGTCCCGCAACGCCCGACCGACGCCGATCTTGTCGGCCGTGTCGGTGGCGATCCGGGTGACCTGATCGATGGTCTGCGCCAAGGTCGCCGACGCGTCGATGCCGATGACCCGACGATCGTCGCGGTCCTCGAGGGCGAAGCCGGCGATCATCCCCGCGTGCGTCGATCCGGTGACGGTGCACACGACGACGTGATTGAAGAAGACGTCGTGCTCGGCCTCCTGGGCGGCGACCTCCCGCGCCCAGTTCGCGAACCCGAGCCCGCCGAGCGGGTGATCCGACGCACCGGCGGGAATCGGGTACGGAGTCCCTCCGGCCGCCTCCACCGATTCGAGCGCACGCCTCCAGCTGTCACGGATGCCGATGTCGAAGCCGGCGGCATCCAGGCGGACGTCGCCGCCCATGATGCGGGTCAGCTGGATGTTGCCCACCCTGTCATACAGCGGGTCGTCCCAGTCGACCCACCCCTCCTGCACCGTGACCGCCCGTAGGCCCAGGTGACACGCGACGCCGGTGACCTGACGGGTGTGGTTCGACTGCACGCCGCCGATCGAGACGAGGGTGTCACAGCCCTTCTCGAGTGCGTCTGCGGCAAGGTACTCGAGCTTGCGGACCTTGTTGCCGCCGAAGGCGATGCCCGAGTTGCAGTCCTCCCGCTTGGCCCAGATCTCGACCCGACCTCCCAGCGCGTCGCTCAGCCGCCGCAGCGGGTGGATGGGCGACGGTCCGAACAGCAGCGGTACACGAGGGAAGTCGTCGAGGCTCACGGCCGTCTCCTGTGGGGCTGCGGTTCAGAGGCTGCGTCGCATGATCGCACGAGCACGCCGGATGACCATCGGCGAACAGCATGAGCGTGGCGGTGAGGCTGGCCGACAGACGCAATTCTCACGAGTTGAGTTCCTAACGGACGTCAAGCGGTTCTTCGGTAGGTTTTGGGGTGGGACGGGTCGGTTGCCGGAGCGGCCTTGGTCGACTCCTGTTCGCGCCGGCCCGTCCTGTGTTTCTGTCGTTTGGTTGTGGTGGTGCGGCGCCGGCGACGGCGGACGTCGTCGGGGACGCTGTAGCGTTCGGCGCAGATCTGGCGGCCCTCGGTCTGGGTGATGGGTCGGCCGTCGACATCGCGCAGGACGTAGCGTTGTCCGTTGCGCCAGCACGCCGCCATGCGGGTCAGCAGGATCGGCGCGAGGTTGCACACCGCCGACACGTGGTGCTTGCCCTGCTCCACGACCAGCCGGTGGTACTTGGCGGCCAGCGTCGGGTCGATCAGCCGGGCGCGTTCGGCCGCGAGGTAGATCTGCTGGCGCAGCCCGGGGTCGCCGGCCTTGGTCGGTCCGGTGTGCCCGCCGGCCTGGCCGGACTCGTCGAGGCCGGGCACCAGGCCGGTGAACCCGCGGATGCCCGCGAGGTTCGCGAATCGGTTGGGGTCACCCAGCCGGCCCAGGATCCCCGCAGCCGACGTGACCGCGATGCCGGGCGCGGACGTGAAGACCCCGGCGGGGTCGGCCTGCTCGTACAGCACGGCGATGCGCTTGTCGACGGTCGCCAGTTCGGCGGTCAACGTGTTGACGGTGCGGACCTCGCTGGCGATGTCGGCGGCCAACTGTTCGAAGTCCAGGCCACCGGCCTGCCACAGCGTGAGTGCCTCGGCGGCGGCGGCGCGCAACTGGTCGGCCTTGTCGTCGCGCCACTGGCCGCCGCTGTGGGAGATCATCAGGCGGGTCAGCCGCGCGCGGCCCAACCGGCGCAGGCTACGCGGGTCGCCGTAGCGTTCCAGCACCGCCAGCGCGGTCTTGGTGTACTCGCCGGCGCCGAGCACGTCGGCGTAGGCGGGGCCGAGCAGCTCAACGAGGCAGTCCAGCCGGTGATAACACGCCGTGCGTCGCGCGGTCAACGTGGCGTGGCGGCGCACCGCACGCTTGAGCGCATCGGCGGGTCCGAGATCGTCGACGCCGGCCAGCCCCTCGGGGTGCAGCAGCGGCAGGCGCGCCAGGATCCGCGAGTCCAGCTTGTCGTTCTTGGTGTGCTTGGCGTAGTAGCTGCGCAGGTCCTTGGACTGCTCGGGCGGCACCAGCACCACCGTCGCGCCACGCGCGCCCAGCCACGCGGCCAACGGCACCCACGCGTTGCGGGTCGGCTCGAGCACCACCGTGACCCGCGCGTCGGCGGGCACCCGCGCCCACAACCGCTCCAGCTCCTCGGGGTGGGTGCGAAAACCCACGCCCGACCACACGTACTCGCCGCGCGCATCGGCCAGCGTCGCACGGTGTCTGGCGCGCACCGCGACATCGATCCCCAACGTCATCGTCTGCATCATCGCCTCCCGCTTGTCGTCAACGGCGACCGCGTCCCTCGATCCCGGCACCGACGCGCTCCGTAAAGGGGGCGATGTCATCCAGACATCCTGCAAACAGGGGTCCGCAGCCACACCAGGCCCGGCCCCGAGTTCCCAAACAGGGATCCACGCGCCGCGTGAAGAGGTCTTTCGACCCGGACGTTCAACTGACAGAAGTCGAACCCCACATAGCGGGGCCCGCAACGCTCCACAATCCCAGCCGGACCGAAAGACCGGTCTCCACGCACCCTACGGGACGTCAGCCCGTACAAGCGCACCTTAGATGTCCACAG
>JAHELV010000088.1 GCA_024644015.1 Nitriliruptorales bacterium
CCTGCCAATGGCGCTGGAGGTCCCGGGTTCTGCGGCCGTCTGCTCGCCTTGTTGCGCATCAGACGTCATGCCCCCACACCTCCCGGGGCCGTGCCATGGCACTTCTTGTACTTGTGGCCGCTGCCGCAGGGGCACGGGTCGTTCCGGCCGGCGGCGGCGAGCTGCTGGGCTTCGTCGGCGGCCAGGGCGGCCGAGACCTCCGACGGGGCGCGGCCCTGGCGGAGCAGGTCGGACATGATCTGCATCGGTTCGTCGATGTGGTTGAACAAGCGCTTGTAGCTGGGGCACAGGTAGTTGAGGCCCTGTTCGCCGTCCGGGGTCTGGGTGAACCGGTTGCGGGGACAGCCGCCGTGACAGGCGAAACGCACCTCGCAGTCGAGGCAGTACTGCGGCAGCGTGTCGCGCTTGGCTCTTCCGAACGCCTGCTGCTGCTCCGACGCCACAAGCTCGGCCATCGGGGTGTCGGTGATGTTGCCCAACAGGTAGTCCGGCTCCACGAAGTGGTCGCAGGAGTAGACGTCCCCGTTGTGCTCCAGCGCCAATGCCAACCCACACGTCTCGGAGAAGATGCACAGCCCCGGCGGTTCGCCGTGCCAGTTCGCCAACGCCACGTCGAACATCTGCACGTACACCCCGCCCACATCCCGCCGCACCCACTCGTCGAAGATGTCGCTGAGGAATCGGCCGTACGCCTCGGGCCCGACACTGCGATCCGTGACGTGGCTGCCCGCCTGCACGTACAGCGGCCGCTTCTCCTTGCGGCTCGTACTCCATCCCAGATTCGCCAACGGCAACAGCGTCTGCGTCGCACGCTCCACGATCGGGATGAACTGGATGAACCGCACCCCCATCTCGTCACGGAAGAACCGGTAGACCTCCAACCCGCGGTCCTGGTTGGCGGCATGCACCGTACACAGCACGTTGACATCCACGTCGGCCGCCTGCAGATGCTCGTAGCCGGCCATCACCCGATCGAACGAGCCTCTCCCCCGCTTGTCCACCCGGAACGCATCGTGCAGATCCCGGGGTCCGTCGACCGACAACCCGACCAGAAAATCATGCTCCTTGAAGAACGCCGCCCACCGCTCGTCAATGAGCACCCCATTGGTCTGGATCGTGTAGGCGACCCGCTGCCCCGGTCGCCGGTAGGTGTCGACCAGCTCCACGGAACGCCGGAAGAAGTCGAGCCCCATCATCGTGGGCTCGCCGCCCTGCCACGCCACCGTCACCTCCGGGGTGCGGTGTGACTCCAGAAGCTGGCGGACATAGGTCTCCAGAAGCTCATCGGCCATCCGGAAGCGATCACCCGGATACAGCATCTCCTTCGACAAGAAGAAGCAGTACTCACAATCCAGGTTGCAGATCGGACCCGTCGGCTTCGCCAACAGATGGAAAGCTGGCGGCGCGCCCGGCGTTGTGAGCATTCCGCTCAGCCCCTTGTCTTGTCGACGTCAGCCCACCGCGAGCCCCGGAACGCCCTCGCGCCTCTTCTCGTTTCTTGGCTGGGCTGACCGGGACCGTAGGACGGGTCGGTGGCCGTCGGCTATCCGTATTCGGCAGCGTCCTGACATATCGCCGGTGCGCAATCGCCTGGTGGCAGGCAGTAGTGCGCAGAGGCTGGCGGTCGACGGTGTCACGCCGTTTCCCGGCCACGCAGGTCACATTCGTCGCGGTCCGATCAACACCCGGCGACGGCGCAGGGATGTCTGCGATCCATGGCAGCGAGCGCGCGCGTGAAGTAGTCGCTGTCGGTGTCGTTGCGGGAGCGATGAAGCAGGGTCGGGTCCAACGGCTGCGCCGCCGCCCGCAACAGGTCGGTCACCGCATCATCGACCCCTACGTCGATGGCGTCGACGATCTCCGCGCTCAGCGGCCTGGGATCCCACGGCCGGCCAGCCACCACGCCGATCTCGGCGATACGTTCGAGCAGCAGCCGATCCCGCGGGTGCGGCGTCGTCAACGCCAGCGCGAAGCTCGCACACGACCAGAACTGCTCGGTGGCCTCGATGCCATCTGTCCACGGCCACCAGCCGATCGGCGGCGCGCCTCGTGGCGCCGGCCGGCCGACGTGTCGGCTCAATGGCTCGAGCACCGTGTCGTTCAGGCCCTCGATGACCAGCGCGACGTCGACGGGATCGGGCGAGTGGGTCGTCGTCGACGAACACACGAACGGCGACTCACCGCGTACCACACCGTCGACGTCGTCGGGCAACCGACCCTCCCACGTCGGCGCCGCGACCACCACCGAGCCACGACTGCGGCCGTCGTTGTCTCCCACAGCGGCGACGTCCACCGCGAACGTCCACAGGTCGGCCCACCGCGTGACACAAGGCAACCGGCGACACGGCTTCGGCGGCGTCAACACCAACGGCTCGGACCGCACGTCCAGCCACACGGACGAGCGCACGCCGGCGCCGCGGTCGCCGTTGCCAACCGGCGCGCCGACCGGCGCCGTACGCACATGCCGGTACCTGCCGAACCCCCCGCCGTACGAGGCAGACGTCGTGTCGACCGCCTGCCGGTACATGGCGCCGTAGGTGACCACCAGTGGGTACAGGAAGATGTACGCGGCCTTCGCGACGGTCCTGGCGTGATCAGGCTGCATCGTCCCTCCAGCACCCGGCGTGACGCTCGACGCCCTGCCTCGCCCCCGGCTCAACATCGACCCTGCCCAAATCCCAACCGCGACGTGCATGACCCGAGTGCTAGCGGCCATCGACACCATCGACTAGCCAGATTCGGCTCGAATGGTCACGGCACGCGACCGGTTTCCCCGGATGACGGCGGTCCCTGACCGGGCTATCGGATCAGGCCGATTCTGGATAGCCAGCCGCCCCCCACGCGGCCTACATTCCCGACAACACGCGCTGGACGAGACGCTCCGCGCCCCGCTGAGGAGATCCACCATGGCTGACTACGACACCTACATGGCGTTCGCCGGGACCTATCCCGACGTTTCGGCTGCCGAGGGCGACTACCAGGCGGTCAAGGACCTGTACTACACGATGGACGTGATGGACACGTTCGACGCCGCGGTGGTCGGCAAGAAGGCCAACGGCAAGGTCAAGATCTACAAGAAGCACGAGCAGCCGACCCGACACGGGGGTGCGGCAGGCGCGGGCTGGGGTCTTGCGACCGGTCTGGCGGTGGCGTTGTTTCCCGCGGCGGCGATCGGCGTGGCCGGGTGGACCGCCGCGGCCGGTGCCGGCATCGGTGCCCTTGCGGGGCACGCCGCAGGGGGCATGAGCCGGTCGGATCTGAAGGACATGGGTCAGACGCTCGACGAGGGTGAGGCCGCGTTGATCGTGATCGCCGCGACCGACATGTCAGCCAGAGTCGACGACGCGATCACCAACGCCGACAACCTCACGAAGAAGCAGTTGAGCGCCGACGAGAAGGCCCTCGACGCCGACGTGAACGACGCCAAAGCCGCCGCGGACTCCAGCAGTTGAACCGCACGGCCCGCCATCGCGGGCGTGCGGGGCAACGTCATCCGGTGCGCAACGGGGCCCCTTGATGGACTTTGACTTCGCCGGCGTCGGTCGGGCTGACGACGCCGGGTACGGGCAGCGTGTCGACTACTCGGCTGGTGGTAAGTCTGTCGGCGAGGCGGATCTTGGCCACGCCAGCCGGGTCGCCGACGCTGTACAGGGTCCTGCCCACCAGCACCAGGGAGTCGGCGCCGTTGAGCTTGCCGTCGAGGTCGATACGGGTGGTCGTCAACTCGGCGGCGTCAAGGTCGGCCTGCATTGAGTAGAGGGCCGCGCCGACACCGTCGGGGGCATCGACCTGGGGATGATCAGTTGGCGCCCGTTGCGGGTGGCCACGATGCCGTTGGCGTTGAGTCCGGCGCTCGGCTCCCAGTCCCCGCCCAGGGCCACGGTCTCGGGAGTGCCGCTGGCGCCGTGGCGGCTGATCGGAACCCGGTACACCACCGGTCGGACGGTCGGAAGGAATCGGTGAGCCACGCGGCGCGGCGAGTGACGATGACGTCGTTGACGAAGGCTGGGTCTGGCAGTTCGACGTCGAGCAGCAGGTCACCGCTGTCGGTGTCGTAGACTCGGTAGCCGGCAGTGACCCCCGGGGAAGAAGCCGCTGCCGCCCCTGCCACCCACAGGCGATCGTGGCGATCGACATCCATGCCGACGGCGATCTTGCCCGGACCGGACGACGGGGCGAACTCTGAGGTCTGGCCCGACTTGAGGTCGACGACCTCGATCTGGCCGGTGAGCAGCGAGCCGATGTAGGCCAACTTGGCGTCGATGGCGATGCCCTCCGGGGCGAACCCGTTCGGGAGCTGGATGACCGACGGGAACCGGTCATCGTGCCCGGCGTCGGCGGGAGCGACGATGACTCCGGTCAGCAGGGCAGCCGTGACGGCAACAACGGCCAGGAGACGCAAAGAAGGGCGGGTCATGTTGATTGCTGCTCCTTGTTGGGGGGTTTCTTTGGGCGAGGTCGGTTCCGTCGTGGATGGCCTGGAGCACGTCACGCTCGTCGACCTCCAATCCGAATTCGGTGTCCGAAGGTGCCCTTCGGCCCTGCTCGCGAGTCGCAATCGCGGGTATTCCCACTGAATGGACATGCAGGCGCCAGTCGTGGCCGCATCGCCCGTGCCCGATGACTGCGGTCCTCGGGGTGAGAGATGAACGGTCGCAGGGTCACACGGTGGGGATTCGTCGGAGGTCTGACCGCGTTGGCAGCGTCATCGTTCATCGGTGGTTGTCGACCGTCAGCACGAGAGGAGACAACGATGACGACCCCTGCAGGCTCCTTGTCGGTCATCGACCGACCTGCCAGAGCCAACGGAGAGCTCGGTCTTCCTCGAAGCAGCGCTCGGGCGTCGGCGGTCGGTCCGCGAGTTATCGGCCGAACCAATGACGCTTGCGGAGATCGGATTGTTGATCGGCTCCGGTTTCTGGATCCTCGGCATCGGAGTGACCGTCCTCGCGCTGATCATCACCGTCGGGCTGCGACCGCTTCACGAACACGTCAAGGAACTCGATGACGGCACGGACGACGGCGGCTCCGAGCTTCGATAGCTGGTGTCCGTGATCCCGGCGCCCGCGGGAAGATGCCCGCGTCCTGCCGAATCGGGATAGTCCCGGGGTTCCGGCGGTGCGACGCTGAAGTACGCACTTGTCCGTTGTCTCTCATTGGAGATCCAGGATGAAGCTCACCCGTCGCGTTTCCACCCTTCGAGCTGCGGCCGTCGTCGCTGCGTCGATCATCGCGGCGGTGTTGACCGTTCCGGCCGTGTCCGGTGCTAAGTGACCGACCACGACCCTCGAGCCGGAGCCCGAGCTCGAGGCAGAGCCCGAGCCTGGTGGCGCCCTGCCCGACGCGGGAGCCGCCGACGCCGACGCAGTGGCTGGTCAACCGACCTTCACCGGTTGATGTACCTCGCTGACCGATTGCTGCGATGATCGGCGAGTGGGAGTTTCTTGCGCGTACGGCGGCTGCCGCGCTGCTCGGCGGCACGCTCGGCTTCGACCGCGAGCTGAGACGCGCCGCGGCCGGCATTCGAACCTATGCACTCGTCGGCATGGGCTCGGCGGCGTTCATCGCAGCGGCGATCCTGATTGCCGAAGCGGCAGCAGCAACGACGAGCACGCTGAACGACAACCAGTCGCGCATGGCGGCGGGCCTGGTGGCGGGTGTTGGCTTCCTCGGCGCGGGCGCGATCCTCAGGACCGATGAACGCGTCCGCGGTCTCACCACCGCGGCCGGCATTTGGGTGACCGCGGCGATCGGATTGCTGATCGGCTCCGGTTTCTGGATCCTCGGCATCGGAGTGACCGTCCTCGCGCTGATCATCACCGTCGGGCTGCGACCGCTTCACGAATACGTCAAGGGACCCGAAGAAGGCACGGACGACGGAGGCTCCGAGCTTCGATAGCTGGTGGCCGTGATCCCGGCGCCGGCGGGGAAATGCGGGTCTCCTGCACTGAGTATCGGTCACTGATGTGATCGCGTGTTGTGCGGGAGATGCAACTGGACGGGTCCGCAGCACAGCATGATCATCGCCGCGACCGCGTTGACGGAGTGAAACCCGAACGCGCGGCTGGTTAGCGCGCCCACCTTGCGATTCAGTCCCTCGGTACGGCCGTTGTTGATCCCCAGCCGAGCGCCGCGAGGATCCCCGCGCGGTGCTTGCTGATCGTCGGCTGGAGCTTGACGAACGACGCCAGCCTCGACCGTTGCGCCCACGACACGAACCGGTCCAGCAGCCGGGCGGCCTCACCCGGTCTCAGGTCGGGATCGAAGATCGCCCGCAACGCCTCTTTGAGCCGGTACGCCCGCCATACCTGCCCGCCGGCGCGGCGGATCGCTGTCAGCTGGTCGGCCTGGGTGTCGGTGAGGTCCTCGCGGCGTTTGAGCAGCCCCCCAGCGGGCGTGCTTGAACCGCCGCGCGTCGTCGCGTCCGGCACGGTCGCGTAGCTCGTTCCAGTAGCCGCGGCGCACCACGTCCAGCGCCTTGTTGGCCAGCTGCGACACGTGGAACGGGCCGATGCACACCGTGGCGTCGACGTCGTCGTGCTCGCGGATCGCCTTGAGGTACGCCGCGGACATGTCGGTCGAGATCGCCTGCAATCCCGCCGCACGATGCGGCCCCAGCTGGTCAAAGAGCCGGGACAGGGTGGCGGCGTCGCGGCCCTGTTCGGCCCACACGATCGTGCCGGAGTCATGGTCGGCGACCAACGTCAGGTAGTGGTGCTGCTTGCGATAGCTCACCTCGTCCACACCGATGTCGAACAGCCCGTCGAGGCGGGTGTCGTCGAGCTGATCGGCCACGACCCGCGCCACGATCGCGCCGGTGGTCGCCCTCTGTGTTCGGGCGTAGCTTTGATCCGACACAGCTTCGTGACCGCGGTCTTGTCGACATGCTTGACGAGCCAGGCGACGAGGTCCTCGAAGTCACGGGTGTGCCGTGATCGGTGGCGGGCGAACGGCACCGCCTCGACGGTCAGGTCCAGCAGACGATTGAATACCGTGGTCGCGCGCACGGCCTGTGACCGTTTGATCTCGGTGCCTTCGACAGCTCGAGATCGTGGCGCAGGTCGTGCACACCTGCACCGTGCCTCCCGTACACCCCAACCGGCGCTGACCAGCACCGACCCAGGCTCAGCCCTGGATCAGCGACCGACTACCTCTACAGGAGAGCCCAGAAACCCATGCTCCTTGAAGGTCGCCGCCCACCGCCCGTCAGTGAGCACCCAGTTGTCTGCGGCGCTGCGCCGTTTCTGGATAGCGCGACGTCGCGACCCGTTGTACAACTGCTCCCGATGGTCGAAGGTCTGGTGAAAGTGACGCCAACGGGCATCTGATACCACATCGCCTGGGATGCTGCTTCCCCTTGGAAGGTCAGCGACACAGGCCGCGACGTCGGGGCGACGATGACGAAACAGCGCTCAGCCGGGACAGAACAACGTTCAGCCGCCGAGCGGCACGCGGCGGGCAAGGCCGCCCGCAAGCAGGTATCGCGCTCCGCCCACGCATCGTGGTCACCCGCCCCGGATCGCGCGGACCCGGTGACGATGCTCACCGGGCAGGACAAGGAGCGGTTGCAGTGGCTGGTGCCGGTTCGCCACCAGCGCATGTCCGAATCCGCGTTCGCGTTCTACCGCGGCGGCGCGGCAATCATGGCCGCCGACCTCGCGCCGACACCGACCATCGACGTGTCGGTGCAACTGAGTGGCGATGCCCACCTGGCCAACTTCGGCAGCTTCGCGTCCGCGGAGCGTGTGCAGGTCTTCGACGTCAACGACTTCGACGAGACGCTGCCGGGGCCGTGGGAGTGGGACGTCAAGCGCATGGCGGCCAGCTTCGTGCTCGCCGCGCGCGACAACGGGTTCACCGACCACCACGGCGAACAAGCGGCCCAGCGGTCTGTCGAAGCGTATCGCAGCGCGATGGCCAGGTTCGCCGCCACGCCGATCATGCAGGTCTGGTACGCCCAACTGTCGTTGGACACGTTGCGCAACGCGATGCCGAGCAAGGCCGACCGCGAGCGCTTCGACAAGGCGGCGCGCAAGGCGCATGGCCGCAACAGCCAAAAGGCGCTGCGCAAGCTGACCGAGACGGTCGACGGGAAGCGGCGGATCCGCAGCCAGCCGCCGCTGTTGGTGCCACTGCGCGACCTGGCGGAGCACGTCGACCGCGACGAACTGCGCGACCAGGTCGAGGAGAACTTCAAGGGCTATGTCGACTCGATCAGCTCGGATCGTCGGCACCTGCTCCACCGCTTCACCATCGTGGACATGGCGCTGAAGGTCGTCGGCGTCGGCAGCGTAGGCACCCGCTGCTTCGTCGTGCTGCTGCAGGGTCGCAACCTCGAAGAACCATTGTTCCTGCAGATCAAGGAAGCAACCGATGCCGTCCTGGAGGCGCACCTGCCCAAGAGCACCTACAAGCATCACGGTCAGCGCGTCGTCGCTGGGCAGCGCCTGATGCAGTCCAGCAGCGACATATTCCTCGGCTGGTCCGAGCAGAACAGCGGCCCGCAGTACTACTGGCGCCAGTTCCACGACATGAAGGG
>JAHELV010000045.1:0-8355 GCA_024644015.1 Nitriliruptorales bacterium
TTGCGCCCTTCACACCGACGGGTGCGGCCGGTAGGGATGGTTTCGGGATCGCAGGACCGTGCGGCCTGGCCGCACGGCGCCCGATGGTGGGCCGCGCCACCTGCATCGGTTCGAGCACGGATCGGCCGTGGCGGCGTCGAGATGGCCTACACGCCGCTTCGACTTCGCGAGGAGGTCGCGTTGATGGTGATGGCACCCGACGAGGGCCGCAGTGACGCGTCCGAGATCAGGCTACGTTCCCGCACGGGTCGGGCAGTCGTCGCGGCGGTGGTGCTGGGTTCGGCGCTCGCCTACATGAGCGACGACATGCTCAACGTTGCGCTGCCCTCGGTTGCAGGGGACCTGCAGGTCGACGTGACGGCGATGCAGTGGGTGGTCAACGGCTACTTCATCACGATGCTCTCGCTGATGCTGACGGCCGGTTCGATTGGCGACATCCGGGGGCATCGCCGGACGTTCCTGCTGGGACTCGCGGTCTTCTCGTGCGGCGCGACGGTCTCGGCCATCGCGCCAGTGGTCGCAGCGCTCGTGGCCGGCCGAGCACTGCAAGGGGTGGGCGCGGCGCTTGTCCTCGCGTCGGGCATGGCGCTGGTGAACGGGTCCTTCGTCGAGGAGGAGCGTGGCCGTGCGGTCGGTCTCTACATGGGGATGACTGCCGTAGCGACCGCGGCGGGCCCCGTGCTCGGCGGTCTCCTGGTCGATCTGTTGTCCTGGCGGGCGATCTTCGTCGCACCGTTGGTCTTCCCACTCGCAGCCGCAGCAGTCACCTACGCCTGGGTGCCGGAGTCCCCGATGAAGCCGGAGAGGAGTGTTGACTCCGTTGGCGCGTTCCTGGTGTTCATCACGATCTCGGCGTTCAGCTTCGTGTTGATTCGCGGTCCGTCCGGGTGGCAGCAATCGGACGTCCTCGCAGGTCTGACTGTGGCGGTGGTTGCTGCCTGGGCATTTCTTCGACGCGAGCAGCGCGCGGACGATGCGATGCTTCCACTCGAGCTGTTTCGTAACAGGGTCTTCTCGGGCGGCAATGCGGTCACGCTGCTGTCATTCATGGTGTCAGCGGGCGTCTTCCTGTTCGTCGCAGTCCAGCTGCAGACCACGCTCGGGTACCGACCGGCACGCGCCGGTGCCGCGCTCGTGCCCATCTACATCATCATGTTGATCGGCTCACCCATCTCGGGGCGCGTGGCCGACAGGATCGGGTCCCGGACCCCTGTCGTCGCCGGCAACTGTGTCGTCGCCGCAGGCGCCTGGTGGCTGAGCTTCGTCGACGCCGGCGCCGACTTCCCCACTGGCGTGCTCCCAGGTCTCGTCGTCCTGTCGGCCGGATTGGCCACCCTGGCCGCACCACTGACCTCGGCGACCCTTGGCGCCGTCGGAGCGGACGCGCAAGGCATCGCGTCGGGTGTCAACAACACGGTCGGACAGCTCGCCGGCCTGCTGATGATCGCCGTACTTCCCGCGGTCGCCGGGCTCTCGGGGCAGAGCTTCTCCGATCCAGGATTCGCCGACGGCTACCTGGTCGCCATGCGGGTGTGCGCAGCGCTCTGTCTCGTGTCCGCGGTCATCGCCGCACTCACCATTCCGGCCCGGTCCGAACAGGCGGGGCCGGAGTCGGAGGGCGAGACGACCAGTCAGGCGAATGGCTGACGCGGGCCGCTGTGGGGTCCCGCCAGCGCAGTGCCACTTGCCGCGCACCGGAGGACCATCGCCTCTTACGCGACGGTTCGGGCCCTCCTAGTGTCACGAAGAGGACACGTGGAGGACTGCCGGCAGGCGAAGCCATGACCGTTCAACTGACATCCGGCGCGGTGTGGATGGAGGTCGAGAAGAACACCTTCGGCGTGCTCGGCATGGTCACGCCGCACGGTGAATCACGGACGGTCGGCATCGTCTACGTAGTAGATGATCGCAAGCTCTACATAGGCGCGCAGACCACGGCGTGGAAGACCAGACACATCGCGCGGAATCCCCACGTCTCGCTGACCATTCCCATTGCCAAGCGTGTACCGCTGATGCCGTGGATCAAGGTACCGGCCGCAACGATCACATTCTCTGGGATCGCAAGCATCTTGCGACAGGAGGAAGTCGGACCGGAGCTGCTCCGCAAGCTCTATCGACATGAAGTAGGCCGGGAAGGATGGTGCGCCATCGAGGTGACCCCACAGGACGACTTCATCACCTACGGGGTAGGAACCACACTCCTGCAGATGCGGTTCCCCGAGAAGGCGCGCGGCCGTGTGGCTGTTGGAGCTGCGTAATCGAGGACTGATACAAGAACTGACTACGCCAAGGATATTGAAGCCTAAACAGCGTAGCCAGTATCGTCCAAGATGATTGGAAGGTGCGAGGTGAAATACTTCAGAGAACCGGCTCAAAGAATTGGTTGGTTGTTCGTCATAGCGACGGTTGCCGGAGTGCTGAGCGTCGTCGCCATGTCGTCAACCCTCGGTGCTGACGATCTACTGTCGGCGGTCTATGCGAATCAGGGCTCGCTGATACTTGGCCAGATGCTGATCTTCCTCATGTTGACAGCTATGGTTGGCACGGCAGTTCTGCTCTACCCGATCCTCAAGAAGCACAGTGAGACACTGGCGCTGGGCTATGTGCTAGCCAGAACGCTCGAAGTGACCACCATTTCTGTCGGACTGGTCGCCGGGCTCCTGCTCGTGCCGCTGAGCTGGGACTTCTCCACCGTTGGTGGTGGCGACATGGCGAGTGCCGCGGTGCTGGCTGAATCACTCAAGATGGCGGGTGACTGGACCGGCTACCTCGGCGCCCAGATGGTATTCAGCCTTTCGGCCCTGGTGCTGAACTGGGCGTTTCTTCGATACGGCCTGATACCGCGGTGGCTGGCGCTGTGGGGTGTGATCGGCGTGCCGTTGATGTTCGCATCTGGACTCCTGGTGATGTTCGAGTCGCTCAACCCGAGCGCGTCCGCATTGAATCTGCTGGTCGTGCCTCTGGCCGTGCAGGAAATGGTAATGGCAGGTTGGCTGATAGTGAAGGGGTTGGGGCGTCAACCAATGAGTCGACACGAGTACGCCGATCGCGTCCACCTGACGTGAAGTGCGGCGTTGCGAAGGAGGCGGACAGATGACCATCTCACCAGAGCTGATTGCAGATCGCCAGCTGAGCCGATGGGGCGGGCTTGCCGCTGTGGCCGGCGTGATCCTCATGGTCAGTTCGGTCGCGGTGGTGACCGCGTTGGGGCTGCCGGATGCGTCCGACCCCTCGACCCTCACGGAGTTCGCCGACATCAAGTCGGGGCGCATCGCCGAGCACTTCCTCTATCTCGGCGCGCTGGTGCTGTTCGCCCTTCACGTTCTCGTCCTGCACCGGTTGCTCAGGGCGACTGATCCGGCCGCGGCGCTGTTCGGCGCCGCCGTGGCCGCGTTCGGGTATGTCATCATGGCGGCCAGCTCCCTGTTGCACGTCGCGACATCGCCGCTGGCAGACCTGTACACCGCGCCGGACACACCCCCGGAGGACCTGCGGATGATCGAGTACGCCTGGCACGGCGCCCAGAGCGTGTTCGACACGATGCTGGTGACGGGCGTCCTGCTCGTACCGATCGGGATCGTTCTGCTCGGTGTGGCCATGCGGAGCACTCCGCCATTCGGTCCTGGCCTCACCATGCTCACCATCGGGCTCGGCACGGTGGGAATCATCGGCGCCGTGATCGCTGTCGTCGATCCCGGATCGATGTTCGCCGCCGTCAGCGTTCTGGCCATCGTGGTGTTCCACCTGAGCGCTGGTTGGCGGACGCTGACATTGGCGACAAGGTGAGCAGTGCGCGTGCGGCCTCGGCCAATGGGATCCGCGCCGCCCCGGACGACGGGGTCGGCCACTGTGCAGGCTGACAGGGCGGACTCACGTGCTTGCCCCGCTCATGTGGACGTCGCGCTCGGGCGCGGGGGCTGCGCTGGCCGCACCTGCCCTGCCGACGTACTCCTCGCTGAGAGCCACCAGCGACAACGACCCGACCAGGCTGACGACGATGAGGGTCGCTTCGATGATCCTGAAGCTCGTCTGGAGCCACGCTGCCGTGTGGTCCCACGAGGAACAGGGCACCCCCGACCCGGTGACGTCGGGGCCTTCGTCGAGGCATACGTCAGCACGGGTGTCGCTTCGCTCGCGACGCGAGGGGCGTGCTGGGGGACCGCGCGAGTTTCGGCGGGGCTCATGCTTGACCCGGAGGGCAATCCACTGCATCGGCCTCCGGACCGGCAATGTCCCGCTTCGAGGACGGCCTGCGGCGAGCTCGGGCAAGCGCCGCTGCCGCGACGGTGGCCATCACGGCTGCTCCGGCATTGAACAGGATGTCGATCGGATCGAACACGCGATTGGGCAGGAACCATTGGATCACCTCGTCGATCAGGCCAACGAGCGCAGCGGAGAGGGCGGCGAGCAGGGCGGGGGCCGGCACTCGGCCACCGTTGCGCCTTCGCTCGGTGAGCGCTGCGTAGGTCAGAACGGCCACGACGCCGTACTCGATAAGGTGGCTGCGCTCCACGGGGCTCGTCAACCGCGTGAACACCAGGACGTAGACGGCGGCGACGCCCACGGCGACGAAGGTCTCGGTGTTGCCGGCTCGTTGCGTGAGCCCGAAGGCGACAGCGGCGGCCAGCACCAGGAGCGAGCCGAGCACGAAGGTGGCAGCGTTGAGCCCGCTCTCGCCCAGTAACCCGGCGAGGGTCCCGGCAAGGCCGAGGGTCGAGTAGATCGTGACGACGACGACCAACGTCCAGATCCAATAGCGTCGCTCCCGATCGGAAGTGAACCTGGTCCGGCGGTGTGGTGCGCCCATCATCGCCGTATTGTCGCCCAGCAGGCGAGACCGTGCGGGTTCACGACTCAGGGCAACAGCGTCAGCGGGTCGACGTGTGCGGGTCGGACGGTTGCGACGTCGGCGATCGAGGCTCGACGACGTTCGGGTCACGACGCCGTTCGGTCAACGCAAGGATGCTGGCATCAACGGCGCCACGTGCCAGGTCGCGGGGCCTGCAAGACCGGGACAGGCGTGGACCTTCCTGCGGTGGGCGGGGTACAGCGGCCTGTTGGCGTCGCTGGCGTTCCTGACCACCGGCACGACCATTCCGTCACGGTCAGCGAGCTGCGCGTACATCTACGGCCGGAACACCCGCCCCGGCCGTAGACGCGGCGGAGCGAGCTTCGTGGCGATCAGCCGCGCCATGTAGTCCTCCGCGCGCATTGCCGGCCCCGGCCGATAGAGGTTCCGCAGTCGATCGCGAACACCTCCGTCCCGAGTCGGGGGAGGGTGCCCGGGCTCCGCAGGAACGGTCTGTCACGCCTTCTTCGCCGTCTTCCCGGCCCCCCGTTTCGTTGGCTTGGGTTCCAAGGTGCCAATCCACTCCCACGCTCGGTCGTACCACTCCCGCAAGGCCTCGGTATCGTCCAGCAGTGCCGGCGGAACCGACGAGTAGCCACGCATGGTGCGGCCGTACTGGACGACCGGGCCGCTCTCGTAGCGCGACCGGAACTCGGCCTCCAGCTCGTCGGAGAGGTGGAGCGCCATCGTGCCGTCGCCATCGAGGAAGCTGAACATGTGACCGTTGCGCGAGGTATAGGGGTTCTTGGCACCCTTGACCTCGCCGTTGCCGGATGCTTCGACCACGGCTCGGTAGCGTTGAAGCGCCTCGAACGGTCCGGGGTAGTCCGATCCTCCGGGCATGGTCGGATTCTGCCACAGCGGCGGCCCTACACCAACGCTCGTACCCCCAGACAACCATCTGGGGCTTTCCTTCGCCGACCGGTCATCGGGCAGCGCGCGCAGCTGGGTCTGGGTTGTCCGTGCGTTCACGCCACTGTGCTGCGAGGCGGTCCAAGGTGTCGTAATCGGGAGCCATCGGCCCGAAGGCGGCCAGCGTGGACATCGGCATGGTGCCCACCACCTCGACCAGTTCTGCGTCCCGCAGCGGATCGGGTGCACCCTCGGCGGCAGCCTCGGCGAGCAGTTCGCGACCGATCGGGTCGGCGGCCCACTCATGCAGGGTGGAATCGGCGGTCAGCGGGGGACGCAGCGGCGGGGCGCCGATCTCGATGGTGGCGGTCAAGGGCAGGTCGCGGGAGTGGTGGCCGACCTCGATGACGAACTCGCCCGCCTCGACGACCCACCGTCCGAACCGCTCGGACCAGAACGAGAACGCCCGCTGGTCGAGGTCGAGCTGGACCCGCGTGCTCTGTTCCGGTTCGAGGGTCACACGGACGAAGCCCTTCAGCTCCCGCACCGGCCGGTGCACGCTCGACTCCGGATCCCAGATGTAGGCCTGCACGACGTGTGCGCCCGCCACCGGACCGGTGTTGGTGACGGTCACCGAAACCGATGCCGTGAGCGTGCCGTCAGCAACGTCGCCTGAGACGCTCACGGCGAGGTCCCGCATCTCGAAGGAGGTGTAGGACAGCCCGTATCCGAACGGAAAGGCCACGTCCTGCCGCTGCTTGTCGTAGCCGCGGTAGCCGATGTAGAGCCCCTCGCCGTAACGCACGACCTGCGAGTCGCCGGGGAAGTTCAGGTAGGAGGAGCTGTCCTCCAGCCGGTGCGGGAAGGTCTCGGCCAACCGACCTGACGGGTTGATCCGGCCGGTCAGCACGTCAGCGATGCCGCCGGCAGCAGCCTGTCCGCCGAGCCATGCCTCGACCAACGCCTTGGCGCGCCGGCTGACCTCGTCCACCTCGACCGTGGAGCCGTTCACCAGCACCACGACCAGACTGGGATTGGCTTCGGCGACCGCGCTCAGGACGTCGAGCTGGTTGGCCGGTAGTCGCATGTGGGTGCGGTCGAACCCCTCGGACTCATACGATCCAGGAAGACCGAGCACGATCACCACCACATCGGCGGACCGGGCCACCGACACGGCCTCGTCGGACAAGCCGGCGTCGTTGGAGGTGTCGCCGACCCCGTAGCCCGCGGCGAAGCGGACGTCGGCGTGGGCCGCGCTCAGCTCGTCGACCAGGTTCTCCACTCGGGTCGGGTTGACCTGGGAGGATCCGGCCCCCTGGAAGCGGGGTGTCCGCGCGAACTCGCCGATCAATGCCACCGACGCGCCGGCCGGCAGGGGCAGGACTTCGTCGGTGTTCTGCAGCAGGACCACCGATTCCGCGGCGGCGCGGCGGGCCAGCGCATGGTGGGCGTCGGCGTCGAACTCCTCGTCCAGCTCCAGGACGTGCATGCCCCTGCTGACCAGCTCGAGCACAGTGCGGACCCGCTGATCGAGCAGCCCCTCGGAGAGCTCGCCGGCATGCACCGCGGCCATGACCTCCTGAGGGGAACGTCCCAGCTTCGGAGGCATCTCGAGATCCAGACCGGCATCGAGCGCCGGCACGCGATGGTAGACGGCGCCCCAGTCCGAGACCACCAGGCCATCGAAGCCCCACTCCTCACGAAGTACCTCGGTGAGCAACCACCGGTTCTCTGAGGCGGGCAGCCCGTTGACCTTGTTGTACGAACACATGACCGTCCACGGCTGGGAGGCCGTCACGACCCTCTCGAAGGCTGGCAGATAGATCTCCCGCAACGAGCGTTCATCCACCTGCGCATCGACGCGGAGCCGGTCGGTCTCCTGATTGTTGGCCGCGTAGTGCTTGACCGACGTGCCGACGCCCTTCGACTGGATGCCCTCGACGATGCCGACCGCGAGTTCACCGGCCAGGTACGGGTCCTCGGAGAAGTACTCGAAGTTCCGTCCACACAGCGGCGAGCGCTTCATGTTGATGCCCGGACCCAGGATCACCGACAGATTGCACGCCCGAGCCTCCTGGGCCAGCGCTTCACCGACGGAGCGCAGCAGCGCCGGGTTCCAGGAAGAGGCGATCGCTGAGGCGGTCGGAAAGCAGGTCGCCGGCAGGCTGCCACCGATCCCGACGTGGTCACCCTGCACAGGCTGGGCACGCAGCCCATGCGGGCCGTCAGCGAGCATGATCCTGGGAATGCCAAGGCGTTCCACCGCGTGCGTCCACCAGAAGCCTGAGCCGCTGGTCAGGGCCGCCTTCTCGTCCAGCGTCAACTCGGCAAGCACCTCATCGATGCTGACTGTCATACCTGTCCTTCCTTGGCGCCGGCCACACTCGAAGACATGGGGCAGGGTCACAGTGAGCTCACCTACCGGACGTCACGGACACGCGAGTCCGGCCGACCGTCGAGCCGGCCAAGAGTAGCTCCTGATTCCGATGCTCGGGATCGAGGGTCACATCGGGGTTGGCACGACCGGGGAGCCTCCGCGGACGCATGCGGATCGCCGAGGACTTCGACGACCCGTTGCTCGACGATGGTGTTCTTCAGCGCGGCAAACCTGTGGGGGGCCGAGATCATGACAGCGCTGGGACGCCTCGAGCTGG
>JAHELV010000045.1:8455-23442 GCA_024644015.1 Nitriliruptorales bacterium
GCGCTGATCTTCGTGCGTAGCATGCGCACGGACGGCCGGCGACGCCGGGTCGGATACATGCGAACAGGAGGTCGCACGATGACCGACACGAACAGGTCCAAGGAGCGCAGCGCGTCGGTCGCTGCAGCGGACGGCTTCACCGAGGAGGAGCGCGCCGCCATCAAGGAGCGCGCCCGAGAGCTGAAGGCGGCTGGCCGCAGCGGCAGGAAGAAAGCCGACGACGAGCAGGCGGTGCTCGACAAGATCGCCGAGATGCCGGATGCGGACCGTGCCCTGGCCGAACGCGTCCACGCGGTCATCACCGCGACCGCGCCGGATCTGGCGCCCAAGACCTGGTACGGCATGCCCGCCTACGCCAAGGACGGCAAGGTCGTGTGCTTCCTCCAGGCCTCGGCGAAGTTCTCGACCCGGTACTCGACGCTTGGCTTCAATGACAGCGCGCGGCTCGACGACGGTGCGATGTGGCCGACGGCGTTCGCACTTGTCGAGTGGACCCCCTCCGTGGAGGCAAGGGTCGTCGAGCTCGTGACGGCGGCCGTTGGCTGACGAGCGCGCGGGGCGGCCTCGGAGCGGACGCGCCGCGGTAGTGTGCCGGGCGCATGATCTCCGTCGTGATCCCGGCCTTCAACGAGGCGACGGCCCTCGCGCGGCTGTTGCCAGCGTTGCCCGTGCGCCTTCACGGCCGGATGGTCCGGCCGCTCGTGATCAACGACGGCTCGACCGACGGGACGCCCGATGTCGCGCACGCTCACGGTGTGCAGGTGGTCGATCTGTGGCCCAATCAGGGCAAGAGCGCCGCACTGCGAGCAGGCCTCATCGCGGTCAGGTCGCCGTCGTTGGAGTGCGTGGTGTTCATGGACGGCGATGGCCAGCACGACCCGCGCGAGCTCCCGCTCCTGGTCGATCCGGTGCTCGCGGGCCTCTGCGACATCGCGTGTGGCTCGCGCTATCTATCGGACAGCGCCCGAGGTCAGACTCCGCTGAATCGCTATCTCGTCCGGCTGGTCGTGGTGAGGACGTTGCGCAGGCGTCTGGGCGTGGTGGCCACCGATCCGTTCAGCGGCTATCGCTGCCTCGCGCCGGTCGTGGCCATGACGTGGCAGCCGCACGGGGATCGGTACGAGGCCGAACTGGAGTTGCTGTTCGACGCGGTATGCAACGGCTGGGTGGTGCGGGAGGTCGCGGTCACTCGCATCTATACCGGCGAGCGCTCGAAGATGGGCGCGACGCGCGGCCCACTTGTTGGACGGCTGGGTGTGCTGCAACAGTACGCCGCGACGATCGCACGCAAGTCTGACGAGCTGGCCGGCAGCGCGCCCGGGCGGGGCTGTGCGCCGCCCGCCAGAAAGGAGTAGCCGATGCAGAACCCGGAGGACTCCGAGCAGTCTGTGGCCGACGAGCAGGAACAGCTGCTGGCCGAGTTCGAGGAGATGGTGGCAACCGACGCGCTGCAGCGTGCGGGTGACACGTTTCTACGTAGATCCGCAGGTCTGGTGGATCGCTTCCTCAGTACGGGCGAGCTGAACCTGGCCGACGATCCCTTCAAGGGCCGCGACCGCCAGCTCGCCGAGGACTCGGAGATCTTCTACACGATGTTCTGGCGGCTGTTCGACCGCACGCCTGCCGCATTGCTGCAGGACTTCGCAATCAAGCTGCGCCGCATCCTGGCGCGCAAGGTGTTCAAACAGGTGGGAAACGACGTCACCATTCACCACGACGTGCTGTTCAGTTCGGGACGCAACATCACCCTCGGTGACGGCGTGTTCATCAACCGGCGGGTGATGCTCGATGATCGTGGGCCGCTGACCATCGGCGACCACAGCATGCTGGCCGCAGGTGTCACCGTCGAGACCCACGCGCACGTCTTCGACGACTTCACCAGACCGATGCCGCGGGGTGGGCGACTCATGAAGCCTGTGGTGATCGGCGCAGAGTGCCTGATCGGCTACAACGCCGTGGTCATGGCAGGCACGACCATCGGTCGGCGCGCGATCGTGGCCGCCAGTTCCGTGGTGACCAAGGACGTCGACGACTACCACGTGGTGGGCGGTGTGCCCGCGAAGCCCATCAAGGTCATCGCGCCCGAGTAGGGCTGCGGCCGCGGGCACAATCAGCGCGACGCCGGTCGTTGTGGGTGTGCGTCGATCCGCTCGAGGATGGCGTCGCAGATGCGGGCCACGTGCCGCACGTCGTCGGGGGTGAGGGCGTCGAACACGAAGCGACGGACGGCTTCGACGTGGCCGGGGGCGGCAGCGACCACGTGTTTCCATCCGGTGTCCGTGAGCACGGCCAGGGTGGCGCGGGCGTCGTGAGGACTGCGACGGCGGGTGATCCAGCCGCGTTGTTCGAGGCGGGCGGCCACATGGGAGATGCGTGAGAGCGATGCGTTCGCCTGCGCTGCGAGGTGGCTGAGCCGCAGCGTGCGGTCGGGTGCTTCGCTGAGCAGCGCGATCACCCAGTACTCGAAGTGGCTCATGCCGGCGTCGTGCTGGAGTTGGGCTTCGAGTTCGGAGGGCAGCTTGAGTAGGACGGCTGCCAGCCGCCGCCAGGCGTGCTGTTCGTCGTCGTCGAGCCAGCGCGGTTGGTTCATGGGGGCAGCCTGCCACGTGTGGGCTGCAGGGCCAATCATTGCTCGGGCCGCCGCGGCAGGACGGCCCGGGGCGTCGTATCGCTCGCGCAGGCTCAGTAGACGGCCGGGACGGGCGTTGGGTGCTCGGTGGCCCGTCGAACGGACGGCGAGGTCAGGTGGCGAGGAAGGAGCGTTTGGCCAGGCCCATCCAGAAGCCGTCGATGGTCTGGGTCGGTGGCGTCTCGGGGTCGCCGGCCGCGCCGAGCGTCAGGAACATGGGCGCGAAGTGTTCGATGGTGGGGTGGGCGTAGGGCATGCCGGGGGCGCGGTCGCGGAACGCGGCGAGGGCTTCGACGTCGCCGGCGGTCAGCGTCTCGCGGGCCCACTCGTCGAACGCAACCGACCAGCCGGGTGGCGGCGTGGCGGGCGAGCGCCAGTGGTCGCGCGTCAGGTAGGGAAGGCCGTGGGTGGTGAACCCGGATCCGACGATGAGCACGCCCTGGTCGCGCAGCGGCTGCAGCCGTGCGCCGAGCGCGAGCAGCCGGTCGGGTTCGAGGGTGGGCAGCGACAGCTGCAGCACCGGGATGTCGGCGTCGGGATACATCACCGTCAGCGGGACGTAGGCGCCGTGGTCCAGGCCGCGGTTGGTGCGCACGACGTGTTCGCTGTCGGGCAGCAGCGCGGCGACCTGGTCGGCCAGGTCCGGCGCGCCGGGGGCGGGGTAGGTCACGTCGTAGTACCTGCGTGCGAACCCACCGAAGTCGTACACGAGCGGCGCAGGCTCGGTGGCGCCCAGCATCGTCGGGGCGGCCTCCCAGTGGGCCGACGCCATCAGGATCGCCTTTGGGCGTGGCAGGTCGCCGGCCAGGCGTTGCAGCTGCGAGACCCACAGGGGGTCGTCGACCAGCGGCGGGGCGCCGTGGCTGATGAACACCGTCGGCATGCGCTCGGCTGCGACGTCGGCCGTCGCCGCCGTGGTGGTGCCGGTTCGTGTGGGCGTCACAGTGGCCTCCGTGAGCGGTCAATGGTAGTCGGTGGGTGGATGCGTGGGCGGGGCGGACGCCGGCGCGGTGCCGCCCCGGCCCAGCGCGGTTCAGGCCGCGTGCGTCTGTATGGCGGAGACGTCGAACTCGAGGGTGATCTTCTCGGAGACGAGCACGCCGCCGGCGTCCAGGGCGGCGTTCCAGTTCAGCCCCCAGTCCCTGCGGTTGACGGTGGTGCGGCCCTCGAAGCCGATGCGCGGGTTGCCGAACGGATCGACCGCCGCGCCGGTGAACTCGAAGTCGATGGTGACCGGCCTGGTCACGCCGCGCAGGGTCAGGTCACCGGTGACCCGGTAGACCTCGTCGACCTGCTCGACCGCGGTCGAGGCGAACGTCAACGTCGGGTGGGTGTCCATGTCGAAGAAGTCGTTGCTGCGCAGGTGCGCGTCGCGGTCGGCGTTGGCGGTGTCGATGCTGTCGGCCTGGATGGTCAGCTCGAGCGTGGTTCGGGTCGGGTCCTCGGCGTCGAAGTAGCCGTTGCCCTCGTAGGCGGTGAACTGGCCGCGGACCTTGGACACCATGGCGTGGCGGGCCACGAACCCGATGCGGCTGTGGCTGGGGTCGATGGCATAGGTGCCGGTCAGCGTTGCGGTTGCGGTGGTCATTTGGGACGCCTCCTCGGGCGATCGCATTTGATTGACGCTTCATCCAACTAACATGAAGCATCAAGTATTCCCGAGTCCACGCGCGAGCCGGAGGGTCGGTCAGCCGAGGGTGGCCAGCACGGCGCGCATCTCGGCCAGCGCGGCGCGATCGTCCAGCGCCCGACCGCCCGCAAGGTCGCCGCCGAGCGCGGGATCGGCGGTCAGCTCGGCGATCGGGTCAGCGACGAGCGCGGCGAACCCGGGCGCGTCCAGCAGGCGCGTCGCCTGAAGGTACCCGAGCATGCGCGCGGCGTCCGCCAGGCGGCGGAGCGTCGTCAGCATCGTGACCAGCTCGAGCGCGACGAGGCTGGCGGCCTGCATGTTGCCGGTGGTCAGCAGCTCGTCGACGTGGGTGCGCAGCAACCCGACGGCACGGGCACGCTGCCCGCGCCGCCAGGCGACGCGGGCCTCGACGGTTCGATTCGGTGAGTGGGTGCGGGGTGGGACCGTCACGCCGACCGCCGCCTCGAACAGCTGCTCCGAGCGTTCGCGGTCGCCGCGGAACGCCGCGGCGTAGCCGAGCAGCATCAGGGTCCAGTTCAGCAGGGTGGGCGGGCCCTGCGCCCGGTAGCGGTCCACCAGCGGGCCGACGTGCGCGTCGACCTCGTCGAGCCGGCCGAGGTTCAGCAGCGCCACACCACGGTCGGGTTCGGTCAGCTCGGCGAGGTGGTGCTGGCCCTGCCGGTGCAACTCTTCCACCGCCCGGGGTCCCAGCTCGGTCAGCGCTGGGTAGTCGTCATGGGCGAATGCCCGCGCGTGGCGCACCAGCACGTGGTCCGGTGGACCGTGGCGCGCGGCGAGCCGGTCGAAGCCGTCAGGGTCCTGGGTGATCGAGTAGCGCTGCGCCGCCCAGCCCAGACCGGCCGCGACCGCCTCGTCGTCGTCGGCGGGCGTGATCGCCAGCAGCCGCTCCACCCAGTCGCCGATCTCGATGTGGCTGCGCAGGATGATCTCCCCGACGATCGGGCGGAGCAGGGCATCGGCCAGCAGGTGGTCCCCGGCCGCGCACGCATGGTCGACGGCCGCGCGCACGTTCGGCCAGACCGCGGCCAGCCTGCCGACGCCCGCCAGCTCGTCGGGGCCCGCGAGCAGCCGCCCGATGCGGGTGACCGCGTCGGCATACCATCGTGCGTGACGGTCGGCCAGCACGTCGGCGGCACCGACGTCGGCCAGCTGCTCGGCGGCGAACCGCCGGACGGTGTCGAGCAGCCATAGCCGCCGCCCGTCGGGGCCGGACTCGGCGAGCACCATCGACTGATCGGCCAGGCGGCCCAACACCACGGCGACGTCGATCGCGTCGAGGCCGCCGCCGGCCGCGACGGCCTCCGCGGCGTCGAGGTCGAACGGGCCCGCGAACACCGACAGGCGCTGCAGGACCGTCCGCTCGGACGGCTCGAGCAGGTCGTAGGACCATTGGATCGTTGCCCGCAGCGTCAGGTGGTGGGTGACATCGTCGCGCCGGCCGTCAGCCAGCATGCGCAGGGCGTCGTCGAGGCGCGCCAGCAGCTCCGCCGGCGTCAGCGCCGACGTGCGTGCCGCAGCCAGCTCGATCGCCAGCGGCACACCGTCGAGGCGACGACAGATCTGCTCCACCACCGCAGAGCCGGCCGCCACGTCGGAGGTCGGGGCGACCGCTGCGGCCCGTGCGGCGAACAGCTCCGCGCCCGGACGCGGCGCCAGCGGCGGCACAGCGACGACGTGCTCGCGGCCGACGCCGAGCCGCTCCCGGGAGGTGGCCAGCACCTGCACGTCCGGGCAGCCCTCGACGACCGCCGCCACCACCGCGGCGGCGACCTCGATGACGTGCTCGCAGTTGTCGATGACGAGCAACGCCGCGCGGTCGCGGAGCGCGGCGACAACCGCACCGGTGACCGTCCGACCTGGCCGCTCGATGACCCCCAGGGTGTCGGCCACGACCCGGGGGACATCCGCGGCCGACCCGACCGGCGCGAGTTCGACCAGCCACACCCCGTCGGGCCAGACGTCCGCGGTCGCGTGCGCCGCAGCCAGCGCCAGCTGCGTCTTGCCGATCCCACCCGGCCCCACCAGGGTCACGACCGGCGCGATGTCCAGGGCGTCCCGCACCGCCGCGAGGTCATCGTCGCGACCGAGCAGGTACGGCCGGCGCGCAGGGAGATTGCCGCCTCCGTCGCCTGCCGCGCCGGACCCGCCATCGGGCGGAGCCGGGGGCGCCGGCACCAGCCAATCGTCGTGGGCGAGGATCGCCGCCTCCACTTCGCGCAGGCGGGGTCCCGGCGCGACCCCGAGCTGCTCGTCGAGCTCGCGCCGGACCATGCGGTACGTTGCCAGAGCGTCGGCCTGCCGGCCCACGCGGTACAGCGCGGTCATCAACAGCGCCCACAGCTCCTCCCGGAACGGGTGGGCTGCGGTGAGCTCGGTCAGCGGTCCGACCGCCGCAGCCGGGTCGGACGCAACGAGGCGTGTGAGCTGCGTCTCGGTCGCGGCCAGCCACTGCTCGACCAGCCGGTCGACCGTCGCATCGAAGCCGTCGGCGTCGAGCCCGGACAGCGGGGTCCCGGTCCACTCGTCCAGCGCGCCGTCGATGTCGCCGGCGCCGAGCCGGTGCTGGAAGCGCAGGACGTCGACGGCGTCGGCGGGCAGGTCCAGGCGGTACGCGGCGCCGACCCGCACGATCGCGTCCCGGCCCAGCACCGCCCGCAGCCGGGTGACATGTGCCTGAAGGGTCTTGTCCGCCGTCCGCGGCGGTTCGGCACCCCACACCAGTTCGATGAGGCGCGACACGGGTACCGCCGCACCGGCAGACAACGCCAGCGCCGCCAGCACCGCCCGGCGTTTTGCGGGTCCGAGGTCGATCGCACGCCCGGAGTCGGTGGCGTCGACGCCACCAAAGAGACGGACCTGCACCACCGTGTCGTCCTCACCGCACGTTTCCGGACGCCCCTCATTGTCGCCCATCCGGTGGCACGCGCGCCGGCCGCAACCGGGCGCAACCGGGGCGCAGGCGCGACGCAACCGGGCGCCAGCACCCTGCTGTCGTGGGCGGTGCGCGCCACCGCCGGACCGGACCCCCGACCCCAGGGAAGGCAGAACGATGACCACCACGACCAACCGACACGATCTCGACCCGCGGCGCCTCGCGCGGATCGCCGGTGTCCTGTACCTCGTCATCATCGCGTGCGGGCTGTTCAGCGAACTGTTCGTCCGTGGCAGCCTCGTCGTCCCCGGCGACGCGGCGGCAACGGCGGCGAACATCCTGGCCGCCGACACGTTGTTCCGCATCGGCGTCGTGAGCGATCTCGTGATGTTCCTCGCTGACGTGGCGATCGCGGTCGCGCTGTACGTGCTGTTCGCGCCGGTCAGCCGGACCCTGTCGGCGACTGCCGCCGCGTTCCGGTTGACGCAGACCGCCGTCATCGGCATCAACCTGCTCCATCAGTTCGCTGCGCTGCTGGTGCTGCGCAACGGTGGCGCGCTGACCGCCTTCGACCCCGACCAGCTCGACGGGTTGGCGTTGCTGCTGCTCGAGCTCCACCGCTACGGCTACCTGCTCGGCCTCGTGTTCTTCGCCGGCAACTTGCTGGTCATCGGCTACCTGGTGTACCGGTCGGGGTTCCTGCCGCGGACGCTGGGCGTGCTGTCGGTGCTCGCCGCCGCCGGCTACCTGACCGACACCCTGATGTTCCTGCTGCTGCCCGGCTACGAAGGCGCCGCCTCCAACGTCGTGCTCGCGCCCGCGTTCGTGGCGGAGATCGGGTTCTGCGCGTGGTTGCTGATCAAGGGCGTGGACGCCGCCGCCTGGCACCGCGCGGCCGCCGACCCGACCCGTGCCATCGACCACGCTGCCGTGGCCCACGCGGGTGCGGCGGCATGAAGACATCCGACCGTCCCCGCCCGTCCCTGTCGCCGAGGAGGCACGTGATGAAGGCCATCGTCAACCACACGTACGGATCGCCCGATGTGCTGCGACTCGACCACGTCGACACACCGGCGCCCGCCGACGACCAGGTGCTGGTTCGCGTCGAGGCCGCGGGCGTCAACCGCGGCGACTGGCACGCCACCACCGGGCTGCCCTACATCGTGAGGTTCGCCGAGTTCGGCGTCCGACGCCCGAAGGTCGCGGTCCGCGGCACCGACGTGGCCGGTACGGTCACGGTGGTCGGCCGTGACGTCGATCGCTTCCGGCCGGGCGACGCGGTGTTCGGCTGGGCCGATGGCGCCTTCGCAGGACACGCCCTCACCACGGCCGACCGGCTCGCTGCGACGCCGGCGCGCATGTCGGCGACCCAGGCGGCGGCGCTGCCCACGACCGGCGTGACCGCCCTGCAGGCCGTCCGCGACAGCGCCGGCGTACGGCCCGGGCACCGCGTTCTGGTCGTTGGCGCGTCCGGTGGGGTCGGCTCCTTCGGTGTGCAGATCGCCCGGGCGCTCGGCGCCGAGGTCACCGGCGTGACCAGCACACGCAACCTCGAGCTCGTGCGTTCACTGGGCGCCACGCACGTCGTCGACTACACCACGCGCGATGTCATCGACGGACCCGAGCGCTACGACGCGGTCATCGACGCCGCGGGCAGCCACGCGCCATCGGCCTGGCGGCGCGTGCTGACGCCGACCGGGACGCTCGTGCTGGTCGGCGGCCCGCAAGGACGGTGGGTCGGCGGGATGCCGCGCTTCGCCGCGGCGCTGGCGCTGTCGCGCCTCGTTTCGCAGCGGCTCGTCCCGCTGTTCTCGACGCCGCGTGGCAGCGACCTGGCCGACCTTGCCGAGCTCGTCGCGGCCAGAAAGCTGACGCCCGTCCTGGACCGCACCTTCACGCTGCCCGAAACGCCCGACGCGATCCGCCACGTCGGCGCCGGCCACACCCGTGGCAAGGTCGTCGTCACCATCTGACGCCGGCGCAGCCACACGCGAGCAGTGTCGCCACGGGTGACCGATGGGCGATGTTCAGTAGCGCCGGTGTCAGTCCAGCGCGACCATGCCACGACTGGCGATCACGTCGATGCCGGTGCCGAGCACGTCGGTCAGCACGACGTCGCCGCGGCGCACCGGTGCACGCACACGCACGTCGCGCAACGCGACGGCGACCTGCGGCACGACGTCCTTGGGCACGGCGTCGGCCGTGCGCACGGGGAGCCGGGGGAGCGCGCCGCCGCTGATCGCAACCGTGGTCGACACGGGCCTGCGGGGGTCGGTGTGCTCGTCGCGGGCGTAGCGCTTGCCTTTGGCGCACTCGAAGCCGCGGATCTCGATGATGTCACCCTCGACCGCGTCGACCTCGAGCCGGCACCCGAGCGGGCATCCCGTGCACAGGTAGGTGTACCTCTCGACGGCGGTCATCGCGCCTGCTCCTGCTCGACCGGTGCGGCGTGCACGTGGAGGGCGTCGCCGTGGAAGTCACGCAGCAGCCGCGGCGCGACCTTCATGGTGATCATCTCGGCGGGGACCGCCGCGCGGACCTTCCGGCGGTGGAGGTCCCCGAGCTTCACGTACGTGTCACCGTAGATGGGCTTGCGCACGCGGAAGTAGACGGTGTGGATCCGCTCGCTCGCCACGGAATGCGGCACGACCTGCGCGACGTTGTCCCCGGGCAGGATCCGGATGTTGTCGTCCGGCGGTAGGCCGCCGGTGACGAACTGGCCGGCGCTGCGGCCCGCGAGCAGCGCCTGCTCGCTGACCCAGTCGGCGAGGTCGTTGATGTGCACCACGTTGCCGGCCGCGAAGACGCCTGGCAGCGACGTCTCGAACGTGCTCGCCACGATCGGGCCGTTGGTGAGTGGATCCATCCGAACGCCGAGGCGCCGCGACAACTCGTTCTCGGGGATGAGTCCGATCGACAGCAGCACGGTGTCGCATGCGATGTCCCAGGCCTTGTCCATCACAGGTTCGAGTCGGTCGTCGACCGGTGCGACCGTGACGCGCTCGACCCGGTCGTGTCCGTGTATGTCTACGACGGTCGTCGACAGATGCAGCGGGATGTCGAAGTCCTGCAGGCACTGGACCACGTTTCGCCCCAGGCCGTTGACGTACGGCATGATCTCGAAGACCCCCGCGACCTCGCAGCCCTCCAGCGTCAAGCGCCGGGCCATGATGAGGCCGATGTCGCCCGAGCCGAGGATCACGATCCGTCGCCCCGGCAGATAGCCGTGCAGGTTCACCATCTTCTGGGCGAGGCCGGCGGTCAGCACCCCGGCGGGGCGGTCACCGGGGATGTGGATGGCTCCGCGCGTGCGCTCCCGGGCGCCCATGGCCAGGACGACGCTGGTCGCTTCGACGACGCGCACGCCGACGGTGGGCGACATGAGTTTGACCCGCTGCCTGCCCGGTCTTCCGCCGTTGCCCGTGGGATCGCGCGGTGGCCCTTCGGCCTTGACATCCATGACGAACGCGTCCTCGAGCACGTCGACGTCGGCCTCCAGCGCGCGCTCCAGGTAGCGCTCGGCGTACTCGGGACCTGTGATCTCCTCCTTGAAGGCGTGCAGACCGAACCCTGAGTGGATGCACTGCAGCAGGATGCCGCCGGCCTCGCGCTCGCGGTCGACGATAAGGACCCGTTGTGCGCCCGTCTCGCGCGCGCCGATGGCTGCGGCGAGCCCGGCCGGCCCGCTGCCGACGACCAGGACGTCATAGTGGGGCTGCAGGTGGCGGAGGTGGCGGCTGATCATTGCGCACCCCCTACTGGCGTGGCGGTCGCCGTGGCGTCGTCGCGCTCGATGACGAGCCAGGAGTCGCCGCCCCGCTTCGTCAACTCGTGGATCGGCACGCCGCGACGGGCCGCGAGCAGCTCCATGCACCGCCACGTGCAGAACCCGCCCTGGCAACGGCCCATGCCGGCGCGCGTCCGGAACTTCACGCCGTCCAGCGTCCGGGCTCCGCGCCCGATCGCGCCTGCGATCTCCGCCTCGGTCACGTACTCGCAGCGGCACACCAGATGCGCGAAGGCGGGGTTGTCGCCCGCGAGCCGGATCTGCTCGTCGGTGGACAGGTCCGCGAAGTGGACGGATCGGGGCAGCGTGGGCTGCCAGTCGTCGCGCTCGTGCAGCTCGAGTCCCTCGTCGGCCAGGATCTCGACCACCATCGGCGCGATGGCGGGCGAAGAAGTCAGCCCCGGGGACTGGATGCCCGCAGCGTTGATGAACCCCTTGCGCGCCGTCGGTCCGATGACGAAGTCGTTGGTGTCGGCGACCGGCCGCAGACCGGCGAACGCCGCGATCACGTCGTGCTCGCTGATCCCGGGCACGAGCGCGGAAGCGGCTTCGAAGATCTGTCGCATGCCCGTGGCGCTGGTCGACAGATCCTCGCGGTCGTCGACGTCCTCGGCGGTGGGACCCACCATGATCGTGCCGTCGAACGTCGGGATGACGAGGATGCCCTTCGTCACGGCGGTCGGGCAGGGGAAGATGATCCGGGAGACGATCCCCGCCAGCCGCTTGTCGAGGAGGTACTCCTCGCCCTTGCGCGGCAGGATCGTGAACGTGCGTACGCCGGCGAGTTCCGCGATCACGTCCGAGTACACGCCCGCGGCGTTGACCACGAAGCGCCCGATGACCTGCCTGCGGGTCGTGTCGACCGACAGCAGACCGTCCTCCGCGTCGGCGATGCCGGTGACCTCGTGCTCCACCGCGATCTCGACGCCGTTGTACGCGGCGCTCTCGGCCAGCATCAGCACTGCCTCGTACGGGTTGACCACCCCCGCCGTCGGCGCCCACAGGGCCCGGATCACGTCGTGGCTGACGTTTGGCTCCTCTCGGCGGATGCGCTCGGGCTCCCACAGCTCGAGGCCCGTCACCCCACGTTCGCGGCCCTGCGCGAGCAGTTCGTCGAGCGTCGCGAGCTGGGATTCGTCACGAGCGACGATCAGCTCGCCTACGCGTTTGAAGCCGAATCCGAGGTCATCGTGGAGCGGCCCCCAGCCCTGGTTGCCTGCCCACTCGAGGGACCCTTTCACGGTGCCGGCCGGCGCGTGCGCGCCGGCGTGGATGATGCCGCTGTTGGCCTTGCTGGTGCCGAAGCCAACCTCGGCCTTGCGCTCGAGCAGCACCACGGACAGGGCGTAGCGGGACAGCTCGCGAGCGAGGGCCGTCCCGACGATCCCGCCGCCGATGATGACCACGTCATACGGAACCATCGGGCTCCCTTCAGCGTGCGGTCGAATCACTGCAGAGGAGCGCGGCAACGCTTGTCGCGCCAAGTTGACTGTGGTCCATCAGCGTCTTCTTGGGGAGAGGCCAACGGCATGGGACCATGAGCCGATCGGCCCGGTACCGCCGATGCCGCGTGCTCTGCGTGCTCCGGTCCTGAACTCCGGGTGATGCGCGCGGTTGCCGGCCGGACCAGACTGCCCGGTCGAATAAGCTCGACTGGCTGTGGCTCGATGCCATGCCACGGCAACCGGTGGCTGGACGCGGGACGTTCAATGGCCGAGGACAATCCGGTGGACGACCACAGATGTTCCGTTGCGCATTGGAGCTGACATGACTGCGACCGACGAGCGCTCTGTCGTGGCGATGACGCTGGCGGCGGCGTCGGCCATCGGCGTGGTAACCGGGCTTGTCGTGCTGGCACTCGAACACGCCGTCGACGACGTCGTGCATGAGTTGTTCGAGGCGCCGGCGTGGGTACCGGCGGCGGTCGTTGCGGCCGGTGCGCTCGTGACGGCGGCGGTCAGCCGTTCCCTGAGCGGGGGACGGACGGCGACGACGGAGGTCTACGTCAAGGAGTTCCATCGGGACGAACCGGAGCTGGAGCCACGGTATGCCCCCGGCCGGCTGTTGGCGGCGTTCACGACGTTGGGCAGCGGCGCCCCGCTCGGCATGGAGGGCCCGGCGGTGTACTCGGGCTCGGTTGCCGCGACGATCCTGCGCCGACGGTGGCAAAGCATGACGACCGAGACGTACCACGCGCTGCTCATCGCCGGCGCCGCCGCCGGCATCGCCGCTGTCTTCAAGGCGCCGGCCGCGGGCGCGATCTTCGCCATGGAGGTGCCGTTCCGCGGTCGGCTGTCGCGCGAACGTGTGCTGCCGGCGATCTTCGGTTCGGGGACCGGCTACCTGACGATGGCAGCGGTAGACGGCGTGAAGCCCGAACTCGAGCTGCCGCTCATCGAGCTGACCTACGGTCGCGCCCTCCTCAGCGTCGTCTTGGGTATCGCGGTCGGGATCGGCGCACTGGGCGTGATCTGGCTGGTGAACGCCGCCGAGGAATCCCACGGCCGGTGGTCGTCCGTCGTCCGTGCGGTCGTCGCAGGGGCGGGACTCGCAGGCCTGTATGCAGTCGGTCGCGGCCTGACCGGAGAGCCGATCGCGTTGGCCTCGGGCAATGCGGTGATCGACTGGGCGGTCGAGCCGGACCACACCGCTCTCCTGCTTGTGTCCGTGCTGCTGCTACGAGCGATCGGGCCCGCGGTCTCGATCGCGGGGGGTGGCGTCGGGGGACTGTTCATTCCGCTCATGGCGGCCGGCGGCGTGATCGGCCGCCTGTTCGCGGACGCGATGAGCAGTGAGGAGCTGGCGCTGTTCGTGACGGTCGGTGCCGGGTGCATGCTCGGTGCCGGCTACGCCGTGCCGCTCACGGGAGTTGTGTTCATTGCGGAGTACACAGGCCAGCCCACCGTGATCGTGCCGGGCCTGCTGGCGATGTCAGTGACGCGGCTGATCGTGGGGTCGCGGTCGGTGAGCCCGAACCAGGTGCCATGAACCGACACGAGCGACAGTCGGGTCCTGCCGCTCGCGCCGACGTGCAGTCTGCGCTACATGGGTACGGGCAGCAGCTCGAACAGATCGATGGCGAAGTCGCCCTTGCCCTCGCTCAGGTACGGGTGGCCATCGGCCAGCCGCTTTGCTTCATCCATGTCCTCGGCTTCGACGATCGAGTAACCGGTCGCGGACATTGGCGTCCCAGCGGTTCCGTCGTCAACGATGGAGGCTCCTGGACCGAACGGGGAGCCGACATCGCTGAGGGCCGGCCCCACCTTTTCCATCCAGACGCCCCACGCCGCCATGACAGCTTGTCCCTGTTCCTCGGACATCTCTGACATGTCCGTGGCATCGCCCTTATAGATCATGATGAACCGTGCCATTCTGCATCCTTCTCGTATCCGGGTTGTGGAGTGTATCGAAGACCCGGCAGCAGCGAGGTCGGTGCAGGGCGATCTGGTCTGTTCGGGCCAGTACCGATCGCGCGGTGAACCAGCCCGCTCGTGGACCTGTACCCACCTCGCTGCCGGCGCAGATGCGGGTCGGCTCCGTCACATCGGTGCCGCCGTCATGTGGTGAACAGCACGCTGTTGTCAGACCCCAGAGTGTTCGGCCAGTAGTCGTCGGCGGCTTCGTCGTTCTCCCAGCGCGATCCGTCGAGCAGGTAACGGAACTGGATCGGCTGGTCCTTGGGAAACCGAACCTTGAGCTTGAAGGGACCTTTTCCTCGACCTGTCCGCGTCATCGGCTGCGGCTGCCAGCCGTGCCGGTCGGTGACGAGTGCCGCCGACTCGATGCCATCCGTGTCGAGCTGGAAGGTGACCTCCACCTCGTCCCGGGTCTTGAAGAACCGCTTGCTCACCATCAACGCAACCTTTCGTTCGGCGAATGAGTCGTCCGGAGGATTGACGAGTCGACGTCGGACATCGTGGTCGTCCCCCCCGGGATCGTTCGAGGACTTCGCAGAGCATGGTGCCACGAAACGCTCGCCCGACAGACTCACCGGCACGAACTTACGTCTTGTTTACAGGGTGATTACCTGACAGCAAGAGACCGCCAC
>JAHELV010000045.1:23542-31101 GCA_024644015.1 Nitriliruptorales bacterium
TGGACCGGCCGGACCGTGCAGCCATCGGGCGTCACATGGGCACAGAGATGCCCGGCGCGCGCCTCGAAGTGATGCCTGGTGTGGCGCACCTGCCGCCGATGGAAGCCCCAGCCGACTTCGCTCGCCTGGTGCTCGATCACGTCGCCGGCTGACAATCCCTGCCCCCGTAGGGTCACGGACCGTCCGAGACCGCCAGGCCCGGCGGTCAGGTCTGCGCAGGTACGTGCGCGGTTTTCCGATCGTGCTGTCGCTTGAGGTAGATGACGACTGCCCACAGCGCCAGGTTGGCGATGACAGCCGCTGGAGAATCCTGATAGAGCAGCGCGGTTGTCAGCGGCAGCGTGTTGAAGACAGCGTGGATGAAGATGTTCAGGAACACGCTGCGGGTTCGTTCGTAGAACCAGGCGTGGAGGATCGACATCGCGACGATCCCGATCCCGAAGCCGGCGAGGCTCCCAACGATCTGCACGGGGACCATGCCTTGCTGGGCGAAGATCATCACGACAACGGGGACGTGCCAGGCGGCCCAGGGGATGCCCACCGCCCAGCCGGTGTCCCAGAAGTTCCTACCGTGTCGGAGTTTCTCGTTGAGGTAGCCGCGCCAGCCGATCTCCTCGGTACCTGACGTCAGCATCTGGAACACGAAGAAGACGGCCAGGAACGCGATCACCTGGCCACCGCCGGGCGCGTCGGGGATCATGTCGGTCGTCACCGCCACGATCAGTGCGGCAGGCCCCGCGGTCAGTATGAGGATGCCGATGACCAGGCCATACCACCGTGCACCGATCCGGACCCTGGCGATGCGCTTCCACAGGTCGGGCAGCGTCACCGCTGGATCGCTCCGGGTGCCTATGACTCCGGCGATCATTGGCCCGTAGACGCCGAGCAGCGATAGCAGCGACAGCCGGACGACCGTCGACGTGGCTTCCCCGTCGAAGAACGCGGTCCACACCAGGTCCTGGTTGAACAGCAGATCGCCCGCACCGAGGCTGTGCGAGATCAGCCATGCCGCGCCCCAGAGGGTCCAGGAGATGCCGAACGCGACGCCGAGGTAGATCAGGTGCGACGGTTCCCACAGGCGCAGTTCCTCAGGTGGACCCTGGTCTGCCATGACGCATCTCCTTGATTCTCGCTGGCGGCAGGGTGCTTCGGTGCTCGTACCGTCACAAGGTCCAAAGTCCCGCGTTCCGAGCTCGCTCGGCGCGTCAGCGGGTCGCAGCGGCCCGTCCGTCGGCTCACGGACGAGGCGACCATGGCCGGCATGTATCACCGCACCAGTCTGCGGCTCACTACGTCGACACCCTTCGGTCGAACCGTTCGAAGCATGGCTCGATCGCGTGCGACCCCGTCGAGGACGTGTGGGACATGGCTGTTCATCCGCTGCTGCAGTCGTCATCGTCCGGACGCGTTTGCCCGGTGAATCACCGGCAGCACACCGGCAGCGGCGACGCCGGGCCAGAAGCGGCCGCCGTCGAGGATCCGCATCACCGAAGCTCCGCCGGTGAGACCGCAGCGGCGGCGGCTCGATTCCTGCACGAGCACGCGGAGGAAACCGGTACAGGCACGGGGGCGAAACGCGTCCGCGAGGCGCTACGCGAGATCGACCGCACCGGCACGTATCAGCAGACCTTCGAGGAACTGCAGTACGGTGCCCGCGTCGCCTGGCGCAACAGCACGCGCTGCATCGGCCGCCTCTATTGGCAATCGCTCCAGGTTCGTGATCTGCGTCACCTCACCGACCCGGAAGACATCTTCCACGCCCTCGTCTCACACTTGCGTGACGCAACGAACGCAGGGCGCATCCGGCCGATCATCTCGATCTTTGCATCGACCGTCCCGCCGCGACAGGGTCCGCGCATCTGGAATGAACAGTTGGTGCGCTACGCCGGGTACCGGCGGCCCGACGGTGATGTCGTTGGCGATCCTCGCTACGTCGCGTTCACCGAACGGGTCGAGGCCTTGGGATGGCGTGGGGCCGGAGGTCGCTTCGACGTCCTGCCGATCGTCATCGAGACGCCGGACGGGCAGCCGCGCATGTTCGACCTCCCGCCCTCAGCCGTCCACGAGGTTCCGCTGAGCCATCCCGAGTATCGGTGGTTTGCCGACCTGCGGTTGCGCTGGCACGCGGTGCCGGTCGTCGCCGACATGCACCTGGAGATCGGCGGGATCCACTATCCCGCGGCTCCGTTCAACGGTTGGTACATGGGTACCGAGATCGGTGCACGCAACCTCGCTGACGAGCAGCGCTACAACCTGCTACCCGTTGTGGCTGACGGCATGGGCCTGGACAGGTCCGATGACCGGACCCTGTGGAAGGACCGTGCCCTGGTGGAACTGAACCGCGCCGTGCTGCATTCGTTCGGTGAGGCCGGTGTGCGGCTCGCCGATCATCACACCGAAGCGCGGCGGTTTCTGTTGCACATCGAACGTGAACGGTGCGCGGGGCGCGAGGTGCCAGCGGACTGGAGCTGGATCGTTCCCCCCATGTCCGGCGCGGCGACCCCGGTCTTCCACCGCCTCTATGACAACCTCGAGCACAGTCCCAGACTGTTCCGCGGCTGATCGTGCACAACTGACCGGTCGCTTCTCCGATGTGAAACGGTCGTTCGGACCGTCCCCTCATCTCGGTCTGGAGGTCCTCGTCGCGGCACCACCTGGCTGACCGAGGCGCTGTCCGAGGTGCTCGCCGACGCCAGCGCGTGGGTGCAGCAGCGGCACTGCGATCCCGACGACGCCGGTGCCATCACCGCTGACGAGGTAGGGACCGAGCAGCGGCCACGCCGCCGCGACACCGAACGCCGGCCCCCCGGCGACCGGTAGGTCGCCAGCGCATGGATCTCTTGGTCGTGATGGATCCGATCGGGTCGATCGCGCCCGAGAAGGACACGTCGTTCGCTATCACGTTGGAGGCTCAACGACGCGATTGGCGTATCTGGTACGCCGGGGTGACCTCTGGCTGCGGGACGGACGCGCATGGGGGCGCCTAACCGAGCTACGAGTGATCGACGACGCGGCCGACTGGTTCAGCTTCGGCGCCGACACGACGCGAGCGCTGGACGCGATGGACGTCATTGTGATGCGCAAGGACCCGCCGTTCGACATGGAGTACATCTACGCCACCTACATCCTCGACGTGCCGAGGTGCGGGGTGCGCTCGTCGTGAACCGGCCTCAGAGCCTCCGCGACGCGAACGAGAAGGCGTTCGTGTCCCGGTTCCCGAGATCAGCGTGTCGACACGCATCAGTCGCTCAATCGAGCGATTGAGAGCATTCGTGGTCGAGCACGGACGTGCTGTCGTCAAACCGCTCGACCGAATGGGGGGCCGTTCGGATCGTCGACCTTCCGCGTGGACGTGCCCGTGATGTAGGCACGCATGATCACCGCCCACAGCGCCTTGTCGATCCGCCGGCGGGGCTCGAGCAGTCCGGGGAAGAACGAACCGGACCGCAGCTTGGGGATGCCCAGCTCGACGTCGCCGGCGGGGGTGGACACGGTCTTGGGGCGGGACTCACCCCGGTCGGGTGGTGCGTGGCTCTGCGCTACTGCGAACCGGCGCTGCTTCCGGCCGAGTCGTTCCCGCTGTCATCGTGGCGTTCGACCTTCTGCTTGGCCTTGTCGACATCCGCGGCGGCCTTGTCCTTTTCGGCGGGCAGCTTGTCGGCGACCTGCTGTTTGGTTTTGTCGACCTCGTCCTTCATCTTGTCGCCGTGCTTCTTGGCCGCGTCCTCGGCCTCCTTCTTCAGCGCCTCGGCCTTGTCCTTCGCGTCGTCTAGTTGGCCCATGCGTCAGATCCTCCGTGTGATGGTGACGTCGATGGTGCGAGGTCTCCTGGTGTCGTCTCCCCAGATGGCCGCATGTTCGGTTGCTCCGACATTCTCTCTCGGAGCGTGAACGGATTCGACGGCACACGTGTGCATTGGTGGTGAGTATCCGACGTGGTGGGACGAAGGGCGATCCGGATTCGGCATGGTCTGCGGAGTTTGTCGCGCTGCTGTTGGCCGAGGCGTGCGGATCTCGCCACGCCGGGTTTCTACGATGCGGGTGTCGCTGCGAGGGTGGCGGCGAACTCGTCGACGTGGCTGCGGTCGTCGTCGTTGAGGTCGAGCAGTTGCAGCGAGTGGGCGAGGCGTCGCAGGGCTCGCACGACCATGGGGTCGGTCAGGCCGTAGAGCACGATCTGGGTGGTGCCGAGCTTCACCAGCTCACCGAAGGTCCGGGCATAGACGACCACGCGGGGTGTGGCCTGAGCGTGTGGCACGGCGTAGGGCCCGAGCGACGCCGTGGCGATGTGGTGGTACAGGAAGGTCAGCTCTTCGATGACCTCGACGGCGGTGTTCGGGTCGTTGACGGCCGGTGACAGGGCGATGATCGCCATGTCGACCAGCCCGATCAGTCCGTACTCGATGTTGAGCCGCAACTCGCGCGTGCTCGTCACGTCGATCGCCTCGCCGATCTCATGATCGGGCGGCACTGCGCTCGTCGGTCTTGGACCCGCGATCCATCCGATCGGCTGGCCCTTGACCACGGCCGCGCCGAGTGGTTCGGAGACGACCGCGATCGCGTCGAGCGGTTGACACAGCGCCAGCAGGGCGTCGGTGTCGATGGCGGCGAGGTGACCGGAACGGGGCGCCATCAGGTCGGTCGCGGTCGACGGCCGCTGCGGAATCGACGGAACCGTCGTCGTCGCCCTGCCGCTGCGGACAACGGCTGCGGCCGCCTCCACCGTGGCCTTTCTGAGCGTGATGATCGCCTTGTCGACGCGGAACCAGCGAACGACCGCGGAGACGTACATGATCATCGCGCCGCAGGTCAGCGTCATGAGCAGGATCGAGATCACGAGCCCGGCGACCGGTGCGGGCGCATTCGGGTCGAGTCGCCGGAGCCCGAACTGCTGGGTGAAGACGAAGGCAACGGCGGTGAGGAAGACGCCGATCACCCACTGGGCGGCTGAGCGCCGCAGGTACAGGCGAAGGGTGCGCGAGCCGTACCGGGTGACGACGTTCTGCGCCGCGACGGAGCTCAGCGCGAGCACGATGCTCAGCGCGGTGAAGACCAGGGCGACGGACGAGGTCAGCGTGTCGCGCGCTCGGTCGACGCTGACCGTCCACCCCGCGTCCTGCGGTCCTCGGGTGCCGACGGCGTTCGCGAGTGCCAGGCCGGCGATCGCGCCGACCGCGGGCACGATCCACGTGTTGTCGCGAACGGCCTCGCGCAGCCAGCGTCGAACCCAGCCGAGCTGGTACCGGCGATCCTCGGACCAGTGAGTCGACGACGACGGGTGCTGCGCGCTCGGTTGTGTCACGGCGTCGCTGGTGCCGCTGTTGCTGATCGTTTGCCGAGCTCGGCGCCGAGCGGTATCAGCATCGCGAGGCCGATGAGCGCGATGACGATGATGTAGGTCAACGCGTCGGCCGAGAAGTTCTGGGCGCCGACGACCAGCGCCGCCGACAGATTGCGTTGCGCTGCGCCCAGGCCGAGCACCGACCGGGTCGCCGGGTCGGCGCCCGCGGTCAGGTAGCCGATCGCGAGCGAGGCGAGCAGGAATACGACCGCAACGACCAGCCCGCCGCTGCCGACGAGGTCGACGATGTCGGTCCAGCTGAGGATGATCCCGCCGACGAGCATGAACAGGATCGCGAGGGTCGACGCCTGCGACATGTGCGGTTGGAGGTCGTCGGCGACTCCCGGGTAGCGGGCCTTGGCGAACAGCCCGATCGCCAGCGGGATCAGCATCACCACGATCAGCGACCGAGCGATCGCCCACACGTCGACGTCGACGCCGGTCAGGATCAGCGGCAGCACGAGCGGCATGTAGACGATCGTGAGCACCATGAGCAGCACCATCACACCGACCGACAGCGCGACGTCACCCTTGGCGATCTGCGCCAGCTTCGGCAGGAACGGGGCGCCGGCGGCGGTCGCCACGAGGATCAGCCCGGTGTAGAGGTCGTCGTCGAGGTTCGCGACCGCCTGGAGCGCCACCGCGACCAGCGGCACGGCGACGAAGTTGACCGTCAGCGCGATGACCACCATGCGGGCGTTGCGCAGCGGCTCGACGATCTGTTGCAGCGTCAGGCTCAGTCCCATCGCCAGCATCGACGACACGACGAAGACAAGCGCCGAGGCCTGCACGAGCACCGTCAACGTGTCCATCGCGTGTCGCTCCTGTCGCGCACGGCGAGTGCGCTCCGGTCCCCGATGTCGAGACGACATCTGAAGGCTACGGAGGCCTCCCGTCGGTGGTCTAGCCGATTTCGGCGCAGTACCGGTCAGGGCCCTTGCGGTCGACGGGACTGATCAGGCGTCGTGGAGGGGACGGACGATGCAGCGGAAGCCGAGGTGGGAGGTGGAGGTGTCGACGTCCTCGGGGAAGCGGGCGGCGGGCCGATAGCGGCGGCAGTAGCTGGGGGCACACAGGTGCGATCCGCCCTTGATCACGCGTCGCGGGATGCCGATGTCGGCCATGGCGGGGTCGATGCTGGCGTCGCGGTCACCGCCGCGCGGGTTGGTCGGGACGCAGCACGCGGTTTGTGCGGCGTCGGGGTGGCGGGCGCTGTACCAGTCGGTCGTCCACTCCCAGACGTTGCCGATCATGTCGACCAGGTCGAAGCCGTTGGGCGGGAACGTGGCGACCGGGGAGGTCCGCAGCCAGCCGTCGACCAGGTCGTTGCGCCACGGGAACGGCCCCTGCCACGTGTTGGCCCTGGGTTGGCCGTCGGGCATCAGCTCGTCGCCCCACGCGAACTCTGCGCCGTCCAGGCCGCCGCGGGCGGCGCGTTCCCACTCGGCCTCGCTGGGTAGCGTCTTGCCAGCCCACGCGGCGTACGCCTCGGCGTCGGCGTAGGACACGTGCACCACCGGATGGTCGTCGAGGCCGGCGATCGAGCTGTCGGGGCCGGTGGGGTGCCGCCAGTCCGCGGCCTTGACGAACTCCCACCAGTTCGTCACGTCGCGCAGGTCGACCGGTCCGGGCGGTGAGTTGAACACCAGCGAGCCCGCGTACAGCATCGACGGCAGCGCGCCGGGGTAGTCGGCCGGGTCGGGCGCCACCTGGGCGGTCGTGACGTGGCCGGTCTCTGCTACGAACGCGCGGAACTGGGCGTTGGTAACGGGGTGCCGGTCGATCCAGAAGCCGTCGACGGTCACTGGGTGCGTCGGGCGTTCCTCGGGGTAGTGGTCGTCGGAACCCATCGTGAACGTGCCGCCCGGCACGTACACCATCGTCGTCGACGACGACATCATCGGCGCCGGGGCCGCGGGTGTGGATTGCATCAGTCGGCCTTCGTTCGCGTCATTCGGCCTTCGCTCGCGTCATGTCGTGGGACCAGAAACGCCTGACAGCGCTGCCGTCAACGTCGACATTGCATTCGACTTCGAGCTACGTGGTTGTTGTGGTCTTCTGGTCGCCCGTGTGGGTGGTGGCCGGCGGGGCGGCTTCCTGCCCGGTGGGGGTGTCGGGCTGGGCGGAGGTGTACTTGGATTGGTACACGACGCTGTAGGTGGTCTTGGTGGTGTTCTTGACGATGGAGGTGATCAGCGCGGCGAACGGCAGCGACACG
>JAHELV010000089.1:0-2362 GCA_024644015.1 Nitriliruptorales bacterium
GACGCGGTCGCCGAGGCGTTCGCGATCGCCGCCGAACGCTGGCCGGTCGCCGGGATGCCGGGCAACCCGGGTGCGTGGCTCACCACCACCGCCCGTAACCGCGCCATCGATCGGTTACGTCGCGAGTCGTCGCGCGCCGACCGGCACCGCGCGGCGCACCGGCTCCAGGCGATCGTCATGGAACCCGACCCTGACCCCGAGCTCGACGACCTCGACGCGCTCGTCGACGTCGTGGCGGACGACCAGTTGCGGTTGATGTTCCTGTGCTGCCACCCGGCCCTGTCCGTCGACGCACAAGTTGCGCTGACCCTCCGCCTGCTCGGCGGGCTCGAGACCCGCGAGATCGCCCGCGCGTTCGTCGTACCCGAGGCGACGATCGCCCAGCGCATCGTCCACGCCAAGTGCAAGTTGCGCGACAACAACGTCTCGTACCGCATCCCACGGTCCGCCGAGTTGCCAGACCGGCTCGGGGCGGTGCTCGCCGCCCTCTACGTGATCTTCACCGAGGGTCATACGGCGACGTCCGGGGACGGGCTGACCAGGGTGGACCTGTCCGCCGAGGCGATCCGGCTCGGCCGGATGCTGGTCGACTTGATGCCGGACGAACCCGAAGCGGTCGGGGCTGCTCGCGCTGCTCCTGCTGACCACCAACCCCGTCGAGCGCGACTTCCTCGAGGAGCGGCGGCAGGCCGTGGCTCAGGGGCTGAGCAGCTGACCGCAGCGCTCGGTCTCAGCCGGCGCCGGGCCAGGTCCGCAGCGCCGCGCGGGCGAACGCCGTGCCGTCGCTCGTCGGTTCGGCGCGCCGGGGGACCGACGCCTGCCCGGTGAGCGCGCCGAGACGGCGCAGCATGGTGCGGGTGTCCCACGTCGAGTGCGCGATGTCGAAGGTGGACAACGGTGCGCCGTCGCCGCCGACCCACCCGACGCCATCGAGCACCGTCGCGATGGCACCGTCGACGACGTCGCCGTCGGCGATGCCTGCGGCGACGGCCAGCAGCAGCACCAGGCCGGCGTGCATCTCGTGCCCGTTCGACGCCTGTGGCGGTGTGCGCTCGGCCAGCTGCCACCACAGTGTGACGGGGTCGTCGAGGGCGGCCCGGCCGCGTGCCGTGCGGACGAGCCGTCCCCGGTGCTTGCGCAGCAACCCGGCGCGCTGTGCGGTCTCGCGCAGGTGCAGGACCGGCAGCGTCTGGTCCTCCCGGTTGCCCTTGCCGATCCACTCGTCGGCGAAGCCGAGCTGCTCGAAGGCGGCCGAGACGTGGGCCGGCGGCAGGTAGCCGGCGGCGGTCAGCGCGATGCCGTCGTCACCGACGCGGCGCAGCAGCCACGTGTAGGGCTCGACCATTCGAGCCGCGGTCTCGGCCTCGACGTTCACCGGTTCGTCGAGCGCTGCATCGACGATGAGCTGTCGGAGCTGGCGTCTCGCCTCGGTGGCGCGGACCGCGCCGACGAGCTCGGCCAGTGGTGCTGGCAGCTCAGCCGGCGCGGTGGGGCGGTGCAGGCCGCTCGCGGCGAGCGCAGCGTTGACCTCGTCGACGTCGAACGGGACGGGCGCAATCAGGTCGGCAGCGACGTCCTCGCCGTACATCTCGGCGAGCTCGGCGGTCGCCGCGTCGTGCCCGGGATGGGCCGGGTCGCCGGCCGCGACACGCAGCTCATAGCCGTGGACGCCACCGCAGTCCTCGGGCGGGTCTGGACGCCGCCCGGCCGTGCACACCGCACGGAGTGTGTCCGCGTCGCGCGGTCCGACGGCCTCCAACGTGATCGCGTGCTGCCAGTCGTCGCCATAGTCGTACGTGTAATGCAGCCGATCACCTACGTCGACCAGCAGCTCGTCCAGTCGCACCTCCTGCTCGGGCACGCCGACGTCGCCTTCGTCGACGTCGAACGCGCACAGGTACTGCTCGGCGTCGCGGCCGCTCCACGGTGGCCCGGAGCTGAAGCGGTGCAGGTGAGAGTCGGTCCAGCCAAAGGCGGCCTGGATGGCGTCGTGGACGTCGTCGAGGAACAGGTCGGACGCGAGCTCGAGCCGGCGCCACAGCGGTGGCTTCGCGCCCGACAGGTCCACCCGTACCCGGTACGTCACCGCGTCGGATCGCCGCGGGCGACGCTGCGACGGCGGGGGAGCGTGCAGCGACGCCACCGCCGCGTCGCCCGCGCTCGCCAGCAGCTGCTGCATCGCCTGGTCAAGCTCGGCCGGTGTCGCGTCACGCATGGCCGCGGCCCAGGCGCCAAGCGGCGCGGACCGGTGGTCGTGGCTGTCGGCGTCGTCGCGGGTCATGGGCGAAAGCCTAGCGACGGGCCAGCGGGGCGTGGTGATCATGCCGGGACGTCGGCGCTGTCGGTCAGCGGGGCGTCGGGC
>JAHELV010000089.1:2462-8194 GCA_024644015.1 Nitriliruptorales bacterium
GCGTCGGGCACCGCGGTCAATGACCGCGCATGAGCTGGCGACCGCCGCCACGGCTCCGCACCGCCGGGTCGACCATGTCGGTCCGACACCGCGCATCGGGTCACGCTCGTCGACGATGTTCGAGGTTCCTCCTTCGTGGATCCGTGATCGGTTCTGGCCGGTCACGGAGTCGACACCGGGGTTTTGTCGGAGGGGACGAGCACGGGGACCGGCTTCGTCGTTGCGCCCACCACGGGTAGTGCGGGAGGCAACGACGCAGGTCTATGGAGTCGGACGCCACCGACCTGTGTCGCGACCACGGTGACCGCGATGAGCGCGGCGCCGGTGAGCTGGCCCGCGGTGAGGGACTGGTCGAGCACGACCCAACCGAGGACCGTCGCCGTGAGCGGACTCATGAGCCCGAGGAAGCTCAGACTGCTGACGGGGAGGCGCTCGATGCCGCGGAACCACACGCTGTAGGCCACACCGGTGCCGACGGTCGCGAGCCACACCGCCCCGAGCCAGTTCCGGCCCGTGAGGATCGGCGGCGGGCCCTCGAGCACGAAGACCAGCGGCAGCAGCAGCAGTCCACCCGCGACCAGCTGCCAGCCGGTCGCCGTGACGAGGCCGACCGGGCGACCCCAGCGCTTCGTCAGCACCACGCCGGTGGCCATCGACACCGCTCCGGCGAGCGCCGCCACGACGCCGAGCGGATCGAGCGCGGCCTGTGGGGTCAGGACCAACAGGCCGACGCCGACGACGCCGCCGAGCCCCGCGAACCCCATGATCAGCCGCAACCGCTCGCCGAGCAGGCCGGCCGCCAACGCCGCGACCACCAGGGGCTGGACGGCTCCCGCCGTAGCGGCCACCCCGCCGGGAAGGCGGTAGGCCGCGACGAACAACAGCACCTGGAAGACTCCGATGTTGAGGCCGCCGAGCACCGCTGTGCGCCACCACCATGACCCCCACGGCAGTTCCCGTGCCCACGCGGTGAGCAGGAGCCCGACCGGGAGCACGCGCACCAGCGCGGTGAGCACGGGCCGGTCCGCGGGCATCAGCTCGGTCGTGACGAGGTACGTGGTTCCCCACGCCACCGGTGCGAGCGCGGTCAGCAGCACTGTTCGAAGCATGAGAGGAACCTTCCTGTTCCGCGGGGTGGGACGAGTCGTTGCGGAGTACGCTATGGCCGTAGTGGCCCGTTGAAAGGTCCACTTGGATGCGTCGTGAATGGACCACTTCGGCCGGTGAAGTGCTGCTCACCGTCGACCCGTCGATGCCCCGGAAGGGCGAGCAGCTACGACTCGCGCTGCGTCGGTCGATCGCCGAGGGCGTCCTGCATCCCGGCACCCGGCTGCCGTCGAGTCGGGTGCTGTCAGCCGACCTCGGCGTCTCTCGGGGGCTCGTGGTCGAGGTCTACGAGCAGCTGAGTGCCGAGGGCTGGCTGACGTCCCGGCACGGATCGGGCACGACGGTGGCCATGCACCCGTCGGCCGGACCGACGCGCGGGCACGAGCCGATGCCGCAGCGGTCGGTCGCAGCGCTGGACCTGCGCCCGGCGAGGCCGGACGTGGCGTCGTTCCCACGGACTGCGTGGGCGGCGGCCACGAGGGCGGTCCTGGCGGATATGCCGCACCGCGACCTCAGTTACGGCGATCATCGTGGCCACCGTGAGGTGCGCGCGGCGTTCGCCTCGTACCTCGCACGGGTTCGTGGTGTGCGGGCGACTCCCGAGCTCATGGTGATGACAAATGGGTTCTCCGCGGGAGTCGGCAGTGTGGTCGCGACGCTGGTGGATCGCGGCGAGCGCCGGATCGCGGTCGAGGATCCGGGCGGCTACGAGCCGCGGCGGCGGGTGACCGCAGCCGGCGGCGAGATCCTCGCGATCCCGGTCGACGACCACGGCTTGGTGGTCGAAGCGCTCGACGCCTCCGACGCGGACGTCGTGCTGGTGACCCCCGCCCACCAGTATCCGATGGGCAGCGTGCTCAGCGCCGAGCGGCGTGCTGCGCTGGTCGACTGGGCGAGGCGTCGTGGCGGATGGATCCTCGAGGACGACTACGACGCCGAGTTCCGCTACGACCGCGAGCCCGTCGGAGCGGTCCAGGGCATCGTGCCGGAGCGGACGATCCACCTCGGTTCCGTCGCCAAGACACTCGCGCCATCCGTGCGTGTCGGCTGGCTCGTCGTGCCCGAGCCGCTGCTGGAAGCCGTGGTCTCGGCCCACGAGACGCGGGTCTCCCAGCCGGGCACGTTGGAGCAGTTCGTCCTGGCACGCCTCGCCGAGGACGGGCGGTACGACCGCCACCTGCGACAGGTCCGACGGCGCTACAGGCAGCGGCGCGACGCCCTGCTCGACGCCCTCTCCTGCAGCGGGCTCCACGAAAGGGTCGCAGGGGTTGCCGCGGGCATGCAGGCGGTGCTGCGCCTCGACGACGGCGCGGACGACACCGCACTCGTCGAACATCTCCGCGACCGGGGTGTCGAGTTGGTCGCGCTCAGTCGCTACGCGATCGATTCCTCCGCACGCGGCCTCGTGATCGGCTTCGGCCAGCCAACCCCCGCCGAGTTGCGCCGAGCCGTCGGGATCATTGCCGACGTGGTCTCAGGCCAAGGATGACGAACGGCGGTGCCACGCCGGTGCATGCGCCTGCGCACTCCTTCGCTACGAGCGTTCGTCGTTCACGCGTATGGGTGACGTCGCTAGGACGGCTGGGCGTAGATGACGACGTTGTCCCGGTACGACCTCGTCTCACTGTCAAAGTCGCCGCCACACGTGATCAGCACCAGTTGGGACGGCCCTGTACGCGAGAACAGCTCGTCGGTGGGCAGGACGGATTTGTCGTAGGTGCGACGGGCGACGACCTCGTAGCGCTGCACGTCCCCGGCGCTGTCGGTCACCTTCACGCGCGCGCCGACGTCGAGGCTGCGCAGCTCGAAGAACGCACCGCGGCCCTGCTCGCGGGAATCGACGTGGCCGGCGATCACCGTCGCGCCGGGTTCGCCGGGCGCCGGCCCGTAGCGGTACCAGCCGACATTGCGGACGTTCTCGGGCACCTCCAAGTCCCCATTGGCCTCGACGCCGATGGCGCCGATCTTCGCGTCGACGCCGATGCTCGGGATGCGCAGCCGCTCGGGCGCCGTGCCGGGCGTCACGTCGAGGTCGGCGATGCGGGCGGAGCGGGTGGACGGACGCGGACCTCTGTCGGATGCGGCTACGGGACCACGTTCCACGTTGCCGGCCTCCGCTTCGGTCGCGGCCCGTCGGGCGGCGCCCGCCTCGGCTGCGGCGCCGCGTCGACGCTCCACGTTGCCGGCCTCCGGCCCGGTGCCGGCCCGAGCTGCGTCGGCGGTGGTGGACAGCGCCGCCACGCTGACCCCCGCCGTCGGCAGCGTTCCCGCGTTTGCAGGTGGCGTCGTCAGTTCCCAGACAAGGGGAGTGCTGGTGGCCAGCACGAGGCTGACCACCAGCACCGTCCGGGCGAGTCGCTCAGGAGCGCGCACGGGCGTAGGCCAGGCGGCCACCCGCGGCCACGGCGCTGAACGCGGCGCCGGCGGTCAACGCGACCAGCCACGTCGGCATGGCGTCGTCAGCCATCCCACCAGTTCCGGCGGGCACGCCGTCCGGGCTGGCGTGGAGTCCGGAGATGGTCTGCACCAGCAGGTCCAGGGTGTCGTCATCGAGCGAGCCGATGGCGTACGCGATGGTGTTGGTGCCCTCCTCGAGGGCGAGGTCGGTCGGCCCGAGCACCGGGTCGGTGGTGCCCGCAGGGGCCACGGCAGCCTCATAGGTGCCGGCCGGGACCTCGGCGACCGCCTCGTCTGGGTTCTCGAGGCCGGACACGATGGCCGAGCCGTCCGCGAGGATGTCAACCGCCGGTGCGGCTGCGGTGTGACGTACTGTCAGGCGGGCGTCACCAGCGCCGACGTTGCTGGTGTCGTTGGCGAACACTGAGAGCGTCGGTTCGCCGTCGGCGGTGAGGTGCGCGACGATTGAGGCGTTGGTTGCCGCCTCCACCGTCGCCGACCCGGAGATCGCCGGGTCGGACCCAGGGTCCTCGCCCGCCGCGCGGATCGCCACGTCGTAGTCGCCTGCGGGCAGCTCGAGCGGATCGGTGATGGTCCCCGGCTCGAAATCCTCCAGGGTCAGGTCGTCGTTGACGTAGACATCGACGGTCAGGCCGGGCACGCCGTGGACAACCGTAACGGCCCCGGTGTCGGACTGCGCGCTGGCGGGACCCGCGAAGGCCGCGACGAGCAGGGCGACGACGGACAGGGTGATGATGGCGCGGCGCCGGGTCGTACCCCGGTGCCGGCTGTCAGAGGTGCGGACGCTCATGGTGCAGTCCTTGTGTAGATTCTGTCTAAGGTTTGGCCAAGATACGTTCGTCCATAGGTGGTTGTCAACCGTCTGTCGAGATTTTTGTCTAAGGTTCGTATAGTGTTGCCCCATGGATGCCGGATACCTGCGAATCGGCGAGTTCAGCCAACGCGTCGGGGTGAGCCCCGAGCGGCTCCGTGCGTGGGAGAAGCGCTACGACCTGCTGACGCCGGACCGTTCGGCGGGCGGGTTCCGGCTGTACTCGGACGCCGACGTCGCCCGCGTGGAGCGGATGCTCGCGCACCTCGCGGACGGTGCCTCGGCGGCGGAGGCGGCCCGGCTGGCGCGGGAGACGCCCGCGGCCGCCGAGCCACCCATCATCGGACCGTTGCGGCTGGACGATGAGGTCGCCCGCCTGCGTTCGTGTTTGGACGAGTTCGACGACGCCGGCGCACATGCGGTGCTCGACGAGCTGCTGACGACGTTCGCGCTGGAGACCGTCCTACGAGATGTCGTCCTGCCGTACCTGCGCGACGTCGGTGACCGCTGGCTGACCGGCGAGGTGACGGTCGGTCAGGAGCACTTCGCGTCCAACCTGTTGCGCGCTCGGCTGCTGAGCCTGGCGCAGGGATGGGGGCAGGGCGCCGGCCCACGGGCCGTGCTGGCGGCACCGCCCGGCGATCATCACGACCTCGGGCTGATCATGTGCGGTCTGAGCCTGTGGCGTCAGGGACTGCGGGTGGTCTTCCTCGGAGCCGACAGCCCGATCGACACACTCATCACGACCGTGCGCACGATCAGACCTGCCTTCGTGCTGCTGTCCGCGGCGAACCCGGCTGCGCTCGACGCCGTCCGCGAAGAGCTGCGCGAGCTCAGCGCCCAGGTGCCGCTGTATCTGGCCGCCGGAGGTGCATCGCCGCAGCTCGCCGACGATCTCGGCGCCAAGTACCTCGATGGCGACCCGGTCAGCGTCGCCATCGGGCTCGCGCACTCCGCCGTCGTCACCACCGCATAGCGCCACGCGGCCGGCGGGGCATGAGCACGGACCGTCGCGGGGTCGGTTACAGCCATCACGTCACGGCTGCCGCGTGCTCGCCGATGTGGCGGTAATCGCGGACCGTCAGCAAGTGGTGGTCCGGCCCGGACAGCATGCCGTGCGTTGTTGGAAGCCACCGGGCCGTGGGCAGACGCTCGATCTCCTCGCCGCCGCGTCAGATGAAGCGGGCAAGTGCGGCCAGGCTGAGCACGGTGCCGATCATCTGACGGGTCTGCTGTGCAAGTGCGGCAATCAGTTCGCCGCGTGTCGCGGCGAGCAGCTCGTGGCGGACCCCATCGATCTGGGCTTCCAGGCGGGCGAACCTTCCGTCGACCGCGGCCGCCGTGGTCCCGAGACCACCCAGGAGCTGTTCGAACCGGGCGTTCATGGTGCCTTCGA
>JAHELV010000090.1 GCA_024644015.1 Nitriliruptorales bacterium
CGGTCCGGCGACGCTCATCGCGGCGATGATCTGTCCGGACGCGTCGCGGATCGGCGCGGCGATGCTCAACACGCCGACCTCGGACTCCTGCCGATTGCTCGCATGGCCGCGGCGGCGTACTTCGAGCAGCTCGCGGCGCAGATGCTGGTGGTCGGTGATCGTGTAGGGCGTCTTGGCGGGCAGCTGCCATCCCGACAGCAGCGCATCGAGACGTTCGGCGCTCACGTGAGCCAGCAGGCACTTGCCGGTGCCCGTCGCGTGCGCGTCGTTGCGGCGGCCGACGTCGACGAACAGCCGCAGCGTGTGCGGGCTGTCGAGTCGCTCGACGTAGACGACCTCGCGGCCGTCGAGCACCCCGACGTGTACCGTCTCGCCGGTCCGGCTCCGCAGCACGCTCATGGGCATCAGCACGGCGGCGTGCAGGTTGCTGCTGGCCGACGCGCCACCGAGGTCGTGCACCGCCAACCCGAGCCGGTACCGGCCCGTCTCAGGATCCTGTTCGACGAGATCCTCGTCGAGCAGCGTCGCCAGCAGCCGGTGCACTGTCGACTTGCCGATGTCGAGACGCTGCGCGAGCTCGGTGACCCCGAACTCGGGCTCGCGGCTCGAGAAGGCCTTCAGCAGCCGCGCCGCGTTGCGCACCGACGACAGCGTCCGACGCGCGCTCACGCGCGGCGAACCCGGCTGCGGCGCAAGCCTGGTGCCCGGCGCCGCAACGCACACGCCGACGGCCCCCGCCATGCACACGCCGACGGCCCCCGCCATGCACACGCGGACGGCCCCCGCGACGCACCCGCGGGCACGCTCATCGGTCGGCCTGCTCCCGGTGTGCGAGGCCGGTGCCGGTGTGGGTCGCGTGATGCGGCGTCAGCGCCGCGCCGGGACCGGCGACGAAGTGGTACAGCGTCGACGACACGCCCACGACGTCGCGCACGCCGGGGATCTCGTCGGGCCCGGCGGGCACGGCGTCGAGGGCCGCAAGTACCGACGGGTCGAAGAACACGATGCGCCACTGGAGCGCGCCGACGGCGTCGGTGTCTGCGGCGCCGGCGGGCGCCTCGATCGCATCACGGGTGGCGATCAGGTGCAGGCTGCGGGCCGCGACCACCGCCACCGTGAACGGGGCGGTCGCCAGCGTCCGCTCGCCGGTGCCGCCGCCCGCGCCCAGGTACGCCTCGTGCATCGCACGCAGGTACCCGCGGATGCCTTCGCGCAGGCCGTCCGGTCCCGCCGACGCGTCGGCACCCGCCGCGCCGAAGGCCTCGTCGCGCGAGGTGGCGTCGCTCGTCCCTTCGTCGCTCATGCGGTTCCCGTGATCCTCCGGCCGTTCCGCATTGAAGAACAGCAGCACGGCGGCGCATGCGCAAGGCCTACGGTGCGATCACGGCGATGGACGAGGCACGAAGCGGAGGCAGCTCGTGGGCATCCTGCGGCTGGGACACGTGGACATCACGGTACCGGACCTCGATCTCGCCACCGCGTACTACACCGGCGTCATCGGCATGAAGGAGACGGCTCGCACCGCTGATCGTGTCTTCTTCAAGTGCTGGGACGAGCAGGATCACCACTCGCTCGCCGTGCGCTACGACCCGCGGGTGGGCATCGACCGCATCACCTTCAAGGTCGAGGACGACGAGGATCTCGCGGTCCTCGAGCAGCGGATCGAGCGCCACGGCTACCGGGTCGACCGGATGCACCGCGGCGAGGAGATCGGGCAGGGCGAGTCGATCCGCTTCGAGACGCCGTCGGGTCACGAGATGGAGCTGGTCCGCGAGGTCGAGCGGCTCGGCAGCGACGTACCCACGGTCGACCCCGCGCCCGCGCCGCCCCCCACGGGCGGCCGGGCGATCACGCCCCCGCGGATGGATCACGTGCTCGTGACCGCCGAGGAGGTCCCCGAGGCGACCCGCTTCTACATGGACGTGCTCGGCTTCCGGTTGACCGAGCAACTGCTCGACGGCGAGGGCCGCCAGATCGGCACCTGGATGGAGCGCTCGCACAGCCCGCACGACCTGGCCGTGGTCAGCGGGCCCAACGGCGGGCTGCACCACTTCGCGTACTGGCTCGACGACTGGACCGAGGTCCGTGACGCCGCCGACATCCTCGCCTACAACGCCATCCAGATCGACGTGGGGCCGACCCGGCACGGCATCACCCGCGGCACGACCATCTACTTCTTCGATCCGATGGGCACCCGCAACGAGGTGTTCACCGGTGGCTACCGGCCCGACCCCGACTTCCCGACCATCACGTGGACCGAGGAGAACGCCGGCAAGGCGATCTTCTACTACGAGGGAGAGCTCAACGAGCGCTTCATGAAGGTGCACACGTGACCGGCGCCCGGGCGGGTGCGCGATGACCGACAGTCACGGGATCATGCGGTTGTCCCACGTCGACATCCGCGTGCCGGACCTCGAACTGGCGACGGCCTACTACACCGAGGTCGTCGGTCTGGTCGAAACCGACCGGGAGCGCGAGCGCGTCTGGCTCAAGTGCTGGGACGAGCACCAGCACCATTCGGTCATCCTGACCCAGGCGCCGACGTACGGGCTGGAGTCAATGGGTTGGAAGGTGCACCAGGGCGCCGACCTCGACCGCTACGCCGAACGCCTCGAGGCCGCGGGTGTCACCACCAAGCGCTTCGCGAAGGGCGATCTGGGACCCGGCTCGGGCGACACCGTCCGGTTCCGCACACCGTCGGGTCACGTGACCGATCTGGTGCACGACATGGACCAGGTCGGCAACATGCTGCCGCTGCACAACCCGCCTCCCGAGCCGTTGAACCTCGTCGGCATCCACCCGCCGCGCATCGATCACATCTTCCTGATGTGCGAGGACGTCGACGAGACCACGGCGTTCTTCCGCGACGTGCTCGACTTCCGGATGACCGAGCAGATCCTCGGCGACGACGGCCATCAGCTCGCGACGTTCCTCGAACGCTCCCATTCGGCGCACGACCTGGCGTTCATCACCGGACCGCAGGGTGCGTTCCATCACGTGGCGTTCTGGCTGGACGACTGGAACGACCTGCGCAGAGCCGCCGACACCTGCTCGTACCACGGCGTGCAGATCGACGCCGGCCCCACCCGGCACGGCGCCACGCGCGGCTGGGGCCTGTACTTCTTCGACCCGGCCGGCAACCGCAACGAGGTCTACACCGGCGGCTACTGGGCCGACCCCGACCGCGAGCCGATCACGTGGACCGAGGCCGAGATGGGCCGGGCGATCTTCTACTACGAGGGAGCCGTCAACCAGCGGTTCCTGACGGTGCACTCCTAGGGGCCGGCGTGACCGAGCGAGGCGATCCACCCGACCGCGGCGCCGACGCGGGACCGCCGGCACGCCTGCCGCACATCGAGCGCGACGAGGCCCCGCTGTACCTCGCGCGCTACTACGAGCGCCAGGCACGCGGCGACGGCGACCCGCCCGCCGAGGACGACGGCGACGACACTACGCCGCTGTACCTGCGGCGCTTCCGCGAGCGCAGGACCACCACGTCGATCACCGAGCCGACGCCGCCGCTGTGGCAGCGCGCGGGCGCGGGCATGCAGCGTGCCCTGTCGGAGGACAACCGCAACAAGGAGATCATCGCGCCGCCGGCTGCACGTCGCGATCTGGCGAACGACGTCTACCTCATCCGCCATGCCGAGACGCAGGGCTACTCGACCGAGGCGGGGCTCACGCCCCTGGGCGGCTGGCAGGCGCACACCTGGGGCCACACGCTGGCCAAGCGCGTCAAGGACGGCGAGGAGGTCGTCGTGGTCAGCGCGGCGACCAGCCGCGCGGGCCAGACCGCCGCCCGCATCCACAGGGGCCTGCTCGACGGGCTCGCCATGTTCGAGAAGGACGTGAAGGTCCACGACCCAGCCGCGATGGCGGAGTTCCGCAACTTCGCGGTCGCGACCCCAGACGGCCTGCGCGACGTCACCGCGGCGTTCCGCCGCTACTACTCGGTGCTCGAGGAGTTCGAACGGACCGCGACCGGCGACCGGCCGACCTGGCTGGTCGAGATCGACCGGTTCTGGCGCGTGCAGCAGGCCGGCGGCGACCCGATCGCGCACTGGCTGACCGTGCCGATGCTGCACTACGAGCCGCCCGCCATGTGTGTGCGCCGGTTCTGGGCGGGCATCCAGTCGCTGGCCGCCGACCATCCGGGCGCCCGGCTGGTCATCGCCACGCACTCGGGACCGATCCGCGCCTTCGCGGTCTGGGCGCTGGGCTACGACCCCGGCGAGCCCTACAACACCGAGCACGTGCGGGTGAAGCTGATGGCCGACGCCGACCAGGCGCTCGTCAGCTACCGCAACCGGGTGCAGCCGGTGCAGATTCCCGACGTGGGCGCGCTGCCCTCGTGGAGTCTCACCGAGCACTGGCAGCCGCCGACCGTCCCAGGCGCGGAGCCGACCGTCCCGGGCGCGCAGCCGGCCGTCCCGGGCACGGAACGGCGGTAACGCGGTGTGCCGGGCCTGTCCGACCGTCGACCAGCACGAGCCGCTGACCATCCCGGCCCGAGGAGCATCGACCGTGGGCGCATCGTTCGACAGCCAGTACATCGTCCGCTTCGACGACTACATCGAGGACCATCACGACCGTGTCGGCGGCAAGAACGCCAGCCTCGGCACGATGCTGCACGCGGGCCTGCCGGTGCCGCCGGGATTCGCCGTCACCACCGATGCCTACGCGACCCTGCGTGACCACCCCGATCTGGTCACCTTCGTCGCCGACGCAATCGGCGGGCTCACTGAAGACGACACCGAGGGCCTGCGCCGCGCCAGCCGGGCGGTCCGCGAGCGCATCGAAGCGGTGCCGGTCGCCGACGACATCGACACCGCGATCCGTACCGCCTACGCCGAGCTGTCACGGCGCTGCGGTGTGGACGACGTGCCCGTCGCCGTCCGGTCGTCAGCGACCGCCGAGGATCTGCCCGCCACCAGTTTCGCCGGTCAGCAGGACACCTACCTGTGGGTCCGGGGCGGCGAGAACGTCGTGACCCACGTCAGGCGCTGCTGGTCGTCGCTGTTCACCGACCGGGCGATGGCCTACCGCCTGCACACCGGGTACGCCCACACGCTGATCTCGATGTCGGTCGGCGTCCAGAAGATGGTCGAGCCGACCGCCGCCGGCGTCGCGTTCACACTGAACCCCTCCGACGGTGACCGCTCCCAGATCGCCATCGACGCGTCGTGGGGCTTCGGCGAGGCGGTCGCCTCCGGCGAGGTGACCCCGGACAACTTCCTGGTCGACAAGGTCATGTTCGAGATCGTGTCACGCACCGTGTCTCCCAAGACCGTCGAGTACCGGCTGACCGGCGACTGTGTCGAGCGCGTCGCCGTCGACGGCGACCGCTCGACCCGCTGCTGCCTCAGCGACGCGCAGGTCAAGGCCGTCGCCGCGCTGGCCAAGCACGCGGAGCGTTACTACGGCAGCCCGCAGGACATCGAGTGGGCGATCGACCGCCATCTGCCCGACGGCGACGCCGTCGTGCTGCTGCAGAGCCGGCCCGAGACCGTCTGGTCCAACAAGCCCCGCCGGTCGGTCGCGGAGCCACAGCAGGGGCTGCTCGACAGCATCGTGTCCACACTGATCTCGCCGATCCACACGCGCGACAAGTCGCCGACCGTCGAGGAGTAGACCTGACCAACTGATTCCGCCCCGCAAGAGAACCCGTGGCCCGCCAGGTCACCGCAAGCCCGTAGGCAGAAGCGACGTACAAGGGAGTGAGCCGTTGGCCAAGGACCGTTTTCCCAGTCCGTTCGAGATCGAGACACCCCCGGGGGCGGAGGGGTGGCAGGACCTGTATCCCTACTCGGCGCCGTTCAGCGAGGACCGCCGCGAGTACGAGGAGTCGGTGTTCTGGTTCCAGGACAGCGTGCACTGGGGCGCCGTCATGACGCCGTGGGTGTCGACGTTCATGGAGCACGCGCTGTCGTCGTTGTCGCAGTACAACACCCGGCACTACGTGGTGCCCCCGGCGATGGGCGTCGACTTCAGGGTGCTCAACGGCTACTGCTACCTGGCCCCGATCGCGATCACCGATCCCGAGGTCATCGGGGGCCGGGTCCCCGAGTTCATGGAGCGTGCCGGGCACTACTTCGCCAACTGGGACCAGCTGTACGAGAACTGGCTCGGCAAGATCAAGGCGACGATCGCCGAGCTCGAGGGTGTCGACTTCACGCCGCTGCCCGACCGCGAGGACATGGCCGTCATCACCGAGGGCCGCGGCGTCGGCTCGGGGTGGAACCTGCAGGCCGAGTACCACCGCTTCAAGGACCTGGCGCTCAAGGTCTGGCAGCTCCACTTCGAGTTCCTCAACCTGGGCTACGCCGCCTACCTGGACTTCTTCGGCTTCTGCAAGCAGGCGTTCCCCAACATCCCCGACCTGGCGATCGCCCGCATGGTGGCCGGCGTCGAGGTCGACCTGTTCCGACCGAACGAGGAGCTCAAGCGCCTGGCGCAGCTCGCCGTCGACCTCGGGGTGACCGACGCGTTCGCGCACGCCACGGCCGCAGCGGTCGAGACCCAGCTCGCGGCGACGGACGCGGGCCAGAAGTGGATGCAGGCGTGGGACGACGCGGCCGACCCGTGGTTCAACTTCTCGGCCGGCACGGGCTTCTACCACGACGACCTCGTGTGGAACACCCACCGCGAGGTGCCGTACGGCTTCGTCCGCGACTACGTCACGCAGATCCAGCGCGGTGAGGACCTCGCGCGTCCCTTGGACCAGCTGCGGGCCGAACGCAATCGCATCGTCTCGGAGTACGCCGCGCTGCTGGCCTCCGACGATGACCGCAAGGCCTTCATGGAGAAGCTGGGTCTCGCCAAGACCGTGTTCCCGTACGTCGAGAACCACAACTTCTACGTCGAGCACTGGTCGCACGCGGTCATGTGGCGCAAGCTGCGCGAGCTCGGCGCTACCTTCGTCAAAGAGGAGTTTCTTGAGGACGTCGACGACATCTTCCTCATCAAGCGGGACGAGATCGACGAGGCGCTCTACGACATGTACTCCGCGTGGGCCGTCGGCGGCCAGACCCGCGGGCCGGTCTACTGGCCGCGGGAGGTCGCGCGGCGCAAACAGATCCTCGACGCGTTGCGAGACTGGGAGGCGCCTCGCGCGCTCGGCAAGCCGCCCGAGGTCATCACCGAGCCGTTCACGATCATGCTGTGGGGCATCACCAACGAGTCGGTCAGCAACTGGCTGGGTGCCGAGGAAGGCAGCGCGGACCTGACCGGGTTCGCCGCGTCACCGGGCACGGTCGAGGGTCCCGCACGGGTGATCCGCTCCGCCGACGAGATCGGCGAGCTCCAGGACGGCGAGATCCTGGTCGCCCCGATCACCGCCCCGTCGTGGGCGCCGGTGTTCGGGCGCATCGGTGCGGCCGTGACCGACATCGGCGGGATCATGTCCCACGCGGCGATCGTCTGCCGCGAGTACGGCCTGCCCGCGGTCACCGGCACCGCCTTCGCCACCCGCGAGATCAAGACCGGCATGCGCGTCCGCGTGGAGGGCGGCGCCGGGAAGGTCACGATCCTCAACGACGTGACGGAAGCCGCCGATACGGGGTGACCGCTGCGGCGGTCGGGGGCCCCGGCGCCCGGACCGCGGACGAACATCAGGACCGACGCAGGAGACCACGCCATGCTCAGCAGAGACAGGAACGAGACGCTGACGCAGGTCGGCCCGGGCACGCCCATGGGCACGCTCCTGCGTCGCTACTGGTACCCGGTGGCGTTCACGCGGCAGCTCGACGAGTTCCCCGTGCGCAAGGTCCGGCTGCTCGGCGAGGACTTCGCCTTGTGGAAGGGCCCGGACGGCAGCTACGGCATCATCCAGGAGAAGTGCCCGCACCGCCACGCCTCACTGGCGTACGGCGTTCCCGAGCGCGACGGCCTGCGGTGCGGGTACCACGGCTGGCTGTTCGACCGCCAGGGCTCCTGCCTGCACCAGCCGGCGGAACCCGAGACGTCGACGTTCGCCGACAAGGTGACGGCGCAGACCGGCGAGGTGCAGGAGCTCGGCGGCCTGCTCTTCGCGTACGTCGGCCCGCGGCCCGCGCCACTCCTGCCGCGGTTCGAGGCGTTCGTGATGGACGGCGTGCGCGACATCGGCCACGCGACGCTGCCGTGCTCGTGGCTGCAGATCATGGAGAACGCCGTCGACCCGCACCACGT
>JAHELV010000046.1 GCA_024644015.1 Nitriliruptorales bacterium
CCGGTGGCCGGCGGCCCGCGTCTGGTCGGCGGAGGCCCGCTCGCTGGTGTCGGCTGCCGCGGCGCGCAGCGCTCCGGCGGCCGTACCGGCGTCGGCGAGCGTCGCTCGCAGCGCGTCGTCCGCCGTGTCGTGGCGCCCGGCCAGATCGACGAGCGGGCCCAGGCGCTCGAGGGCGCCGGCGAGGAAGTCGCGGTTGCGCTCCACGTCGGGTCGGCGCGCGAGCTCGTCGGCGTAGCGCGTGTAGACGTCGGCCACGCGCTCGGTGCGCTCGTCGGCCACCGCGAGCTCGAGCAGCATGTCGACGAAGTCCGAGGCCGTGCGGCATCGGCGCTTGAACAGCTCGCTGGCGCCTCCCTCCTCGCGGTTCATCTGGAGCTGGTAGCGCAGGACCTCAGGGTCGAGATCGTGCTGCTCGAGCTCGCGGCGCCATTCGGCCTGGCTGGTCGGCGTGACCAGCCGTAGCGACGCGTCGCCGAGTGCGTGTGCCCGCAACCGCTCACGGAAGCGGTGCAGCGACAGGCGCCGACCGTCCTCCGAGATCGGCAGGGTGTCGAAGGTCAACGTGGGCTCGAACGCCAGCATGCCCGGTTGCCGGTGATCGCTGGGCACGAAGGCGTACCACAGGCGGCGCAGCCGGGATTCGTCGGCGACACGGACACGGTCCCGCCACTCGAGCACCATCCCCGTCACCAGCGACGGGTTTCGAGCACCGGGCTGACCCCATTCGATGTACACGTGGCTGGTGTCGCGGTCCAGCACGTAGTCCGCGAGCCGGCGGTCCTTGCCGTCGTCGTTTGCGCCGAGAAACTCACGGCGGTGGGGACGCACGACCGCGAACAGCAGGTTCAGCAGCGACGACTTGCCGCCACCGTTGCGCAGCCACACGACAGTGTGCGTCGGCCGCCGGTCCTCACCGACCAGTTGGAGCTCGAGGGGGGCGAAGCGGGCGTTGGGATGGCCGACCGCTTCGAGCCGCACCCGGCGGAGTTGCAGCATCGCCTCAGCCGCCCCGCGCAGCGGTGGATCGTGACATCGCCACGTCCGTCAGCTCACGGTACGCGGCTGTCGCGGCCAGCTCGCGTACGCCGGTCCGGTAGCGGCTGTGCATGCGATACGTGCCGCCGTCGGTGTCGGCGGTCCGGGTTGCCATGCCGCTCGACACCAGCCGCTCGAACGCGTACTTGATCATGCCGGTGGTCGTGCTCACCCCGACCCTGCCGTCGGCGGTGTCGCGGGCCGGCTGGCGCCGCAGGTAGAGGCGCCACGCCTGCTCGGTCTCGGGTGGATCGTCGGCGACGGCCGCGTCACCGCGCCGTTCGCTCAGCTGTTCGCTGGCGGTGCGAAGGAAGCGTTCAACCGCCTGGACCGACGCGTGGCGTGCGTCGTCGTCAGCGAGGCTGGCCGCTGTGGGGAAGGTGTAGGCCGCGATGCCGACGTGGATCAGCCCGTGGACGAGGCGGTCCTCAACCGACAGGTTGGCACGGTAGTCCGCAAGACGAAGCTCGAACACCGAGCCTGGCGCGGCGCCCAGGACGACACCCGAGACGCCGTCGGCTTCGAGCACCAACAGGCCGAGGCCGTCGGCAACGTGGTCGACGAGGTCGCGGAACGCCACGTCGGACTGATGTCGGGCGACGAGGTCGGCGTAGCCGGCAGTGCTCGCCGGCCGCAGTCGCGGCTGCAGGCCGTAGCTCAGCAGTTGGGCGGCTGCTCCGGCGTCGACGGGACGAAGCTCCGACGTCATGACACGACCTCGCGCCGCAGAACCAGGTCGCGGCCCCCGAACTGTGGATCGTCGAGCAGGCGACCGTCATCGGTCGCCTGGACGGCGTCGCCGGTGCCCTCGGGGGCGAAGGCGTGCAGCGCCGCGAGTGCCACGAGCTCGGCGCTGCCCGCCGCCGACTCGCGGGCGGCGCGCAGCAGCGCCGACAACCGGACCTCCCCCTGGACGGGGACCCGTGCCATGACCTGTCGGGCATCGTGCCATGCCTCGGGTGGAAAGCGGCGGTCGTCGCCGAGGTCCACCAGCTCGGTCGGGTCGCCGGTCGGCGGATCGTCGTCGGCCCGCCTGGGCTGCAACAGCGCAGCGACGAGATCGGACAGCCGCACCAGGCGCGGGGGCAGCGGGCCGACGGCCGCGGACAGGAACCGCTCGGCCGCCGCTCCGCCGTCGACAGCCGAGCGCTCGAGCAGCGGGCTGAGCAGTTGCTCACCCAGTTCGAACACGTCCGCTTCTGCGGCGACGGTGAACCGCTGGCGTTCCTGCTCGTCGAGGAATGTGGTTCGCGCCTGCAGCAGCAGGGCGTGCAAGTCGAGGTGACGCAGCTGGCAGTCTTCGATCAGCTGGAGCAACGTGACCGCGGCAGGGCCGCCGTCGTGGCTTTCGATCAGTGCCCGGACAGCTGTGACCAGATGGCGCTCCGTCTCCAGCCGCTCCTCGAGGTGCCCCAGTGCGTCAGACAGCAGGTCCGGCACCTTGGCGCGCCAATCGACCTGCCGGATGTCGTGACGCGTGGTGTCCAGCACGCGCTGGACGGTCGACGAGTACTGGATCGAGCGCACGCGGGCGGCGCGCGCGGTGTGGACGGCCTGATCGAGCCGACCTCGGCGCAGCTGCGACGCAAGTACGGCCTCGGCAGCGGCGTGCGCATCGGCGATGTCCCGGTCGAGTGCACCGACGAACAGGTTCACGGCTTCGTCGGTTGCGCGCAGCACGACGGTGCCGTCGGGTGCCTCGATCTCCTCCAGCAGCTTGAACACGACCTGGGCGCGACGGTGACGGCGGCCCGACCAGTCGCTGTAGGTGAGCGCGAACGCCTCGCGTCGCTGGCGGTCGTTGAGCAGTCCAGACAGGACGGCGTCGGCGACGCGCTCCGCTTCGTCGATCGGGCGGTTCGGCGCAGACATGCGCGCGAGCTCGGTCAGGCGCCTGCCGACCTGCGCGCCGGTCGCTCCGAACTCCAGGCCCATGTGATCGATGACGGTGTCGACCGCAGCCAGCGCCAACCCGCGCAGGTCGTAGGGCGACCAGTCACCGTCGCGCAACGCCTTGCCGGCCTCAAGATCGTGCAGTGGAGCCGTGCGCAGCAGCGCGCGGACACGCCGCACGAAGCTGTCGTCGACCCACGGGGCATCGGTGAGCGGGAGTCGGGGAGTGGTCGCATCGACCATGACCGTGCAGCCTAGACAGGGCTGTCAAACTCCGTGGGGCCTGGTTGCACGAAGCGGATCTGCCGCGACTTCGATCGTCGGTCGCAGGTCATTGCCGGGCGGCGTCCACGTCGCAGCATCGGCCGGGACCTGCGCGCCCGAACGCAGGTCTCGCACACTGTCCTTGTCATCGCCGGCGAGCGGTGGGAACCACACGAACGGGATCCCCCGGCGGTCGGCATGGCGGATCTGTTTGCCGAATCGCAGCGGCTCGTGGAAGACCTCGGCGGCGATGCCCCGCGCGCGAAGCTGTTGGGCGATGGCAGCCGACTGTGCTCGTGTGTCGTCGTTGGTCAGAGCGACCAGGACACACGTCGGCGTCGTCCGGCTCGCGCGAAGCCGTCCGCTGCCGAGGAATCGACCGAGCAGGCGGGACACACCGACCGATATGCCGACGCCCGGGAGCGCGTGTCCGCCACCGGAGGCGAGGTCGTCGTAGCGCCCGCCCGAGCAGATCGAGCCGAGGTCGTCGTGGCCGGCGATCATCGACTCGTACACGGTCCCGGTGTAGTAGTCGAGCCCGCGCGCGATGTGCAGATCGGCCACGACGGCGCCGTGTGGCAGGGTGCTGCAGGCGGCCATGACCGTTGCCAGCTCGTCGACCCCCTCTGCGAACAGGTCGTCGGTGACCCCGAGCGCGGTGGCGTCGTCGACGAAGCCCGTGTCGGTGCTGCGGATCGCCGCGAGGCTCAACCAGCGGTCGGCCTCGGAGCCCGATGCGCCGGCGTGCTCGAGGAGCATCTGCCGCACGGCTTGCGGACCGACCTTGTCGAGCTTGTCGAGGGCGCGGACGATCTCGGTGGTGTCGGCGCGGCCGAGGCCGCGACCGAACCCGTCGAGGATCTTGCGGTTGCTGACGAGCACGGTTGCCGGCGGCACCGGCAGCGCCGTCAGCAGCGCGTGGATGATCGCGGGCATCTCGGCGTCGAAGTGCAACGACAGCTCGCCATCGCCGACCACGTCGAGGTCCGCCTGGTAGAACTCGCGGTACCGGCCCTCTTGCGGGCGTTCGCCGCGCCAGACCTTCTGGATCTGGTAGCGCTTGAACGGGAACCGCAGTTTGCCGCGGAACTCCTGGACGTAGCGAGCCAGCGGCACGGTGAGGTCGAAGTGCAGTCCGAGCTCGCTGGCCTGACCGCTGTCCTGCAGTCGTCCGACGGTGTAGATCTCCTTGGACGTCTCGCCCTGATGGACGAGATACTCGAGCGGCTCGACCGCGCGGGTCTCCAGCGGCACGAAGCCGTACAGCTCGGCCAGCGCCCGGATGCGGTCGAGCAGGTCCTGCTCGACGATCCGCTGCTCGGGTAGCCATTCGGGGAAGCCCGACAGTGGCGTGATCTGCGACTTCTGCGACACGGGAACGGTCCTGTCAGGCCCGCGGTGGGCAGCGGGCGAACGTCCGCCAGAGCGTAGCAGCGGTCGACTCGCCGCCGTCAGCCGTGGGGCCCGCACGGGACCGCCAATTGCTCTGCCTGCCCGCGCGTGCGTAGCATCGGCGCCATGTCGGAGATCAGCCCCTCGGCGGGGTACACCCAGACGTTGCGCTGCGAGCTGCAACAGCAGCCCGGCACCCTCGGCCGCCTGACCTCGGCGATAGGTGAGGCGGGAGGCGATCTGGAGGCGCTCGAGATCGTCGGCCACCGGAAGGGCATCGTCATCCGCGACGTCAGCGTGATGGCACGCGACGAGGCGCACGCTCGGCAGATCGCGGCTGCCGCCCGCGCGGTCGCGGGTGTCGAGGTCGTGGGGGTCACCGACCGCATCTTCGAACAGCACCGCAACGGCAAGATCAGCGTCCGCAGCAACATCCGCGTGCGCACGCGCGACGATCTGGCCATGGCCTACACGCCGGGTGTCGGCCGGGTGTCACAGGCGATCGCCGACGACGCCGAGCTGGTGTGGGACTACACCATCCGCGGTAACGCCGTCGCCGTCCTGACCGACGGCACCGCCGTGCTCGGCCTCGGAGACATCGGTCCCGAGGCCGCCCTGCCCGTCATGGAGGGTAAGGCGCTGCTGTTCAAGGAGTTCGCCGACATCGACGCCTTTCCCATCTGCGTCAACGCGTCGAGCGCTGACGAACTCGTCGCCGTCGGCCGGGCGATCGCGCCCACCTTCGGCGGCATCAACTTGGAGGACATCGCGTCGCCCCGGTGCTTCGAGGTCGAGGACCGGCTGAAGGAGGCCCTCGACATCCCCGTCTTCCACGACGATCAACACGGCACCGCCGTGGTGGTGATGGCCGCGCTGACCAACGCCGCCCGCAGCGTCGGCAAGTCGCTCGAGCAGCTGCGGATCGTGATGCTCGGCATGGGCGCAGCCGGGGTCGCCTGCGTCGAGCTGCTCAACCATGCAGGGGTCGCCGACATCATCGGCTGCGACCGCCGCGGGATCATCCACCGGGGTCGCGACGATCTGGACGACGTCAAACGGGCGGTCGCCAACAAGACCAACCGCGGGCACCGCACCGGTGACACCGCCGAGGCGTTCCGCGACGCCGACGTGTTCATCGGCCTTTCGGGACCCAACACCGTCGACCCCGACTGGGTCGCCGCCATGGGCGATCCGGCGATCGTGTTCGCGCTGGCCAACCCGGTGCCCGAGGTCATGCCGGAGCGGCTGCCCCCCAACGTCGCGGTGGTCGCGACGGGCCGCAGCGACTATCCGAACCAGATCAACAACGTGCTGGTGTTCCCCGGTATGTTCCGCGGACTGCTCGACGCGCGGGCCACCAGGGTCGACCTCGACACCGAGCGGGCTGCGGCCGAGGCGCTGGCGGACATCGTCACCGACGACGAGCTGTCGTCGGACTACGTGATTCCGTCGCCGTTCGACGAGCGGGTCGTCCCAGCCATCGCGCGGGCCGTCCGTTCGCAGGTGACCGGGGCGGGGGCTGCCCGCAAGGACAATATCGCCTAGCGTTCGCGACGAGCTGCAAAGCCGTGCCCGGGGGCTGTTCGGACTGATCGTCGACGGTCGGCCGGACCTGCGGATCGGCCAGGCGACGCCGCTGGCCGACGCGCCGGGCGTGCACCGGTACCTCGAGGCGCGAAGGACCCGCGGCAAGGTGCTCTTGCTTTCGTGACCACCACGGTGGGTATCCTGCACACGCCCGCGCGAGAGGAGACGCACAGTGTCGTATGTGCCGGTGTTCCGTCGCAGCGTCGAGGATCCCGACGGGTTCTGGCGTGAGGCGGCTGAGCTCATCAGCTGGGACGCGCCGCCCGAGACAGTGCTCGACACGAGCGACCCGAACCACCCCCGCTGGTTCGCCGACGGCCGGCTGAACACCTGCTACAACGCCGTCGATCGGCACGTTGCGGCACGCGGCGATCAGCCCGCGCTGATCCACGACTCGCCGGTCACCGGCAGCGTCACCACGCTGACGTACCGGGAGCTGCGCGACGACGTCGCCCGCTTCGCCGGTGGCTTGCGGTCCCTCGGCGTCACCGCGGGCGACCGGGTGATCATCTACATGCCGATGGTGCCCGAGGCGGCGGTCGCGATGCTCGCGTGCGCGCGCATCGGAGCGGTGCACTCGGTGGTCTTCGGTGGCTTCGCGCCGCGCGAGCTGGCCGTGCGCATCGACGACGCCGCACCCAAGGTGCTCATCGCGGGCTCGTGCGGCATCGAGCCGTCGCGGGTCGTCGAGTACATGCCGATCGTCAACGCGGCGCTCGACATGTCCGAGCATCAGCCGGACGCCTGCATCGTGCTCCAGCGTGACACGCATCCGGCGGAGCTGGTCGACGGCCGGGATCAGACCTGGGCGCAGGTGATGGCCGCGGCGTCGCCAGTCGATTGCGTGCCGGTCAACGGAGACGACCCGCTCTACATCCTCTACACGTCCGGCACGACCGGACTGCCCAAGGGCGTGCTCCGCGACAACGGCGGCCACGCCGTCGCGTTGCGCTGGAGCATGCCGAACCTCTACGACACCCACCCCGGTGAGGTGTTCTGGGCCGCATCGGACGTCGGCTGGGTCGTCGGGCACTCCTACATCGTGTACGCGCCGCTGCTGACCGGCTGCACGACGATCATGTACGAGGGCAAGCCGGTCGGCACGCCGGATGCCGGCGCATTCTGGCGGGTGATCGCCGACCACGGCGTCAACGCGTTGTTCACCGCGCCCACGGCCTTCCGTGCGATCAAGAAGGAGGACGCGCGCGGCGAGCACCTCCGGGGGCACGACCTGTCGACCTTCCGCGTCCTGTACCTCGCGGGCGAGCGCACCGACCCTGACACCTACGTCTGGGCCACGAACCTCCTCGACCGGCCGGTCATCGACCACTGGTGGCAGACCGAGACCGGGTGGCCGATCGTGTCCAACCCGATGGGCATCGAGCAGTTGCCGATCAAGCCGGGCTCGGCGGCGGTACCGGTTCCGGGCTGGCGGGTGGAGGTCCTCGACGAGCAGGGCGCGCAGCGACCGGCAGGGGAGGAGGGCGCCATCGCCATCGGCCTGCCGCTGCCCCCGGGTGCCCTGTTGACGATCTACGGCGACGACGACCGCTACGTCAACGAGTACCTCACGGCGTATGACGGCTACTACCTGACCGGCGACAGCGGCTACATCGACTCCGACGGCTACGTGTACGTCATGGGCCGCACCGACGACGTCATCAACGTCGCCGGCCACCGGCTGTCGACCGGCGCGATGGAGGAGGTGGTCGCCGCCCACGACGCGGTCGCCGAGTGCGCGGTCATCGGCGTCGCCGACGACATGAAGGGCCAGGTCCCCCTGGGCTTCGTGGTCCTCAAGTCGGGCGAGGACATCGACCACGACGACCTGCGCGGCGAGCTGGTGCAGAAGGTGCGCGACGAGGTCGGGCCGGTGGCCGCATTCAAAGACGTGCGTGTCGTCAGCAAGCTGCCCAAGACCCGGTCCGGCAAGATCCTGCGCCGGACGATGCGCAGGATCGCTGACGGCGAGCAGTACACGACGCCGTCGACGATCGAGGATCCTGACGCCCTCGACACGATCAGGTCGGCGGTCGGACGGGTATAGGCGCCGGACCGCGCGTCCTGCTGACGTACGCGCTGCGTGCGTCGTCCGGGGGGAGTATGCGAAGATGCGTGAGGTCATCCGGCGAGGGGCAGTTCACGACGGGGCGGAGACGCCGTGAAGTTGAGTAGCGCTGCGGGCACCCACGTCGGGTTGATCCGTCCACAGAACGAGGACAGCCATCTGTGCGCGCATCCGCTGTACGCCGTCGCCGACGGTCTCGGCGGGCACGCGGCGGGCGAGGTCGCGTCGGCGCTCATGGTCGAGCGTCTCGGCGAGATCAGCATCGATGATGCTGCGACGCCGGACGCCGCACAACGGGAGCTGGCGGAAGCGGTGCGCGACGCCAACCGCCGCATCCATCAGTCGGCAACGGACGATCCGGCGCACGCCGGCATGGGTACGACCGTGACCGCCGCCCTCGCCGTCGACGACACGCTGTGCCTCGCGCATGTCGGCGACAGCCGTGCGTACCTGTTGCGCGACGACGAGCTGACGCGGCTGACCGAGGACCACACGCCGGTGCAGCGCGCGGTGCGCGCGGGCGTGATCTCACCCGAGGAGGCCCTGCATCACCCGAGCCGTCACGTGCTGGCCCAGGCGGTCGGGCTCGACATCGACGTCGAGGTCGACACTCCGACGGTCGAGCTGCGCTCGGGCGACCGGATCGTGCTGTGCACCGATGGCATGACCGACCCGATCCCCGACGCCGACATCCCCGGTCTGATCGCGGATCGGGACACGCCCGAAGATGTCGTCGAGACGCTGATCACGGCGGCGCTGCAGCGCGGCGGCCCCGACAACGTGACCATCGTCGCCATCGACGTCGAGTGAGCGTGTCGTGAGCGGGCGCGGCCGGCGTTCACTCGCCGAACGTGCGGCCGCGCAGGGGGTCACCGATCAACGGGTGCTGGACGCGATGCGCCAGGTTCCGCGGGTCGCGTTCGTCCCACCGGCAGCGCGCCTGGTGGCCAACCGGGATGCGCCGATCCCCATCGGTCACGGGCAGACGACCTCGCAGCCCAGCCTGCTGGCGCACATCGTGGCGTCACTCGAGTTGACGTCGACCGATCGCGTCCTCGAAGTCGGCACCGGCCTGGGATACCAGACGGCGCTGCTGGCACACGTCGCGGGCATGGTCTACAGCATCGACCGCTTCGCCGACCTGGTCGCGATCGCGCAGGGGAACCTGGCGGCCCAGCAGATCCGGAACGTGGAGCTGACGGTCGGCGACGGGACGGAAGGCTGGCCCGAGCATGCGCCGTTCGACGCCATCGTCGTTTCTGCCGCGTTCCACGAGGTCCCGCCGCCGCTGGTCGCCCAGCTCGCCGAGGGTGGACGGCTGATCCAGCCCCTCGGGGGCCAGCACGGCGACGATCTGCTCCGGTATCGCAGGCGCGGCGGCGAGCTGATCGTCGACAGGCACCTGGGCGCGGCGCGGTTCGTGCCACTGCGGGGCCGCTATGGCCTGCGGGACGATCCTTGACGCCAGTCGACTGACGTGTCGCCCTCCGCCGCCGGCAGGGCCGCGCCATCGGCGCGTTAGCATTGGTCGCCATGCCAGTGTTCGTGACCGGTGCCGAGGACGGACTGGGTGCTCGCGTGGTCGACGAGGTCCGTGCGTCCGGGGGCGAGGTCCGCGCCTATCTGGACGCCACCGCCGCAGGTGAGCGCGAAGCGTCGGCGCTCCGCTCGCAGGGCTGCAAGGTCGCGCTGGGAGAGCTCGACGACGAAGGGCATCTCGAGGCCGCCATGGCGCAGGTGCACACCGTTGCGCACTGCTGGGGCGGACCCCTGCGTGACCTCGGCCAACAGGTCGAGGCGGCCGGCACGCTGGCCAGTGCGCTGCTCGGCGCCGGCGTGCGGCGTCTCGTGTGGGTCCGGGAGCTCGCAGACGATCGGGCCAACCCGTACCTTGCGACCCTGGCGGAGATCGGTGACCTGTTCGAGCACCTGCCGGTCGAGACGATCATGCTCGCGACGGCGCTGCGTTACGGCGACGCGGATCTGTTGACCGCGCGGTTGGCCGGCGGTTGGCTGACCGGCAGCGGCGCCGACCCCACTGCCGAGCATGCGCCCATCCATCTCGACGACGTGGCACGCGCGGTGGCGGTCGCCGACCGCCAGCGCGGCGGCGCCCGGGAGCTGCATGTACGCATGGGACTGCTCGGACCGGAGCGGATGCCGCTAGGGGAGGTGCTGCGCAGGATCGGCGCGCCACGCTTGGAGGCGCCACCGCCACCGGCGCGGGAGCGTCCACCGTCGTGGCTGGTCGACTGGATCTCGCGACCCGGTGAGCCGTCGGACTCGACCCTGGTCGCGACCACCGTCAGTGGCAGCGAGCGCCTGGTGTCGTCCCCGTCCCGACGGCCGGCGGTCCGCGGCGGCGCCATGTCGTGACCGCCGCCGCGGCGGGTGACAGTCCGGTCGACGCGACGAAAGGCGACCATGTGAACGACGGCGAGCAATTCTACTGGTGTCAGCGGCACGAACGGGTCGAGGAGGCCGGCCACACCTGTCCGGAACGCGATCTGCTCGGCCCGTACCCGTCCGGCGACGAGGCCCGCAACTGGAAGCAGCGGCGCGACGAGCGGGAGGACCGCTGGAAGGCGCAGGACGATGCCTGGGAGGGCGAATGAGCGTGGATGCCGACGAGCGCCGGGTCGGCGAGCACGTGCGGCTGTCGACCGACGAGCACGGCGTGGCGACGTTGCGCCTTGACCGCCCGCCGGTCAACGCGCTGAACTTCCAGGTCTGGCGCGAGTTGCAGGACGCGGCGGCCGTGCTGGCGACCGATGCCGACGTCCGGGCTGTGGTCCTGTGGGGCGGGCAGCGGGTGTTCGCTGCCGGCGCCGACATCAAGGCGATGGCCTCCGAGTCCTATCAGAGCTTCGCGACCGTCAGCGGCGGTCTGCAGGAGGCGCTGCGGGCCATCGCCCGGCTGCCGCAGGTCGTCATCGCCGCCGTGACCGGCTACGCGCTCGGCGGCGGCTGCGAGCTCGCACTCGCCGCGGACTTCAGATTCGCCGCGTCGGACGCGAAGCTGGGCCAGCCCGAGATCCTGCTCGGCATCATTCCGGGAGCTGGCGGCACGCAGCGGTTGCTGCGTCTCGTCGGCGTGCAGCGAGCCAGGGAGCTGGTGTACTCGGGCAGGATGGTCGGCGCCGACGAGGCCCTGGCGATCGGCTTGGTCGACCGGGTCTGCGTGGCCGACGAGCTGTACGCGGAGGCGGTCGCGCAGGCGCGGGTGTACGCACGCGGTCCGTTCGCCCTCCGGCTGGCCAAGCAGGCCATCGATCAGGGTGGCCAGATGGATCTCGAGTCGGCGCTGCGGTTGGAGACCACGTTGTTCACGGAGTGCTTCGCGACAGAGGATCGCGAGATCGGGATGCGTTCGTTCATCGAACATGGTCCCGGTGCGGCGCAGTTCGTCGGGCGCTGAGGCGAGTACGGGCGCCACAGGCGGTCAGCGTGGCGGATCGGCGCCGCGCCGCTACCGCGGGCTCAGCACGCAGAACTCGTTGCCCTCGGGGTCGGCCAGCACCGTCCACGTCACCTGGCCCTGACCGATGTCGACGTCCCGCGCGCCGACGCGGGACAGGCGCTCGACCTCTGCGTCCCGGTCACCGGACGCCGGCGGCGCGACGTCGAGGTGGACGCGGTTCTTGCCGGGCGTCGGATGTGCCACTGCGATGAGGTCGAGCGCGGGTGGATCGCCGCTGGGATGGCACAGGCTCGCGACAAGATGGCTCTCGCAGGTGATTCCCCATCCGGTGGCTTCGGCCCAGAACCGCGCCAGCAGCCCGGGCCTGACCGCATCGACGACCACGGCCTCCAGCGCACCGGCCTCGTCGAACCGATCGTCGGGCGCCAGAACGCAGAACTCGTTGCCCTCGGGGTCGGCGAGCACGATCCAGCTCACCTCCGCCTGCCCGACATCGGCGCGCGCCGCGCCGCGTTCCACGAGGCGTTCCACGGTCTCGACCTGCGCCTGCCGTGTCGGGCTGCCCAGATCCAGGTGCACCCGGTTCTTGGCCTGCTTGGGCTCCGGGACCGGCACGAACGTCACCGCGAGATCGTTTCGCGTTGCGGCGTTCGGCTCGATCGTGGCCTCGTCATCGGCATCGATCGTGACCGACCACCCCAGCGTTTCGGCCCACCAGCGGGCCTGCGCGGCATGATCGGCGCAGTCGATGACGACGGAGTACAACCGCGTGCTCATGAAGCCAGCCTTCCATCACACTGCGTGCTCGTGCAACCGACTGCCGCGGTCGGTGAACTGGCGCTCGTGAGCGACGCTGCGCATCGGCGCTAGGCTGCCCGCCATGGAAAGTCGTGTGCTCGGTTCCACCGGCGTGATCGTGTCGCGGATGGGCATCGGGCTCGCCGCACTGGGCAGACCCGCATACATCAACCTGGGCCACGCCGATGATCTGGGGCCCGACCACGGCGTCGCTGCGCTGCGACGCCGCACCGGCGATGTGCTCGACGCCGCGTGGAACGCAGGCGTGACCTACGTCGACGTGGCGCGCTCCTACGGGCGGGCCGAGGAGTTCCTGGCGTCGTGGCTGGCCGGCCGCAGCGTCGAGTTGCGCCCAGCGGTTGGCTCGAAGTGGGGGTACGAGTACACCGGCGAGTGGCGTATCGACGCCAAGACCCACGAGGTCAAGGAGCATTCCGTCGCGATGTTCCAGCGCCAGCACGCCCAGACGTCGGTGCTGCTCGGCGACGACCTCGATCTCTACCAGGTGCACTCGCTGACCGTCGACAGCCCGGCGCTGGAGGACACGGCGCTGCTCGATGCGCTGGCGCGGCTGCGTGAGACCGGCGTCGGCGTCGGCGTCAGCCTGTCGGGCCCCAGACAGCCCGAGGCGCTGGAGCGCGCGCTCGCGGTGGAGCGCGATGGTGCGCGGCTGTTCGCCACCGTTCAGGCGACGTGGAACCTCCTCGAACCGTCGGCCGGTGCGATGCTGCGCTGCGCGCACGACGACGCCGGCCTTGGCGTCATCGTCAAGGAGGGCGTCGCGAACGGTCGGCTGTCACCGCGTACAGCGGACAGCACGATCACCGACGTGCTGTCGCCCGTCGCGCAACGTGCCGGCGTTTCGATCGATGCCGTGGCGCTGGCGGCGATCGTCGACCAGCCGTGGGTCGACGTCGTGCTGTCGGGGGCCGCGACCGTCCAACACCTGCACGCTAACCTGCGGGCGTTCGACGTCGACCTGACCGCCGGCGACCGAGCCGGGTTCGCGACACTGGCCGAGGATCCGGTTGACTACTGGACGCGGCGCGGGACGCTCGAGTGGGGCTGACAGGTACACCCAGATCACGGCCACGCGGAGCGCGGAGTCGCAAGATGTTACCGTCGGGTAACCACAACTGCCGGAGGAGCCTGTGAGGATCATCTGCCCGATCAAGCGGGTGCCGGACACCGCCGCCGAGAAACACGTGGATCCGGCGGACCACACGGTCGATCGCGATCGGTCCGACCCGGTGCTCAACGCCAACGACGAGTGGGCGATCGAAGAGGCCCTGCAGATCGCCGAGCGGATACCCGACACCGAGATCGTCGCGTTGTGCATGGGCCCCGACGCCGCCGGCGTGACGGTGCGCAAGGCGTTGTCCTACGGGCTGGACGGAGCGATCCAGATCACGGATCCGGCGGTGTCCGGCAGCGATGCCGTCGCGACGGCCCGGGTGCTCGCCGCGGCGCTGGCCGGCGAGAACTTCGACCTGATCATCATGGGCAACCAGTCATCGGACGCCCGGACGATGCTGGTGCCGGGGATGTTGGCGGAGTTCCTGGGGGTGCCGGCGCTGACGTACGTCAAGGACCTGCAGATCGACGGGGACATCTTCACCGCGCAGCGGGAAACCGCCGGTGGGCATGTGGTGGTGCGTGCCAAGGGGCCGCTGGTGGTCTCCGTCGTTGAAGCGATCAACGAGCCGCGGTATCCGACGTTCAAAGGGATCATGGCCGCCAAGCGCAAGCCCGTCGACGTCCGCGACCTCGCCACCGTCGGCGTGGCGGCGGAGAATGTCGGCTTGAGCGGGTCACGCACGGCAGTCGTCGACGTGACGCCCCGTCCACCGAAGGAGGCGGGTCGCGTGGTCACCGACGACGGGTCGGGGCGGACCGGTGCCGTCGCGTTGGCGGACTGGCTGGTTGAGCAGAAGATCCTGTAGGGAGCGCTGTTGCGATGAGTGTGATGTTGGTGTTGATCGAGCACGAGGCGGGGACGCCCGGCAAGGTGTCGCGACAGATCCTGACCGCGGCCCGCGGCATGGCCGACGAGGTGCACGCGGCCGCCTTCGGTCCTGGCGCCGGCGACGACGCCGCGACCCTGGGTGCGTTCGGCGCGTCCGTGGTGCACACCTTCGACGACGATGTGGTCACCGGCTTCGCAACGGGCCCGCAGGTGGCGGCGCTGGACGCGGCGCTGGAGGCGTCGGGCGCCGAGATGCTGCTGTACCCGGCGGACCCGTTCCTGACCGATGTCGTCGCACGGCTCGCGATCCGTCGGGAGGCGGGGGTCATCACCGACGCGGTCGACCTGACCACCAGCGCCGACGGTGTGATCGCGACCAAGGCGATCTTCGGCGGTGACATGCTGTCGCGCTGTCACGTCAAGCCCGGTCTGCCCGCGTTCATCGGGGTGAAGGCCAACGCGTTCACGGCGGAGGAGGTCGCTGGCGAGCCCGCGCGGGTCGCCCCGCTGGAGGTGACAGTGGATGACGATGCCCGACGCATCGAGGTGCTCGACGTCGTGGAGCAGACATCGGGAGACCGGCCCGAGATGACCGAGGCGTCGATCATCGCCGCAGGCGGACGCGGGCTGGGCGATGCCGACGGCTTCCGGCTGATCGAAGAGCTCGCCGATGCGCTGGGTGCGGCGGTCGGTGCGTCGCGGGCCGCAACGGATGCGGGGTGGTATCCCCACCAGCATCAGATCGGTCAGACGGGCAAGACGGTCGCGCCGCAGCTGTACATCGGGTCGGGCATCTCGGGCGCGATCCAGCACCGCGCGGGCATGCAGACCTCACAGCTGATCGCGGCGATCAACACGGACGCCGACGCGCCGATCTTCTCGATCACCGACTTCGGGATCGTGGGCGATCTGCACAAGGTCGTCCCTGCGCTGATCGAGGAGATCAACCTGCGCAAGAGCTGATGGCGACCACCGACCGGCGGCCCACCCTCACCGTTCGTGAGATCCGTCCGCACGAGGCTGGGACGCTGGCACGGATCACTTTGGCAGCGTACGAGCAGCTGGGCTTCGATCTGGGCACGTACCGGTCGTCGCTGGCGGACGTCGCCGGCCGTGCCCGGGCCGCTGCGGTGCTGGTCGCGGTCAGCGGTCGGCGCCTCGTCGGCGGCGTGACCTACGTCGGTGACCGCGCCAACCCGTATGCCGAGTTCGAAGACGACGACGCCGCCGGCATCCGCATGCTCGCCGTCGACCCGGGCGCGACGCGCGCTGGTGTGGGCGCGGCGCTCGTCCAGGCCTGCCTCGCGCGGGCGGAAGCGGCTGGCTGTCGCCGGGTCGTCCTCCACACGACGGTGGAGATGGCGGCGGCGCGGCGGCTGTATGTCCGACTGGGGTTCCAGCGCACACCCGACCGGGACTGGCGCCCCCAACCACACGTCGCGCTGCTCGGCTACGAGCGGGTGCTGGGCCCCGGCGCGTCGAGACGTACGGTGGTGCGATGATCTACCTCGACCACGCCGCCACGACACCGCTGGCGCCCGACGTGCTCGCCGCCATGCTGCCGTTCATGGAACACGACCACGGCAACCCGTCGTCGGTCCACCGCGCGGGGCGTGTGGCGCGTGAGGGCGTCGAGCGGGCCCGCGAACAGGTGGCGGCGGCACTGGATGTGCCCCCGCTCGACGTTCTGTTCACCTCCGGAGGCACCGAAGCCGACAACCAGGCGCTCAAAGGCATCGCCTGGGCCGCCCGCGCGGCGGGACGCGGCGCGCACATCGTCACGACGGCGATCGAGCACCACGCGGTGCTCGACTCGGTCGCGTGGCTGCGCGCCGCACAGGGCTTCGACGTGACGGTCGTCCCGGTCGGCGCCGATGGCGTCGTCGACCCTCAGCGCCTGCTCGACAGCGTCACCGACGACACCGTCCTGGTGTCGGTGATGGCCGCGAACAACGAGGTGGGCACGATCCAACCGCTCGACGTCATCGGCCCCGCACTCGCGGCTCGCGGTGTCTGCCTGCACACCGATGCCGTGCAGGCGTTCGGCCGGGCGCCGCTGCTGCTCGACGAGTGGCAGGTCGGAGCGCTGTCGCTGTCGGCCCACAAGTTCAACGGACCCAAGGGCGTGGGGGTGCTGGCGCTGCGCCGCACCGTTCCCGCGACACCCGTCCTGCACGGTGGGGGCCAGGAGCGTGGCGTGCGGTCGGGAACACTCAACACGCCGGGGATCGTCGGTTGTGGTGCGGCGGCCGAACTGACGGCCCGGGGCGCGGCGGCCGAGGCCGCCCGCCTGCGCACCTTGCGCGACACGCTGAGCGACGGCCTGTGCGCGATCGACGGCGTCGAGCTGAACGGATCGTCGACCGCACGGCTGCCCCACAACGTCCATGTCGCGGTGCAGGGCTGCGACGGCGACGCGCTGATGACGGCGCTGGACACCGTCGGGGTCTGCGCGTCGACCGGATCGGCCTGCCAGTCCGGCGCGGCGGCGCCGAGCCATGTGCTGGCGGCGATCGGCGCGGCACCCGACTGCGCACACGTCCGCTTGACCTGTGGCAGGACCACGACAGCCGACGATGTCGACCGCGCGGTCGCCCTGATCGCCGAGGCCGTCAAGCGCCTGCGGGACGCTGGCGGCGGATACGTGTAGCGCGCGTGCCCGCACGGTTCGAACGCAACGTCGTAGCTTTACTGGAACATGCGTTCGATTGATGGAATACTGGCCGGGATGCGCGGTGATCGGGTCGAGATCGTGGTCGACACCGGTAACGGTGTCCAGACCTTCGACGTGGTCGCGACCCGAGCCGGCCGCCGGGTGGAGACCTCCACCAGCCGCAGCATCGTCGAGGTCGTCGAGGTCACCCGCGGCGGCACGATCGTCCGCACCGCACGGTTCATGACCAGCAGGGTGATCGCGCTGGTCGAGCACCCCGCCAGCGAGCGGCGGACCACGCCGAGCGGGCGCACCGCAGAATCCGATGCCGCGCTGACGCTCACGTTGCCCGAGACCGGTTGAGCGCGCCGCGCGGCGCCGCTGCGCCCCGGCGCGCCGTCGGCCTCCCGGAAGGCACCGCGGCATGGTGGGCGAGCAGAGCCGCTGCGGTCGCAGTCTGGTCCAGCACGGCAACGGTCCGCGCGCGCCGGCGCGCATATCGTGTCGTGCATGCGTGTACTCGTGGCGATGTCGGGAGGCGTCGACTCGTCGATGGCCGCCGCCCTGCTCGTCGAGCGGGGCGACGACGTCACGGGCGTGCACCTGAAGATGGCGGACACCCCGTCCGGGCTGCCGGGCAAGGGCTGCTGCACCTTGGACGACGCCCGCGACGCCCGGCGCGTCGCCGACCTGCTGGGCATCCCGTACTACGTCTGGGATCTGTCGGAGGCGTTCCGGTCGCGGGTCGTCGATGACTTCGTGCGTGAGTACGCCGCCGGGCGCACCCCCAACCCGTGTGTGCGGTGCAACGAGCGGGTCAAGTACACGGCGCTGCTGCAGCGAGCGCGCGCCATGGGGTTCGACGCGCTGGCAACAGGCCATCACGTGCGGCTGCGGCACCGGGACGGTCGCTGGCGCATGTCGCGAGCGACCGACCGGTCGAAGGACCAGACCTACGTCCTGTACATGGCCACCCAGGCGCAGCTCGCCCACACCCGCTGGCCGGTCGGCGAGCACACGAAGCCGGCGCTGCGTGCGATGGCTGCCGAGCGAGGGCTGATCACCGCGCGCAAGCCCGACAGCCACGACATCTGTTTCATCCCCGCCGGCGACCTCGCCGGCTACCTCGGCCCCCGCCTGGGCCGGCGTCCCGGTTCGGTGATCGGCCCCGACGGTACCGAGATCGCCCGTCACGACGGCGCCTACCAGTTCACCGTGGGGCAGCGCCGCGGCCTCGGGTTGGCCGGAAACACCCAGCCGCTGTATGTGACCGCGATCACCGGTGACGACGTGCATGTCGGACCCCGCAGCGCGCTGGAGACGGCGGAGATACTGGCCACCGATGTGCGGTGGGTCGCCGGGGAGCCACCGCAGACGCGCTCGCTGGCGGCGCAGGTTCGGTACCGTGGTCACCCGTTGGCCGCCGTGTGGGCGCCCGCAGGTCACCGTAACTTGCGGATCTGCTTCGCAGACGAGCGCCCGGACGGTGTCGCGGCCGGACAGGCGGTCGTGCTCTACGACGGCGACGAGTGCCTGGGCGGCGGCACGATCGCGGACGCCACGCCGGCACGGACGACCGCTGACAGCTCGGACGCGGTGTACGCCGCGCGGACCGTCCGCGCCGACCGCAGATAGCGGACGATGCCGGTCGCGGCAAGGCGGTGCGCCTCGGCGAGCCCCGCAGCGATCGTTCGCAGATAGGGGGGCGCCGGCGCCGCCGCGGACGGGAGGTGCTCGGCCGTGAACGTGACGACCGGCACGCGGTCGACGACGCCGCAACACACGATCATCGGGTAGTTGCCGTCCGCGGCGCGTACACGTTGGCCGGGCTCGAGCGCAGCCAGGTCGGCGGGGCGCGCGTCACCGCCGTTCTCCTGCGCATGGACGTCGGCGAACTGCGCGGCGGTGATCCGGTACATGCGTGCCAGCGTTCGGCCCGCCGCCACCGTGTCGATGAACGCCATGCCGCCGCCCCAGGTTCGGGACACGCCGCCGAAACGCAGCCGGTAGGGCAGATGGAACGGACGGTCCGCACGCGGAGGCGTGCGATCGGTCGCGCCCCGATGCGGTCGCCGGCCGCCCACCGGCGTGCCGCCGTGCAGGTAACGCTCGAACCGGTGCCGTGACAGGTTCGAGCCGTAACTGGCGTACCAGACGTGCGGTGGCATGCTCTTGCCAGTGTGCCGTGGGACGGGCCGTGGGGAGCTGACCCGCCGCGCCGGGGAGCGAGCCGCTCAGATCAGAGGTTGGCTCTCCGGCCTGCAGCGGCCGTCGTCCACACCCGCCCGTGGTGCTGGTTCGGCGACTTACTACACTGCCCGCGATGGTTGATGCCGACCTGCGCCGAGAGGTGGCCGAGCTGCGTGCGGAGCTCGAACGCCACCGGTACCGCTACTACGTGTTGTCTGACCCCGAGGTCACCGACGCCGCGTTCGACGCCCTGCTCGAGCGCCTGCGCACGATCGAACGTGCACATCCCGAGCTCGATCATCCAGCGTCACCCACGCACCGCGTCGGTGCACCGCCGACAGGACCCTTCGAGACCGTTCGCCACGCCCAACGCATGCTGTCGCTCGACAACGTCTTCGACGTCGACGGTCTGCTCGAGTGGGCCGAGCGCGTCGAGCGCAACCTCGAGGGGGTCACGCCACGCTGGACGTGTGAGCTGAAGATCGACGGGGTCGCGATCAGCGTCCGCTACGAGCGCGGCATCTTCGTCCGCGCGGTGACCCGTGGCGACGGTGAGACGGGTGAGGACGTCAGCGCGAACGTGCGCGTCATCGAGGGCATCCCGGCGGCGCTCGATCTGGCCGACCCACCGGCACTGCTCGAGGTGCGCGGCGAGATCTTCTACCCGGTGGCCCAGTTCAACGCGATGAACGATGCACGCGAACAGGCCGGAGAGCCCCGCTTCGCCAACCCGCGAAACGCCGCGTCCGGCGCGCTGCGGCAGAAGGATCCGCGTATCACCGCGCAACGGCCACTCGCGTTGATCTGCCACGGCATGGGCGTCGCGGACGGTCTCGACGTCGACGGACACACCGCCCTGCTGTCGCTGCTCGCCGCGGCGGGTCTGCCGGTCGCGGCCGAGACCCGTCGGGTCGAGGAGATCGGCGAGGCCGTGGCCTTCGTGGAGCACTGGGGCGCGCACCGCCACGACCCGGCGTACGAGATCGACGGCGTGGTCGTCAAGGTCGACGACTTCGCTCACCAACGGCGGCTCGGGTCGACGAGCAGCGCCCCGCGATGGGCGATCGCGTTCAAGTACCCGCCTGAGGAGCAGCAGACCGTGCTGCGCGACATCCTGGTCAACGTCGGGCGCACGGGCAAGGTCACACCGTTCGCGTCGTTCGACCCGGTGCTGGTCGCAGGTTCGACGCTGCAGCTCGCAACGCTGCACAACGAGGACCAGGCGCGCGCCAAGGACGTCCGGCCTGGCGACACGATCATCGTTCGCAAGGCGGGCGACGTCATCCCGGAGGTCGTGGGCTACGTGCCGGGCGCGCGTCCGCCGGAGGTGGAGGCGGCCGGTCCCTGGCAGATGCCCTCCGAGTGCCCGTTCTGCGGTCAGCCGATCGAACGGCTCAACGGCGAGGCGGCCAGCTACTGCTCGAACATCGACTGCCCCAACCGTCTGCTCGAGTCGCTGGCGCATTACGCCGGACGTGGCGCACTCGACATCGAGGGCATGGGCTACGAGACGGCGAGGACGCTGCTCGACGAGCAGCTCGTGGGCAACATCGCCGACCTGTACCGGCTCCGCGCCGAGGATCTGCTGGAGCTCGACGGCTTCGGGGACAAGAAGGTCGCGCTGCTGTTGGAAGGGATCGAGCGGTCCAAACAGCAGCCGTTGGAGCGGCTGCTCATCGGGCTGAACATCCGCCACGTCGGAGGGACGACGGCGCGATTGCTCGCGCGACACTTCGGCGACATGGCTGCGCTGCGGGCCGCCGACGTGGAGGTGATCGCGGGCGTGACCGGCGTGGGGCAGATCATCGCCGAGGCGGTCGTGGCGTACTTCGCCAACGAACGCAACGCGGCGCTGGTCGATGAGCTGGCGCGGCTCGGCGTCCGCATGACCACCGACCGCGTCGCAGTGGAGCGCACGCTGGAGGGCTGGACGATCGTCCTGACCGGCGGGCTGGAGCGTTTCACGCGCGACGAGGCCAAGCGCGCCGTCGAGGACCGCGGCGGCAAGGTCACGTCGAGTGTGTCGAAGAAGACCTCGGCGGTGGTGGTCGGCACGGATGCCGGGTCGAAGGCCGACCGCGCGCGCGAGCTCGAGCGACCGATCATCGACGAGGCGGCGTTCGTGTCGCTGCTCGACACGGGGCAGCTGCCGTCCGGCACCGGCGGGGCCGATCAGACCGTCGGGTGAGTGGCAGGCACCGGCGTCGGCGCGGTAGCGTCGGTACATCTCGACCCGTATCGGCAGGCACCCACATGAGTCTCACCATCGATGATGTGCGTCACGTCGCGAACCTCGCGCGACTGGCGCTCGACGCGGACCAGCTCGAGCGCCTCCGCGACCAGCTCGGCCGCATCCTGGAGTACGCGGAGCAGGTGAGCGAAGTTGCGACCGACGACGTCCCGCCGACCAGCCATCCGTATCCGCTGCGCAACGTCTGGCGCGCCGACGAGCCGCGGCCGTCGCTGGACCCCGACGCCGCCCGTGCGACGGGTCCGGCGATCGAGGACGGCCGGTTCCGCGTGCCCCGCATCATCGAAGAGGACGCCTGATGGGCCAGGCCTCAGACAGCGGAGCGGTAGGCCACGATGCTGCCTCAGACAGCGGAGCGGTAGGCCACGATGCTGCCTCAGACAGCGGCCACCCGGCCGCCTCGGAAGGCGACACGCTCGTCACCGCCGGCGTCGCACGCCTGCTGGCCATGCTTGACGCGGGCGACGTCAGCGCCGAGGACGTCGTCACCGCGCATCTGTCGCGGATCGCCGAGTACGACGGCGATGTCAACGCATTCCTCACCGTGCTGGCCGACCAGGCGCTGGATCATGCGCGCGACATCGATCGCCGGCGCGTGCGCGGCGAGCCGCTCGGCGCGCTCGCGGGGGTCCCGGTCGCGGTCAAGGACGTGCTGTGCACCCGGGGCGAGGCGACGACCTGCGGGTCGAGGATCCTCGAGGGCCACAGGCCACCGTACGACGCGACCGTCGTGACGCGGCTGCGCGACGCCGACGCCGTGATGCTCGGCAAGACCAACTGCGACGAGTTCGCCATGGGGTCGTCGACCGAGAACTCCGCGTACGCCGTCACCCGCAACCCCTGGGACCTCGGCAGAGTGCCGGGTGGTTCGTCCGGCGGTTCGTCGGCGGCGGTGGCGGCACACTTCGCGCCGCTTGCCATCGGCACCGACACCGGCGGCTCCATCCGGCAGCCCGCGGCCCTGTGCGGTGTGGTGGGCATGAAGCCGACGTATGGACGGGTCAGCCGCTACGGCTTGATCGCGTTCGCGTCTTCGCTCGACCAGGCGGGGCCATTCGGGCGCGGTGTCGCCGACACGGCGTACGCCTACGCGGCGATCTCCGGACACGACCCGATGGACTCGACGTCGATCCCCGAGCCCGTTCCCGACGTGCGGGAGGGCCTTGACAGCGGCGTCGACCGACTGCGCGTCGGCGTCGTGGTCGAGGCACTCGGCGGTGGGGTGGAGACCGGGGTCGCCGCACGCGTACGTGAGGCCGCGGAGTTGCTGGGCAAGCTGGGCGCGAAGATCGTCGAGGTCAGCCTGCCCCACGCGAAGTACGGGATCGCGGCGTACTACCTGATCGCGCCCAGCGAGGCGTCGAGCAACCTGGCCCGCTACGACGGTGTGCGCTATGGCCTTCGGGTCGACGGCGACACCGCCGAACAGATGATGGCCGCGACCAGATCGACCGGGTTCGGCGACGAGGTGATCCGTCGGATCATGATCGGAACGTATGCCCTGTCGGCGGGCTACTACGACGCGTACTACGTCAGCGCCCAGCGGGTGCGCACGCTCATCATCCGCGACTACCGTGAGGCGTTCGCGGACTGCGACGTCGTCCTGAGCCCGACGTCGCCGTCGACGGCGTTCGCGGTCGGCGCGAAGGCCGATGATCCGCTGGCGATGTACCTCAACGACGTGTTCACGGTGCCGGCGAGCCTGGCCGGGTTGCCCGCGTTGTCACTGCCCGCGGGCCTCGACGAGCGCGGGCTGCCGGTCGGCGTGCAACTGGTCGCCCCGCTGCTCGGCGAGGCGGTGCTGTTCCAGGCGGCGAACGCGTTGGAGGCCGAGGTCGGCTTCGATCCTGTGCCGCGCGGTGGCAACGCGGTGCATCCACCAGACACCGCGCACGCGAACGCTTAAGCGGAGGATCGGTTCACCATGAGTGCGATCGAGCAGGCGACCGCGTACGAGGCGGTCATCGGGTTGGAGGTTCACGTCGAGCTGTCGACGGCGACGAAGATGTTCTGCGGTTGCGCGATCGACTTCGGTGGCGAACCCAACAGCCGGACCTGCCCGGTGTGCCTTGGTCAGCCCGGGTCGCTGCCGGTGCCCAACGCGACGGCGATCGAGTTCGCGATCCGGCTCGGGCTCGCGTTGGACTGCGAGGTCATCGACAGCAGCCAGTTCCACCGCAAGAACTACTTCTATCCGGATATGCCCAAGAACTACCAGATATCCCAATATGACGTGGCGATTTGTGAGCGCGGGCACCTCGAGCTGGAGGTCGACGGCGAGGCCAGGCGTATCGGCATCCACCGCGTCCACATGGAGGAGGACACCGGCAAGACCCTGCACGTTGGGACCTCCGGTCGCATCCACGGTGCCGACTACAGCCTGGTCGACTACAACCGTGCGGGCATCCCGTTGCTCGAAGTCGTGTCCGAGCCCGACCTTCGCTCGGCCGCCGAGGCGCAGGCGTACCTGTCGGAGCTGCGAGCGATCGTGCTGACGTTGGGTATCAGCGACGCGAAGCTCGAAGAGGGATCGATGCGCTGCGACGCCAACGTGTCGCTGCGGCCGCGCGGCGCGACGGCATACGGGACCCGGGTCGAGGTCAAGAACCTGAACTCGGTCCGGTCCCTGGGACGCGCGGTGGCCTACGAGATCGGGCGTCAGACCGGCGTGCTGGACGACGGTGTCGAGGTCGTCCAGGAGACCCGTCACTGGGACGAAGACGCAGGCAGGACTTCGACGCTGCGCGCGAAGGAGGAGGTCTTCGACTACCGCTACTTCCCTGATCCGGACCTCGTGGCGGTCGAGCCCGCCGCGGACTGGGTCGCCCGGCTCGGCAAGGAGCTGCCCGAGCTGCCGTCGGCGACGCGCGCGCGGCTGCGCTCCGCAGGACTCGCCGCTCATCAAGCGGCGTCCCTGGTGTCGACGGGACTGGCGCCGGTGTTCGAGGATGCGGTCGCGGCGGGTGCGCCGGCGGACGATGCCGTCAAGTGGCTGACCAACGAGGTGCTGGGCTGGAGCAACGAGCAGGGCGTCGAGTCTGGCGCCGTCGCACTGTCGGGCGCCGACCTGGCCGCCCTCGTCGCCATGGTCAGCGACGGCACGCTGTCGACCAAGCTGGCGCGTCAGGTGCTCGACGGGGTGCTCGCGGGGGAGGGAACTCCCGCGGTCGTCGCGCGCGACCGCGGACTGGAGCAGGTCTCCGACGCCTCGGAGCTCGAACGGATGGTCGACGAGGCGATCGCGGCGCAGCCCGCTGCGGCGGACCGGGTACGGTCGGGCAACCACAAGGCGATCGGTGCGCTGGTCGGCGCGGTGATGAAGGCCAGCCGGGGGCAGGCGAACCCTGCGCTGGTCAACGAACTGCTGCGTGATCGGCTGATCAGCGGTGCATGAACGGTCGCCGACGGCGGACCTACCATTGTGTGGGCGGACGGACGACTGCCCGAAACGGTGGATGATGCACTTCCGTAGCAGACGTGGCCAACCAGATGGTTGACACGTCTTCGGCGTTGCCCGTCGATGCGGCGACGGACCCCCTGCTCATCGTTCGTGAGCCGGTCGACGCGCTGCTGGGGGATTTCCTCCAGGCTCGCGAGCGGGATCTCGTCGCGTTGGACCCCCGGCTGGCACCGGTCGTGCGGGCGGTCAGCAGGCTGGTGCTCTCCGGCGGCAAGCGCATGCGACCGGCGTTCGTCTACTGGGGGTATCGGGCAGGTGGTGCGCCGCACACCGATCGGCTCTGGCACACCGCCGCAGCGTTCGAGTTGCTGCAGACGTTCGCGCTGATCCACGACGATGTGATGGACCGCAGCGTGCGTCGCCGCGGTCAGCCTGCGGCCCACGTGGCCCTCGAGGCACACCACCGTGCGGCGGGACTCAGCGGTGACGGCGACTGGTTCGGTGTTGGCGCGGCGATCCTCGCGGGCGACCTGGCGTTCGTTTGGGCCGATGAGCTGTTCGACGCGAGCCCCGTAGACCCCGTCGACCGCGAACGGGCGCGGGCCGTGTTCACGGACCTGCGCACCGAGTTGATGGCCGGTCAGTACCTGGACCTCGTGCTGGCGGCGACGCCAGATGCGCAGGCCGAGCAGGCCCGCACCGTCGCGTTGCTCAAGGCCGGCCGGTACACGGTCACGCGGCCGCTGCAGCTCGGCGCCGCGATGGCCGGGTCGGATCCCGGAATCGACGCGGCCCTGGTCGCATACGGCGATGCCGTCGGCGTCGCGTTCCAGTTGCGCGACGACATCCTCGGGCTGTTCGGGAACCCGCGGGCAACCGGAAAGGGCGTGCTCGACGACCTGCGGCAGGGCAAACGGACCCTGCTGATGCTGACGGCGCTCGAAGCAGCCGACGCCACCCAGCGTGCCGTGCTCACCGCCGCGCTGGGCGACGCGGCCGTCGACGAGGAGGCAGGGCGGCAGGTACGGACGATCGTCCGCGAGTGCGGTGCGCTCGCAGCCATCGAACGGCAGGTCGAACGGCACTTCGACCACGCCTCGGCGGCGATCGCGTCCGTCAGCGAGCCGGCGCGCTCGGCGTTGAACGAGCTCGCCACCAGAGCGTTGTTCCGGCATGACTGACACGGGGCGGCCGTCGGCGGCCCGCGACCGTGTCGTCGTGGTGGGCGCGGGACTCGGCGGTCTCGCCGCCGCCATCCGGTTGGCTTGCGCCGGCCGGGACGTGACGATGCTCGAGCGGGCCCCGGTGCCAGGTGGCCGTGCCGGTCGGCTCGAGCGTGACGGCTTCACGTTCGACACCGGTCCGAGCGTGCTGACGATGCCACACCTGGTCGCCGAGTTGTTCGAGCTCGCCGGCGAGCGCATGACCGACCACCTTCAGCTGGAACGCCTCGATCCCGCCTATCGCGCGCAGTTCGACGACGGCTCGCAGCTGCTTGTGCGCGGCAGCGTCGACGCGATGCGCGACGAGGTGGCGGCGCTGTGCGGGCGTGCCGAGGCAGACCGGTTCGTGGCGTTCGCCGCGCATCTACGCCGGCTGTACGAGGCCGAGTACGACCACTTCATCGACGCGAACTTCGACTCGGTGCGCCAGCTGGCCCGACCGCTGGTCATGGCACGGTTGCTGCGGCTCGGCGGGTTCCGCCGGCTCTACCCGCTCGTGGCGTCCCACCTGCGCGACTGGCGGTTGATCAGGCTGTTCACCTTCCAGGCGATGTACGCCGGCATGAGCCCGTACGAGGCGCTCGGCGTCTACGCCGTCATCGCCTACATGGACGCGGTCGCGGGCGTGTACTTCCCGGCGGGAGGCATCTTCGCCGTCAGTCAGGCGCTTGCGGACCTGGCGGTGCGGTGCGGGGTGGACCTGCGGCTCGACACCGCGGTCGACCGGGTCGAGCTGCACGACGGCCGCGCGACCGGCGTGCGAACCGAGGACGGCGAGATCGTCGCTGGCGACCACGTCGTCCTCAACCCCGATCTGCCGGTCGCCTACGGCGAGCTGCTGGGGCCGGAGCGGACACCGCGACGGATCGGCCGCCTGCGGTACTCGCCATCGTGCGTCGTGGTCCACCTGGGTCTGTCGGACCCCTTGAAGGACGCGGCGCACCACAACATCCACTTCGCCGCCGGCTACCGCGAGTCGTTCGACGATCTGCTCGCCGGTCGGATGCAGCGCGACCCGTCGTGGTTCCTGACCGTCCCGACCGTCAACGACCCGGCGATGGCCCCGGACGGTGGGACGATCGGCTTCTACCTGCTGCCGGCGCCCAACCTGCACGGCGACGACATCAACTGGGACGCGCAGGCGCCCCGGGAGCTGCGCGCCGCCCTGGGACGCCTCGAGGCAGCCGGCTACGGGACGCCGCACGTGGTGACGAGCGAGGTGGTGACGCCGGCCGACTGGCGCCGCCAAGGCATGGCGGCCGGCACACCGTTCGCTGCGAGCCACCATTTCTTCCAGACGGGACCGTTCCGCCCGCGCAACGTCGCGCCCACCGTCGACGGCGTCGTGTTCGTCGGGTCGGGCACAGTGCCCGGCGTGGGCGTACCCATGGTGCTGGTCTCCGGCAAGCTCGCCGCCGAGCGAGTGCTCGAACGGTGAGCGGCGTCTACCGCCATCCCGCCCCGTCGACGTCGATCGTGGCGGACGGCCTGCCGCCCGACGGGCAGGTCGACCTCGCGACCAGCTACGAGCTGTGCCGGCGGCTGAACGCCGCGCACGGTCGGACCTACTACTTCGCGACCCGGTTCCTGCCGCGCGACAGCCGACATCACGTCCACGCGCTGTACGGGTTCGCCCGGTACGCCGACGACCTCGTCGACCACTTCGACCTCGACTGGTCGGATGCGCAGCGCCGCGCGGCGCTCGAACAGTGGAGCGACGCGTTCCTGGCGTCGCTGGCTTCCGGCGGCAGCGATGACCCGGTCCTCAAGGCCGTCGTCGCGACCGTCGACGAGCTGGGCATCGACCACGACGACCTCCGGGCCTTCCTGCGGTCGATGGCCATGGACCTGACCGTCGCCCGCTACCCGACGTACGACGATCTGTACGAGTACGTGTACGGCTCGGCGGCCGTGATCGGGGCGATGATGCTACCGGTGCTCGGTTCGCGGCACCCCGACGCCCGCGCCCGCGCGATGGACCTGGGCATCGCCTTCCAGTTGACGAACTTCCTCCGTGACGTGGCTGAGGACTGGGACCGCGGCCGCATCTACCTGCCGCTCGAAGACCTGGAGCGGTTCGCGGTCCCCGAGGCGCACTTCGAGCGTCGGCAGGTGACGCCGCAGATGCGCCGCCTGCTGGCATTCGAGGCGGCACGCACGCGCGAGCTGTATCGGCGCGCCGAGGACGGGTGGGGGATGCTCGAACCCCGCAGTCAGGCGTGCATCCGTATCGCCCACCGGCTCTACGGCGAGATCCTCGACCGCATCGAGGCCGCGGACTGGCAGGTGTTCAGCCAACGGGCGTCGGTGCCGTTGCGCCGCAAGCTGGCGGTCGCCGCTCGCGAGGTGGTCCGCCGCCCGCGACCGGTGCCCCCGTCGGTCGACGGTTCGCAGGTGGTCGATTACAACTAGTCGCTCATCCCGTGGGTGAGGATCTTGCGCGCGGCGGCGGCGACGCCAGTCGCGTCGAGACCGAGGTCGGTGTGGATCTGTCCGGCGCCGCCGTGTGGGACGTATGCGTCGGGTGTCCCGAGGTGCAGCAGTCGCGGACAGCGTCCGCTCTCGTCACGGTCGACGATGAGTCCAGCCAGGTACGAGCCCGCACCGCCGTGGCGCACACCGTCCTCTACGGTGACGACGACATCGTGTCGAGCCGCGTCGTCGAGCATCGCGGGGTCCGCCGGCTTGACGACGCGAACGTCCCACACTGTGGCCGATACCCCCTCGCGCGCCAGCTCTTCGGCGGCCTCGGTGGCCACGGCCACCATCTTGCCGACGGCCAGAACGCACAGATCTGCGCCTGCACGTACCCGTCGAGCTGACAGACCGCTGCCGACCTGGTCGGCGGGCACCTCGGCCGCCTCGCCCTTGGGGAAACGGACCAGTGCGGGACCGTCGAGCGTCATGGCGTCGGCCAGCATCTGGCGCAACTCGCCGGCGGACGATGGTGCGAACACGGTCATCCCGGGCACGCGCAGGCTGAGGGCGAGATCGAGCACGCCGTGGTGCGAGGCCCCGTCCGGTCCCGTGATGCCTGCCCGGTCCAGTGCGAACACGACAGGCTGGCCGTGCAGACCAACGTCGAGGTTCATCTGGTCGAACGCGCGTGACAGGAACGTCGAGTACACGGCGAAGACGGGACGCAGACCCATCATGGCCATGCCCGCTGCGGCGGTGACCGCGTGCTGCTCGGCGATGCCGACGTCGATCACCCGCTCGGGGTGGCGTTCCGCCAGCGGCAGCAGCCCCGTCGATCCCGGCATCGCCGCGGTCAGGGCCACCAGCTCGGGGTGTCGTTCGGCCAGCGCGAGCATGGCGTCGGAGAAGACCTGCGTGTAGGTCGCGCCGCCCCCACGGCTCGCGCTCTTGCCCGTCGTCGGATCGAACGCTGACACGTCGTGCAGGCGCTTCTCGACGTCGGTCTCGGCCGGTGCGTAGCCGTGGCCCTTCTCCGTGCGGACGTGCACGACGATCGGCCCGTCATAGGTGGCGGCGTGTCGCAGCGCCTGTTCGATCCTGCCGATGTCGTGGCCGTCGATGGGGCCCGTGTAGCGCACGTCGAGTGCCTCGAAGAACGTGTGCGGCTCGAACATCTCCCGCAGCGCGGCGCCGATCCCGTGCAGACCCTGCACGGCGACCTCGCCCATGCCCGACATGGCGCGCAGACGCTCCTCGAGCACGCGTCGGGCCTGCACGTAGGACGGGTTCATCCGCAGCCGGGCCAGGTGATCGCCGAGCCGGGAGATCGTCGGCGCGTAGGACCGGCCGTTGTCGTTGAGGACGATGATGACCCGCCGCCCGCTGTGCCCCAGGTTGTTGAGCGCCTCGAACGCCATGCCCCCGGTCAGGGCGCCGTCGCCGATGACCGCCACGATGCGCCGGTCGACACCGTCGAGCGCGAAGCTCGTTGCCATCCCGTAGGCGTAGCTCAGGATGGTCGACGCGTGGCTGTTCTCGACCCAGTCGTGCTCGGACTCCGCGCGGGAGGGGTAGCCCGACAACCCGCCCGTCTGCTTGAGTGCGCTGAACCCGTCCTGGCGGTCGGTCAGGATCTTGTGGACGTACGCCTGATGGCCGGTGTCCCACAGCAGCACGTCATGGGGCGAGTCGAAGACCCGGTGCAGCGCCAGCGTCAGCTCGACCGCACCCAGGTTGGACCCCAGGTGGCCGCCCGTTCGCGAGACCGCGTCGACGATGAACCGGCGGATCTCCCCGGCCAGCTCGTCGAGCTGGTCGGCGTCGAGGCGGCGCAGGTCGCGCGGTGAGCGGATGGTCTGCAGCAACATCTGGTGACCCTCCTGGGTCGGCGTCACCCGACCACGCTACCGCTGCGGTCAGAACGCCGTTGCCAGTGACTCACCGTGCCCGTCCGGGGCCAACTAACCAGCTATTTGTGCCTACACCACGGGGCCTATCCGGCCCAAACCGTACGGAAGATGGAACCTGCACTAGTTCTACTCACGCAGTGCGAGCGGCGTCCGCACGACGTGAGGGCTTGTTTAACGGATCTGTGTCGACCTGTTGCCTGG
>JAHELV010000091.1 GCA_024644015.1 Nitriliruptorales bacterium
CGACCAGTACCGACATCGGGGTCGAAGAGCCGAGCGCCACCCCGGTCGGCGAGTCGCTGCAACTCACGGGCAGCGGCACGATGGGCGGTGACTTCACCTGGTCGCCGTCGCAGCCGAACACCTTCGGCGCCGTCAACACCGGCCAGACGTTCGGCGTCGTGACCGGCCCGACCGACCCGGTGATCAACGAGTTCTCCGCGAGCACGACCGGCGCCGACGTCGAGTACGTCGAGGTGTTCGGCGACCCTGGCACCGACTACTCGACGTACACGGTCCTCGAGATCGAAGGCGACTCGAGCACAGGCAACATCGACCGCGCATTCCCCGTCGGCACCACCAACGCCGGCTTCTGGACGACGAGCGTCGGCAACCTGGGCATCGAGAACGGGTCGATCACGCTGCTCCTCGTCGAGGGCTTCACTGGGAGCGTCGGCGACGACATCGACGCCGACGACGACGGGACCATCGATTTCACGCCGTGGACGAGGATCGTCGACAACGTGGCCGTCTCCGACGGTGACGCGGGCGACCTCACCTACTCGAGCGTGGCGCTCGGCCCCAACTACGACGGCCTCTCCAACTTCCCGCCCGGTGGCGCCTCGCGCCTGCCCAACGGGACCGACACCGACGCAGCCGGCGACTGGGTGCGCAACGACTTCGACCTCTTCGGGATTCCCGGGTTCCCGGGCACGCCGACGGTCGGCGAGGCCGAGAACACGCCGGACGCGGTCAACGTCGCCATCACCGTGGCCACCGATCCGCTCGGTGCCTGCAACGACCCGGCCACCCTCATCCACGACATCCAGGGCTCGGGCCTTTCGAGCCCGGACGTCGGCAGCGTCCGCGAGATCGAAGGCATCGTCACCGGCGACTTCGAAGGCGGTTCCGAGCTGCGCGGCTTCTTCATGCAGGAGGAGACCGCCGACTACGACGGCGACGACACCACGTCGGAGGGCATCTTCGTATTCAACAACGGCGTCGGCTCGGTCGACTCCGGCGACACCGTCCGGGTGCGGGGCACGGTCGCCGAGTCCTTCGACCGCACCGAGCTCAACAACGTCGTCAGCGTCACGGTCTGCCCGGCCACGGGCACGACAGCGCCGGCGTCATGGTCGCTGCCGGTGTCGGCCGTCGACGACTGGGAGTGGGTCGAGGGCATGGAGGCGACCATCGACCAGACGCTGTACGCCTCGGGCAACTTCACCCAGGCGCGTTTCGGCGAGGTCGACCTGTCGATCGGAGCTCCACTCGACAACCCGACCAACGTCGTTGCCCCGGGCGCCCCGGCGATCGCCTTGCAGGAGCTGAACGACCGCAGCCGGATCCAGCTGGACGACGGCAGCACCGTGCAGAACCCGCTGCCGTTGCCGCCGTACCTGGGCGTCGGCAACACGCTGCGGACGGGCGACACGCTGCCGGGCCTCACGGGCAACGTCAGCTACTCGTTCGGTGCCTACCAGATCGAGCCCACTCAGACGGTGGACTTCACCCGAGTCAACAAGCGGCCCGGCGTGCCCGACGTCGGCGGCACCATCCAGGTGGCGGCGTACAACGTGCTCAACTACTTCACCACGATCGACAACGCCGGTCCGATCTGCGGCCCGGATGGCGACCAGGGCTGTCGCGGCGCCGACACGGCATCCGAGTTCACCCGCCAGCGGGACAAGATCGTCACGGCGATCAGGACGCTCGACGCCGACGTGGTCGGCCTGATGGAGATCGAGAACGCTTCGGACAACACGCCGGAGGCCGACCTGGTGGCCGGGCTCAACGCCGCCACGGCGCCCGGGACGTATGACTACATCGCGAGCGGCCCGATCGGGGACGACGCAATCAGGGTGGCGCTGCTGTACCAGCCGGCGGCGGTGACCCCGCTCGGCGACTTCGAGGTGCTCGACTCCGCTGACGACCCGAACTTCGACGACACCAGGAACCGGCCGATGCTGACCCAGTCGTTCGTCGAGAACGCGACGGGCGCCGTGTTCACCGTGGGCGTCAACCACCTGAAGTCGAAAGGCTCCAATTGTCTGCCGGACGATCCCGACGCCGGCGACGGGCAGGGCAACTGCAACGTCACGAGGACGAAGGCGGCCCAGGCGATCGTCGACTTCCTGGCCACCGACCCGACCGGCAGCGGCGACAGCGATTTTCTGGTCATCGGCGACCTGAACGCCTACGCCCAGGAGGATCCGGTCGTCACGCTCGAGGCGGGCGGCTACACGGACCTCATCGAGTCCTTCGTCGGTACCGGCTTCGGCGCAGGGGCCTACTCGTTCAACTTCTTCAGCCAGTCCGGCTACCTGGACCACGGGCTGTCGAGTGAAACGATGACGCCACAGGTGGCGGGAGCCGACTTCTGGCACGTCAACGCCGACGAGCCAAGCGGGTTGGACTACAACAACTTCAACCAGCCAGGCCTGTACAACCCGGACGAGTTCCGGTCGTCCGACCACGACCCCGTCGTGATCGGGCTCAACCTGAACACGGCGATGAGCCAGAAGGAGACGGCCCGGCTCGAGCTGTCGTTCCTGCCGCCAACCGGCGACAGGGACGACGACAAGTCCATCCAGAAGGCGATCAGTCGCATCGACCAGAGCCTGAACCCGACCTGGTGGACGGACCCGTCGACGCTCGACCCGAAGAACGGCATGCGCGTGTTCGACCGCGAACACCAGGCGGTGAATGAGCTGCAGAAGGTGTCGACGGTCGACGTCCGGCCAGCGATCGACGCGCTCGTCGACGCCGACCGCCTGCTCGCGCGCAGGCAGCTCACGATCGCCATCGTCGGTGGCGGTGACCCGGGCCGTGTCGCGCAGGCGCAGCGCGACATCGCCGACGCCGAGGCAAACGTCGCCAACGGCGACTACGCCAAGGCGGTGCTCGACTACAAGAAGGCCTGGATGAACGCGGTCAAGGCCTCATAGCACGCGGAGGAGACCAACACGGCTTGGGCGACTGCGTTCGGTCGCCGTCCGAGTCAGGGAAGCGGGAGCATCATGAGAAAACGACCACTGATCGTCACGAGCCTCATCATGGCGCTACTACTAACCATGACGTTGGCACCGGCGGCATCCGCGTCGCAGGCGTCCGCCTCGAAGCAAGCCAAGAAGCCGAAGAAGGAGAAGGTCGTCGATCTCCAACTGCTGGCGTTCAACGACTATCACGGACACCTCGAGGCGGGCACGCCCGGAAGCGTCGCGGGCGCCCCCGCAGGCGGCTCCGAGTACCTCTCCGCGAAGCTGAACGAGCTCCGCGAGGGCAACAAGTACAGCCTGACCGTCGCCGCCGGTGACCTCATCGGTGGCTCGCCGGCCTTCTCCGGGTTGTTCCACGACGAGCCGTCGGTCGAGTCGCTGAACGCGATGGACCTCGACATCTCCGGCGTGGGCAATCACGAGTTCGACGAGGGTGTCACCGAACTGTTGCGGATGCAGAACGGCGGCTGTCACCCGGTGGACGGCTGCTACTTCCCCGACGAGCCGTACAAGGGTGCCGAGTTCCAGTGGCTGTCGGCCAACGTCGTCGAGACCGCGACCGGCAATACCCCGTTGCCGCCGTACGAGATCAGGAAGATCAAGAATGTCAGGGTCGCTTTCATCGGCATGACCCTCGAGGCCACTGACACCCTCGTGGCGGCAGCCGGCATCCAGGGCTACGACTTCCTCGACGAGGCCGAGACCGCCAACGCGCTCGTCCCGATCCTCAAGGAGAAGAAGGTCGAAGCGATCGTCGTGCTGCTGCACGAAGGCGGATCGCAGACACCGCCACCCGGTGACGTCGACGCCTGTGTCGGTATCTCCGGGCCGATCGTGGCGATCAACGACGCGCTCGACCCCGAGATCGACGCCATGATCACCGGGCACACGCATCTGCCGTACAACTGCGTGCTGGACGATTCCGCCGGCAACCCACGCATCGTCACGAGCGCCTACTCGTTCGGTCGCGTCGTGTCCGACATCAACCTCGTGCTCGACAGGAAGACCGGCGACGTCCGCCGCGACCTCAGCAGTGCGACCAACCACGCCGTCGTCCAGGCGGACCTGACACCGGACCCCGCGCTCACCGCGATCCTGGACAAGTGGCAGCCGCTGGTCGCTGCCGCGGGCGACACGCCGGTCGGGACGATCACCGCGGACATCAACCGCGGCGGCACGCCACCCGGGACGGATCGCGGGGTCGAATCGCCGGCCGGCAACCTGGTCGCCGACGCCCAGCTGTGGTCAACATCGGCTAGTGGCGCCCAAGTTGCATTCATGAACCCCGGTGGTGTGCGCTCCGATCTGACGTTCGCGGATTCGGGGGGTGAGGGCGACGGCGTGGTCACCTTCGGTGAGGCTTTCACGTTCCAGCCGTTCGGCAACACCCTGGTGACCTACGAGATGACCGGAGCGCAGATCGTCTCGGTGCTCGAAGAGCAGTGCCAGCCGCCAACGGCGAGCCGTCCGTTCCTTCACCTCGGCGTGTCGAACGGCTTCACGTACGATCTCGCCAAGACGATCGTCGCGGGTGTCTGCACGTCGGTCACCGTCAGCAACGTGCAGCTCAACGGCGTACCACTCGACCCGGCCGCGACGTACAACGTCACGGTGAACAGCTTCCTCGCGGACGGCGGGGACAACTTCACGACCCTGGGCACGATCACGACCCCGCGGCTCGACGGTGGCAACGACCTGAACGCCCTCACCAACTACCTCGGGACGTTCAGCCCGGTCGCTCCCCCGAGCACCGACCGCGTCAACGAGCTGAACTGAGACGAATCGAGCGTCCCTGCCCGGGCCGCAGCAGGGCCCGGGCAGGGCGCTCGAATGCGCGCGCGACGTCGACGTGCTGCGGTGGGACATCAAGCTCGGGCGAGCCCGGGTGGTCAGCACGCCCGCGAGCGCGCCGGTTACTCCTGGACGACGGACAGGATGTTGCCGGCCGGGTCGGTGAACCACGCGATCGCATGGCCCTCGGCGCGGACGACGCCTCGATCGTCGGCGTCCATTTCCTCGTACCGCTCGAACGTCACTCCGCGCGCGGTCAGCTCGTCAACCGCCTCGTCGATGTCCTCCACGGACATGTTCAGCACCGTGAACACCGCGGGAGCATGGTCCGGCTTGGGGTAGATCAACGTGTCGTGGCCGTCGGCGCTGTGGAGCCAGATGGCCCCCTGCTCGCCTTCGGCGGTCACCTTCATCCCGAGGGTGTCGCTGTAGAACCTCCGGGCCGCGTCGACGTCGTCGACTGCGAAGCTGGCGAACGTTCTGGTCGTACGAAGCATGATCGCCTCCGTTCACGAGGCTGGCCGGCCTCAGTACCCCCCGCTGCCCGATCCTGTTGACCGGACAACCAGATTCTGTCACAGCCACGGCGCACACAACAGAGCGAATGCGGCTCGATAGCCAACGGTCGCAGGGCCGCCACGCCGCGCCGTGGCGCTCGCCAACGCCGCGCGGATCGACGACACTGACCGTACGCGACGCGATCAGGGAGACCACAGGAGCCGTCATGGACGATGCACAGCGCCGGGAAAGAGCGCTCGCCAGCCTGAAGCGCAAGGCCGACTTTCGAACGCACCTCGTCACCTATGTCCTGGTCAACGCGATGCTGATCGTGATCTGGGCCGTAACGTCAGGCGGGTTCTTCTGGCCGATCTTTCCGATTCTGGGCTGGGGTGTCGGCCTCGGCCTGCACGCATTCGAGTCGTACGGACGACGAGGACCGTCCGAGGACCAGATCCGCCGCGAGATGGACCGACTGCCCTAGGCCATACGGCGCAACCGGTGCGGCAGTACACGGCGGCTCGCGTCGGTCAGGGCAACCGTTGGCCGCGTGCCTACTCGGTCAGTGCGCCCCGGTGGAATGGCTTCTGCGTGGGGAACCGCGGTCGCGAGGGGTGAGGCGCAGGTGACATTCGTCACGGCTGGGTGGTGACGCCGCCCACTACCGCCGATGTCCGTTCGCGGTCACAGTCGGTCCACGGTCGGATCGAGAGGAGCTGCCTTGGCGGACACCGTGGTGAACATCGCCGGGTTGGAGCATCGCTACGGCACCACCCAGGCGCTGCGGAGCGTTGACCTGACGGTCGCGTCCGGCGAGTGCGTCGCGCTGCTGGGCCCCAACGGTGCGGGCAAGACAACACTGGTCAACGCGCTGACCGGCGTGCTGCAACCCACCGCCGGCCACGTCGACATCGACGGCGGCGACCCACGGCGCGCCCAGACACGCATGCGGCTCGGGGTGATGCACCAGATCGCCGGGTTCCCCCGGACGCTCAAGGTCACCGAGCTCGTGTCCGGCTGGGCGGTACGGTCCGGTCAGCCGGCGTCGGCCGCCGCGCCGGTGCTGGCCGAGGTCGGGCTCAGCGATCTCGCGGCGCGACGCGTCGACAAGCTGTCCGGCGGTCAACAGCAGCGCCTCCAGTTGGCGATGGCGCTGGTCGTCGACCCGACACTGCTCGTGCTCGACGAGCCGACGCTGGGTCTCGACATCGATGCCCGTCGCGGCTTCTGGCGCACCATCGCCGAGCACCGGGACCGCGGTGTCGCCGTTCTGCTGACCACCCACCAGGTCGAGGAGGCCGCGGCGGTCGCCGACCGGGTGGTGGTGCTGTCCGACGGACAGGTCATCGCCAGCGGTCACCCGGCGGAGCTGACATCCCGGCTGGCCGACCGCACGATCCTCGCGCGCACCGCGCTGGACGGCGACGCACTGCGAGCACTACCGGGCATCGTCGACATCACCTATGAGGCCGGGCGGCTGCGAGCCACCAGCCGCCAGGCCGAGGCCACTGTCCGCGCGCTGCTCGACGCGGACCCCACCGTGAGCGATCTGCGCGTCGAGGGCGCCAGTCTCGAAGAGGCGGTCGTGTCGCTGACCGCCAACGCGTACGAGGAGGTAGCGGCATGACTCCCCAGATCCTTGCAGTCGAGGTCCGCGACGAGCTGTACGGAATCATCCGCGAACCGGCCGCGGTCTTCTTCTCGATCGCCATGCCCGTCGGGTTCTTCGCGCTGTTCGCCGGACTGTTCGGCGGCCCGTCCGACGGGCCGGTGTCGAACGCCACGATGATGCTGGCGTCGTTCGGCGCGTTCGGCGTCATCTCCGTCGCGCTGCTCAACCCCGGTATCGGCGTCGCCGAGGACCGCGAACGCGGCTGGCTGCGCGTCAAGCGCGTCTCGCCCGTCCCGGTCTCCACGACGCTGGCCGCGAAAGTCGCCGCCAGCCTGCCCGTCGCCTTCGGCGTCTACGCCGCAATGAGCGTGACCGCCGTCGCCATGGGCACGTTCGACACCGACCTCGGCACGTGGCTGGCGATCGCCGGCGTGCTGCTGCTCGGGTCGCTGCCGTTCGCGCTGCTGGGGCTCGCGGTCGGCTTCTCCGCATCCGGACGTGCCGCCCCGGCCATCATCAACGCGATCTTCCTGCCGATGGCGATCGCCGGCGGCCTGTGGATGCCGATCGAGGCCCTGCCCCAGATCGTCCAGCAGATCGCGCCGGCGCTGCCCACCTACCATGTGTCCCAGCTCGGCCTCGGTGTCCTGCTCGGCGAGCCGGTGCTCGACCACGTCGTCGCCCTGCTGGCCACCACCGCCGTCACCGCAGCGGCAGCCGCCACCGCCTACCGCTCGAGCCGCCGATGACCACCCCACTCACCGTTGTCCCGCCCGCCGGCCACGATGGCCGGCGGCGGTTCAGCGACTGGTGGTACCTGATCTTCCTCGGGATCCTGCTGTTCGAGCCGGCGCTCGCACCTGATACCACCGGCACGGCATGGCTGATCACCGCCGCGCTGGCTGTCGTCGGCGGCGCCCTGTACGTCGCCTGCATGTACCAGCCCCCCGATCGCCTGATCCCGCTGACCGTGGCGTTCGCGGTGCTTGGCACCGTCGGCGTCTGGTTCAACGGTGGCGCGTCGGTCTTCTTCGTGTTCGCCGCGGCCAACGCCGGCACGTTCACGCCGCGGTCCCGCG
>JAHELV010000092.1:0-1615 GCA_024644015.1 Nitriliruptorales bacterium
TCATGGTAGTCGCGCTCGTCGTTGCGAGTGTGCCGGTGGTCGCCTCGGCCAAACCCGACGCCTGCGACAATCGCACCAACAACACCATCAACAAGCTGCTGGAGTGCGTCACGGTCGACGGCGTCCGCGCGCACCAGAAGGCGTTCCAGGCGGCGGCGGACGCGACTGAAGGCAACCGGGCGGCCGGCTTCGAGGGCTACGACCTCAGCGTCGACTACGTGGTCGACACCCTCGAGGCCGCCGGCTACGACGTTGAGCTCGACCCCTTCGAGTTCACCTTCGTAGCCCCGCCGACGCTTCGTCAATTGACGCCTCTGATGGCCGACTACGACACCGGCGCCTTCTCGGGAACCGGTTTTGGCACCGTTGAGGACGGCACGGTGATCCCCGTCGACCTGGCCCTGGGCAACGCTGCGTGGCCCGCGGATCCGTCTACGTCGACGAGTGGGTGCGAGGCAACGGACTTCGCCGGCCTGGACTTCAGCGGTCCGGCCGACATCGCGCTGATCCAGCGCGGTGCGTGTTTCTTCGCTGAGAAGGCGGTCAACGCCGAAACAGCCGGCGCCGAAGCTGTGATCATCTTCAACCAGGGCAACAGCGACACACGGCTGGGTCTGATCGTCGGTAACGCCACCGCCCTGCCCGACGGCAGTCCGAGCAACCTCACCAAGCCGCTTGTGGGCGCGAGCTTCGCCGACGGTGTCGCACTGTCCCAGGAGGGCTCGACGGCGTTCGTCGACGTCGACCCACCGGAGACCCGAACCAACAACAACGTCATCGCCGAACTGCCGGGTAGGAACGCCGACAACGTCGTGATGGCCGGTGCGCACCTCGACTCGGTCCAGGCTGGACCAGGCGTCCAGGACAACGGCTCGGGCAGTGCGGCGATCCTCGAGGCCGCGGTCCAGATGGCGAAGGTCAAGCCGCGCAACACCGTTCGGTTCGCGTGGTGGGGTGCCGAGGAGCTCGGTCTCGTCGGCTCGACCGCGTACGTCAACGAACTCAGCCAGGAGGAGCGCGACCGCATCGCCCTATATCTGAACTTCGACATGATCGGCTCGCCGAACTTCGTCTACTTCGTCTACGACGGCGATGACTCGGACGGGGTCGGTGCAGGCCCGGGACCTGAGGGGTCCGCTCAGATCGAGAAGTTCTACGAGGCGTTCTACGAGGCCCGCGACCTGCCGTACCTGGGCACCGACTTCTCCGGGCGGTCCGACTACGGTCCGTTCATCGCGGTCGGGATCCCGGCCGGTGGTCTGTTCACCGGTGCCGAGGGCGTCAAGACCGACGAGGAGGCGAACATCTGGGGTGGTACGGCCGGTGATCAGTACGACCCGTGCTACCACCTGGCGTGCGACACGTTCGACAACATCAGCCTGGAGGCGCTCGACGTCAACTCGGACGCCGTGGCAGCGTCGGTGCTGTCCTACGGGATGAACACCAAGGAAATCAACGGCAAGAAGGGCAAGGGCAACTTCAAGGTGGAGAACCGGGACTTCGCTCCCAAGCGCTGATCCACGGCGCGCTGAACGCGTTGAGGGGGGCGCCACGGGCCGCCCCCCTCAACGCGTTTCGGCAATACCGGCATCGAATCGATGCTGGCGCGCGCCGG
>JAHELV010000092.1:1715-5065 GCA_024644015.1 Nitriliruptorales bacterium
CGCCGGGCCCGAGCGTAGGTTCAGGCGGACCGCGCCTTCTCGAACGCCTGCTTGTACTTGTCGGCAGCGTCCTTGTACTTACGCTCGGCGAGCTTGCTGTCGCCCTCGTCCATCTTCGCCTTGGCCTCCGCGATGTCCTTGGCATCGCCGTCCCGCGCTTCGGCTTCCGCGATGGCGTCAAGAGCCAGTTCCTCCGCGATGGCGGCCAGATCGAGCATCTGCGCGAGTACGTCGGTGTTTTCCACCTTCTCCAGCTTCTCGACGGCCTTCTTCACGCCGTCCGGCACCTTCGCGTCCGAGTCGTCGGACGGGCGGGTCTCGTCGTCCCACAAGGTGGTGTCGAGCGCTTTGCCCAGCTCTTCGACGCTGTCTTCCAGGTCGCCGTCGTCGCCGCCATCACCGGACGGCACCAGCGACCAGACCGTCGCCAGGACGTCACCGATGCGACCGCGGTGTCCGACCCCGGACTCCCAGGGATCGGGCGACTGCTCGTAGGCCTTGCGGGCGTGTTCGAAGCTCTTCTTGAACTTGTCCAGCGCTTCTTCGTGCTTGCCGTTCGCGAGTTCGGCCAGACCGTTGTTGCGCTCCTTCGTGGCGGTCTCCAGCTCGCCGAGTCCGCCATACGCGTCCACGGCCTCCCGGATCGCGTTGTCCATCAGTTCCTGGCCGAGGTCGGTCAGCCGCACGATGGCGGCCTGCACCGCTGAGTTCCGCGGCGCGTCCTCCAGATCGTGCACGGCGTTCTTGAGCTCCTCGACGACCTTGTGGCCGTCCTTGTCGGCGGGACGATTGTCGTCAGACCAGAGCTTGTCGGCCAGGCTCTTGTCCAGGTGCTCGATCCCCTTGCCGACCTTGTCGTCGAGGCTGTTGCTGCCGCTCGGCAGGAGCGCGTCGAGCGCAGCGCGTTCGATTGCTATGCGGTTGCGGACAGCGACCGGCTCAGGCTCTGGGACGTGACAGTCGACGGTGCCGGAGTCGAGGACGAGGCCTTCGATGGTCACGTACTCGAAGTCGACGGCGTTGGTCCCAAGGTTGAATCGAAGCGCGCCACGGGTGTTGGGGTTGGCGAACGTGTCGAATCCGGCCACCACCCGCGGGTCTGCCTGGGCGAAGGGTCGGATGCCATGTCCGCCGCTGCCGACGACGAACTGCGTCGGGCCTGCTGGATCGGGGTTGCCGTCCGCGTCGAGCGGCTGCCAGCGCTGGTAGTTGTGGTCGTGTCCGGTCAGCACGATGTCCACGCCGGCGTCGACCAGGAGATCCCAGACGGGCTCGAGTCGTGCGGTCGACCCTTGGGTGCCGATGCTCCAGACCGGGTGGTGCAGGTAGGCGACGGTGCACTGGGACGCCGCGCCGGCGAGATCGTCACGGAGCCACTCGAACTGCGGTGTCCCAGGGTCCGTCTGGCCGAAGTCGCTGGTGGTGTCGATCGTCGCGAAGTGCCAGCCCTGCGTGTCGAAGCTGTAGTAGTGCGCGACGTTGTCCCAGTAGTCGAAGTACCCCGGAGCCACGCCCCCTTCGTACTCGTGGTTGCCGATGGTGGGATTCGTCACGTCGCGGAAGCGACCCCATAGCGTCTCGTCGGTGCCGTACCAGTTCAGGAACTCGGTGGGTGTCCCGTGCTCGTACACGTCCCCGAGGTAGAGGAAGAGGTTCGGATCCCAGCCGTTGATGAGGTCGGACACGGCGTTGGCGCCCGGCTCCCCGCTGGCGCCGTCGCCTGTGGCGACCACGACGAACGGCGCATCGGGCGCCGCAGGTCGTCCGCTGGTGGGTTTGAACGTGTTCCTGTTCGGCGGCACCACGGTGATGCCGTTGTCAAACGTCAGCGTGATTGTCAACGGCGGTGTCTCGTGGTCGATCTCGTCGGTGAACGAGTCCCGCAGCAGTGCGCGCACCTCGAGGGTGTGCGTGCCGTCGACGAACCGGTCCGTCGGCAGCTGGAACGTGTACGGCGCTGTGTAGTCGGTCAGCAGCGGGTCGCCGTCGATCGTGAAGATCATGCGTCGCGCACCGAACGCGCTCAGCGGCGTCGTCGGCGTCCCCACGTTGGCAAGCGTCGCGCTGACGGCGATCGTTCCCGACACCACGCTGCCGTCGACGGGTGCGTCGACACACACCTCGGCGATCACGCCGCTCGCCGCGTACGGACCGTCGGCGACACACGGACCGAGCGCAGCGTCGGCTTTCGCTGACGGCATCACGACCAGCAGCGCAGCCACGATCGTCACCACTACAACGGCAGCAAAACGCCGCACCACTGTTCCCGCCATGTCCCCGCCTGTCCCGCAATCCGCCGACGGCCGCGGAACGTAGCACGGCGATCTGCGCCCTGGGGAGACCCTTGTCCCGAACAACGCGGATGTCCGACGCGCGTAAACCCGTCAGGCGTGTCGCGTGTCACGTATCTCACGGCCCGCTGGTCGAGAACCTGCTGCGCAACCCGGATTTTCTCGGGTACTACCTCGACCACGTCGAGCACCTGATCGACACGGATCTGCGCCCCGAGGCTGTCAGCGACGTGATGGTCGGCGCGTCGCCGTCCGCGCTGTGGCCCCGGGTCTCCCAGGCCGCCTACCTCGAGTCCGACACCCCGCACGGTCGCCCGTTCACGGGGCGGCAGTACACCAACGATCAGGTCTACCGGTGCGGGTTCGCCCAGCACGAGCTGGAGCGGGGAGCGGATCGCATCGAGGGCATCGTCCACTTCGTGCGCATGCGGCGTGACCGCGCGGCCGACCAGCTGACCCGGTTGCGCCAACGGTGGCCCCGAGGGTCGAGCGGCGCCGAGTTCACCGGTCTGCCGGAACCACTGCCGGAGGCCTGAGCGCCTGGGCCGCGCGTGCCTGCCGGTTGAGACCGGCGGGTGCCGGGCATCATCGGCGCCCGGCACGGGAGGGCAGGTGCGCAAGATCCGAGCATTGTTCCAGCAGCGTGTCGCTGGCGACGACGCGCTGCTGCGGCTCGCGCGGCTGCGGTTCGAGCAGGCCGGGTTGGCCGCGGAGCTGCACGCGAACGACAGCGCCGCGCTCGAGCGTGTGCTCGCGTTCGCTCCCGAAGCGGACGTGCTGCCGACCGTGCACCTGGACCGCCGCCTCGATGTGCTGTCCGCCGGTGACCGCGAGCGGGTCGCGGCGTTCGTCCGGCGCTTCGATGGGCGCGTCGCCGGCTTCGTCGTTCACGACAAGAAGCACATGGCCGGCCGCACGACGGAGCTGGTTGCGGCGCTGCGGCGGCTGGCCGCCGACGTCGAAGGCGGCCGGCCGACCGTGTTCCTGGAATACGCGGCCGGCCACGAGCTGGAGTGGTTCGCCGACCTGGGTGTGAAGCTGGCCGACGTCGCCGCCGTC
>JAHELV010000092.1:5165-7940 GCA_024644015.1 Nitriliruptorales bacterium
GTCGCGGCGGCACCGGATGCCCCGCCGTCGCTCATGCTGGAGATCCACCAGGCCGAGGGGCGGCGACCGCTTGACGATGCGGCGGACCTGTTCGCGCACTGGACGGATCTCACGAACGCCGAGCGCACCAACCACTGGCTGGCGGTGCTGGCCGAGAACGCCCGGCTGCTCTGAGGCGCGGGCCAGGTCGGCGAGCACGCTGGTTGAGGTACGCAGCCTGGCGTGCGGCGCCGCGATCACTGTGACGCAACGCGCACCTACCATGACGGAGCGCGAAAACCTAACGTTCAACTGTAGGTCGAAGGTGTGCGGTGTGGTGTCACGAGCGCCGGACGCGCTCGTGCCCAGTCGCCCGATCGTCACGCGTCGTCGCGGTGCTCGTCACCGGTCACGAGCGACCCGCAGGGATCTCGTATCACCGCGGTCTGGTAGGGCTCTGAGTCGTCAAGAGTCCGCACGACCAACGGGGCTGCACGATGAGCGAGGTCTTGACAGGTGGCGTCACGGCGGCGCTGGACGGGTGGCTCGACGTCAGCGTGCTGCCAACGCCGTATCTGGTCGTCGACATCGACGAAGTCCTGCGGCAGTACGACCGGTTGGCAGCGGCCGCGCCTGACTGGTCGATCCACTACGCAGTCAAAGCGTTGCCCGAGCGTCGCATCGTCAGCGCGCTCGCCGAGCGGGGCAGCCGCTTCGACGTCGCCAGCCGCGCGGAGGCCGAGCTGTGCGTGGCGCTCGGCGTGGACCCGGCGCGGTGCAGCTACGGCAACCCGATCAAGAAACCGTCAGACATCGTCGCGTCCGCACTGCTGGGCATCGACCTGTTCTCCTTCGACTGCGCCGACGAGCTCGGCAAGCTGGCTGCTGTCGCACAACGGCGGCCGGCGCGGGAGCCGTTGCGCGTCATGTGCCGCGTCCTGGTCGACACGAGCGGGTCGGACTGGCCGTTGAACGCCAAGTTCGGCTGCGAGCCGGAGATGGCGGTGCAGTTGCTCGTGGAGGCCCGGCGGCGCGGCCTGGCTCCGTGGGGGGTGGCCTTCCACGTCGGGTCTCAGCAGCATCATCCTGCCCGGTGGATCGAGGCACTCGGCCGGGTGGCCCGGATCTACGAGGCTGTCGCGGCGCACGGCATCCAGATGCCGGCGATCAACGTCGGCGGCGGCCTTCCGGCGCACTACATCGACCCGGTGCCGACCGTCGAGGAGTACGTGGGCGCCATCGAGCACGGGCTGGAGCAGGCGTTTCGCGGCGTGCCGCGGCCGCACGTGATCGCCGAGCCCGGACGCTATCTCGTCGCCGACGCGGGAGTGCTGCGCACGCGGGTCGTGACCGTGTCGACGAAGCGTGCCGGCGCCGACGTGCGGTGGGTGTACGTCGACACCGGTCGCTACGGGGCTCTGGCCGAGACCGCCGGCGAGGCCATCAAGTACCGACTGCGCACGGCCCACGACGGCGTCGGCGACGTCGGCCCGGTCATCCTCGCGGGTCCGACGTGCGACTCCGCCGACATCCTCTACCAGCGTTACCGCTATCAGCTGCCGCTGGCCCTGCAGTCGGGGGACCACATCGACTGGCTGTCGGCGGGCGCCTACACGACATGTTATTCGGCGGCGTGGTTCAACGGGTTGACGCCGCCGCCGGTCTACTTCGTGCAGGACGGTGATCCCACGCCATGACCTCGTATCTGACGCAACTCGCGGCCGGCACCGATCGGATCGTGATCCTGGGGTGCGGCCAGGTGTCTGCCGCGGTGCAGCAGGTGCTGCTCGCCTGTGGCGTCGACGCACGCCGGCTGACGATCGTCGACGCCGACGACAGCACGCGGCTGCGGGCCGAAGCCGCCACCTACCGTGGGGCGCAGTGGCGCACGATCCGGCTGGAGCCCGACGGCCTCGGAGCCGACCTCGACGAGCTGACGTCCAAGGGCGGCGACGTCGACGTCATCATCAACCTGACCTACGACGTGTCGACCGAGCAGTATCTCGAGTGGTGCGTGCGACGCGGCGTGCCGTCGGTGGACACCAGCGTCGAGATGTGGGATCCCTACGACGACTGGACGGCGCCGCGGCCGGTGCGGACGCTGTCGTGGCGCCATGCGCAACTGCGCGCCGAGATGCAGACGTGGGGCCATGACGACGCGTGGCCCACGATGGTCGTCGAGCATGGCGCGAACCCCGGGTGGGTCTCGCATGCCACGCGCGCGGCCCTCGGCGGGTACGTCCGGCGCTACGCCGACCGCCTGCTGCGCGGCGACGCCGCTGCCGTCCGCGACGCGTGGAATACCGGGAACTACGCACAGGTGGCCCAGCAAATGGGCGTGCGCGTCATCCAGATCGCCGAGCGCGACACGCAGATCTCCTCCCACGCCCGCGAGCCGGACGAGTTCGTGAACACGTGGTCGGTCGACGGCTTCAGATCCGAGGGTGGTGCGCCGGCCGCGGTGTGGCTGGGCACCCATGATCAGCCGCCATCGGACTGGCAGTTCGTCAACCCGCCGGGCGCGACCAACGACCGCACGGTCTGCGGGCCGCGGCCAGGCATGGAGACGTTGGTGCGATCGTACGTGCCGCCGTTCGGCCAGACGCTGGGCTACGCGATCGATCACGGGGAGATCCTGTCGATCGGGCGGGCGCTGTCTGTTCCGGCAGCGGGCGGCGGCCTGGAGTACTCGCCGACCGTGTGCTACGCCTACTGGCCGTGCGATGCCGCCGTGGCGTCGATCCACGCGCTGCGCGCCGCGAGCTACGACCGACCGCGACGACAGCGGATCATGAC
>JAHELV010000093.1 GCA_024644015.1 Nitriliruptorales bacterium
GCGCGCCCGTAGGGATTCGAACCCCAAACCTTCTGATCCGTAGGCTGCCCGAGGCACGTCCGGCTCGTGACGTCTCGTGTTGAATCATGCCGTCTAACAGGGATTTCGCGAGTTGCCGCGGACGGGGCAACACGAGCCAACACGGCCCGATACGCGATGTATGCATACATCGTGCATACATCGCGGGTCGCGGCGAGCGCGTTCAGGCGGCGGTGAGGTTGCCGTCGAAGTGCCGGGTGGCGACCTCGATGTCGGAGGCCAGCATCTCGGAGAGCATCTCGTCGAGCCGGGCCGCGATCTCCCACCGGAGCCACCGATCGCCGCACGCCGGGCACTCCTCCATCGGAACGTCGAGCACCACCGCGACCTTGTGGTCGCGTTCGGCCAGTTTGGCCCGCCGCACCGGATGCCGGTTGGCCTGGTCACAATGTTCGCAACGCATCAGCGCCTCCTACGGTACTCGCCAGTCGCGAACCCGTGGATTGGCACGCGCGGTCCTCGCAACGTCATCTGGGCGGACCGTTGATGTCGTGATATCATGATGTCATGGCGAAGCAGACGACGGTTCGACTCCCGGATGAACTGGCCGACCGCGCCGAGGCGGTCGCTCGCGTGCGGGGCGAGAGCCTCAACCAGTTGATCATCGATTCGCTGGAAGCCGAGATCGAGCGCGTCCGAGGCGACGACGACTTCACCGCCCGGGCCAAGCGTCTGCTCGACCGCGACCGGGAGATCCTCGACCGGCTCGCCGAGTGACCCGCTACCTCAGCCTCGCCGAGTTCTGGTTCCTCGCTGAGCAGGTCACTGGAATCGAGGCACGGACGCTGATTCGCGCGAGTCGGGTCGACCTTGCCGACTCGGCGCTCCACGCGCCGGCCGCAGGCTTCGGTGATGACGACTTCTACCCCGACCCGTACGACAAGGCAGCGGTGCTCGCGTGCCGGATCGCGTGGAACCATCCGCTACCCGACGGCAACAAGCGCGCTGCTTGGGCGTGCCTGGTGCTCTTTGTCGATCTCAACGGCGGGGTGTGGTCGCCCGATCCGCCTGACGTCGACGAAGCCGTCGACGCGATGCTCATGATCGCGGCGCGCGAGGTTGACGAACACTGGTTCGCGAACTGGCTCCGGAACCGAGTCGATCTGCCGTAGCTGACCGCTACCTCCGCCCTACCTCGTCGATCAGAAGCCGATCTCGAGGCCGGGTGGTTCCGGCCGAGGGTGCTGTTCGAAGGTCGGACGCGATGACGGAGACGGCCGTCGCGGCCCGAGGTCGTGCTCGTGGATCCAGCTGGAGAGGGGTTCAGCGAGGAGTGCGTGAGGCCCGCCGGAGCGGTGGAGGTGGCGTGCTGCGTTGGCTAGAGCGGCCGGAGTGAGGGTGTGTCCGTTGGCCCAAGTGGCCCACGTGTCGAGGGCGTCGAGCCGGTTCCGAGCCTGGACGAGCCGCTGGTCGTGGTTACTGATGCCGCGGAGCAGTTGACGACCGATCTTGAGGTGCTGGTCGAGCCGCTGGACTTCGTTGCGTAGCTCGTTTCGCTGGTCGAGCACGGGTCGGGCGCGGCGGGTGATCTCGTCGAGCGCGGTCTCAGCCGTGGCGACGCCGTCGGCGGCCGAGATCACGTTGCGCCGTGCGGCTCGGCGGTGGAGGCGGCCGGCGTCGGCGAGTTCGCGTTCAGCGTCCCGATGTCGCTGCTCCGCGTTGCGGAGGTCAGTGGTGCCACGGGCTACGGCGCGGTCGTGAGGTGCGCAGCCTGGTTCGAGGTCGGCGAGTTGCTGTGCGAGGTGCTCGATGCGCTGTCGGATCTCTTCGGTTCGTCGCTCGTGCGCAGCGGCGTCGGCTCTCGCCTCAGCGAGCTCCCGTCGGGCGTGTCGAGAGAGGTCTGAGAACCAGTCCGGGAATGCGCAGCGTGGGGTGAGTGTGGGTTGGGGTGGGGTGGTGGTGGCGAGATCGCGGCGGGTGTGGGTGGCGGGGTGGTCGGCGCGGTCGGTGGCGAGGATGCGTTCGAGCACGTCGATGGCGTCGGTGGTGTGGTGGGTGTCGGTGGCGACGCAGATGAGGTTGTCGTCGCGTCCGCGGGTGACGGCGACGTAGAGCCCGCGGCAGGTGGTGGCGGGTGTGGCGAGGGTGATGGAGGCGGTGGCGGTGTCGGATTGGTTGCCGGGTTCGGTGGCGGCGTAGCCGAGCTGGACGTGGGCGGCGACGTAGTTGTGGGGGAGGGTGGTGGTGCCGTGTCCGTCGATGCGGGTCACGGTTAGGTCCCCGTCGGGGCTGATGTCGTTGATGGTCCAGTGGTCGCGGTTGCGGACGCTGTCACCGGTCGAGGTGGCCAGGAGTCGTTGGTTGCGGCGGGTGGTGATGACGTCGCCGATGTGGTAGCTGGTGTCGCCGATCTGGAGCGCGTGGTCGCCGAGTTGTCCGAGTTGGTGTCGGTGGGCCTGCACGGCTCGGTTGATCGCGTCGACGTGGTCGTTGGTGGTGGTGGTGATGGCGAGGTGTTCGCCGCAGTGGTGGGCGGCGGCGCAGGCGATGGCGATGTTGTCGATGTGTTCGGCGAATGGGGCGGCGATGATTCGGTCGTGGTCGAGGTAGGCGTCGAGGCCGGTGGGGTCGCCGTGTCGCAGCTTGAGGGATGCGGCGGCTTCCCAGTCGTTGTGGAACCGGTGGATGTGTTCGAGTTCGATGGTGCGACCGGTGGCGCACAGTTCGGCGAACATGCCGCCACGGCCGACCGCTTGCAGCTGATAAGGGTCGCCGACGAGGGCCAAGCGCCAGTGGTGCTGGTCGGCGAGTTGGGTGAGGTGGTGGAGGTCGCTGGTGGCGAGCATTCCGGCTTCGTCGATCACGAGGGTGGTGCCGGCGGGGAGTTGCCAGTCGGGTTGGGGTGGCCGGTCGGGTCGGGTGTGTTCGTAGACGAGTTTGGCGACGGTGTCGGAGTGCATGCCGGTCCCGGTTTCGAGGACGCGGGCGGCTTTCGCGGTGGGGGCGAGCCCGAACACCGGGCGTCCGTGTCGGGCCAGGTCGGACACGGCCGATCGGAGCATGGTGGTCTTGCCGGCCCCGGCCGGACCGACGACCAGTGTGAGCCGGTCGTGTCCGGCGACCGCGGCGGCTGCCTCGGCCTGCATCAGATCCAACCCGACGCCGTTGATGGTGGTCGAGCGTGCGGGTGGGTCGAGTTGGGCGTCGATCGCCCAGGTCAGGATGTGGTCTTCTTGGGCGAGGACCTCGTGGGTGGTGTGATGGCGGGCGGAGGGTTCGATCCACAGCGACCGCCCGTCCGAACCCCGCTGTCGGCTGTGGGGGTCGTCGGGGTCGAGGTCGATGCAGGCGTCGAGCACGGTGTCGGTGGCGCGGTCGAGTGCTCTCGCCCAGCGGGTCCCGTCGAGCCCCGACTGGGGGCGCACGGTGTCACAGATCGCCTGGTTCACGTCGAGGCGATGCCACGCCGATCGACGCTCCGCCACGGCGTCGATCACCTCGCCGATCGGAACCTGCTGCCGTGTCGCTGGCTGTCGGGCTGCGTCGCGGATGTGGGCGGCGAGGGTGTCGGGGCTGATCCCAACCGAGGCTGCCTCTGTGAGCCACCGTGACCGCAGATCGACGACACCGTGACCGGTCTTGTGGCCACGCGTGTCGACGGCGGCTTCGCGGCCGAGGGCGCCGCGTTCTTTCGGGGTCGGATCCCGGCCTTCGCGGGTCCAGAACTCGGCGAGCTTGGTCTGGAACGCGGCATCGACTTGTGCGGTGCGCTTCGAGAACTGCTCGAGGAGCTCGTCGGGGACGCCGGCGATCTCGGCTTGACCCTTGACGATCTCATCCCACGCGACGCCGAACCGGGCGGTGACCTCGGCGCGCAGCACCGACTGGTACAGCCCACCCAACGCCCGCTGGAACCCCTTGAGCGTGCGGGCGTCGAGGGCGAGCCAGCGACCGTCGTCGGTCTGGACCTTGGATGAGATGACGACGTGGGAGTGGAGTTGCGGGTCATCGAGCCGGGAGGTGGTCTGGGGGAACACGGCAACCGTCAATCCCTGTGAGTCCAGGTGCAGTCGGCGGCCGTTCGATCGGACCCGGGTGGTGGCTCCGTAGCGTTCGAGGGAGTCGACGACCGCTCCCACGGCGACGTCGTGACACTCAGCAAGACGGTCGTCGCCGGTGAGCGCCCACCACACCGACAACGACTTCGGCGCCGACAACGTCGCATCGAACCCAGCCACCGCACGCACCGTCTTCCCCGACGAGGTGACCCGGTCGAGGAGTGGGTTCCCGAGCGGTGTCCCAGAGATCGGGTCACGGCCCTCCAGCAACGCCTCCAGTTGTTCGGTGGTGACCTCACCGGACAGGCCCAACAGGTCGGCTTGGCGACCGGTCCACCGGCCCGGCTGTTCACCGTCGGCTTCGGTCAGATACCGCGTGTAATAAGCCGCCGTCGTCGCCGCCGTGGAGGCGTACAGGGTCGTCACGCGCAACATCAGGAACCCTCCCGCCTCTCGCGGGCACCTGTCTGTCCAATCACGATCATCGAACCGGGAGCGATGGTGCACATGGCGATCGGTCCCGGTCAGGTGGTCAGCGTCAACGCCAACTGCTGGCCGACGCAACGCATCCGAGGGGAGGCGACGGGGGTGGTCGACGCGGTGTGGTCGTCGATCGCGATCGAAGATGGGATCGTCAGCGTGTAGGAACCGGTCGCATACACACCGCTGTCGGTACGCGACTGATGTCCGGTCACCAACCCGGCTCGACGCAGTCGAGCGATCGCGCGAGCGACGGTGTCTTTCGCCAAACCGAGCCGGCCGGCGAGGGCGCGGATCGACACCGACGCCACACACCCCCCGCCGGTCCCGGTCGAGACGAGCACGAGCTCTTCGAACACCACCCACGACGTCGGGCCCAACTGGCGCCGCAACTCGACCGACCCCGCAGTGACCACGAGACGACGATCAGTCGACATCAGCCACCACTCCGGCGACGTCGGCGAGATTGGTGGGGAGCTCGGCGTCGCACAGCCGCACGACCCGGCCACAACAGGCCAGCTCGAGCAGCGCCCACCGCGGCACCCGCAAACAACCACCGAGACGGATCACCGGCAACCCGGACACCCCGCCGGTGGCGTCGTACTCGCGGGCCAGCTGATAGGCGAGCGACCGGCCGATCCGCAACACCCCCGCCGCCTCCTCGACCGTCAACAACGGTGCCGCCGGCACCCCCAACATCGCAGACGAATCCATAGAGGACTCCGACTTACACCCATGTCATTCCCCCGACAAGACCCCCCAACCCGACGCCACGCAACGCCGTGTGTTCACCGTTGTTCACCGACGTCCATCAACGTTCACCGGCGTTCACTACCACCTCGAAGCACGTGACGGATGTCACATCAGTCGTTGCGTCATCGATTGTGGGACACGGGGCTTGAAGACCGCGTCACGCTCCACTAGCGCTCAGTGCGGCATCGCGCCGGGCCGCGAGACCTGGCGGATCGTGACGCTGCTTCATCCGATCGAGGGGGAGGACCGAGCCCAATCGTGCAGTGACGGAAGTTCAATCCGGCACGCCGCCGTCTTTGGCACGTTCCAGCGCAACAGTGATGAAGTGATGAAGTTCCGGAATCGTCCAGGTCGGGTCAATGACGCCGTCGACTTGCTCTACCTCAACGCCTGGGAAGTTCTCGTCAATCGACAACAGCAGCGTGGCCTGGTCCAGCGAATCGAAGCCGTGTTCGGCGAGTGTGCGTTGAAACAGACGATCGTCGGGGACGTCGCGCTGAAGCACCTCCTCTAGCCAGACGATGAAGGCAGCCAGGTCGGGTAGGCTCTGATCTGTCACACGCTCAGCCCCGCTACTCGGACCCCTGCCGGCGCCAAGCGGTCCCAGCGCTCGCGAGTCACGGACAGCGTCACGAGGTCGTCGTACCCGACGCCGTTCCACTCGTGCTCGACGAGGCGGGCCTCCTCTTCGAGCAAGCCCCTTGAAACAGCAGAAGCGTACTGAACAAGGGAGCTCTGGGTCGCCTCCACATAGACCTTGCGCACCCGGAAGGTCGTGAACGCCTGTTCACATAGGAGAAGCGCTCCGAGCGCGACCGCGCCCGCACCCCTCGCTTCGGGCGCAGATAGTGCGAAGAGGTAGCAGTAGCGGCTGACGTTGCTGTAGTTGTACAGGCCCACCACGCCGACCGCAGGCCTTCGCCCCGGCAGTGTGACCGCGTAGACGGCTGTTGCGCCATCCCAGATCTGACGAATTACCAACTCCGGGCTCGGTGTGGCGCCGCGGTACCGCCACAGCAGACCCGTTGACGGGTGCGTACTCCAGCGGTAGATCTCGTCGTAGTCGCCTGCTGAGACGGGACGCAGGACTTGCGGAACTCTCCTGCTGCCGACCCCTGGCTGTTGTGTCATATGAGCCCTGCGGTCTAGCGCTCAACGCCGGCGACGTCGCCATCGCGCACTGCCACGACCTCACTGATGATCTCCTCGAAAGCCCGTCCGTTGATCTCATCCTGAACGGCACTCATTCCAGGCCGAGCCTGTCCCTCCCGCCAAGGAATGCGCGCTGTTCCCGCATCGTTGACGACGATTGAGTCGCCGTTCACTGGCCGATACTCGCCGTTCTGATCGTCGCGCCGCAGGAAGAATAAGGTCTCCACGGCCGGCAGGTCCTGACGAATCTGACTGAGAGTCTCATCGACTGCGGCATCCCAGTGGATGTCGTACACAGCCTGAATCGCCTCCTGGTCGATCGCAACAGCAAGTTCGTTGTCGTCAAGCTCCCCGTCCCCATTGAGGTCCTCTGGATTGATGGTCGCCTGCACGGCGTCTTCGAGCGCCTCAGTTCGAATCGGAACGGCCAGCTGGAAGGAAGCCTCATCGAGCGGATCGTCACGGGGAGCGACTGTGTAGGTCACGAACTGAACCCGGGACGACGGAGCTCCGGGGGCAAGCTCCACCATGTTGGCAGCCTCTACACCCTTGAGGCGACCAACGATCACGACGTCGCTGACGTCCGCAAGATCGGCCAAGCTTGACGTGGGCTCGGACTCGATGGCTGCCTCCACCAGCCCTCCGTACCACTCCCAATGTCCTCCCTCGTAAGGGGACTGAGAGGCCTCGACCGTCTCGGCCTGAGACGTCGGGCTGGCAAGTTCTGGCTGTTCAGGCAAGAGCGTCGAGTCCACCACTACGTCCGCTGTGTCTGGCGACTCCACCACCCTCGCAGCGTCGCGTTCCTCGGAGGACTCATCCGGCTGAGCAGCTGAATCCTGGGCGGTGCTGCTATCGCACGAAACCAACCCGAACACGACGACTGCGCCGATACTTACGGCGGCCGAGGGAGACCTACGTGTAGTAGTCATCGAGCTGATCCTTCTCGGCCTGCTTGATGGTCGTCGTCACGAGCCACGGGTCAAGGTGCAGACACGTTCCTGAGTAGCGATCGGGGTGGCTGAAGCCAAGCGTGTGTCCGAACTCATGGCACATGATCGACTTCCTCTGCTGGGAATTCGTGGCCTGATTCGGGTGATTTGTGTTGATCTTCAGCCATTGATTGAAGCACCACTCATTGGGGTCCGTGCCTCCTCGTACCGCGTCCGACGGGCAGCTCACGCCGCCCGCAAAGGGAGTGTTCAGTGTTCCTACGACGACGCGCACATCCGCGTTCACCGAGTT
>JAHELV010000012.1:0-17321 GCA_024644015.1 Nitriliruptorales bacterium
GCAGCGTCAGCGGTAGGCACACGTCATGAGCAGGAGTTGAGGATGCTGAGGAGCTATGCCCAGGGCCGGTGGCACACCGCACCCGACGACGGCGTCGAGCTGCGCAATGCCGTGACCGGCGAGCCGGTCGCGCGGATCTCGAGCACGGGCTTGGACATGGCGGGGATGCTCGAGTACGGCCGACGGGTCGGCGGACCGGCGTTGCGCCGCCTGACGTTCCACCAGCGGGCGTTGCTGTGCAAGGCGCTGGCCGCCCACCTGCATGAGCACCGTGACGAGTTCCACGCGCTGTCGCTGGCGACGGGAGCCACCCGTCGTGACGCCGGCTTCGACATCGAGGGCGGGATCATCACGATGCGGGTGATCTCGAGCAAGGCTCGCCAGCAGCTGCCGAACGGCACCGTGTACATCGATGGCGCGCCCGAGTTGCTGTCGCGGCGCGGCACCTTCGTCGGTCAGCACGTGTACACGCCCGTACGGGGTGTGGCGGTGCAGATCAACGCGTTCAACTTCCCCGTCTGGGGGATGCTCGAGAAGCTCGCGCCGGCTGTCATCGCGGGCGTGCCCACCATTGTGAAGCCGGCCAGCCAGACCGCGTACCTGAGCGAGCTGGTCTTCCGACGCATCGTCGAGTCGGGCATCCTGCCCGACGGCGCGGTGCAGCTGATCTGTGGCTCGACCGGTGACCTGTTCACGCACCTCACGGGCCGTGACATGGTGGCGTTCACCGGGTCGGCGTCGACTGCCACCAAGCTCGCGGGACACCCGACGGTGCTGGCCGAGGCGGTGCGCTTCAACGCGGAGCGCGATTCGCTGAACTGCGCGATCCTCGGTGAGGACGCCAAGCCCGGCACGCCGGAGTTCGACCTGTACGTCGACGAGATCGTCAGCGAGATCACCGCGAAAGCGGGGCAGCGGTGCACGGCGATCCGCCGGGTCATCGCCCCGCGGGAGTACGCCGACGCGGTGGTGGCGGCACTCGACGGGCGGCTGGCCGGGATCCGGATCGGTGACCCGGCCGATCCGGAGTCCCAGATGGGCGCGCTCGCCAGCCAGGGTCAGCGCGACGAGGTCCGTGGTGCCGTTGCCCGCCTTCAGGCCGTCAGCGAACTGGTCAACGGCAGCGCTGTGACTGTGCACGGCGCCGACGCGGACATCGGCGCCTTCATGGCACCGCAGGTGCTGTACGCCGACGACCCGATGGCCGAGCCGCTGCACACGGTCGAGGCGTTCGGCCCGGTGTGTGCCGTGCTGCCCTACGACGGCACCGATGAGGCGATCGAGCTGGCCCGGATGGGCGGCGGGAGCCTCGTCGGCTCGTTGTTCACCCATGATCCGCGCATCGCCCGTGACGTGGTGCTGGGCGTCGCCGCCGACCACGGCCGGCTGCACCTGGTCGACCGCGACTGCGCCGACGAGCAGACCGGTCACGGGTCGCCGCTGCCGCACATGATCCACGGCGGGCCGGGCCGCGCGGGCGGCGGCGAGGAACTGGGTGGCGTGCGTGGCGTGCTGCACTTCATGCAGCGCACCGCCGTCCAGGGCCCGCCGGATCTGGTGGCGGCCGCGGTCGGGCGGTGGATGCCGGGTGCCGCCCGCAACGAGACCGCCGACCATCCGATGAGCCGCTACCTGGAGGACCTCGAGATCGGTGACACGTTCGTCAGCGGCCCGCGCACGATCACGACCGCCGACGTCGAGCACTTCGCGGAGTTCACGGGTGACCGGTTCTACGCCCACCTCGACCAGGACGCGCTGGCCGACCATCCGTTCTTCGAGCAGCGTGTGGCGCACGGGTACCTGGTCCTGTCGTTCGCGGCCGGGCTGTTCGTGCACAGCGATCCCGGTCCGCTGCTCGCCAACCAGGGGCTGTCCGAGCTGCGGTTCGGCAAGCCGGTCCATCTGGGCGACGCGATCGCTGTGGCGCTGACGTGCGCGCAGATCAGCCCGCGGGAGGACCAGCCCTACGGTGAGGTGCGCTGGGACGTCCAGGTCACCAACGCGGACGGCGACGAGGTCGCGGCCTACGAGCTGATCACCGCCGTGGCCAAACGTCCGTCCGGCTCGCCCAGCGCTGCGGGGGCAGCCGCGGCGAGTGCGCCTCGGCATGTGCCGGGTGATAGCCGATGACCGACCTGTCGGACTACCGCCTCGAGGACCGCTACCAGCGCGACCGCGGCCGGGTGTTCCTGTCGGGCATCCAGGCACTGGCGCGCATCCCGATCGAGCAGGTCCGCCGCGACCGGGCGGCCGGTCGCCACACCGCCGCGCTGGTGTCGGGTTACCCGGGTTCGCCCCTCGGCGGGTTCGACCAGGAGCTTGCGCGCGCGCTGCACCAGGTCACCGACCTTCCGATCGTGCACCGTCCCGCTGTCAACGAGGAGCTCGGCGCCACCGCGGTGATGGGCTCGCAGCTGGTCGCCACCCGGCCCGACGCCCGCTACGACGGCGTGGTCGGCATCTGGTACGGCAAGGCCCCCGGACTCGATCGCGCCACCGACGCCTTGCGCCACGGCGGGTTCGCCGGAGCGAGCGCAGGTGGCGGCGCCCTCGCCCTCGTCGGCGACGACCCGTCGGCGAAGTCGTCGACCATGCCGTCGTCGTCAGACGCCGCGCTGGTGGACCTGCACATGCCCATCCTGTACCCCGGCACCGTGGCCGAGTGTCTCGAGCTCGGGCTGCACGGCATTGCCATGTCGCGCGCCACCGGGTTGTGGTCGGCGCTCAAGATCGTCACCCCGATCGCCGACGGCACTGGCAGTGTCGACCTGCCGGTGCTCGACCGCGAGCCGGTCATCCCCACGACCGGGGTCGACGGCGAGACCTGGCGGCCGATGCCGTCGGCGCAGTTCCTCGGCCCGCGGATGGTCGCCGTCGAAAAGGAGTTCCACGAGGTGCGGTGGCCGCTGGCGTACCGCTACGGCGTCGACAACGGGCTGAACCGGGTGACCGCCGATCCTCCGGACGCCTGGATCGGTGTGGTCGCCACCGGCTACACCTACTACCAGGTCCTCGACGCGCTGCGCCGCATGGGCCTCGACGGACTTGACGCGATCGCCGGTGTCGGGATCCGCCTGCTGCACCTGCGCCTACCGGTGCCGTTCGACACCGCGCTGGTCGCCGACTTCGCCCGCGACCTCGACGAGATCGTGGTCGTCGAGGAGAAGAACCCGACCCTGGAGCGGCTGATCCGCGATGCGCTGTACGACGCGACGGTCCGTCCCCGCGTACTGGGCAAGCGCGACGAGCACGGGTCACGGCTGCTGCCCACCCACGGTCACCTCGACGCCGACGCCATCGCGCCGGCCCTGCGGCTCCGGCTCGAGCCGCGGCTGGCGGACCGGCTGGCGCCGCCACCGCCGCCGCAACGCGAGCTGCTGCCGCTGACGACCAACCGCACGCCGTTCTTCTGCTCGGGCTGCCCGCACAACTGGGGCGTCAAGGTCCCCGACGGCGCGGTGGTCGGCGCCGGCACCGGCTGCCACGGTATGACGCTGCTGATGGACGAAGACCGCGTCGGCGAGTCGATCGGCATCACCGCGATGGGCAACGAGGGCGCACAGTGGATCGGCATGGAGCCGTTCGTCGAAACCGACCACGTCTTCCAGAACTTCGGCGACGGCACCTACTTCCACTCCGGGCAACTGGCGATCCAGGCGGCGGTCGGCGCCGGCGCGCACATGACGTTCAAGATCCTCTACAACGACACGGTCGCGATGACCGGCGGGCAGGACGCCAGCCACTCGATCGGTGTGCCCGAGCTCGCCGGGGTGCTGCTGGCCCACGGCGTCACCGAGGTGCTGATCACCACCGACGACCCCGAGGGCTACGACCGTCGCACGCTGCCGGGGGGCGTGCAGGTGTGGGACCGAACCCGCATCGTCGAGGCGCAGGAGCGGCTGGCTGCACGGTCAGGCGTGACCGTGCTGATCCACGACCAGGAGTGCGCGGCCGAGCTGCGCCGCGCTCGCAAGCGTGGTCGCGCCGACACCCCGACACGCCGGGTGGTGATCAACCACCGGATCTGCGAGGGCTGTGGCGACTGCGGCGACGTCAGCAACTGCCTGTCGGTCCAACCGCAGGACACGCCGCTGGGGCGCAAGACGCGTATCGACCAGCTGAGCTGCAACTTCGACTACTCGTGCCTGAAGGGCGACTGCCCGGCGTTCATGACCGTCGAGGTCGACCCGCTGCGCGAGGCCGACGCCGGGTACCCCGACCCGGCCGCGATCGACATCGACGACCCGCCGCGCACCGACGTCGACGGCGTCGCGGTCCGCCTCGCCGGCATCGGCGGCACGGGTGTCGTCACCGCCGCGCAGATCCTGGGGACCGCCGCGATGCTGGCCGGCTGGTCGGTCGACGGCGTCGACCAGACCGGGCTGTCGCAGAAGGCGGGGCCGGTGATCAGCGACATCACGCTGTCGCGTGGCGGGCTGCACCGGTCGAACGCCATCGGCGCCGGCCAGGCCGACATCATCGTCGCGTTCGACCAGCTGGTCGCGGCCGCCGACGGCGCGGTCATGGCGGGTGCCACCGGTCGGACCGCGGTCGTCGCCGCGACGCGCGAGACGCCGACCGGCGCGATGATCGGCAAGCCCGATACGCCGTACCCGACGCGCGAGCGGCTCGCCGAGCGCCTGACCGGCCGCGGCGATCCCGGCCGCTACACGGCGTTCGACGCCGCTGCGCTGGCCGACAGTCTGACCGGCGCGGCGGCGACCGCCAACATCCTGCTGCTCGGCGTGGCGGTCCAGCGCGGTCACCTGCCGGTGCCGCCCGCGGCAATGGCGCAGGCGATCGCGCTCAATGGCGTCGCCGTCGACGCCAACCTCGCCGCGTTCGAATGGGGGCGACGCTGGGCGGACCAGCCGTCAACGGTTGAACAGATCGCCGCCGCCCGTGCCGCCGCCGGACCCCAGGTCCGCACGCCCGCACTGCCCGGCCGGCTCCGCGCGGACGTCATCGGGCTCGATCTCGATGAGCGCGCGACGGGCATCGTCAGCATGCTCGCGGCCGACCTGGTCGGCTACCAGAACGTCGCCTACGCGCGCCGCTTCCTCGGTCTGGTTGCCGTCGCGCGTGCCGCCGAGCGCCGCGCGCGCCTGGACGACCACCGGCTCACCGAGCAGGTCGCGCGCGGGTACCACAAGCTGCTGGCCTACAAGGACGAGTACGAGGTCGCCCGACTGATGCGGGCTCCCGATGGGCTCGCGGAGGCACACCGGGTCGCCGGCCGACCCGACAGTGCGATCCAGTGGCATCTGCACCCGCCGCTGCTCAAGGCGTTGGGGGTCGATCGCAAGATGCGGTTCGACGGCCGGACCGCCCCGCTGTTCGCGGCGCTGGCGGCCGGCAAGCGGCTGCGCGGCACCGCGCTCGACCCCTTCGGCCGGACCGAGATGCGGCGGTTGGAGCGGGCGCTGCCGGTCGAGTACGAACGCGCGATCACCGCGGTCGCGAACGGCATGACGGCCGACAACGCCGCTGCGGCGATCGCGATCGCGGGACTGCCTGATCAGGTCCGTGGCTTCGAGGACCTCAAGCTGCGGCGTGCTGCGGCGTACCGACGTGAGCTCGCGACCGCGGTCGCCGCCTTCGTGTCGACCGGCTGACCACAGGCCGCCGTGCGCTGTGGCGGCGACGCTGCTCCGGGCCGCGCCCGTTATGGTGAGCACAGCGGACGGCAACGGCCTCACCGGCCCACAGAGGAGCAGCGATGCGCGACCTGACTCCCGAGCCCGGGTCCCTCGAGCCGATCGAGACCGCCTCGATCGACGAACTGCGCGGCCTGCAGCTCGAACGGCTCCGGTGGAGCCTGCTGCACGCCTATGACAACGTCGCCCACTACCGCCGGGCGTTCAACCGTGCCGGCGTCTCGCCGCACGATGTGCGCGACCTCTCGGACCTCTCCGCCTTCCCCTTCACCACGAAGGAGGACCTGCGCGACAACTACCCGTTCGGCATGTTCGCGGTGCCGCGCGAGCAGGTCGTGCGGATCCACGCCTCGTCGGGTACCACGGGCAAGCCGACCGTCGTCGGCTACACGCAGGCCGACGTCGACATGTGGGCCGAGGTGATGGCCCGCAGCATCCGCGCTGCCGGCGGACGGCCCGGCATGATCGCCCACGTCGCGTACGGCTACGGGCTGTTCACCGGCGGTCTCGGTGCGCACTACGGCGCCGAGCGGCTCGGCTGCACCGTCGTGCCGGTGTCGGGTGGCATGACCGAGCGGCAGGTCCAGCTGATCACCGACTTCGAGCCCGACATCATCCTGGTCACGCCGTCGTACATGCTGTCGCTGATCGACGAGTTGCGACGCTGTGGCACCGATCCGCGCTCGACGTCGCTGCAGGTCGGGATCTTCGGCGCGGAGCCGTGGACCGACGCCATGCGCGCCGAAGTCGAGGACGCCACCGACATGCATGCCGTGGACATCTACGGCCTGTCGGAGGTCATCGGGCCCGGCGTGTCGCAGGAGTGCGTCGACAGCAAGGACGGCCTGCACGTCTGGGAGGACCACTTCTACCCGGAGGTCATCGACCCCGAGACCGGTGAGGTTCTGCCGGACGGGCAGGAAGGTGAGCTGGTCTTCACATCGCTGACCAAGCAGGCCATGCCGGTCATCCGCTACCGCACACGCGACCGCACGCGGCTGCTGCCCGGCACAGCCAGGACCATGCGGCGGATGGAGAAGGTGACCGGTCGCACCGACGACATGATGATCCTGCGTGGCGTGAACGTCTTCCCGACGCAGATCGAGGAGCTGCTGCTGGACATCGCGGGCCTCGCGCCGCACTTCGAGTGCGTGCTCACGCGCCCGGACCGGCTCGACGAGCTGACGGTGCGGGTCGAGCGTCGAGACGGGGCGCTGGAGGCCGATGACAGCGAGCATGCCGCGGCGCAGCTGTGCGACCGCATCAGGCAGCGCATCGGCGTGACCGTCGGTGTCGAGGTGGTCGAGCCCGGTGGGCTGCTCCGCTCGGTCGGCAAAGCCAGGCGCGTCGTCGACAAGCGCCCGACCTGACAGCCACCGCGACGCCTCGTGCCACAGCGTCCAAACTCGCTCGCAGACACGCGGGCCGTTCACGCAGGCAGCCGATCTCGGCCGACCACGTCTGCCGGATCTTGTTCACCGAGCCCGAATCGATGACGGCCGCGTGGCGTCAGGTCGAGGCGTGGCTCGATGCCGAGCCAGTGTGGGTTCCGACGCCACAGGACCGGCACCGCCAGATTCTGGGGGAGTGCCTGTCGGTCTCAGCGCTTCGTGCGAACGATGTGCCCGATGCGCACCTGGCCGCGGTCGCGCTCGAGCACGGCCTGCGGCTCGCGACCACCGACTCCGGGTTCACCCGGTTCGGCCGGCTCGAGTGGTTCAATCCGCTGGACGCGTGAGCCCGGGCGGTCGCGGACCGCCGTCTTCGGAGCTACAGGTGGGCCTGGTCGTTCCAGGTGGTCAGCACCCACCCCGGCAGGTCCACGCCGTCCATGACCCGGTGGTCGTGCCGCTCGAACACCGTGATGCCGGTGTTGGCGTGCGCCATCTTGTACAGCGGCAGCAGGTGGCGCGGACCGAACGCGTCGCCGAACAGCGTCACGCCCAGGTAGAAGTGCAGGAAGCCGAAGTGACTGACCGCCACCACGCGCCGGCGCCCGGCGTCCTCGTGCAGCCGGCGCTGCACGCCGTGGACCCGCGCAACGACGGCGTCGAACGACTCGGCACCGGGCTCCGCATGGTCCGGGTGCGCGTCGGGCATCCACCGCAACGTGGCGTACCGGCCGGCCCCGTCTGGCGCCGCCGCGTAGAACGCGTCGGACTGTCGCACCTCGAACAGGTCCGGATCGGTCGACACGGGCAGGCCCAGCACGTCGGCGATCCCGGCCGCCGTCTCCTGTGCCCGTCGCATCGGGCTGGCCACGATCGCCTCCAGCGCCTCGTCGCACAGCCGGCGGCCCAGCTCACGCGCCTGGTGCCACCCGCGGTCCGACAGCCGGTCGCTGTCGTCGGGGCGCACCCGCCGCGCGCGGTCGGCAACGTTGGCCACCGACTCGCCGTGCCGCACGAAGACCACGGCCGGTCGACGGTCCGGCGCGCCGGGCTGGCCGCGCGTGGCACGGTCGAGTTCCCCGCTCGTGGGGGTCACGACGCGCCGTGCTTGCGTAGCTCCAGCTTGGCCACCGTTTCGGCGTGAACCTCGTCGGGGCCGTCGGCCAACCGCAGCGTGCGGGCGTTGGCCCAGGCCTCGGCTAGGAAGGTGTCGCCCGACACCCCCGCTCCACCGTGCACCTGGATCGCGCGGTCGATGACCGCCAGCGCCACGGCGGGCGCCACGACCTTGATCATGGCGACCTCGCCGCGCGCCTGCTTGGGTCCGACGGTGTCCATCATGCGGGCGGCGTGCAGCACCAGCAGCCGCGCCTGGTCGATCTCGATCCGCGACGTCGCGATGTCGGCGCGCACGGTCCCGTGCCCGGCGAGCGGACGTCCGAACGCCTCGCGGGCCAGCGCGCGCCGGCACATCGCCTCCAGTGCCCGCTCGGCCTGGCCGATCAGCCGCATGCAGTGGTGGATGCGTCCGGGTCCCAGTCGGCCCTGCGCGATCTCGAAGCCACGGCCCTCACCCAGAAGCATGTTGGTCAGCGGCACCCGGACGTCGTCGAACGTGATCTCGGCGTGTCCGTGCGGCGCCTCGTCGTAGCCGAACACGGTCAGCGTGCGCTCGATCGTCACGCCAGGGGTGCCCAGCGGTACCAGGATCATCGACTGCTGCCGGTATGCCTCGGCCTGTGGAGCGCTTCTCCCCATCACGATCGCGATCTCGCACCGCGGGTCGCCGGCACCGGTGGTCCACCACTTGCGACCATTGACCACGTACTCGTCGCCGTCGCGCACGATGCTGGCACGGATGTTGGTGGCGTCCGACGACGCGACGTCGGGTTCGGTCATCGCGAAGCACGAGCGGATCTGCCCGTCGAGCAGGGGTCGCAGCCAGCGCCGCTGCTGCGCGACGCTGCCGTATCGGACGAGAACCTCCATGTTGCCGGTGTCTGGCGCCGAGCAGTTGAACACCTCCGGTGCCCAGGCGACACGCCCCATGATCTCGCACAGCGGCGCGTACTCGAGATTGGTCAGCCCCGCACCGAGGTCGCTGTCCGGGAGGAACAGGTTCCACAGGCCAGCGGCGCGCGCCTGGCCCTTCAGCTCCTCGACGATCGCGACCGGCTTCCAGCGGTCTCCGGCGGCCACCTGCTCGGCGAACGTCTGCTCGTTCGGGTACACGTGCGCGTCCATGAAGGCCAGGAGCTGCTCGCGCAGCTCGCTGGCCCGGTCCGACAGCTCGAACTGCATGCCTGCTCCGATCGGGTACACAGGTAGGCGACGGCCGTCACCTGGCCGTCAGGCCGCCGTCCACGGCGATGGTCTGCCCGGTGATGTAGGCCGACGCGTCCGACGCCAGCAGCACGGCCGTGCCTTTGAGGTCCTCGGGTCCGCCGAGCCGGCCGAGCGGCGTCAGCGCCTCGATGGCCTCCTGCGCCTGTTCGAGCGTCCCGCGTGTCATCTTCGTCGGGAAGTAGCCGGGGGCGATGGCGTTGACCGTGATGCCGTAGTTGGCCCACTCGACCGCCAACGCGCGGGTCATGCTGATCAGACCGCCCTTCGATGTGCTGTAGGCGACGGTGCCCATCATGCGGGGGGCGTTGCCACGCATACCGGCGACCGAAGCCACGTTGACGATGCGCCCGCCGCGGCGCGGGATCATCGAGGCGGTGGCGACGCGCTGCGTCAGAGCGAACGTCGCGGTCAAGTTGAGGCCGATGACCTTGTGCCACGCCTCCAGCGGGTGCTCCTCGGCAGGCGCTCCCCACGTGGTGCCGGCGTTGTTGATGAGGATGTCGATGCCGTCATGGCGACCGAGGACGTCGGACACGAAGGCATCGACGTTCTCGCCCTGCGACAGGTCGTACGCCACCACCGTGACGGCGATGCCCCGTTCGCGCAGGCTCCGGGCTGCATCGTCGAGCTGATCGGTCCGCCGCGCGGTGAGCACGAGGTCCGCACCCTGTTCGCCGAGCGCCTCCGCGATCTGCAGGCCCAGGCCGCGTGACCCGCCGGTGACGACCGCGGTGCGGCCGCGCAGATCGAACAGCTCGCTCACACCCATCGATCGCTCCTTGCCGCTCCGCCTCGGTGGCACGCTACCCACCCGTCGCCGGATGACGACACACCCCGGCGAACCGTGCGGTAGCCCGTCGTCCCGACATGACCCCGGCGACGCGGCGGACGTCTCCAGCAGCTGGCCACCGCCGATGTGCTCAGACGAGACCGGCGAGTGTCGCGCCGATGCCGACCGCGGCACCCGCGAGCACCAGCCACGCCGAGTTGAGGCTGGTCCGCCACAGCAGCAGGGCGGTGACGACCAGCACGCCGACCGCGAACGGATCGACGAGGGCGTCGCCGGCGAGCTCGGCCAGGACACCGGCCATCAACCCGACGGCTGCCGCATTGACGCCGTCGAGCAGCGCGGCCGTCCACGTCCATGTACGAAGACGTTCGACGAAGGGGCCGATCGCCGCGACGAAACAGAACGCGGGCAGGAAGATCCCGATGGTGGCCACGGCGGCGCCGGGAACGCCGGCCAGCAGGTAGCCGATGAACGTAGCGGTGGTGAACAGCGGGCCCGGGGTGAACTGCCCGATCGCGACGGCATCCAGCAGCTGCTGATTGGTCAGCACATCCATGCGGGTGACCAGATCGCTGCGCAGGAACGCCAGCAGCACGTAGCCGCTGCCGTACAGGACCGCGCCGATCTTCGCGAACACCGCGAAGATCCGTGCCAGTCCCAACGACCGCGCCGACTCGGCGGCGAACAGGATCCCGACGACAGCGGTGGGCCCGTCGGTCGACCGGACCGTGCGCCACGTGAACACGACCAGCGCGCCGGCGAGCAGTATCGCGATCTCGTTGGCGCCCCACAGGTAGGCGCCGAGCGCGGCTGCGCAGACTGCCCACTGCAGGACGCTGGTCTTCAGCGCGGTGCGCCCGAGCTTGATCAGCGCCTGGCCGATGATCGCCACCACCACCGGCTTGACGCCATACAGCACGGCCTGGCCGCTCGGCGTCTGCCCGTATCTGACGTACGCGACCGCGAACGCCAGCACGATCGCGGCGGCGGGCAGGATGAAACTGGCTCCCGCCACGATCAGCCCGCGGCCGCCGGCGCGCACCCGACCGATGTGCATCGTCATCTCGGTCGAGTTCGGGCCAGGGATGAGGTTCGTGACACCGATCAGGTCGAGGAAGTCCTGGTTGGAGATCCAACGCCGGCGCACCACCACCTCGTCGTGCGTCATCGCGATGTGCGCGGCCGGCCCGCCGAACGCGATGACCCCGAGCTTGCCGAACAGGCGCGCGAGCTCGCCCAGCCGACTGCGACGGTCGTCTGTCTCGTCGATCACGCGGCGATCATCGCTTAACCCCGGTCGTTGCGGGACGAGTGTGGGGCTACTGGGACCACAGCGCGGTCCTGTGAGGACTCGGAGCTCATGTGGACAAACATGTAGTGATCGGCATCGGTTGTGACGACCACGGCGACCAGATCGCCGGCCTGTTGGTGGCGCGCTGTGTCAGGGCGAACGCTCCCGCCGCGGTTGCCGTCATGGAGAGCACCGGAGCGCCCGACGAGCTGGTGGCGGCGTGGGCCGGCGCCCACCACGCGACGGTCGTCGAAGCGATGCCCGGCGCCGTGCTCGGCGACGTCGCCCGGTGTGAGCCGCATCCCCGGCCGCTGGCGTTCGGCTGCTCTCCGACCCGCCTGTCCCCGGAACTGCGCGAGGCGCTGGCGTCCGGCCCGCTGCCCCGGCGCGTGACGGTCATCACGATCGCCGCCCAGCGCTTCACGCAGAGCTCCGGTGTCTCGCCCGAGGTAGCGGCCGCCGCACACCTTGTGGCCACCGACATCCTCCACGAGCTCGGTGCCGACGCGTGGTCGTCCGAGCGCAGCGCGGCTGGCAGGCGCGTGAGCCGGCCGGCGGTTGAAAGCGTGCAGAGCCGACACGTCACCGGCGATGCGTCGCTCGCACCCGTGTGAGACGGCCGCCGCCAGCGCTGCGCGCACGCGTCGTGTCAGCATGACACCTCAGGCGTGCTCGCGGCGCAGCTGTGAACGCAGATGGTGCCCGTCGATGACCCCGCCATAGGTCATCCACAGCTCCACGACGAGACGGTCGCCCGCGAGTTCCCACCGCCGCCGCACCGTCTCGACCGGCAGCGCGCTGGCGCTGCGACCCAGCGCGGTGACTGCGAACTCGATGACACCGCCGGCGAGGATGCCGTGGTGCACTTCGGCGAAGCCGGTCGGCTGCACGATCAGCAACTCGGCGCGGTCGCCGTCGACCCGCAGGTAGCCGCACTCGACGTGCAACGCTGCGGCGGTCTCCGCGTGTTGCGTGCGCTGCGTGTAGGCAATGACCGGCTTGTCGCCCAGTTGTGCGAACGTCAGCCGCTCGCGATAGCTGAACGGCTCGATGGTCGGATAGTGACCGTCGCCCGTCCCCACCCACGCGCCTGGCAGGACGTCGAGCAGGTTCACAGGGGCCAGGTGCCCGACGGGATCGCGAGGATGACCAGCACGAGGCTGGCGGCCACCCCGATCAGCCCGACGATCGCGTTGCGGGTACGGCGCGCCCGCGCAACGGCAACCGATGCCACGCCGGTCGCAGCGATCATCATCACCGGGTGGATGAACGACCGGAACACGTCGTCCCCATCCCAGCGGCCCTGTATCAGCCACACGACGATGCCGATGAGCAGTTCGATGCCGATCGCGGCCGCGTAGATCGAGCCCAGCCGTTCGGCGACCGCGTCGAAGCCGCTGGACCCCAGGGCCCTGGCGTAGCCGATCAACCCACCGACGGCGGCCAGCAGGACCAGCCATCGCACCACGCTGTGCAAACCGACCATGGCGTCACACTCTTTCGATCTCAGACCGCGGGCACCGGAGTATTGCAGGAACGCCACAGGTGGGTTGCCACGCTCCACACCGCCGGCCGCACCCGCGCCAGCAGGTCAGCCGCCGATGTCGCGGTCCGCGTTCATCTCGTCGATCAACCCGTACGGATAGGTGATGCGCTGCGGTGCGCTGACGTCGTCGAGCCGCGCTCGTTCGTCGTCGCTGAGCGCCAGTTCCGACGCGGCGAGGTTGTCGTGGAGTTGTTCGACGGTGCGCGCCCCGAGGATGACCGACGAGACCTGCGGGCGATCGGCGACCCAGCGCAGCGCGACCCGCGCCGGTGGAACGCCGTGGGACTCCGCGATGCGTGAGACCACCTCGATCACCCGCCACGTGCGGTCGGTGTTGCGTTCGTCGTACGCCTCGACGCCGCGGTCGGGCTCTTCGCCGAGCCGCGTGGCGCCGCGGGGGCGCTGGTCACGCCGGTACTTGCCCGTCAGCCAGCCCCCGCCCAACGGAGACCAGGGCAGCACGCCGATCTGCTCGACCTGACAGACCGGCAGAACCTCGTACTCGATGCCTCGGTCCAGCAGGCTGTACTGCGGCTGCACGGTCACCGGCAGGGCCCATCCGCGGTGTCGTGCGAGCAGCATCGCGCGCTGGAGCTGCCAGCCCGTGTAGTTGCTCAGCCCGACGTACCGCACGCGGCCAGACCGCACCATGTGATCGAGCGTCGCGAGCGTCTCCTCCAGGGGCGTCAGCGGATCCCAGCCGTGCACCTGGTACAGGTCGATCACGTCCACGCCGAGCCGCGCCAGGCTCGCGTCGACGGCACGCTGCAGGTAGACCCGGGAAGCGCCACGCGCGTTGGGACCGGCGTCTGACGTCACCGGGAACCGGCCCTTCGTGGCGATCACCAGATCGTCGCGGTCCGACCGCGCCGCCAACCACCGGCCGACGATCTGCTCGGAGGCACCGGCGCTGTAGACATCCGCGGTGTCGATCAGCGTGCCTCCCGCGGACGCGAACTCGTCAAGGATCTTGTTGGCGCCCGCCGCGTTGGTCTCGGCGCCGAAGGTCATCGTTCCGAGCGCCAGTTCGCTGACGAGCGCGCCGCTGTTGCCGAGTCGTCGCTTGCGCATGGGCGTCGTCGTCCGTCCTCCGTCGCTGGGGATCGTCGTCAGTCGGCGTGTTCGCTGTGCCGTGGCTCGGCGATCGTGGTGATGTCCCCGGTGTCGGTGTCGACGATGCCGATGCTCGTGATCTGTGCGTCGGTCGGACGCAACCGTTTGATGGCCTGAACCGCCGCCGGCAGGTCGGTATGGGCCAGCCCCTGCGCCAGGGTGCAGTGCGGTACCCACGCGTTCGGCAGGTAGTGGCGTCCCGACTCGACACCGGCGCCGGCCAGCTGGGCGTGCAACGCGTTGTGCAGCCGCAGCAGCCGGAGCGTGGGTACGACGCTGAGGTACACGACGCCCGCACGGCCCGGAAAGACCGCGATCGAACCCAGGCGCAGCACCAGATCGCTGGCCTCGGCGAGGGGTTCGGTCGCTGTGCGCGCCTGAGTCGGCGTGATGCGTTCCGCGACCAACAGCGACACGTGTGGCCGATGCCGGCCGTGACCGACACTGGCCATGCTGCGGACACCCCGCGCCTCGAGGCTCGCCCACATCGTGCGGACGGAGGACTCGGCGTGCTGGTCGAAGAACATCTCGAGTGCGTAGGCCACGCCGCCGAGTATGCGACGCGCGAGCGGTCAGCGCGCGACATTTCCGGCGGCCGAGTCGATGGCGCCACGGCGAGCGCCGGTGCCACCGGCATCCCACGGGTGACAGCGTCGGAGATCTGCGGCGGTCGGAGCGACACGAGCCGGACGCGCTTTAGCCGCCACCGACGGTGACCGACTGGCAGCGATGTGAACGCCGCCACCCCAACCCGCCCTGTTCGCCGGCCCCTGCGCCACGCCATCCCCGTCGTCGTGCTGACACTGCTCGCCACCGCTACGCCCGCGCTCGCCACAGCGGAGCCCGCGCGGGTGGTCGTTGACTTCGCTCCGGGCATCTCCGGGACCGCCCGCGCTGATGCGCTCGCGGCCGCTGACGTCACGGTGATCGGTCACGACGACGTTGGCGACCCGGCGGTCACTTCGCTTGCGCTCGCCGGCGATGCGGGCGCATCGGCGGTGGCCGAGGCCACGCCTGCGCAGCGCGCAACACTGGTCGCCGATCCCCGCGTGGCGACCGTCTACGACGACGTCCCGGTGCACGTGGACAGCGCGACGTCCGACAATCCGGCCGGGGCGACGGCGGTCGTGCCCGACGATCCGAGCTGGCCCGACCAGGACGGCGTCCGCCGGATCCGCGTCGACGAGGTCTGGGAGCAGACCACGGGTGACGACGACGTCGTGATCGCCGTTGTCGACACGGGCGTCGACCCCGACAACGCCGACCTGCAGGGACGCCTGGTCGACGGCTACGACTTCGTCAACCTCGACGCCGACCCATCGGACGACAACGGGCACGGCACCGCGGCGGCGACGATCGCCGGCGCCGCCGGCGACGCCGTCGGCATCGCCGGCGTGTGCTGGAACTGTCGCGTCATGCCGGTCAAGGTGCTCGACCAGACGGGCAACGGGTTCCTGTCGGACGCTGCGAAGGGCATCGCCTGGGCGGTCGACAACGGCGCCGACATCGTCAACGTGAGCCTCGGTGCGCCCGAAACCATGCCGCTGCTCGACGACGCGCTGCAGGCAGCGGTCGACGCTGGCGTCCTGGTCGTGGCCAGCGCCGGCAACGCCGGCACCACGGCACCGCAGTGGCCCGCCGCCGACGACCGCGCACTGGCCGTCGCAGCGCTCGATGAGCTCGACGGGCGTGCCGACTACTCCAACTATGGAGACTGGGTCGAGGTCGCCGCGCCCGGCTGCAACCCGGCGGGTTGGCTCGAAGACGCGACGGTGTCGTTCTGTGGCACGTCGTCATCCGCACCGCTGGTCAGCGGTGCCGCCGCACTGTTGACGTCGGTCCGCGGCGCCACCCCGGCCTCCGCGGTCCGCGCTGCGCTGCGCGACACCGCCGTGGCCGCTGGTGCCGGCCTGGGCAGCGGACGGATCGACGCGCTCGCCGCCCTACGCAGCCTCCCGTCGTTCGACGACATCGGCGGGAACGTGCACGCCGACGCCATCGAGACGCTCGCGGCCGCGGGAATCACCAACGGCTGCGCGCCGGACCTGTTCTGCCCGGACAAGGCGGTCACGCGCGGACAGATGGCGACATTCCTGGCCCGGGCGCTGGACCTGGCTGGTACAGGTGCGACCTACGCCGACGTGGCCACCGATCACCCGCACGCCCCCGGCATCTCGGCGGTCGCGGCCGCGGGAATCACCGATGGCTGCGCGCCGGACCTGTTCTGCCCGGACACGCCGGTGACCCGGGCGCAGATGGCCAGCTTCCTGGATCGGGCGCTGGACCTGCCCGACGGGCCACCGCGCTTCGCCGACGTCGATCCCGACGGTGTCCACACACAGGGCATCTGGGCCATCGCGGCCGCCAACATCACCAACGGTTGCTCGCCCCAGCGCTACTGCCCGCGTGACCCGGTCACGCGCGGACAGATGGCGAGCTTCCTGGTCCGGGCGCTGGATCTGTGACCTGCGTGCGGGAGCGGACGCGCGCCACGCACCCGCACGCCGGTGCCTACTCGGCGAGTCCGCCGATGCGCTCGTCGAGTTGCTGCGGCGTGGTCTCGCCGCTCCAGCGCTGCACGACGTTACCGTCGCTGTCAACCAGCACCCAGTAGGGGTACGACGTCAGACCGTAGGCCTGGTTCGCCGCGTTGTTGCCGTCGACCAGCGTCGGAACGGGCCAGTCCTCACGCTCCAGCCAGGCCTGCGGCGGGTAGTTCGGCCGGTTGCGGTCGATGCCGGTCGCGACACTGACCAGCTCGACTCCATCGGGTAGGCCACCGTCCGCGACCCACTGGGTGACGACCGGCACCTCGCGCTGACAGTGCGGGCACCAGTGTGCGAGGAAGACGATCGCCTTCGGGGTTCCGTCACCGGGCTCGATCGTCATCGGCTCGTCGGCGATCGTGGTGCCTGACAGCTGCGGTGCCGGTGTGCCGACGGCACTGTCCAGCCCGGTGCTGAAGGGCTGCAGCGTCTCGCCGGTCACCTCGGCGTTGGTGATCGTCGCAGCCGGCCCGCTGGAGCGGGACACGAACGCGAGCACCGCGAACAGCGCGACCAGCACACCCAGGAACACCCAGATGTACAGGTTGGCGCCGCGTGCCGACCGGCGGCCGCGCCCCTTGCGCCGGGACTTCGCCGAGGCGCCTTTCTTCTTCGAGCGGCTGGAAGTCGTCGTCATGTCA
>JAHELV010000012.1:17421-19819 GCA_024644015.1 Nitriliruptorales bacterium
GTCTGGTCATGTGACCTGTCGCTGTCGTCATCCCGTCACGGTTGCGGTCGAGTCGGAGCCGCTCGTCATCGCGGCGGCGACCGAGGGCACCACGAGCAGCGCCATGATCGCAAGGAAGCCGGCGAGCGCCATGAACGGGATCGAGACGAACCCGAACTCGCGGACGTAGACGGCGGTGCACGGGTTGTCCACCGCACAACCTGTCGCCTCCAGGTTCGGGACCCACTGGATCACGTAATGGTAGAGCGAGATCACGGCACCACTGCTTGCCAGCACCCAGGCGTACGGGCGGATCGACGGGTCCCGGCGTACCGCTGCGACGCCCAGCAGCGGCGCCAGCGGGTACATGGCGATGCGCTGGTACCAGCACAGCGTGCACGGTACGTAGCCCAGCACCTCCGAGAAGAACAGGCTGCCGAACATGGCGGTGCTCGCGATGATGGCGGCCAGGGGCAGCGCAGCCGGCGCGAGATCCGCCACGACCGCCGCGGCTGAACTCTGCGGATCGCGCCGGGCGACCGCCATCAACGCGGTCACGGCGACCGCACCCGCAAGTGCGGTCAGCGCGAGCAGTGAGAAGAAGAACGCAGCCATCGGCTTCTTTCGGGCTCATCACGATGACGTCGACGCGGTCATACGATGCAGATGGTACGACGCACCAACTGGACACACGTCGCGCTGGAACGGTCGGTCGCTGACAGCGTACGGGACCCGATCGGCGTTCGCCGCGCCCCCGGTAGGCTGGAAGGCCGCTGACAGATACACTCCTGCGGCCACGACTGCCAGCGCACGATCCGCAGCGGAGGAACACATGACCGCGCACCACGTCCCCCCAGCGCCGGCGCGCGCCGTTGTGCGCGCTGTGGCGCTGCTGCTGCTGGTGATGCTCGCGGGGCTGCTGATCCCCGCTCCCGTCGCACTCGCCACCGAAGAGGCGGCCACGCCACCGGCGGAGGGCGAGCGGCTGACCTACGAGGAACTGCAGCAGCAGGCCTCGCCGCGCGCGCAGGAGTTCTTTCCGGACGCCTATCAGGAGCCGTCCTTCTTCCCGTGGTTGTCGCTGCCCAACCTGCTAGCCGGCCTCGTGATGGCTGCCGTGCTGCTGGCCGCGTACCTGTGGTGGCAGCCGAAGTTCGCGGCCGAACGGCGCGCGAAGGAACGACGCTAAGGACGACATATGAGCGGGCTTTCCGCGAGGAGGTCCGACGTCGACGCCGGCCCACTCGCCGACTGGGCGTTGGCCGAGCGGGTGGCCCGCATGATCGCGCTGCGCGACCAGCCGGAGGTCACACGGTCCGAGGTCGACCGCCTTCGTGCGGAGCTCAACGACACCGCCGCACGCGCGGACGGTCTGGCCCGTGAGGTCACCGGGCTCGGCGCGGATCTGCCTGCGGCAACCGTGCGGGTCGTCGGGCGCGGAGCCTGGTTGAAGTCCAACCTCGACAGCATCGCCTGGTTGGTCGACCCCCTGGCAGCGCAGCTGATGGACCGCAGCGATGTCAATCGGGCGCTGGCCCGCAAAGCGCTCGGCGCCCAGCTGGGGATCGTGTTCGGCTACCTGTCGACCAAGGTGCTGGGCCAGTACGAGGTGCTCCTGCCCGATGACGAGGTTCCCGGCCGACTGACGCTGGTGGGACCGAACCTGATCGAGCTCGAGCGCGAGTACCTGCCGACGGTCGACATGACGCCGGCGGCGTTCCGCATGGGCGTGGTGCTCCACGAGTTGGCGCACCGTCTGCAGTTCGAGGGTGTCGACTGGATGCGTCCAACCCTGCGTGACATCGTCGACACGTACCTGTCGGAGACCCGCCTCGATCCCGACCGCCTCAGGACGATCGTCGATCGCCTGGGCGAGGTCCTGCGATCCGCCCGGGAGGGCCTCAGTCTCCGGCATTTCCTCGAGGCCGTGCTGACCCCGACCCAGCGCGACCTCATGGACCGCGCCCAGGGGATGATGTCGTTGCTCGAGGGCCACGGCAACGTCGTGATGGACTGGGGCGCGCAGCTGCTCGCCGAACGCGACGCCAGCGCACAGGACGTGGCGGGCGTGCGCCAGGCGCTCAATGAACGGCGCCGCCGTGGTGCTGACCGGATGCTGTTCAAGCTGCTGGGTCTCTCGATGAAGGCCAAGCAGTACTCGCTCGGCGAGGAGTTCATCCTGGAGATCGACCGCCGGCACGGTCGCGCGGTGTTCAACCAGGTGTGGCGTGATCCGGCGCACCTTCCCACGCCCGAGGAACTCGCGGATCCGTCGCAGTGGGTCGGGCGCGTGTCGGGGTAGGCGATGGGCGCCGCTCCGAGATCCAGGCCCCGGGCGCGGGCGAGCGCAAGCGAGCCGGTGGGTGGGGATGAGGTGGCGCGGGCGAGCGCAAGCGAGCCGGTGGGTGGGGATGAGGTG
>JAHELV010000012.1:19919-72847 GCA_024644015.1 Nitriliruptorales bacterium
CGGCGTCGCGGTGGATGAGCCTGGGAGACAGGTACCGAGCAGGCGGGCGCCCCTCGACGATCGCGTGGGTGCGCTGCCCCCCGGGCTGACCCGCGACGGGCTGATCGCCGAGGTCGGGCGCGCGAGCGCGCCGATCCCCGCCGGCGCCATGCTCCTGGTCGCGGTGTCGGGCGGCCCGGATTCGACGGCGATGGCCCATCTGCTCAGCCTTGCCCGCCCAGATCTGCGACTCGAACTGCTCCACGTCCGCCACGGGCTGCGCGATGACGCCGAGGATGCCAGTGCTGCCGCAGCGCACGCGGCCGCACTGGAGGCCGACTACCACGAGGATCACGTCGAGGTCCGTGTGGGGCGGTTGGGCCCGGAGGCGGCGGCCCGGGAGGCGAGGTACGCCGCGCTGTTCGACCGTGCGGACGTGACCGGTGCGGGCTGGGTCGCGATCGGCCACACGGCCGACGACCAGGCCGAGACGGTGCTGATGAACCTGGTACGGGGATCGGGCCTGCGTGGCCTGGGTGGCATGCGCCCGGTGCGGTCCCGGCGGGCTGCGCGGCTGCTCCGTCCGCTGCTGCGCATCCGCCGTGAGGACGTCGCGGCGTTCATCGTGGGTGAGGGACTGCTGGCGGTCGCCGATCCCAGCAACCGAGATCCGGATCAGCGCCGTTCTCGGGCGCGGCACGAGGTGCTGCCGGTCCTCGGGCGCCTCGCCGGCGGCCCGGGCGACGTGGTCGGTGCACTCAATCGCGTGGCCGACCTGGCACGGATCGACGCGGACGCGCTGGACGCGCTCGCCGCGCAGCAGTGCGAGCGGCTGACGGTCACGTGGGGCGCCACGCTCGCCGTGCGACTCGAACTGCTGCAGTGCCTGCCGCGCGCCGTCTCGAATCGGGTGCTGCGCGCCGCGGCCGCCAGGGCCGGAGCCGGCGACCTGTCAGCGGCCGCGGTGTCGCGCATCGCCGGGCTGGGGCCGGGCGAGGCGATGCACGTTTCCCACGGCGTGTTCGTCACCTGCGGCGGCGGCTGGCTCGGGTTCGCGCCCGGCGATCTGCAGCCGTTGCGGCCGCAGGTGCTGGCGGTACCGGGCACGACGCGTCTGCCCCAACTCGGGCTCGACCTCCACGTCGAGTGGCCATGGCCGTTGCCGCCGTCGGCCGATCCCGCTCAGCTCGATCTTGGTCCTCCCGAGCCGGCCAGCGTTGACGACGTCGCCGACGACGTACCGCCCGGCGGTTGCGCGCCTGCGCCGCCGGGCGTCGGTCCGCGCGCCCGCATGTGGGCGGTGTTCTCCGACGGCGTCGGCGCGGCGCTCGCGCAGGGGGTCGACTTCGTGGTCCGCGCCCGCCGCGATGGAGACCGGCTACGCTGCAGTGTCGGCATGCGCAAGATTCAGGATCTGCTGGTCGACTCGCACGTGCCGCGTGCGTGTCGCGATCTGGTGCCCATCGTGGTCGACGAGCACGACGAACCGCTGTGGGTGCCGGGTGTCGCGCAGCGGGTGTGCGACGGCAGCGCCTCCGCGGGCATGCGGATGTGGCTGGCGAACGACCAGGGCGGAACGGCTGACATGACGGCTGGTGGCGCGTGATGACTTCGGGCGATGCTGCGGAACCGGGTGACGTACCGCGCCCCGCGTTCGGCGACGACATCGAGAGCGTGTTGATCGACGGTCCGCAGATCCAGGCGCGCCTGCGCGAGCTGGCGGCGCAGATCACCGACGACTACGCCGGCGAGCGACTGCTGCTCGTCGGTGTGCTCAAGGGCGCCTTCATGGTCATGGCGGACCTGGCGCGCTACCTCGAGCTGCCCGTCGAGGTCGACTTCATGGCGGTGTCCAGTTACGGGTCGTCGACCAAGACCTCCGGTGTCGTGCGGATCCTCAAGGATCTCGAGCGTGACATCGCCGGTCGTCACATCCTGGTGGTCGAGGACATCGTCGACTCGGGACTCACGTTGAAGTACCTGCTGCGCAATCTGGCCGCTCGTGGACCGAAGTCGCTCGAGGTGCTGGCGCTGCTGGCGAAGCCGTCCTCGGCGCGCCCCGAACTGCGGGTGCGCTACCAGGGCTTCGAGGTCCCCGACGTGTTCGTCGTTGGCTACGGTCTGGACTATGCCGAGCGCTACCGCAACCTCGACTGCATCGCGACGCTGGCGCCGGCCGTCTACTCGTCCTGAGCGCCCGGCCGCCTCATCCGGGTGCGCACCACTGGCGTCGGTGCGCGGGCAGTGGGCTGTTCGCATCGGGCGATCGGCTCGCCGCACTGTCGGGTTCGTTGCCCGCGGCGGCACGGCGTCGCTGCCCACGTGCGCATGGCGCAGCGTCGCCCGACTCCGCTTGAGGTCGGGCCCGGGAGGCCGACGAGCAGGCACGTTGCTACGATGATGCGAGGAGCCGTGTTCGTTCCAGCCGACGGCAGGCAGGGGCGACGCGCCGCGATGACCGGCACAAGCACGGCCGATGGCGCACGAGACCGGTGAAGGGCACGATGAACTTTCAGAGACTCACACGAGCTCCGTTCGTCTGGATCCCGGTCCTGTTCATCGTCGCGTTCATTCTCGTGTCGGTGTTCGGTGGAGCCAACGACCCGCAGCAGCTGCCGTACAACGAGTTCCTCGCGCAGGCCGAGTCGGGCAAGGTCGCCAACTACACCGATTTCGTCCGCGACGGCCGGCTCGAGGGTGAACTGACCAACGGCGATCGCTACACGACCACCTACAACCCCGAGTTGAACCGCGATGAGCTGTCCGGGGTGCTCGCCCAGGTCCGCGACCGCGAGGGCTTCGAGACGGCCGAGGTCGACAACCAGAGCGGCAGCGTGCTCGTGTCGATCCTGATCAACCTGCTGCCCTTGGTGTTGATCTTCGGGCTGTTCTTCTTCCTGATGAACCAGATGCAGGGCGGCAGCCGGTTGACGAGCTTCGGCAAGTCGAAGGCAAAGCTGGTCAACAAGGATGCCCCGAAGGTGACCTTCACCGACGTCGCCGGTGCGGCCGAGGCGGTCGAGGAGCTCCGCGAGATCAAGGAGTTCCTGGAGGACCCGTCGAAGTTCCAACAGATGGGCGCCCGGATCCCCAAGGGCGTGCTGCTGTTCGGTCCCCCCGGAACAGGCAAGACGCTGTTGGCCCGTGCCGTAGCGGGCGAGGCGGGCGTGCCGTTCTTCTCGATCTCGGGGTCGGACTTCGTCGAGATGTTCGTCGGTGTGGGCGCCAGCCGGGTGCGCGACCTCTTCGAGCAGGCCAAGACCAACGCGCCGGCGATCATCTTCATGGACGAGATCGACGCGGTCGGACGCCACCGCGGCGCCGGTATGGGTGGCGGCCACGACGAGCGCGAGCAGACACTCAACCAGCTGCTCGTCGAGATGGACGGGTTCGACCTGAAGACCGGCGTCATTCTCATCGCGGCCACGAACCGGCCCGACATCCTCGATCCCGCCCTGCTGCGGCCCGGCCGCTTCGACCGTCAGATCGTCGTCGACCGGCCCGACCTGGTCGGCCGCAAGGCCATCCTCGAGGTCCACGCCCGCGGCAAACCGATGTCCGACGACGCCAACCTCGAGATCATCGCTCGTCGCACGCCCGGCTTCACCGGTGCGGACCTTGCCAACCTGGTCAACGAGGCGGCTCTGCTGTCCGCGCGTGGCGGCAGCAAGGAGATCTCGATGGCGTCGCTCGAGGATGCCATCGACCGGGTGATCGGTGGCCCCGAGCGCAAGACGCGCCTCATGGGCGAGCAGGAGAAGCGCACGATCGCCTACCACGAGGGTGGGCATACGATCGTGGGTCACGCGCTGCCGCACGCCGACCCCGTGCACAAGGTATCGATCATCCCGCGCGGTTCGGCGCTCGGGTGGACGCTGTCGTTGCCCACCGAGGACAAGTACCTGGTCAGCAGGGGCGAGCTGATCGACCAGCTCGCCATGATGCTCGGGGGACGCGTCGCCGAGGAGCTGACGATCGGCGACTTCACGACCGGCGCGTCCAATGACATCTCCAAAGCGACCGCCACGGCACGCGACATGGTCACCCAGTACGGCATGAGCCCGAAGCTCGGGCCGATCAAGCTCGGTCAGAACGACGCGCAACCGTTCCTCGGCCGCGACTTCGGGCACCAGCCCGACTACTCCAGCGAGATCGCCATCGAGATCGACCGCGAGATCCGCGCGCTGATCGACGAGGCGCACGACGAGGCGCTCGAGATCCTGGTCAACAACCGGGACGTGCTCGAGGAGCTTGCCGACTCGCTCATCGAGCGCGAGACCGTGGAGAAGGAGGATCTCGAGGCGATCCTCAACAAGGTCAGGGCGCGCCCGTCGCGTGCGATCAAGCCGCTGATGAACGGCGAAGCCACGACCGTGCCACAGTCCACCGTGGTCACGCAGCTGCGGCGCATGGAGCGGACGACGACCGGTGACACCACGGCACCACGTGACTGACGTGGGCGCGCCGCACGACGGCCCGCTCGTCGACGGAGCGCTGCCGCCGTTGCGGGACCGGTCCCGCGAGCGCGTTGCTGCGACCACCGGCGTGAAGCCTGACCGCACGTTCGACCACGACAAGATCGTCGCCGGCGTCCGGCTGCTGCTCGAAGGGTTGGGTCTCGACCCCGACGACCCGAGCATCTTCGACACCCCCGATCGCGTCGCCCGCATGTACGACGAGGTGTTCGCCGGGCTTCTGGTCGACCCGGAAGCGGTCATCGACAAGGTGTTCGACGCCCGCCACGGTGAGCTCGTGATGGTGCGCGACATCTCCCTGGCCAGCGTGTGTGAGCACCATCTCGTTCCGTTCGTCGGCAGGGCGCACGTCGGGTACATCCCCAACGAGCGGGGGCAGGTGACCGGTCTGTCGAAGCTGGCGCGGTTGGTCGATGTGGTCGCGAAGCGGCCGAACATGCAGGAGCGGCTCACCACCACCATCGCCGACACGCTGGTGCGGAGACTCGATCCGCGCGGCGTGGTGGTCGTCGTGGAGGCCGAGCACCTGTGCATGACGATGCGTGGGGTGCGCAAGCCCGGCGCGTTGACGGTCACCAGCGCTGTACGTGGCATCATCCGGGACAACCCGGCGACACGCGCCGAGGCGATGGCGTTGGCGATGGGTTCACGTCCGCATCTGGGGTGACACGGCACCCACGGGCGGCGTAGCTGGCAGGCAACTGCACGACGGCACCACGGTGCCGAGAGGGGAAGTTCGTGACGCCGTTGGTTCGCGTCGTCGACGCATCGTTGGGCAGCGACGCACAGGTCAAGTTGGTGGTGTCCGGGCTCGACGACCCGGACCGTCTGCGCGCGAAGTGGGCGTCGTCTGGTGCCACGGTCGAGCGGGTCGGGGATCGCCTGCACGCCACCTCGACCGTCGTGGCGCTGGTGCGTGCCGCCGGACGCAGCATGGATCGGCTGCGCGCCGAGCGACTGCGCGACTGCGTCGTCGAGGCGGTCGACGCCTGGCTCGAACCCGCACCGACCGTGGTGCTCGGCTCCCGGGTCGCGCGTCTCGGCCCGATGTGTCAGACGATGGGGATCATCAACGTCACACCGGACTCGTTCTCCGATGGCGGACTGCTGTACCCGCAGGATCATCCTGGGCGGGCCGTCGAGCGGGCGCTCGATCAGCACGCGGCCGGCGCGGCGATCGTCGACGTCGGCGGCGAGTCCAGTCGTCCCGGCGCGGCCCCGGTGGCGGTCGACGACGAGTTGAAGCGCGCGATCCCTGTGGTGTCGGCTCTGGCCGATCGCGGCGTGACGGTCAGCATCGACACCGTCAAGGCCGAGGTGGCCGACGCGGCGATCGCCGCTGGCGCCCAGGTGGTCAACGACGTCTCCGGCGGGCGGTACCCGGAGCTGCTGGAGGTCGTGGCCGCGTCGGAGGCCGGCTACGTGCTGATGCACACGCGCGCGACACCGGCGGACATGCAGCGTCACACCCGCTACGACGACGTCGTCGCCGAGGTCTACGAGTTCCTCGCGGACGGCCTGGACCGCCTCGAAGCCGCAGGGATCCGACGTCAGCGGGTGATCGTCGACCCGGGCATCGGCTTCGCGAAGGCGCTCGAGCACAACCTGACGCTGCTGCGGAACCTGCGCCAGCTACGCGGGCTGGCCCGCCCCGTGCTCGTCGGGGCGTCGCGCAAGACCTTCATCGGCGCGCTGACGAACACCGACCCTGGTGATCGGCTGGAGGGCAGCCTGGCGGCCGCTGTCGTCGCCGCGATCAATGGCGCGGGCATGGTGAGGGTCCACGACGTCGCCGAGACCAGGGAGGCGCTGGAGGTCGCCACCGCCATCATGCGCGTCGGGGCTGGCGGCGCGGCTGCGTGACGTCAACGCCGTGAGCAGGGCGCCGCTCGCGGGCCGATCGGCGGTACCGTTGTGCGACAGGTCGCACCGGAGGACAGCAGCTCGTGGCGCAGCACCAGATCGATCCCGACGCGCGTCCGTACGCGCCCGGCAAGCTTGATCGTCGGCCGCCGGTCGGCGCCGAGGGATTCTTCGCCGTCGACATGCGGGTCGGTCGGGTCACCTCGGTGCAGCCGTTCCCCGAGGCCCGCAAGCCGGCCTGGAAGCTGACGGTCGACTTCGGTCCGGTGGTGGGGTCGCTGCAGACCAGCGCCCAGATCACCAACTACCCCGCCGACGCGCTCGACGGCCGGCTGGTCGTCGGTGCGGTCAACCTCGGGGAGAAGCGCATCGCCGGGTTCACCAGCCAGTTCCTCGTGCTCGGCGCGCTCGACCCTGACGGCACCGTCCGGCTGCTGCAGGTCGACGACGACGTGCAACCCGGCGCTCCGATCGCATGAGCGCCACCGGCCGTCCGCGGCGCGCAGCGGCACGTCATGCGTGAGATCGAGTGGTCCAAGCGCCGGCTGGTCGATGACAGCCGCGGCACGCGGCGTGCCGACACGATCGAGATCCTGGGACTGCGGGTCACCGCCCATCACGGCGTGCACGAACGTGAGCGGCGGGAGGGGCAGCCGTTCGTGATCGACGTCGTGCTCCACGTCGACGCGCAGATCGCCGGGCGGACCGACGAGCTCGCCGACACGATCGACTACTCGCAGCTGGTCTCGGATGTCGCCGAACTCGTCCGTACCACCCGGTTCAACCTGCTGGAGGCGCTCGCCACGCACGTCGCCGACCGGCTGCTGGCGATCTCGCGGGTGGCGGGTGTGCTGGTACGGATCACCAAGCCGGAGGTCGAGCTGCCGGAGGAGGTCGACGCGGTCGTCGTCACGGTGCACCGTGTACGTCCCGTCCGCGTCACATGAGCGCGTTCCTGCCCCCGGGCCGGGAGGTCTTCGCCTTCCTCGGCCTCGGCAGCAATGTCGGCGACCGCCTGGCGCACCTGCAGGCGGCCGTCCGGCACCTTCACGCCCAGCGCGGGGTCCGCGTCGACGCCGTCTCGAGCATCTACGAGACGGCGCCGGTCGGCGGACCGGATCAGGACGCGTATCTCAACATGGCGGCGCGGGTCGCCACCACGAGGTCGCCGCTCGGGCTGCTGCGTGCCTGTCACCGCACCGAGCGGGCCCGCGACCGGGTCCGCACCGTCCGGTGGGGCCCTCGGACGCTGGACGTCGACATCCTGCTCTACGATGATCGCCGGATCGCAACCCGGCGCCTGCAGGTGCCGCACCCGCGACTGGCCGAACGGCCCTTCGCACTGGTGCCGCTCATCGAGGTTGCGCCAGGTGCGAGGCTGCCCGATGGTCGCTCCCTGGTGCGCCTGCTGGCGGCGCGCGCGCCCGTGCGCGACGTCGTCATGGTCGGGCGCCAGGTGGTCGCCCCATGACGGCCCGCGACGAGTGGTGGTCGACGGTCGGCGTGATCGGGCCGGGTCGGGTCGGCACTGCCCTTGGTGCCGCCCTCGCGGCCGCGGGTCACCGGGTGGTGGCGGTCGCGGGTCGGCCGGAGAGCGGTGCCGATGCAGTCGAGCGCTTCGTCGCAATGGTGTCCGGCGCCCAACCGATGTCCGCGTCCAACGTGGCCGCTGCGGCCGACCTGGTGCTGCTCACGATCCCAGACGACGACCTGCCTGCCGTGGCCCGGGACCTGGCGGCGCGGGATGCGGTGCGCGAGAAGGGCCGGTGGCTCCACACGTCGGGACGGTATGGTGCCGCCGTGCTGCGGCCGATCGCGCTCGCCGGCGGCCGTGTCGCCGCATGCCACCCCGCCCAGACGTTCCCGACACCTGCCGCCGGGCTACAGGCGCTACCAGGCACGGCGTGGGCGGTCACCACGGGTGATGGCGACCGTGCCTGGGCGCACGCCTTCGTCACGTCCGTGGCAGGCGAGCCGATCGACGTGCGCGAGGCCGACCGTGTGCGGTACCACGCGGGGCTGACCGTCGGCGCCAACGGCACGAGTGCCGTCGTGTCGCTGGCGCGGGACCTGCTGCTGGCCGCAGGGATACCCTCGCCCGAGCGGTTTCTCGAGCCGCTGGTGACACGGTCGGCGGCCAACGCGGCGACTCGCGGTGCGGCGGCGCTGACCGGACCCGTCCGCCGGGGCGACCGCCACACTGTCGAGGCGCACCTGCGCGATCTCGAGGAGGTGCTCCCGGAAGCGGTGCCGCCGTATCGTGCCCTGGCGCTGCTCGCGTTGTCCTACGCTCGCCGCGCGGGCCTGGACGAGACGCGGGCGGCCGCCGTCCGCAGGATCCTGGAGGCGAACCAGTAGATGCTGATCACCACGGACATCGCGGCCATCCGCGGGTGGCGGCCGAACGCGGGACAGCCGGTCGGGCTCGTGCCGACGATGGGCGCGCTGCACGCCGGCCACCTCTCTCTGGTCGAGGCTGCCCGCGCCGCGTGCGGTTCGGTGGTGACGAGTGTGTTCGTCAACCCGCTGCAGTTCGGGCCGGGGGAGGACCTCGACAGCTACCCGCGGGATCTGCCCGGTGACCTGGAGCGGCTGCGCGACACGGGAGTCGACGCCGTCTTCACGCCGCGGGTCGAGACGTTCACCGCCAAGCTGCTGACGACGGTGTCGGTGGCTGGGGTCACCGACGGCCTTGAAGGCGCGGCGCGGCCCGGCCACTTCGCCGGTGTGACCACCGTCGTGGCCAAGCTGCTGCACGTCGTCGGCCCGGACCTCGCCTACTTCGGCGAGAAGGACTTTCAGCAGTTGGCCGCGATCCGCCGGATGGTGCGCGACCTCGACATCCCGGTCGAGATCGTTGGGATGCCCATCGTGCGCGACGCCGACGGTCTGGCGCTGTCGAGCCGCAACGCGTACCTGTCCGACGCCGAGCGGCTGCGGGCGTTGCGGCTGTCCCACGCGCTACGCGCAGCCGCCGGCGCATGGACCGGCGACGCCGATCGGGCACGCGCCGAGATGCGGGCGGTGCTGCGCGACGGCGAGGGGATCGTCGTCGACTACGCCGATGTCGTCGACGAGCACACGTTGGCAGCGTTGTCCGGCGACGGCCACACCCGGGCGCGCGCGGTCGTCGCGGCGCGCGTCGGCCGGACCCGGCTGATCGACAACTGTCGACTGGAGGTCGGCTGATGCTGCTCGCGATGGACATCGGCAACTCGCAGACCGTCGTCGGTGTCTACGACGGGACCGCGCTGCTGCGTCACTGGCGCGTGTCGACCGAGGCGCGCCGGACCTCGGACGAACTGGCGCTGCAGTTGCAGGGCCTGCTCACGCTGATGAACCTGTCGCTGTCCAGCAGCGTCACCGGCGTCGTGATCTCGTCGGTCGTGCCGGCGTTGACCGAGGCGTTCCGGCAGATGGCCGACCGCTACCTCGACTTCCCGCCGCTGGTGGTCGGGCCGGGGGTCAGGACGGGGACGGCGATCCGGACCGACAACCCGCGCGAAGTGGGCGCCGACCGGCTGGTCAACGCACTCGCGGCGTTCGACAAGTACGGCGGGCCCGGCATCGTCGTGGACTTCGGCACCGCGACGAGCTTCGATGTCTACGACGGCGCCGGTGCGTTCCTGGGCGGTGCGATCGCGCCGGGGGTGCAGACGTCGATGGCCGCTCTGTCCGCCGGTGGCGCCCAGCTGGGCGCCGTCGAGTTGGCGAGACCAAGCCACGCGATCGGGCGAAACACGGTCGAGTCGATGCAGTCGGGCGCGATATACGGTTTCGCCGGTCAGGTCGACCGGCTCGTCGAGGCATTGACCGAGGAGTTGGACGCGGCACCCGTCGTCGTCGCGACCGGCGGTCTGGCGGTACCCATCACCGATGTCTGCCGTTGCATCGACCATCATGATCAGTGGTTGACCCTGCGTGGGCTCCGGCTGGTGTGGGAGCGCAACCGCTGACCCGGCCGGGCGGCAGCGGTCGGTTCGTGAGCCAGCCTGCTGTACGGCATGCTGGTGGCCCCGACGTCGACGACCCAGAGGACCAGCGATGCCACGATCGGCCGTGATCGCAATCACGGTGCTCGGCGTGGTCGCCCTGGTGGCGAGCACCACCTTCGCGCTGGTGCGGTCGGCCCAGTTGCGGACCATTCGCGGACAGGTCGCGTCGTTGGAGTCCGAGCTCGCGGCGCGCGGTCGTGGACCGTCGGCCAGCGAGCAGGCATCGACCAACCCGGTCGACCCCGGCGGGGACAACTCGCTGCGTGACCTGTCGCCCGAAGGCGGTTCCGGGCTCGAAGACCTGCTCGGCGGCGACGTCGCGCAACTCGCCAGGTGCATTCAGCCGGCGGGTGCTCCCGGCGCCCAGGACGTGCCGGATTCCAGCTCCGCCGACCAGATCGATCAGATCGGTCGGATCGTCACCGGGTTGCGCTCGCTGCAGTTCGGCGACGCACCGACACCCGAGTTCCTCGACGATCAGCAGCTGACGTCCCGGCTGACGAAGGAGGTGCGCAAGGACTACGACGCCGAAGAGGCGCGGCTGGACGCGCGCCTGCTTGCCACGTTGGGCGCTGTGCCCGACGACATTGATCTCGTCGCGCTGCAGACCGAGCTGCTGTCGAATCAGGTCGCCGGCTTCTACGACCCGGACACCGGCGAGCTCGTCGTGCGTCGGGACGGGTCCGGCGACGGCCTGACACCCTCCGCACAGTCGACGCTCGCGCACGAGTTGGAGCATGCTCTGGCCGACCAGGCCCTCGAGCTGCCGGTCGAGGTCACCGAGAACACCGACGAGGCTGACGCCGCGCTGGCGGCGCTGGCGGTCGTCGAGGGAGACGCCACGCTGACGCAGCAGCAGTTCACGATCGTCGGGCTCAACCTGTCCGAGCAGCTGGGCCTCAGCGCCGACCCCGACGCTCTGGCCGCGCAGCGCCAGCTGGACGACGTGCCGCACTACCTCGCGCAGAGCCTCCAGTTCCCGTACCTGGCGGGACTCCGGTTCACGTGCGCCCGGTACATCGCAGGGGGCTGGGACGCGGTCGACGCGCTGTACGGGAAGCTGCCGACCACCAGCGCCGAGATCCTCGACCCACAGCGCTATGGCACCGGTGCGGTCGATCCCCGCGACCCCGGAGAGCTGGGCGGCAGATGGCAACGGCGGCGCACGACGACGCTGGGCGCCGCCGACCTCCTCTGGCTGTTCGAGGCGCCTGGCGACGACACTGCCCGTGCGCTCGACGGCGCGCGTGACCTGGCGCTCGCGTGGACCGGGGGCGAGGTGGCGTTGTGGACGCGCGACGCGGACACCGCCGTCGGCGTCGCGCTGACCCAGCAGCCCGACGCTCGGTTGTGCGACGCCGTCACCACCTGGTACGAGCGTGCCTTCCCCGACGGCACGGACGCGCCGACGCGCCGGGATGAACGCCTGGTCCGCGAGGGTCCGCGGCAGACCGCTGTGGTCATGTGCGCCGGTGAGGAGGTGCGCCTTGGCGTCGGCCCCGATCTGACGACCGCCCGCGCGTTGGCCGGGTGACGACGCTCGGACGCGCAGCCCCAACGTCACGCTCCGATCCCCAGCCCACCTTCGCCTCCGACGCCGCACGCGAAAGGACGGCCAACGATGTTCGACACGGTGCTGGTCGCCAACCGCGGCGAGATCGCCATCCGCGCGTTCCGCGCCGCCACCGAGCTGGGGCTGCGGACCGTGGGCATCTACACCCACGAGGACCGCGACTCGCTGCACCGGCTGAAGGCCGACGAGGCGTACCGCATCGGTGAGCCGGGCCACCCGGTACGGGCCTACCTCGACGCCGATGCGATCATTGCGCTGGCCCGGCGGGTGGGAGCCGGCGCCATCTACCCCGGCTATGGCTTCCTCGCCGAGAACGCCGAGTTCGCTGCACGCTGTGGCGCAGCGGGTGTCACGTTCGTCGGCCCGTCCTCCGACGTGCTCCGGCGCGCCGGCGACAAGACCGAGGCCCGTGCCATCGCGTCCGACGCCGGCCTGCCCGTCCTTGCCGCCAGCGACATCGTCGCCGACGTCGACGAGGCAGCCGCCGCCGCGGAGCGGCTCGGCTTCCCGGTGTTCGTCAAGGCGGCGGCCGGCGGCGGCGGTCGGGGGCTGCGTCTCGTGTCGTCCGCCGCGGATCTCGCCGGCGCCGTCGAGACCGCGATCCGCGAGGCCGGTGGCGCCTTCGGAGACGACCGGGTGTTCCTCGAGCAGGCGGTGACACGCCCGCGCCACATCGAGGTCCAGGTGCTGGCGGACGCCGCGGGTGCGGTGGTGCACCTGTGGGAACGCGACTGCTCGGTGCAGCGCCGGAACCAGAAGGTCCTCGAGATGGCCCCGGCGCCGAACCTCGATCCTGAGCTGCGCGCGCGGATCTGCGCCGCCGGGGTGCGCTTCGCGCGAGCGGTCGGGTATCGCAACGCCGGCACCGTGGAGTTCCTGGTGGCCCCGGACGGTCGCTTCGTGTTCATCGAGATGAACCCCAGGATCCAGGTCGAGCACACGGTCACCGAGGAGATAACCGACGTCGATCTGGTCCAGGCGCAGCTGCGCATCGCCGCCGGCGCGTCGTTCGACGATCTCGGCCTGACGCAGGAGACGATCACCACCCGCGGCGTGGCGATCCAGTGCCGCATAACCACGGAGGATCCTGCCAACGGCTTCCGCCCCGACACCGGTCGGATCACCGCGTACCGGTCCGCATCCGGCGCAGGCATCCGTCTCGACGCCGGCTCGGCCTATGTGGGGTCGAGCGTCAGTCCGTACTTCGATTCGCTGCTGGTCAAGCTGACGGCGCGTGGCCACGACCTCGCCGCGGCCGCGCGCCGCGCCCGTCGTGCCCTGGCCGAGTTCCGCGTGCGTGGCGTCGCCACGAACACGGCGTTCCTGGGGGCCCTGCTGGCCGACCCCGACCTTCTCGCCGGTCGCCTGTCGACCAGCTTCATCGACGACCACCCCGACCTGGTCAGCGTCGACGCCGGGCGCGACCGGGGCACCCGCCTGCTGGAGTTCCTGGCCGACGTGACCGTGAACCGTCCGCACGGCGTCGCCCCGGGCGGGATCGATCCGTGCGAGAAGCTGCCGTCGATCGAGGACGAACCGCACCGACGCGGCAGCCGCGACCAGCTGCGGTCGCTCGGCCCGTCGGGTTTCGCGCGCTGGCTGCGTGACCGCGACGCGCTCGGCGTGACAGACACGACCTTCCGCGACGCGCACCAGTCGCTGCTCGCGACGCGCATGCGCACGTACGACATGCTGGCGGTCGCGCCGTCGCTGGCGGCACGGCTGCCCCAGCTGCTGAGCCTCGAGATGTGGGGTGGCGCGACGTTCGACGTGGCGCTGCGGTTCCTGCACGAGGACCCGTGGGATCGGCTGGCGGCACTGCGCGCGGCGGTTCCCAACATCTGCCTGCAGATGCTGCTGCGCGGGCGCAACGCTGTCGGCTACACGGCCTACCCGCCGGCTGTGGTCCGCGCCTTCGTAGCCGAGGCGGCGACGACGGGGATCGACATCTTCCGGATCTTCGATGCGCTCAACAACGTCGACGCCATGCGGGCGGCGATCGCGGCGGTTCTCGACGCCGGGGCGGTCGCCGAAGGGGCCATCTGCTACACCGGCGACCTGTCCGATCCCGCGCAGCGGGTCTACACGCTCGACTACTACCTCGGTGTCGCCGAGGAACTGGTCGACACCGGCGTCCACCTGCTGTGCGTCAAGGACATGGCCGGCCTGTTGCGCCCGCCCGCCGCGAGGACGTTGGTGACGGCGCTGCGCGAGCGCTTCGCGCCGCCGGTGCACCTGCACACCCACGACACCAGCGGCGGGCAGCTGGGCACCTACCTCGCGGCGATCGCGGCCGGGGTCGACGCGGTCGACGCTGCCGCGGCACCGCTGTCGGGGATGACCAGCCAGCCCAACATCGCCGCCGTGGTCGCCGCCACCGACCACACGTCCCGCGCGACCGGCCTGCAACTCGGCGCGTTGACCGCCCTCGAGCCGTACTGGGAGGCCGTGCGCGATCAGTACGCGCCGTTCGAGGCGGGGCTACGGTCGCCGACCGGCGCGGTGTACCGGCACCAGATACCCGGTGGGCAGCTGTCCAACCTGCGCCAGCAGGCCATGGCGCTCGGCCTCGGAGACCGGTTCGAAGAACTCGCCGAGCTGTACCGGCGCTGCAACGACCTGCTCGGCGACCTGATCAAGGTGACGCCGACCAGCAAGGTCGTCGGCGACCTCGCTCTGTACCTGGCCAGCGCGGGAGTCAGCCCGGACCAGCTCGCCGACGACCCGGGTCGCTACGACCTGCCCGACAGCGTCGTCGGGTACCTGCACGGCGAGCTCGGTGATCCACCGGGCGGCTGGCCCCAGCCGCTGCGGCGGCAGGTGCTCGGTGCGCACGGCGACCGTCAGGATCGACCGGAACTGACCACCTCGGAGCAACGCGACCTGCGTGACCTGCGGGGCCGTGCGCGTCAGGACCTGCTCAACGCGCTGCTGTTCCCGGGCCCGGCCGCCGCGCGGTTGCAGATGCGCGAACGGTACGGCGAGCTGGCGGTCGTGCCGACGTGGGCGTTCCTGGGTGGGCTCGTCGGGCATCGCGAGCTGCAGATCGACCTGAGCCCGGGGGTGCGGCTGTTCATCGAGCTCGAGGCCGTCGGCGAGCCCGACGAGCAGGGCATTCGCACGGTGGTCTGCGCGCTCAACGGGCAGAGCCGACCGGTGGACGCCAGAGACCGGTCGATCGAGGCGGACCCCGATCCGGTCGAGCGCGCCGACCCCGACGATGCCGCGCACGTCGCCGCCGCGTTGACCGGGGTGGTGACGATCACCGTGGCGGCCGGTGACACGGTCGGTGCCGGTGCCAAGCTCGGGTCGATCGAGGCGATGAAGATGGAGTCGAACATCAGCGCCCCGCGGGCCGGCACGGTCGTCCGCGTGGTGACGTCGAGCGGCACGGCGGTGGAGCCCGGCGACCTGCTCCTGGTGCTCGACCCCTCGTGAGCAACGGACGGGATGGCCGGTGGTCCCGCGATGGCGATCCGCGAGGATCCCGACGATATCGGAGTGACTGGGCCATGGGCACTGAACGCATTGGATTCATCGGGCTCGGGATCATGGGGCGGGGCATGAGTCGCAACCTGCTCGACGCCGGGTTCGAGGTGACCGTCTGGAACCGCACGCCCGAGCGGACCGACGAACTGGTCGCAGCGGGCGCGGCGCGGGCCGGGTCGCCGGCGGGCGTCGCCGCCGTGTCTGACATCGTGGTCGCCTGCGTCAGCGACACACCCGACGTCGTGCAGGTGCTGACCGGTGACGACGGGGTCATCCACGGCGCGGCGCGCGGCTCGCTGGTGATCGACTGCTCGACCGTCAGTCCGGACGCCACCCGCATGATCGCCGCGCGCCTGGCTGAGCGTTCCGTGGAGATGCTCGATGCGCCGGTCAGTGGCGGCAGCGAGGGCGCGGCGCACGGCACGCTCAGCATCATGGTCGGTGGCCCGGCGGAGCAGTTCGAGCGCGCCCGTCCGCTGTTCGACGCGATGGGATCGGCCGTCACCCACGTCGGCGACCACGGCGCGGGTCAGGCGGTCAAGCTGGTCAACCAGATCCTCGTCGTGCACAACATGCTCGGCGTCAGCGAGGCGCTGCTGCTGGCGGCCGCCGAAGGGCTGGACCTCCAGCGCACGCTGGATGCCGTGTCCGGCGGCGCAGCGGGCAGCTGGATGCTGTCGAACCGCGCACCGCAGGTGATCAACCGCGACTGGTCGCCTGGGTTCACGATCGACCTGCAGCAGAAGGATCTGCGACTGGTGCTCGAGGCGTTCGAGCGTCTGCGGCTGCCGGCCGTGGGCACCAGCCTCGTCGCGCAGCTGTACGCGACGCTGCAGCGACGCGGCCTGGGCGCCGAGGGCAACCATGCGCTCGCGAAGGCGTTGGAGCACCTGGCCGGCGTCGAGATCGGACGCTGACGCCCGGGATGGACCGAGGTCGCCCGCCACCGCCGGGCGACCGAGGTCCGGCGGCCCGCACGGACCGCCGGTCCCCGGCCGGGGATTGACAGCTCGTGCACGACCCATATCGTCGGACTCCGGCACGCAGGGAGGCCCCGATGGCCATCGCTCAGCTCCGCGACGAGTTCACCGGCCTGCTCGGCGCCGACGGTGTCATCAGCGCCGGGCCGCAGCTGCGCACCTACGAGTGCGACGGGCTCACCGGGCACCGCGTGCGACCCGCCCTGGTCGTGCTCCCGACGACGGCAGAGCAGGTGGCCGCGGTGGTGCGGGCGTGCCGTCGGGACGGGGTGCCCTTCGTCGCCCGGGGATCGGGTACCGGGCTGTCGGGTGGTGCGCTCCCGCACGCTGACGGCGTGCTGGTCGTGCTGACCCGCATGCGCTCGATCCTCCACGTCGACCTCGACAACAGGTATCTCATCGCCGAGCCCGGCGTGACGAACGCCGCGATCTCGGCGGCCGTCGCCGAGCACGGGCTGTACTACGCCCCGGATCCATCCAGCCAGATCGTCTGCTCGATCGGCGGCAACGTCGCTGAGAACTCCGGCGGCGTGCACTGCCTGAAGTACGGGTTCACCACGAACCACGTGCAGGGACTGGAGTTCGTCACGACCGCCGGTGACATCGTGCAGCTCGGCGGCGCGGTGGCCGACGCCCCCGGATACGACCTGCGCGGCGTCGTGATCGGCTCGGAGGGCACGCTGGGCATCGCCACCAAGGTCATTGTGCGGCTGCTCCGCCGTCCGGAGGCGGTCGAGACACTGCTGGCCGACTTCGACACCCCCCGTGAGGCCGGCGATGCGGTCACCGCGATCACGACCGCGGGCGTGGTCCCCGCCGGGATGGAGATGATGGACGAACTGGCGATCCGGGCCTGCGAAGAGGACGCAGGCGTCGGGCTGAACCTCGAGGCCGGCGCGGTGCTCATCGTCGAGCTCGACGGCCCGCGGGCCGAGGTCTCGGCGCTGTTCGGCGAGGTGCGGCGCCACTGCGAGCAGGCGGGCGCGACCAGCATCCGCATCGCGCAGGACGCCGAGGAGCGGGCGCTGATCTGGAAGGGACGCAAGGCTGCGTTCGCCGCGATGGGCCGGCTCTCGCGCGACTACTTCGTGCAGGACGGGGTGATCCCGCGGACCCGGTTGGGGGCGGTGCTCGAACGCATCGCCCAGATGAGCGAGGAGACCGGGTACCGGGTCGCCAACGTGTTCCACGCCGGCGACGGTAACCTGCACCCGCTGGTCCTCTACGACGGCCGCAACGAGGGCGAAGCCGACGAGGCTGAGCAGTTGGCCATCCGCATCGTCGAGCTGTGCGTCGAATCCGGCGGCTCGATCACCGGCGAGCACGGCGTCGGCACCGACAAGGCGTGCTCGATGCCCAAGATGTTCGGTGAGGAGGATCTCGCGTTGATGAAACGCCTCCGCGAGGCCTTCGACCCCGACGGCCTGTGCAACCCCGGCAAGCTGTTCCCGACCCCACGGCTGTGTGGCGAGCGACCCGGGCCGTACCGCCCGCACCCGCTGGAAGCGGCGGGCCTGGCGGAGCGGCTGTGAGCACCGACACCGCGACAACCGCGCGGCCCGCGGGCCTGGCCGGGGCCCGCGCTGCGATGCTGGACACCACAGGGCCGATCCTGTTCCGCGGCGCCGGAACCAAGCTGAGCTGGGGCGCCGAGCCGGCCGGGGTCGACGTCGTCATCGACACGACCGGCATGACCGCACTGCTCGCGTACAACGCTGCCGACGCGACCGTCGCCGTGCAGGCCGGGATGCCGCTGGCGCAGCTCCAGAGCACGCTCGCGGCCCACGACCAGTGGCTGGCGATCGACCCACCGCACGCCGGGGACGGCGCAACCGTCGGCGGGATATTCGCTGCGGGCGACGCCGGGCCCCGGCGAACGGCGCACGGCACGATGCGCGACCTGGTGATCGGTGCGACCTACGTGCTGTCCGACGGCTCGGTCGGCCGCACAGGCGGCCACGTCATCAAGAACGTCGCAGGCTACGACATGGCCAAGTTGCTGTGCGGCTCGCTGGGGACGCTCGGGCTCGTCGTCGAACTCGTGCTGCGCGTGCACCCGCGACCCCAGGCCGCGGCGACGCTGCGGATGCCCGCCGACGCCACGACCGCGTCGCGCGTCGGCGTCGCGCTCGGTGCCGCGCCTGTCGAGCCGGTGGCCCTCGAGTGGGCCGACGGTGCGCTGTGGCTCGAGTACGCCGGCCAGGCTGCGGCGGTCAGGGCGCAGGTCGAGCGCACCGCGACGGTGCTCGCCGAGCGGGTGTCGGCGGACCTGCCGCTCGACGAGGTCGATGACCCTGACGCGGTGTGGCGGCGACTGACCGACGGGCTGGCCGGTGCGGAAGGCCAGACCGTCGTTCGTGGTGCGTGCCTGCCAACCCAGTTGCCGTTGGCCGCCCGGGCGTGTGCCGACGAGGCGGAGCGCGCGGGTGTCCACGCCGAGCTGCAGGCGCACGTGCTGGTGGGCGTGCTCACGGCGCGGGTGTCGGGGGGCGACGCCGGCGGTCACGCGGCGTTCGTGGACGGCTGGCGCGCCACGCTGTCCGCACTCGGTGGGCACGCGGTCGTGCGGCGCACGGTGCCCGACGCTGTCGGCAGCATCGACGTGTGGGGACCAAGGCCGTCCGCGATCGAGTTGATGCGGCAGGTCAAGCGGCGGCTCGACCCAGCTGGCCGGTGCGCGCCGGGGCGCTTCGTGGGAGGGCTCTAGCCATGGCAGACACCGCTGCGGCTGCCGCGCCCGACGAACGCCCGGGGCCCGTCGAGACCGGCCGACACGACGGGCACAGCTCGTTCGACGCCCTTCGGCCGCCGTCGGCCGAACTGCTCGCCGACTGCGTCCACTGCGGGTTCTGCCTGCCGACCTGTCCCACCTACGCGCTGTGGGGCGAGGAGATGGACTCGCCGCGGGGGCGCATCTACCTCATGGAGCTCGCCTCCACCGGCGACATCCCGCTCGACGACGTGTTCGTCACCCACATGGACCGTTGCCTGGGCTGCATGGCCTGTGTCACCGCCTGCCCATCGGGCGTCCAGTACGACCAGCTGATCGAGGCCACGCGGCCACAGATCGAACGCCACCACCCCCGCACCGCGCAGGAGCGCTGGTTCCGGCGGACGGTGTTCGCGCTGTTCCCGCACCCGCGCCGGCTGCGCTTCGCTGCCCTGCTGGGTCTGCTGTACCAGCGCCTGCGCCTCGGCGACGTGCTGCGCCGCACCGGCCTGTACGAACGGCTGCCGGTGCGTGTGCGGGCGCTGGAGGGGTTGCTGCCCGCTGTGTCGTTGCGCGACATCCGGCGGCACCTACCCGCGCGTGTCGCACCCCGCCGGCTACCAGGCGAGGCCGCAACGCCGGCGCCGGTCCGCCGCGTCGGCCTGATCACCGGGTGCGTGCAGTCGGTCTACTTCGGCGACGTCAATGCGGCGACCGCGCGGGTGCTTGCGATGGAGGGCTGCGAGGTCGTCATCCCCCGAGCGCAGGGCTGCTGCGGCGCGCTGCTGGAGCACGCGGGCGAGGAGGACGCGGCACTGACGTACGCACGCAGGATGATCCAGACCATGGAGTCAGCCGACGTCGACGCGATCGCGGTGAATGCCGCCGGCTGCGGTTCGACGCTGAAGGCGTACGGCCACCTGCTGCGCGACGAACCGCAGTGGGCCGGGCGCGCGGTGGCCTTCTCGCGCAAGGTGCGCGACATCTGCGAGCTGCTCGACGAGCTGGAGCCGCGTGCGGCGCGGCACCCGATCCCCGGTCGGATGGCCTACCACGACGCATGCCACCTGGCCCACGCGCAGGGGATCCGCAGCCAGCCACGTGCGGCGTTGCGAGCGATCCCCGACCTCGAGCTCGTCGAGCTCGCCGAGCCGGACATCTGCTGCGGCTCGGCTGGGATCTACAACCTGCTGCAGCCGGAGGCGGCCTCGGAGCTGGGTGTGCGCAAGGCGGCCACGGTCGCCGCGGTCGCGCCGGACGCGGTGGTCACCGCCAACCCCGGCTGCATGCTGCAGATCGCGCGGTACCTCGACGCAGACGTCCCCGTGGTGCATCCGGTCCAGGTGGTCGACGCGTCGCTGCGGGGCAGGAACCGTCTCGCATGACGCCGGCCAGGTCTTCACGCCGACGCGGGCGCAGGTCGACGACGCGCTCACGTGGTGGCGGCGGTCGCGTCCGGTGGTGACAAGGTGCACCTGACCACAGGGTCGGGATGGAGGTACCCGCGATCGCGATTACGCTGCTGGAGCCAACAGGTCGTCGGGGTTGCCCGTGGTGCCGTCGCGGGAGAATCCGCATAGGACGTGAGAGGGAAGCCGATGTTCGAGCGCTTCACCGACAGGGCACGCGGAGCAGTGGTCCTCGCCCAGGAAGAGGCGCGGATGCTCGATCACGACTACATCGGCACGGAGCACATCCTGCTGGGCCTGGTCCGCCAGGACGACGGTGTCGCCGCACGGGTGTTCGCGGCCCTCGGAGTCGAACTCGATGCCGTGCGCGGGCAGGTGGAGCAGATCGTGGGCCGCGGTCAGGCAGCCCCGGCGGGGCACATACCGTTCACGCCGCGGGCCAAGAAGGTGCTCGAGCTGGCGCTGCGTGAGGCGCTGCAACTGGGTCACCACCACATCGGGACCGAGCATGTCGTGCTCGGCCTGATCCGTGAGGGTGAAGGGGCGGGGGCGCAGGTGCTGGTGAGCCTCGGAACCCCGCTCGACAGCGTGCGACTGGCGGTCATGGATCAGATCGGACCGGCAGGACCGCCGCGCGGTCAGCCCCGCAGGTCGTTCGGGCGGCGCCGCAGCGCGGTCCTCGACCCGTTCACGGAATCGGAGGAGTCGTCGGAACCGTTTCCGCTCGAGCAGTTCGACGACGGGGCCTGGGACGCGCTGACTGCGGCGCGGCGGTCGGCCAGGCGGCGCGCCGCCGTGGTCATCGACACGAGTGATCTGATCGTGGCGGTCGCGTCGGTGCCGGGACCGGGTAACGGCGCACTACGCGCGGCGGGGCTCGACCCACGAGCGCTCCAGCCACCCGGCGCGCAGGGTGAATCGGAGCCGCAACCACCCTCGGCCCTGAGCTACTCCGACGCCGCCCGCGATGCGCTGCACCGGGCCGCCGAGGAGGCACAGCACCGGGACCACGCCGCCGTGGGCACCGGCCACATCCTGCTGGCGCTGCTGCTGCGGCCCGACGAACAGGTCGACGCGCTGCTCGACGCGTCCGGCGTCACACGCGACGACCTCAACGCCGAGATCGCACAGCGTCTGGTGTAACAGCCTCGGCGACATCTGACGTGCGGCGAGCGTCCCACCGAGGGCCGTCAGCCTTGGAGCGTCACGGAGCACAGTACGTAGACGTCGAGGTCGCGCCGCACACGTCGTCTTCCGGCTCGCGGCCCCTACCGCGACCGGGCGCCGGGCGGCGCAGGCCGGCGGAGGCTGCCACGTCGAGCGCGTACCGTAGAGCACCGCGGCGCCAGCCGTGACAGGTCCGACGAATGCGCCGGGCGGAGGTGCCGCTGCGACGCGGCGACGATCGGTGTCCAAGAGGCGATGAGTGCCGCAGTGGAACCAGGCTCCGAACAGGCCAATCGATGAGTGACGAGACCGGCAGCCGTCTCGACGCGCTGATGGACGAGCGCCGGGCGAAGCTGCGCGCGCTGCGTGAGCAGGGCCGGGATCCGTACCCGGTCGACGCCGGCGTCGACAGCGGGATCGCGGACGTGGCGGAGCGCTGGCGCGACCAGATCGCCCCCGGCGAGGGTTCCGCGCACCGGGTGGCGGTCGCGGGCCGGCTGGTCGCGCGGCGCGGACACGGCAAGCTGGTCTTTCTGGTGCTCGCCGAGGCGGACGACCAGCTGCAGGTCATGTGCCAGCTGGCGGTGCTCGGCGACGACGGCATGGCGCGGGTCGGCCAACTCGACGTCGGCGACTGGGCCGCTGCCTCCGGCGAGGTGGTCAGGTCGCGCCGTGGCGAGCTGTCCGTGATGGCCGACGACGTGCGCCTCATCAGCAAGTCGTTGCGTCCGATGCCCGACAAGTGGCACGGGCTGCGTGACGTCGAGACGCGGTACCGCCAGCGCCACGTCGACCTGGCCGTCAACCCCGATGCCCGACGGGTCTTTTCGATCCGCAGTCGGGCGATCACGGCGCTGCGCGACGAGCTGACCGCACGCGGGTACGTCGAGGTCGAGACACCGATGCTGCACACCCAGCCGGGTGGTGCAGCGGCCAGGCCGTTCGTGACCCACCACAACGCCCTCGACATGGACCTGTACCTACGGATCGCTCCCGAGCTGTATCTCAAACGGCTGGTCGCCGGCGGTATGCCGCGCGTGTTCGAGATCGGCCGCGTGTTCCGCAACGAAGGGCTGTCCACGCGACACAACCCAGAGTTCACGATGCTCGAGAGCTACGCCGCGTACGCCGACTACCACGACATGATGGAGCTGACCCAGGCCCTGCTGCAGCGCGCGGCACTGGATGCGCTGGGGACGACGACGCTCACGTACGACGGTCGCAAGCTCGATCTGGCGGGTCGCTGGCCCCGCCGCACGGTCCTGGAGCTCGTGCGGTCGGCGATCGGTCGGCCCGACCTCGACTACGACATGCCGGTCGCACAGGCCCGCGAGATCGCCGCGTCCAGCGGCGTCGCCGTCGAGGATGGCTGGGGCGCCGGGAAGATCATCGAGGAACTCCGCGACCGTCTGGTCGAGCCCACCCTGTGGGAACCGACGTTCGTCGTCGACTACCCCGTGGAGGTCTCACCACTGGCGCGCAGGCATCGGCACGACCCATGGGTCGCCGAGCGCTTCGAGCTGATCATCGCTGGACGCGAGGCCGCGAACGCGTTCAGCGAGCTGATCGATCCCGAGGATCAGCGGGTCCGGTTCGAGGACCAGGCACGTGCCCGCGCGGCCGGCGACGACGAGGCCATGCCGGTCGACGAGGACTACCTGCGGGCAATGGAGTTCGGCATGCCACCGATGGGCGGGCTCGGCATCGGCGTCGACCGCCTGATCATGCTGCTCGCGGACGTCCAGACGATTCGCGACGTCATACTGTTTCCGACCTTGCGACCCGACACCTCAGGGTGAGTCAGCGTTGCGTGCGGGCGTTCTTCGCTTCGTACATCCGGCGGTCGGCCGCCCGGAGGACCTCGTCGAGGCTGCCTGGCCCAGTGCAGCTCGCCCAGCCGATCGATGCCGTGATCGCGTGCTGGCCGATCGGCTGCAGATCGGCGATGCGTTCCCCGATGCGGTCGACGATGTTGCGGCAGTCGGTCTCGTCGGTCGTGGGCAGCAGGATCGCGAACTCGTCACCGCCGACGCGGGCCACCACGTCGCGGGCGCGTGTCGCGCCCAGCAGCACGGCGGCGATGGCGCGCAGCATGTCGTCGCCGGCGCGGTGACCGTACTCGTCGTTGACCTGCTTGAGCTCGTCGAGGTCGAGCATGATGACCGACGCCGAGTCTCCGCGCCGGTCGCGCATCAGCTCTGACAGCGCCTCCTGCCAGGCCAAGCGGTTGGCGGTCCCGGTCAGCGGGTCACGGCGGGCCTCGTCGCTGGCTCGTGCCAGCTCGACGTTCAGGCGCTCGTGGGCCACTGCGGTCGCCAGGGGTGTCGCCGCCGCTTCCGCGATCCGGCTGCCGATCTGTTGACACAGCAGCGTGAAGCCCCGGGGCTTGGCCACGGTGTGGCACAGCAGCAGCAGGCCGTCCTCGGGCTCCATGAGTTCGACGGCGTACCACGCGACGACGGCGCTGCCGGCGTCGAGCGGCGACGGCAGGGGGCTCAGGGCGTTGTCCTGCTGACACCTCGGCAGCAGTTCCCTGTGCGCGAGCAGCTGCTCCATCATGACGGCGAGGCCGTCGCCGTCCGGCGGGCTGTCCGCGGTGACCTTCGGCAACGCCGTCATCGGTCCGCGATCGACGACGGCCAGCACGTCGCACGCCGGCAGCCACAGCAGGCCAAGCTCGCACGACAGCGCCTCGGCAGCAGCGGTCACGATGTGTTCGGCCGCGTCCTGCACGGTCGTGGCGGTCGTGGCGGTGGCCCGCCGCACGGCGTGGAGCATCTCGAGCTCGTCGGCCAGACGCTTGGCCGGCGACACCGCAGCGACCTGCGCGGCCAGCCGCCACGACAGGTCCTCGATGGTCTGGGCGTCGGGGACCCGGATCCGGTCGGTCGAGCCGAACACCACGAGTTGGTCCGGCTGCAGCGGCACGATGATCGTCGAGGTCGCCCAGTAGGGGCCGAACGCCCGCGTGGTGCTCGGACCCGCCTCGACCACGGGGCGGCGCATCTGCCAGGCGTGTCTGATCAACGGCTCGGACTCGAGGTGGATCTCGATGACCCCGGCCCACCCGTGGGCCCGGCCGCCGCCACCCAGATGCACCATGCGGCCACCGTCGACGCGGCGGAACACGAAGGCGTCGAGTTCGCCGACGGGGACGGCGAGCTCGGCGGCGATGTCTGTCAGTGCGGAGGCGACGTCGGTCAAGGTGGAGATCCGTCGTACGGGGCCTGTGGTGTTCCCAAGTGATTGTTCGACTGCGAAACGCCGTAGTTGCGCGGTTCCGGTGTGTTCACCCAACTCTCACCCGGTCACCACCGGGTGACGCTTGGCACACTGCAGGCTAGCGTTGGCCTGCGAGCCTCAACGCGGTGTCTGGTCATCGCACAAGGCCGAAAGCGCGTGAGATCCACGCCGACAGGAGTCCGACCAGTGCCAGCCGCCACGCCAGCCGGGAAGTCGACACGACGATCTGACCCGCGCGCACGTACGAGGCCGGTGCTACAGTTCGTCGAGAGCACCCGCCCAGGGGGCAAGAATGTTTGAACGGTTCACAGACCGGGCTCGGAGGGTGGTCGTCCTCGCTCAAGAAGAGGCGAGGATGCTCAACCACAACTACATCGGGACCGAGCACATCCTTCTTGGCCTCATCCACGAGGGTGAGGGTGTCGCGGCGAAGGCACTCGAGTCGCTGGGCATCTCGCTCGAGGGCGTCCGCGACCAGGTCGAAGAGATCATCGGCCAGGGCCAGACGGCTCCCGCCGGACACATCCCGTTCACGCCTCGTGCCAAGAAGGTCCTCGAGCTGTCGCTGCGCGAGGCGCTGCAGCTGGGACACAACTACATCGGGACCGAGCACATCCTGCTCGGCCTGATCCGCGAGGGCGAGGGCGTCGCAGCGCAGGTGCTGCAGAAGCTGGGCGCCGACCTGAACCGCGTACGACAGCAGGTGATCCAATTGCTGTCCGGGTACGCCGGCGGCGAGGCCGGCTCCGGACAGACCAAGGCCGGCGTCTCCGGCGGTTCCGAGGAGTCGAAGGGCTCCGCGGTCCTCGACCAGTTCGGGCGCAACCTGACCCAGCTCGCGCGGGAGGGCAAGCTCGACCCGGTCATCGGCCGCACCCGCGAGATCGAGCGTGTGATGCAGGTGCTGTCGCGTCGCACGAAGAACAATCCCGTCCTGATCGGCGAGCCCGGCGTGGGCAAGACCGCCATCGTCGAGGGCCTCGCGCAGATGATCTGTGCGGGCAACATCCCCGAGACCCTGCGCGACAAGCAGCTGTACACGCTGGACCTGGGCGCGCTCGTCGCGGGCAGCCGCTACCGCGGCGACTTCGAGGAACGTCTCAAGAAGGTGCTCAAGGAGATCACCACGCGAGGCGACATCATCCTGTTCATCGACGAGCTCCACACGCTGGTCGGTGCAGGAGCGGCAGAAGGCGCGATCGACGCGGCCAGCATCCTCAAGCCGATGCTCGCACGCGGGGAGCTGCAGACGATCGGCGCCACGACGATCGAGGAGTACCGCAAGCACCTCGAGAAGGACGCCGCGCTCGAACGCCGCTTCCAGCCCATCCGGGTCGAGGAGCCGTCGGTCGCCCACACCATCGAGATCCTCAAGGGCCTACGCGACAGGTACGAGGCGCACCACCGCGTGACGATCACCGACGATGCGCTCGTCGCGGCCGGAAACCTGGCCGACCGCTACATCTCTGACCGGTTCCTGCCCGACAAGGCCATCGACCTGATCGACGAGGCGGGGTCGCGGCTGCGCATCCGCCGGTTGACCGCGCCTCCCGACCTGCAGGACCTCGAGGACGAGGCGGGAAAGGTCCGTAAGCTCAAGGAATCGGCGATCGACGAGCAGGACTTCGAGAAGGCCGCCAAGCTGCGCGACCAGGAGAAGAAGCTGCTCGAGCGTCGCGCCGCGCGAGAGCGCGAGTGGAAGTCCGACGGCATGGACACCGTGCTGACGCTCGACGAGGAGGACATCGCCGAGGTCCTGAGCAACTGGACGGGCATCCCGGTCTTCAAGCTCACCGAGGAGGAGACCCAGAAGCTGCTGCGCATGGAGGCCGAGCTGCACAAGCGTGTGATCGGTCAGGACGAGGCGATCGAGGCGGTCTCGAAGTCGATCCGACGCACCCGCTCGGGCCTGAAGGACCCGAAGCGACCCAGCGGCTCGTTCATCTTCCTGGGCCCGTCGGGTGTCGGCAAGACCGAGCTGGCGAAGACGCTCGCCGAGTTCCTGTTCGGCGACGAGGACGCGCTGATCCACCTCGACATGTCCGAGTACATGGAGAAGCACACGGTCTCGCGGCTGATCGGTTCGCCCCCGGGCTACGTCGGCTACGAGGAGGGCGGTCAGCTGACCGAGGCGGTACGTCGCCGGCCCTTCAGCGTGGTGCTGTTCGACGAGGTCGAGAAGGCGCATCCCGACGTGTTCAACGCGCTGCTGCAGATCCTCGAGGACGGACGTCTGACGGACGCGCAGGGCAAGACGGTGGACTTCAAGAACACCGTCCTGATCATGACCTCGAACCTGGGCACCAAGAACCTGGGCCAGCAGGCGCTGGGCTTCTCGTCGTCGGCCGACGAGAGCAGCGTGTACGAGCGCATGAAGGCGCAGGTCGACGACGAGCTCAAGCGCCACTTCCGGCCCGAGTTCCTCAACCGCATCGACGAGACGATCGTCTTCCATCAGCTGACGCGCGACGAGGTCAAGCTGATCGTCGATCTGATGCTCAAGCGTGTCCAGTCGCAGCTGAAGGCCAAGGACCTCGACATCGAGCTGACCGAGGACGCCAAGGTCTGGTTGTCCGACAAGGGCTACGACGCGGAGCTTGGTGCCCGCCCGCTGCGGCGGACCCTGCAGCGCGAGATCGAGGACGCGCTGTCCGAGCGGCTGCTGTGGAACGAGTTCAGCGCCGGCCAGTTGATCGTCGTCGACATCGAGGACGACGAAGTGGTGTTCCGAGCGGTCGACGCGCCCGACACACCAGAGGTCGAGCTCGCGGGTTCGGCGTCGGGCGAGCTGCCGAGCGAGAGCTGATCGCACGCGACGACCGACGAAGCCCGTGTGGGCCTCGTTGGCGGGCCGCGGGCTCGCCGGTTGGCGGGCACGGACCCGGCACGGTAAACTGGCGTGCTCCGCGGCAGATCAAGGCAAGTGCGGGACCGCTACGCCGCGGACATGACAGTGAGACGCAAAGCTTGACGGCGCGGCATCCGACCGTCACCGGCATCGGGTAGGGCTAAGGGCCATACCCGTCCGGTCGACGGGGACGCCGCACGAGGCGTCGGGCACGACCATCGCAGGCTGGCGACGCCAAGAGTCGCCGCCGGACGCGGTGGCCAGCTGCCCGGGTGCGGGCCCGGCACGCAAAGAGTGCCGGGCCCTTCGCATGCCCGGATCGCCGCTGACCGGATCGGCGCACCCATCAGTGATGTTCGAGCGGCCACCGTCCCACATCACCGCGGGTTGCCGCGCCGACGTTAGTCTTGCACGCCATGAGGCTTGTGGTCGCGCGCTGCACGGTCGACTACACAGGGCGACTCGAGGCGCATCTGCCCGAGGCCTTCCGCCTGGTGATGGTCAAGGCGGACGGTTGTGTCGCCGTGCACGCTGACGGTGGTGCCTACAAACCGTTGAACTGGATGAACGCGCCCAACGTCCTGGACGACGGACCGGACCGGTGGACCGTCACCAACAGCAGGGGTGAGCGACTCGAGATCGCCCTGCTCGACGTGCTGTCCGACGTCAGCTTCGAGCTCGGCGACGATCCGGGCCTGACCAAAGACGGGGTCGAGGCCCATCTGCAGCAGCTCCTGGCCGACCGTCCCGACACCCTCGCGGATGGCCTGAAACTCGTGCGCCGCGAGTATCCGACAGACATCGGCCCCGTGGACCTGCTGTGCCGGGACTCCCATGGCACCTACATCGCGGTCGAGATCAAGCGCCGCGGCGAGATCGACGGCGTCGAGCAGCTTCGACGCTACATGGACCGTCTCGACCGTGATCCACTGCTGCGCCCGGTGCACGGTATCTTCGCCGCGCAACGCATCAAGCCCCAGGCGCGGGTGCTGGCAGGTGAGCGGGGCATCGACTGGGTCGAGATCGACTACGACACGCTGCGCGGTAGGGAGTCTGATGAGCTGCGCCTGTTCTGAGACGTGGCGACCATGACGCTCGACGCATGGATGACGCTAGCCGTCGTGATCGCGAGCCTGGTGCTGCTCGTCCGCGGCACGCTGCCGCCGCCGGTCGTGCTGCTCGGTGCGACCATCACACTGGTCGTCGGCGGCGTACTGGATCCCGAGTCGGCCTTCGCCGGGTTTGCCAACCCGGCGCCGATCACGGTCGCCGCCCTGTACGTGCTGGCGCGCGCCGTCGAGATCACCGGCGCGCTGGATCCGTTGCTGTCGCGGCTTCTGGGTTCGGGCGAAGGCCAGCGGTCGACCCGCGGGCTGCTGTCGCGGCTTCTGGTGCCCGTGGCCGGAGCCTCGGCGTTCTTGAACAACACACCGATCGTGGCGATGACCGCGCCGCAGATCGCCAGCTGGGCCGAGCAGCGCGGCCGGTCGGCGGCGCCGTTGCTGATGCCGCTGTCGTTCGCCGCCATCCTCGGTGGCGTCATCACGTCGATCGGCACGTCGACGAACCTGGTGGTGTCGGGGCTGCTGGTCGACCGCGGGCAGCCGCCGCTCGGTCTGTTCGAGATGAGTCGCGTCGGGCTGCCCGTCGCTCTGGGCGGCGTCGCCCTGGTGGTGCTGCTGGCGCCGAAGCTGTTGCCCGAACGGCACAGCAGCATGGCCGACCTCAAAGAGCAGCTCCGCGAGTTCAGCGTCGACATGCGGGTCGTCGACGACGGTCCACTGGCGGGACTGTCGGTCGAAGAGGCCGGCCTCCGCCAGCTGCAGGGCGTGTTCCTCGTCCGCATCGAGCGGACGGGTCACGTCATCGCGCCGGTCGGGCCCGGTGAGGTGCTGTCGGCCGGCGACGTGCTCAGCTTCGTCGGGAACGTCGACCTCATCGTCGACCTCCAGCGCATCCGCGGCCTGGCGTCGACCGAGGAACATCATCTGTACGGCATCGACGAGACCCGCCAGGCGTTCTTCGAGGTCGTGCTCGGCGCGTCGTCGCAGCTGGCGGGCAGCACCCTGAAGGACGTGGGCTTTCGCAGCCGCTACGACGCGGCGGTGCTGGCGGTGCACCGCGCAGGCCAGCGGGTCGAATCGAAGCTGGGGCAACTGCAGCTGCGGGCCGGCGACACCTTGCTGTTGCTGGCCGACAGCAGCTTCCGGCAGAAGTGGCGCGAGTCGGGTGATTTCCTGGTGGTCGCGCGCATCGGCGGTACCGCGCCCGCGCGCACCCGCAAGGCACCGCTCGTGCTCGCCCTGACGGGGCTGCTGGTGATCGTGGCCGGCTCGGGGCTGCTCGACATCCTCGACGCGGCGCTGGTGACGACGATCGCCCTGGTGGCCACCGGCGTGCTGACGTTGCGCGAGGCGCGGGATGCGGTGGACCTCGACGTCATCATCGTCATCGGGGCGGCGTTCGGACTGGGCGCGGCGATGGAACAGACCGGGCTCGCGTCCTCGGCCGCCTCCGTTCTGCTGTCCGCGTTCTCGTCGTTCGGTGCCATCGGCGCGCTGTTGGGCGTCATCGTGACGACGATCGTGCTGACGGAGATGATCACCAACAACGCCGCCGCCGTGCTGATGTTCCCCATCGCGTACACGGCCGCAGCGACCGTGGGCGCGGACCCCCGGTCGTACGCGATCGCGGTGGCCGTGGCGGCAAGTGCGTCGTTTCTCACACCGATCGGCTACCAGACCAACACCATCGTCTACGGCCTTGGCGGTTACCGTTTCAGCGACTACCCGCGGCTCGGCCTGCCTTTGACGATCCTGGTGCTCGTCGTAACGGTAGGTGTCGTCCAGTACACCATGGCGTGACTCTGCGGTGAGCGTTCGCCGGCCGAGCCGGCATGGATCAGGCCGGTGGCCCGCGCCGGGCGTTGTCCTGCTCGGCCGGGCCCGCCGGTTGGAGTGCGTCGAGGCCGTGCAGGGAGCGCAGCCCGATCGCCGACAGCGCGATGGCGAGCAGGACGAGCGTGACGACGATCAGCGTCGGCCGGATACCGAACGTGTCGACAGCCGGTCCCGCGGCCATCAGACCGAGCGGTCCGGCCGCGTACTCGGCCGCCGAGCGGACGCCGAGGACGCGGCCGCGCACGAGGGGCGGCGCGCGCGTCTGCATCGCGAGGCTGATCAACGGATCGACCGGTCCGTACAGCAGGCCGACGAGGCCAGACGCGGCGACCATCGTGACGAACGGTGGCAGCAGGCCGACGACGACCATGGCGACAGACGCGCCGATGACCGCGACGACGAAGATGGCGCGGCGCTGGTACCGCCGCCCCCACCGCCCGTACGCCAGGGCGCCAACGATCCCGCCGGCGCTGAGCGCCATCAGCACCACGCCGAGGCGCTCCGGGGCGCCCTGCTGCTCGAAGTACACGGGCAGCAACACGCCTTCGATCGGCAGGTACGCCGCCACCAGCGCCATGCTGAACAGGCTCATGTCGCGCAGCAGCCGGTCGTGCCACACGAACCGGAGGCCCTCGGTCGTGCCTCGCCACACGCCACCGTCGCGGGCGTCGCGCGGCGGCCGGCCGGCGCCGGGTACCCGCACCAGTGCGCTCGCCGTGACCGCAACCGCGAACCCCGCCGCCGCGAGCCACAGGGTCGTGGTCGGTCCTGCGACGCCGATCAGCACGCCACCGACGGCCGGGCCGACGAGGAACGCGGAACCCCAGATCGCCTCGTGCACGGCGTTTGCCTGCTCGAGGTCGAGCCCTGCACGTGCGGCGGCGTCCGGCAGCAGCGACTCGCGAGCGGTAGCACCAGCCGGGTCGAAGACCGCGCCGAGCGCCGCGAGCAGTGCCAGCGCCGGCAGTGTGAGGCCGGTGGCTGCGGCGAGCAGGGGGATGGCGGCGACCGACAGCGCCGACGCCACATCGGAGCCGACGGCGGTCGCCCGCCGCCCCACCAGGTCGACGACGGTGCCGGAGAACAACGACGATGCCACCAGCGGGACGGCCGTCGCGGTCGCGACCACGCTGGCAGCGGTCGCGGTGCCGGTCAGCTGCAGTGCCAGCCACGGAAGGGCCACCAGCGCCACGCCGTTGCCGATGCCCGACAGCAGGGTGGCGATCTCGAGCAGCGCGAGCGGCGTGCGGTCGCGCCGACCGGCGTCTGCGGTCACCGGATTTCTCCTTGATGACACTGCGGCGGCGCTGGGTCAGGGGGGTCGGCATCGCGGCGGTGGCGTGCCGGCCGAACGGTCACGCACCCGGCGGGTCAGGGGTCGGCGAGCCCCTGCATCGGTGGGATGCGCGCCCCACGGAACAGGTCGCTGACGTCGTCGGTCGACCACCCCCGGTCGAGCAGCGCGCGCGCGATCCGGGCAGGACCCAGGTGCGTCCCGCACAGGGGGCAGAACACCAGGTTGTCGTGCTGCTCGGGAAGCTGCGCGCCACAGAACGGGCACCCGCCGGTTGACGTCGTCTGCGTCGGCAACGCCGGCATTCCGCCGTCGGCGAGACCGTCGAGGTAGCCCTGCGCGTACTCCCAGTTGACGTACTCGTCGGGTTTCGGGTCGAAGGCAGGCTCGTGCACCGGCGTCTCACCGGACTTGAGCAGCTCCTCGAGGTTGTGCTCGAGCATCTGCCACTCGTAGTAGTGCTCCTCGGCGCAGTCGACGCAGAAGAGGCTGACACCCTTGAAGCCCTCGGGCTCGAACGTATGGCGAAACGCCGCAAGGTCGTCAAGGTCGCGACGGATCAGGGCGGACTCCTGGCGCCCGAGCCGCGGCTGCGGTACCTCGTCGTAGTCGTCGTAGTCGTCGTCGGTCATGACAGTCGGCCGTCCTTTGCTGCCGGCGCCGTCGGATGTGCTCCTCCAGACGCTACACTCCACCGTACTTTCCCCCACAGCGCCCGGCGCGACGTGTGCTCGCCGCTGTGGACACCGTTCAAACCGCGTCACAAGGAACCGCGCGTGGCCGAGATCGAGATCGGAATCGGAAAGAGCGGACGGCAGGCGTACGGCTTCGACGACATCGCCATTGTTCCGTCGCGCCGCACCCGTGACCCCCACGACGTGGACATCAGCTGGCAGATCGACGCGTACGAGTTCGACCTGCCATTGCTGGGTGCCGCCATGGACGGGGTGTCCGCACCGCGGTCGGTCGTCGAGCTGGGCAGGATCGGCGGGCTCGGCGTGCTGAACCTCGAGGGGCTGTGGACCCGCTACGACGATCCGGAGCCGCTCCTCGAGGAGATCGCCGAGCTCGACGACACGGTGGCCACGGCTCGCATGCAGGAGATCTACAAGCAGCCGATCGACCCCGATCTCATCGGTCAGCGGGTCACGCAGCTCAAGTCGGCGGGTGTGGTCGCCGCGGCATCTCTGACCCCTCAGCGGGTCGAGCAGTTCCACGAGCTGGCGTTGTCGGCGGGCCTGGACATCCTGGTGATCCAGGGCACCGTCGTGTCCGCCGAGCACGTGTCGAGCCGTGAGGAGCCGCTGAACCTCAAGGAGTTCATCGCTCGCTACGACATCCCGGTCATCGTGGGCGGCTGCGCCTCGTACGCGAGCGCGCTGCACCTGGCGCGAACGGGTGCCGCGGGCGTGCTGGTCGGTGTCGGCCCGGGCAATGCGTGCACGACGCGCGGCGTGCTGGGCATCGGCGTGCCCCAGGCGACGGCGATCGCCGACGCTGCGGGCGCCCGTCGGCGCCACATGGAGGAGACCGGGCGGTACGTCCAGATCATCGCCGACGGTGGCATGCGGACCGGCGGCGACATCGCCAAGGCCGTCGCCTGCGGCGCCGACGCTGTCATGCTCGGTTCGCCGCTCGCGCGAGCCGGTGAGGCGCCCGGCCGCGGCTACCACTGGGGCATGGCCACGTTCCACCCGGAGCTGCCGCGTGGCGCGCGCGTGCACGTCGGCGCCATCGGCTCACTGCGCGAGATCCTCGAGGGACCCGCCGCACACAACGACGGCACCCTCAACCTCTTCGGCGCGCTGCGGACGTCCATGGCGACCTGTGGCTACGCGACGATAAAGGAGTTCCAGCGCGCCGAGGTCCTCATCGCGCCGTCGTTGCAGACCGAGGGCAAGCACTATCAACGCCAGCAGGGCGTCGGCATGGGGCGTCGCTAGCCGCCGTTACGCTGACGGATCGTGCCTGAGCGAACAGTTCCAGCGGAGTCCGCGTCGGGCCGGCGCTTCGTGCTCGCTGCGAATCCGCTCCGCCGCCCGCGCACGGTCGGTCGCAGTCCAGAGACCGGCATCGCGACGGTGAGGCGTCGGACTGCCTCCCGGCGAGCGCTAGGATCGTCGAGTCATAGCATTTGCCCGTCACCCCCTACAGCCGGGAGCGCTTCATCGTGACTGCACTGACGCCGCCGCACGGCGGCACGCTCGTGAACCTGAACGTTGAGGGCACACGAGCGCTCGAACTCAAGAACCAGGCCAAGGACCTGCCATCCTGGGACCTGACGCCGCGCCAGTTGTGCGACCTCGAGTTGCTGCTGGACGGGGGCTTCTCGCCCCTGCGGGGTTTCATGACCGAGGCCGACTACACCACCGTCTGCGCCGACATGCGGCTGACCGACGGCATGCTGTGGCCGATACCCATCACCTTGGATGTCGACGCCCCGACCGCCGGAAGCCTCGAGCCCGGTTCGGCACTTGCGCTGCGGGACCCTGAGGGTGTGATGCTCGCGGTCCTGCACGTCGACGACGTCTATCAGCCTGACCGGATGGCCGAGGCCGAACGGGTCTTCGGCTCGACGAGCACGGAGCACCCGGGCGTCGACCATCTGATGCGACGAACCCATCCGTACTACGTCGGCGGCACGGTCGAGGGCCTTCAGCGCCCGCAGCACCACGACTTCACCAGCCTCCGTCTGACCCCGGCGCAGCTGCGTGAGCGCTTCGCCTCCCATGGCTGGGACCGCGTCGTCGCGTTCCAGACCCGCAACCCCATGCACCGGGCGCACCAGGAGCTGACGCTGCGTGCAGCCCGGGAAGCCGATGCCGCGCTGCTGATCCACCCGGTTGTCGGGATGACCAAGCCCGGTGACGTCGACCACTACACGCGGGTGCGCTGCTACGAGGCGCTGCTGGAAGAGTATCCCGACCACCTGGCCGAGCTGTCGCTGCTGCCGCTGGCAATGCGGATGGGAGGTCCGCGTGAGGCACTGTGGCACGCCATCATCCGCAAGAACTTCGGCTGCACCCACCTGATTGTCGGGCGCGATCACGCCGGTCCGGGTAGCGATTCGCACGGCACGCCCTTCTACGGACCGTACGACGCCCAGGAGTTGCTACAGCAGCACACCGACGAGCTCGGTATCGAGATGGTGCCGTTCCGGCTCATGGTCTACCTGCCCGACGAGGACAGGTACGCCCCGGTCGACGAGGTGCCGGACAGCGCGACGACCGCGTCGATCTCGGGCACCGAGCTGCGCGAGCGCCTGATGACCGGCGCGGAGATCCCCAGCTGGTTCACGTTCCCGGCCGTCGTGCGAGAGCTCCGGCGGACGCATCCGCCACGCAGCGAGCAGGGCTTCACCGTGTTCTTCACCGGGCTGTCGGGCTCGGGCAAGTCCACGATCGCCAACGTGCTGCAGACCAAGCTGCTCGAGCTCGGTGGCCGGTCGTTGACCCTGCTCGACGGTGATCTCGTCCGCAAGCACCTGTCCAGCGAGCTCGGCTTCTCAAAGGAGCACCGCGATCTGAACATCCGGCGCATCGGCTTCGTCGCCGCTGAGGCCACCAAGCACGGCGGCATCGCCGTCTGCGCGCCGATCGCCCCCTATGCGCACACCCGCCAAGAGGTGCGGGACATGGTCGAGGCGGGCGGTGGCTTCGTCCTCGTCCATGTGGCGACACCGCTGGAGGTCTGCGAGGAACGCGACCGCAAGGGCCTGTACGCCAAGGCACGCGCGGGGATCATCAAGGAGTTCACCGGCATCTCGGATCCCTACGAGGAGCCGACCGACGCCGAGCTGACGATCGACACGGTCACGTCATCGCCGGAGGAGGCCGCAGACCGGATCATCGGCTACCTCATCGCCGAGGGCTACCTGACCGACTGAGCTCCCGGACGCGGTCCGCGCGCACGCCCGCGGCGTGTCCGGCGGTGGTCAGCCGGTGTACGACGTCGATGAGGTCGGTCACGGCGTACACCGGCACGCCCTCCCAGCCGGGGGACGCGTCCGGTAGGTCGTCGAGCGCGAGCACGACGTCGGGACGCCAGTCCGCGGCCTGGTCCCGACTGATGATCGGGATGTTGGTCCCCGGCAGGGTGGTGCCGCACTGGCCGTTGACGTCGTCGACGACGTAGGCGACGTCGGGACGCGTCAGCCCCACCGCGTTGGCCAGCGCGACCGCCGTGACACTGGAGCCGTAGACGGCCACCGTACGATCCTGCCGCCGGCAGTCGCCGATCAGGCTGAGGATCTGCTCACGGACAAGCTGGGCGCGCCTCGCGAACGCTGCGACCGCGTGGGGCGTGTGGACCTCCGCAGCGGACTCGGCTTCCAGGCGGGCCTGCAGCCGGGGGTGGTCGCCGTCGGCGTCGTCGCGGGGTGACCTGCGTAGCCACACGCGGAGGCGGTCGCCGATGACCTCGGAATGCTCGACATCCACGACGTCGAGCCCGAACGTGTTCGCAACGCGGCGCAGTTGGCCGATCGACGGAATCACCCGATTCGCATGGCAGAGGTCGTCGAACCTGGTGCCCTCGATCAGGCGCAGCACGTCGGGCACCTCCATCGTCATGACGCCGCCGGTGCGCAGTATGGTCACGGCTGCGGCCAGCATCTCACGCAGGTCGTCGAACGCGCCGGTCGGCGTGCTGACGATCAGCAGGTCGGCGCGCATCTCCGCGCGGGCCAGTCGGCCCGCGATCGCCGCGTCGAACGTCGCTCGCCAGGTGGGTATGCGCCGGAGGCGGGCGTACCGGGTCAGTCGCTGGTCGGGCTCGATGCCCACGACCGGCAACTGCCACGCGCGAAAGAACCGCAGCAGCGAGCCGGTGCCGCTGCCGACCTCGACGATGTGGCCCCGCCCTCGCAGGTCCCAGCGGTCGATCGCGTCCTCGCAGAAGCGCCGGGCGAGGTCGGGGCGCCCCGCAAGCGACCGGTCGGTGACGGCGGTGGCGATGCTGTGCCGCGCGTCGGTGTCGAGGGTGTCGTCGAGTTGCAGGGTGCCACAGGTCGTGCAACGCACCAGGCGAAGCTCTTGCCGGGCCTCATCGTCCTCGGGGCCGGCGTCGCCGACGCAGGCGACCAGTGGGGCGGGGCCGAGATCGAGCAACCGCTCCACTCCGATCGCACCACACAGCTGACACGGAGTGTCGACCGTCGAGCGTTGTGCGGTGCGCTGAATGCGCAGCGCCAGCGAGTCCAGCGTGAACGACTGGTACGGCTCTGTGAGGGTGGTCACTGCATCAACCTGACGTATCGCAACGATCGGGGTGCGAGGGGTATTCAAGCCACCATGCCATCACCGTGCGTCGCGCACTTTGATGAAAGCTACACAGCGTCCTGGTCTGGTCACACGTCTGGCACATCACGGGACGCCTCGAGGCCGGCGGTGAACAGCTCGGTCGTGCGGTAGTCGAATCCGACGAGCGCGCAGTCGCGCACCGTGCCCGGCGAGTCCGCGAGCCAGCGCGCACACGCACCGGCGATCACCCGCGTCGCGTCCGCCGGCGGGTAGCCGAAGATGCCGGCCGAGATGGCGGGCAGCGCGACGGAGGTGGCGCCGGCACCAGCGGCTGCGTCCAGCGCCGCTCTGACCGCCTGCACCAGCAGGCCTTCGTTGTCCTGGCCGTCCCGGTACCGGGGACCGACGACGTGGACGATCATCCCGGCGGGCATGCGGCCGGCGGTCGTCACGGCGGCCTGGCCGGGCTGCAGGGGCCCGTGCTCGCGGACCCACTCATCCGACTCGCGTTGCACCTGCGTGCCCCCTGCCCGCGCGAGCGCGGCCGCGACACCACCACCGTGGGCCAGCCACTCGTTGGCCGCATTGACCACCGCGTCGACCCGCATGTCGGTGATGTCGCCGCGGACGGCGCGCAACATCGTGTCGTCGTGCCGCCGGCTGGTGCCCATGATCCATCCGATCCCCGTATCCTGCGGGCAGGCACCGCGTACCTGTCCCATGTCTCCGCACGCCGTGCGCACGTGTGTCGTGGTTCCAGGTGTCTACCCTGTGAGTACCGGCAACTCCAACCCTGTGGAGGCCCTGTGGGGACAACCGGACACGACACCGTCCTCGTCGTCGACCTCGGGGCGCAGTACGCCCAGCTGATCGCCCGGCGAGTGCGTGAGCGCCACGTCTACTCGGAAATCGTCCCACACGACCTGCCCGCGTCCGAGGTGCTGGCACGGCGTCCTGCCGGCCTGATCCTGTCCGGCGGTCCCCAGTCGGTCTACGCCGAACATGCGCCGCGGATCGACCCGGAGATCCTCACCGCCGGAGTGCCGATCCTGGGCATCTGCTACGGCCAGCAGCTGATGGCGGTCGAGCTCGGTGGCGAGGTCACCCGCACCGGCCGGCCCGAGTACGGGCGGACAGCCCTGGCCGTGCAGTCCGACAGCGCGTTGCTGCGGGAACAACCCGCCGACCAGACCGTGTGGATGAGCCACCGCGACGCGGTCACCCGTGCCCCCGACGGGTTCCGCGTCATCGCAAGCACCGCCGACACCCCGGTCGCCGGGTTCGAAGACGTCGGACGCCAGCTCTACGGCGTGCAGTACCACCCGGAGGTCAGCCACACCCCGTTGGGCGGCGTCGTGCTCGACACCTTCCTGACGCTGATCGGTGCCCGCCGCACGTGGACCGCGCACTCGATGATCGCCCAGCAGGTCGACGCGATCCGCGAGACCGTCGGCGGCGACCGACTGGTGTGCGGACTGTCGGGCGGGGTGGACTCGGCCGTGGCGGCGGCGCTGGTGTCGGACGCCGTGGGTGATCAGCTGACCTGTGTCTTCGTCGACCACGGCCTGCTACGTCACGACGAACGACGACTCGTCGAGGAGGCGTTCGGGGCCTACAGCGACAGCGGGCTGGTCGTCATCAAGGCCGCCGACCGCTTTCTCGAGCGCCTCGCCGGGGTGGTCGACCCAGAGGTCAAGCGCAAGCGCATCGGCACCGAGTTCATCCGCGTGTTCGAGGAGGCGGCGCGCGACCATGCCGGGGACGCCCGGTTCCTGGTCCAGGGCACCCTGTACCCCGACGTCATCGAATCGGGCCATGGCACGGCGTCGACGATCAAGAGCCACCACAACGTCGGCGGACTGCCCGCCGACATGGCGTTCGAACTGGTCGAGCCGCTGCGTTGGCTCTTCAAGGACGAGGTGCGCCGCGTCGGTGAGGAGCTCGGCCTGCCCCCCGAGATCGTGTGGCGTCAGCCATTCCCCGGCCCCGGGCTGGCCGTCCGGATCATCGGCGAGGTGACCGCGCAACGACTGGCGCTGGTGCGCGCTGCGGACCACATCGTGCTCGAGGAGCTGCGCCGCGCAGGGCTCGACCGCGCGGCCGCCACGGGCGACGCGGTGCCCGGCGCGGCCGACCATGTGTGGCAGTCCTTCGCGGTCCTGCCCGACGTGCGGGCCGTCGGCGTGCAGGGCGACCAGCGCACCTACGGCTACCCGATCATCGTGCGGGCGGTCACGAGCGAGGACGCGATGACGGCGGACTTCGCCAGGCTGGACTGGGATGTGCTCGAACGGATCGCGAATCGCATCGTCGGCGAGGTCGACGAAATCAACCGGGTGGCGTACGACATCACGTCCAAGCCGCCCGGGACGATCGAGTGGGAATGACGGTGTGAGGAGGCCGAGGGTGGCGAAGATGGGTGCGGCGCGGGATCGTGCGATCGCCCCGGACCCGGTGGTCGTGCCGTCACGGCCTGGCGCTGCCGGAACGTGGCGCGGGCGATCCCGCGCCACCCGCGTGCTGATCGCGGCGCTGCTGCTCGGCGCGGCCGTGATCATCACGTCCGCCGGCACCGTCGGCGCCCAGGCCCGCTCCGAGCGCATCGGCGACCTGCGGATCTCCGCCGAGCTGTCCGACGACGGGTCGATGCGCGTCGTCGAGCGGCGCCAGTTCATCTACGACGGCTCGTTCCGGGGTGCTTTCATCGAGATCCCACTGCGGGACGGTCAGCGCGCCACGCTCAACAGCCTGACCGACGCGAACGAGACGACCTACCGCCCCGGCAGCTGCGCACCGGACGGTCCCATCGTGCCGGGTGACTACGAGGTGGCCTCCCCGCGCTGGTACCGGTCGATTCTCGAGGCCGTTCCCGGCCAGCGGGTCGTGGACCGCTTCGCAGTCACCTGGTGCTGGCAACCGCCCCCCACCAACACCAGCCGGACGATCATCCTCGACTACACCGTCAGCAACGCCGGTGCGCGCCACGCCGACTCCTCGGAGCTGTACTGGCAGTTCGTCGGCGACGGCTGGGATGTCACGACCGAGTCGGTCGTGGTCGACGTGGTGCTCCCGACCGACGACGTCCAGTTCTGGGCGCACGGTCCGCTGACCGGCACGGTGAACCGGGCCGGCGATCGGACGGTGCGGCTCGCGGTCGATTCCCTGCCCCCGAACACGTTCGTCGAGCTGCGCGCGCTGATGCCGAGCGACGCGCTGTCCGGCGCGGAGAGCGACGGTCGGGCCGCGCGCGAGGACATCCTTGCCGAGGAGGCGTGCTTCGCGCAGCAGGCAAACGCCCAACGGGCCCGGGCCCGGGGGGAGGAGCCGACCGACGACTGCGATCCCGCGGCGGGCCGCAAACGGCTGCTCAGCGGCCTGCTCGGCCTCGGCCTGCTCGGCGGCGGCGTGGGCTGGTGGCAGCTGTTCCGCCGGCACGGTCGTGAGTACCCGCTGCCGCAGGAGGTCGTCGAACTCGACTACGAGCACGACCTTCCCAGCGATCACGCCCCCGCGCACGTGGACTATCTGCTGCACTGGGGCAACGTCACGGAGACAGCGCTGACCGCGACGGTGCTCGACCTCGCGCGGCGTGGGCACATCAAGCTGCGCCGTGAGATGGTCACGACCGACCGTCTGCTGCTGCCGGATCGTGAGGAGGCCGTCACCACCTTCGACCGTCGCTCCGAGCCCGAGCGGGGGTGGGAGCAGGACGTCATGGAGCTACTGTTCGATCTGGCCGGTGAGGGCCGCTCCACCGTCACCGACCGGCAACTCAAGGCGTGGGTCTCGTCCCACCGTGAGCGTGCCTACCAGTGGTGGCAGTCGTGGACGTCGGCGGTCACGCGTGACACCGCGGGCATGCGATGGATCGAACCGAAGGTCTGGGTCGGCGCCTCGATCGCGCTGGGGCTGGCCCTCGTCGCCGTCGCGGTCGGCGCCGCCCTGATCGGGGCGAACCTGATCGTCGTCGGACTGACCGTGGCCGTGGGCGTCGCCGCGGCGGCGGCCAGCCCGCTCATGCGCCGGCGCACGCCGGACGGCCGGGTGCTCGAGCACCGATGGCGGCGGTTCGGTGCGTACCTGACCGACTACAGCCTCATCCCCGAACGGGGCCCGGAGTATCTCGCGCTGTGGGGACACTGGCTTGTGTACGCCGTGCCGCTCGGCGTCGCGGAGACCGTGGTCAAGAACCTGGAGACGAAGTTGTCCGAGGCCGAGCTGCAGCAGGTGGGCGGCGGCTGGTACCCGATGATGTACTACCACGGCGCGCTCTACGGCGGCTTCGGTGACGGGCTCTCGTCGATCACCACGGCGATCCCCACCAGTCAGATCGCCTCGTCACCGGCGTCCTCGAGCGGTGGCGGGGGTGGCTTCTCCGGTGGCGGTGGTGGCGGTGGTGGCGGCGGTGGTGGCGGTTCGTTCTGACCGGGCCGATGGCAGCGTGATCTCCGCTCGACCTGCTGGCCGACGACACCGACGCCGATGGCGTCATCGAACGCGCGGCTGATCCGCGACCTGGAGGGCCGACTCCTAGTCCGTCGTGCCGTCCGCGGCGTCGGCGTTCAGGCGCCGCAGCCAGTTGCGCTCGTCGTTGGACAGCACACCGGCGTACGCCTCCTCGACGGCGAGCGCCGACACGACGTTGCTCGGCAGCACGGCCCACCCGGCCAACGCCGCTTCGGTCCGGCGCAGCACCTGCTCGGCGGTGGCATCCCACGGCGCGGCGACCGACGCGCCGGCTCGCAGCGTCTGGCGGTACGACTCGACGTCACTGCGGATGATCAGTGCGACGATGGAGATCTGCTCGTGCTGGGCGCGGATCTTGCTCAGCGTCTCCAGATCCTGCGGCGACCGCACGGTGAGCACGACCGCTTCGAGGCCACTGGGCGGGTCGCTGTCGAGTTGCTCGTCGGGGTGCTCCCACTCGTCGACGTCGTGTCCGGCCTCGCGCAGCACGAGGGCCAAACCGCGGCGGTAGATGGGTACAGGGTCTGCAACGGCGATCATGTTGGCACCTTCCGCGCAACCACTGTCGTGAGCGGTGACATGTGGCGCAGCCGTGTGAACACTGGGCCAACAGTGTCGGCGTACGCACGAGGGAACGCAGCCTGAACTTTCGTACATGTCGAGTACAGGTCGAAGGTCTGCGGGAGCTGTCGGGTCGCCGGTGGTGCGCAGGCGCGCACACCAGGCCGTGGACACGGACCGCGGCGGCGGCGCGACGGCCCCTACACTCGCTGTGCACATGACTTCCACACCGCTGTTCGCCGACCCGTCCGCCGAGCTCGTCGAAGGACTCAACCCCGCCCAGCGGGACGCCGTGCTGCATGCCGGCGGGCCCCTGCTGGTCATCGCCGGCGCCGGCTCCGGCAAGACGCGCGTGCTGGCCCATCGCATCGCGCACCTGATCCGCGATCGCGCGGTCAACCCATACGGGATCCTGGCGATCACATTCACCAACAAGGCCGCGAGCGAGATGCAGCAGCGCGTCGGGGCGCTGGTCGGCGATCGCGTGGTCGGGTTGACCCGCGACGCCGACGGCAACGTCCGACGTCGGCGCTGGGGCGGCATGTGGGTGTCGACCTTCCACGCGGCCTGCGCACGGCTGCTGCGTGCGGAGATCAGCCGGCTCGGCTACGAGACGACGTTCACCATCTACGACACCGATGACTCGCGGCGGCTGCTGGCGCAGTGCATCGACGAGCTCGGCCTCGATCCGAAGCGCATCAGTCCCCGCGCGGCCGCCGCCGTGATCTCTCGGGCCAAGAACGAGCTGATCGACTTCGAATCGTTCTCGCAACAGGCCGAGGACTGGTTCGCCCAGCAGGTCGCCGAGGTCTACCGCTTGTACCAGGACCGGTTGCTGCGGGCCAGCGCGCTGGACTTCGACGACCTGCTGACCAAGACCGTCGAACTGCTGCAGCTGTTCGACGACGTGCTCGGCAGGTACCAGGCGCTGTTCGGCCACGTGCTCGTCGACGAGTGGCAGGACACCAACCACGCCCAGTACACGCTGGTGCAGATGCTGGCCTCGGAGCATCGCAACCTCGCCGTCGTCGGAGACGCCGACCAGTCGATCTACCGCTTCCGCGGCGCCGACATCCGCAACATCCTCGACTTCGAGCGTGACTTCCCCGACGCGACGCGCATCACGTTGGAGCGCAACTACCGGTCGACCCAGACGATCCTGGATGCCGCCAACGCGGTGATCGCCCACAACACCCAACGGCTCGACAAGCGGCTGTGGACCGACATCGGTCAGGGCGAGCAGGTCGTGCGCTACACGGCCGAGAACGCCCACGACGAGGCGGCGTTCGTCGCCGAGGAGGTCGACCGGCTTGTCGACGAGCACAGGTACGCGCCGGGCGACTGTGCCGTGTTCTACCGGACCAACGCCCAGTCGCGCGTGCTCGAGGAGGTACTGATCCGCACCGGCACGCCGTACCAGATCATCGGCGGCACCCGCTTCTACGAGCGCCGCGAGATCAAGGACATGCTCGCGTACCTACAGCTGCTGGTGAATCCCTCCGACGACGTTGCCGCGCGGCGCGTGATCAACACTCCACGCAGGGGAATCGGTGCGAAGACCGAGCAGGTGCTGTCCGACGTCGCGCTCCGCGAGCGGATCAGCTTCCTCGAGGCGTGTCGTCGCGCCGAGGAGCATCCACAGCTCGGTCCGCGGGCGCGCAACAGCGTGCTCGAGTTCGTGTCGGTCGTCGATCAGCTCGGGGGAGCCGTCGAACGTACGCCGCTGCCGGAGCTCGTGGAGTTGGCGTGGAACGCCACCGGGTACCTGAGCGAGCTCGAGGCGCAGCGCACCATCGAGGCACAGGGCCGGATCGAGAACATCAAGGAGCTGGCCAGCGTCGCCGAGGACTTCGTGTCCCTGCAGCCCGACGCGACGTTGGCGGAGTTCCTGGAGCGCATCGCGCTGGTGTCGGAGGCCGACGCGCTCGTCGACGATGGCGACGAGCCGCAGTCGCGGCTGGTGCTGATGACCATGCACAACGCCAAGGGCCTGGAGTACCCCGTCGTGTTCGTCATCGGCATGGAGGACTCGGTGTTCCCGCACCATCGCGCGCTGTCCGAGCCCGACGAGCTCGAGGAGGAGCGCCGCCTGTGCTACGTGGCGTTCACCCGGGCGCGCCAGCGCCTGTACGTCACCAGTGCGTGGAGCAGGACGCTGTTCGGAGCCACCAACGCCAACCCGCCGTCGCGGTTCCTGCGCGAGATCCCGTCCGACCTCCTCGAGATCCGGCGTGATCAGGGTGGGCCCAGCCGACGGGTGGCGGCGCGGGAGGAGGCCGACGAAGGCGACGAGTTCGCGGTCGGCATGCGTGTGCTGCACCCGAGGTTCGGCGAGGGCCGAATCCTCGAGCTGTCAGGCACGCCGGGCAGCCAGGAGGCCCTCATCGCGTTCGACGAGTCGGGTACCAAGCGCGTGCTGCTGACGTACGCCCCACTGATCCGCGTCTGACAGCGACCTTCAGGCAGACCCCGCGCCGCAGCGCACCGTCAGCGTCTCGCGCCGTCAGCGGCGGGTTCCTCGAGCCGGGCGACGAGGTCGCCCAGCACGGAACGTGACAGCAGAAGCGACAGGTGCCCGATGTCGCGGACGCGGACGTTGGTGGCGTCGAGCGCCGGGTGGGTCAGCTTCGCACTGACGGCGGGCGCGATCATGAGATCCAGGTCGCTGTAGTAGGCGATCCAGCGCGCCAGGCCCGGCCGCGCCGTCCGCTCCAGCTGCTCGAGGTAGGTCGAGCCCGGGCGGCACTGCTGGCTCGCCCGACCGAGGCCGAACCAGGCGGTGTACGTGCCGCGGTGCGGTGTTCCCAGCGTGACCACGGTGTCGACCAGGTCGTGCCCGCCGAGCTGCTGCACGTACTGGCGCGCGACCAGCCCGCCCATCGAGTGGCCGATCAGGACGCAGGTGTCTTCCGCTGCGTGGCCGACGACCCGCTCGACCACGTCGCCGAGCTCACTGGCCACCTGGTTGAGGTCGCCCGTGATCGACGGGTAGTCGAACGTGTGCAGCGGCCCGAGCCCCGCCAGCCGCAGCGCGCGCTGCATCAACAGGAAGGCGCTGCGGTTGTGGACCCATCCGTGTACGAGAACCACCGGCCGACGCGCCACCGGGTGGTGCGGAGCGTCAGGCGCGCGCGGCCTCGACGGCAGTAGCCCGAGCGGGTACGCACTGGCGTGCACCGACGTCAGCAGCAGCTCGCGGACCAGCCCGCTGTAGGACGCCGGCCGCAGAGCGCTGCGAAGCGCCGCGCCCACCTGGCGCCGTAACGCGTCTGGTAGCGCATCGCGAAGATGACCAGCAACGCTGGTGTCTGCAGCCTGGTCTGGTGTGGCACGCTCGCTGGGCACCGGCTCCTCACGCGCTACGGGCGAACCCCCACTGCACACCCATCGTCGCACGGCGACGGGTGTCCGGCCATCGCACGGTGACGGGTGTCCGGCCATCGGGTGGCGCTTCCCGCTGTGGACGGCTCGTGCGCGAACCACGGGGTGGTCGGTGTTTGCAGTCCCAGGCACGCAATGGGCCCACCACCCCGCACTTCTCGCAGAAGCTGGTCGTCCGAGGGCGGGGTGGCGGCGGTGAGGCGGGGTGGTGGCGGTGCGGGTGGGGTGGGGTCAGGGGGTGCAGGTGGTCGGCTCGGCGCCCGGTCGGGCATCGAGGCGCGTGCCTCCGGCCGCGGCGTCGACGTAGAGCACGCCCTGGTAGACCTGCGACGGCAGCCGCGCCAGCGAGTCGCCGGCGCCGCCGACCAGCCGGCCGTCGGGCTCCCACGCGGCGTTGCCGCCGGCGGCGATCAGGCGGGACCGCTCGCCGCACCATCCGACCGTCGCCGCCGGGGCGTCGAACACCGTGACTCCGCCTGCGCCGCGCAGCACGAGCACGTCACGGTCGTCGTCGAGCGCAACCACGGCGGCAGCGCGCGGATCGATCTGCGAGATCTCACCGACCGCCACGAACGGTGGACCCGGCGGCGTCGACCGCAGCAGCAGCAGGCCACCGGCGGCCAGCACGACGACACCCGCGACCACGGCGGCGATCGCCCACTGCAGCCCCATCGGCTCGCGCAGGATGATCTTGCGTGCCCGCTTGGCGGCGCGCGGCGGCAGGTAGCCCCGGGGTCCATAGTCAGGAGGATCGGGTGCCACGATGCTCCTTCGCCGGCCGGGCGGTACGTGCTCAGGGGCTCCCAGGCTATGCCCGCTCGGCCTCGTTTCGTCCCGCGGACGCCAGGCTATGCTCGACGTCGCCGGCGGGTCTCGCGTGCCGGCTTCGTCGTTGGGAAAGGAACATCTGGTGGCGGTCCGGGTGCTGGTCGCCAAGCCAGGCCTCGACGGCCACGACCGTGGCGCCAAGATCGTCGCCCGTGCGCTGCGCGACGCCGGGTTCGAGGTCGTCTACACCGGGCTGCATCAGACGCCAGAGCAGATCGTCGAGGCCGCACTGCAGGAAGACGTACAGGTGGTGGGCCTGTCGATCCACTCGGGTGCGCACATGACCCTGTTCCCACGGGTCGTCGAGCTGCTCGCAGAACGCGGCGCCGCCGACATCGTGGTGTTCGGTGGGGGGATCATTCCGTCGGAGGACATCGTGGAGCTCAAGCAGCTCGGCGTGGCCGAGATCTTCACGCCCGGCGCACGGACCGACACGATCATCGAGTGGGTCCGCTCCCACGTGGACGGCCCGGCCCTCGACCCTGACGGCTGAGGGCGCAGCCCGGATCATCTCGATCGTCCGGTTCGCCGCCGTCGGTCCTGCGCATGATGGAAACCGAAGCCGAAGCCCGCCGCCGTCAGCACGCGGCACAAGCCACCCTCGACGAATGGACGCGGCAGTGAACCTCATGGAATACCAGGGCAAGGAGCTGTTCCGCTCGCTGGGTATCCCGACGACCCCGCGGGGGGAGATCGCCACGTCGGCGGCCGAGGCGCAGACCGACGCAGCCAACTACGGCGTGCCCGTCATGGTCAAGGCCCAGGTGCTCACCGGCGGGCGCGGCAAGGCGGGCGGCGTCAAGTACTGCCGTGACGCGGACGAGGCCCGGGCCCGCGCGGAGGAGATCCTCGGCCTCGACATCTCCGGCCACACCGTGGAGAAGGTGCTCATCGAGCCCGCGTCCGAAATCGCCGAGGAGTACTACCTCTCGGTCCTGCAGGACCGCTCGAGCAAGGGGTACAAGGTCATCGCGAGCGTGGAGGGCGGCGTCGAGATCGAAGAGGTCAACCGCACGCGGCCGGAGAAGGTCATCAAGGAGGACATCGATCCCACGGTGGGCCTGGACGTGGACCGCGCGCGAGGGATCCTCACGCAGGCGGGCTTTCCCGACGACGCGATCGAGCAGGCGGCTGACCTGCTGGTCAGGCTCTACGAGGGATTCGTGGCATCCGACGCCACGCTGTTCGAGGTGAACCCGCTGGTGAAGACGACCGAAGGTCGCGTGATCGCACTGGACTCGAAGGTCTCGATCGACCCGAGTGCGCTGTTTCGTCACGCGGACCTGGCGGCGCTGGGGGAGGGCGTGGTCGGCGACCCGCTGGAGGTCAGGGCGAAGGAACAAGGGCTGCAGTACGTCAAGCTCGACGGTGACGTCGGTGTGCTCGGCAACGGCGCGGGCCTGGTAATGGCGACGCTCGACGTGGTCAGTCAGGCCGGAGGGCAGCCGGCCAACTTCCTCGACGTCGGAGGCGGTGCCGACGCGGACAAGATGCGGGCGTCGCTGGCGCTCGTGTTGTCAGACGACGATGTGCGCAGCGTGCTGATCAACATCTTTGGCGGCATCACCCGGTGCGACGAGGTCGCGAACGGCATGCTTCTCGCGTTGGACCAGCTCGGCGACATCCCGCAGAAGCTGGTGGTCCGTCTCGACGGCACGAACGCCGCCCAGGGCCAGCAGATCCTCGACGACGCCGACAACCCCAGCATCATCACCGCCGAAAGCATGGTGTCGGCGGCCGGCAGAGCCGTCGAACTGGCCTCCCAGGCGTAGCGCAAAGGAGCAGCAACGGTGAGCATCCTCATCGACAGCAACACCCGTGTCCTGGTCCAGGGCATCGGCAACCAGGGCACGTTCCACGCGAAGCGCAACGCGGACTACGGCACGACGATCGTCGCGGGCGTCCATCCAAAGCGCGGTGGTGAGATCTGGGAGGAGCTCGACCGTCCGATCTACTCCAGCGCGTCGGAGGCGGTCGAGCACGAGGATGTCAACACGTCGATGATCCTGGTGCCCGCGCCGTTCGCCAAGGACGCGATCATGGAGGCCTTCGACGCCGGTATCGAGCTGATCGTGTGCCTGACCGAGGGCATCCCGGTCCACGACATGGCGCTGGTCTACAACACCTTCTACCCGCGCGCCGCCGACGGATCCTTCACCAAGAAGGGTCGTCCGGTCCTCATCGGGCCGAACTGCCCCGGCGTCATCTCTCCCGGCAAGGCGAACGTCGGTTTCATCCCGGAGGAGAGCACGCGGCCTGGGACCGTCGGACTGGTCAGCCGGTCGGGAACGCTGACCTACCAGCTGATGCACGAACTCAACGAAGCGGGTGTCGGCATCTCGACCTGCGTCGGGATCGGCGGCGACCCGATCATCGGCTCGGACTTCCTGGACATCATCCCACGGTTCGCCGACGACCCGGACACCGAAGCAATCGTGTTCGTCGGGGAGATCGGCGGAACCGAGGAACAGCGGGTCGGCCGGTGGATACACGAGCACATCCCGGACACGCCGGTCGCTGCCTACGTCGCCGGGTTCACCGCCCCTCCGGGCAAGCAGATGGGGCACGCGGGCGCCATCGTGAAGGAGGGCGGCGACGGCGGCGAGACGGCTGCCGACAAGAAGGAGGCGCTGACGGAGCTGGGCATCGCTGTGGGGATGAACCCGAGCGAGACCGCGCAACTGATCATCCAGCGCCTCGGATAGCGCGCCGCCGTCGAGCGCGCGGCCGGCGGCGGTTGTCAACAACGTGCAAACTGCGATGATGGTGCAGCGCAGGCTGGTGGCGCGGGTCTCTCGTGCGGGCGCCCATCTCTCGTCGTCGACGCAAAGGACGTCCACGGATGTCGGTGATCTCGGGTGTGCCCGTCGAACGCTGGCGGAAGCGGCCGGAGCTTGCGCGCGCGACACGGGTGTGCGTGCTGGTCGGCCCGCTGCTCATCCTGCTCGGCGTGACGTTGTTCGGCGCGCAGCTGGTGCAGCCCGCCGAAGGGGTGCCGGCGACGACGCTGCGTTGGGCACTGATCGCGGGGCTCGCACTGACCAGCGCGGTGCTCGCGGAGCGGACGTTACGCCGACTGCTGCCGGTCGCCGCACTGCTTGACCTGGACATCGGATTCCCTGGTGCGCTCCCGACACGGTCGCGTATCGCGTCCCTGGCCTCGCTCGGCGACGCTCGCGCCGACCTGATGGACCTGCTGCCCGGCGTGGCCGACCGCAACATCGACGCGGCAGCCGAGCATCTGATGATCCGGTACGCCAGAGAGACGCGTTCGGGCCTGCAACCACGGTCGCACGTCGACCGTGTGCGTGCCCTGGCCACGCAGATCGCCGAACGCCTGGAGGTCCCGGCCGCCGACCGCGACCGGATGCAGTGGGCGCTGCTCCTGCGGGCGCTGGGCAGCATCGGCGATGACGATCGCCATGCCCACCAGCGGTTGCTCGACTGGCTGGGTCCGTGGCAAGCGCTGGTGCGGGGTCCCTACGGCGCGGCGGCGTCGTCGGCGTCCTCGCCGGCGGTGCGCACCGCTGCGCAGGCGGCAGCGCTGGCTGATGCCTACGTCGTGGTGACGGCAACCCATCCGTATCAGGGATCCTCAGTCGTGCTGCCGCTGGACGTCCTGTCCGGGGGGCAGCTGCCGCCGGACGTCGTCGACGCGCTCCACGGGCTGTCTGAGCCGGAACGTCGCCGTTCGGTCGGGGTGACGGTCGGCGTGTCACCGATGCTGGCCCGGTATTCGCCGACCCCACAGCCGGTGTTCGCTCTGGCGTCGGTTGTCGCCGCGCTCGTGCTCGTCGTCGGCGTCGGACCGCCGCCTGAGCCCGAACTGCCCACCCGGCCGGCCGTGGCCAGCCAGGCGCAGGTGGCGCCGAGCGTCGCGTCGAGTCCCCGTAGCGTCGACGAGCGCACCGGGGCCGCGGTGAAGCCCAGCACGTCCAAGGCGAACGCTACGAAGAAGCGGACTGCCGGGGAGCCCGCGCGAGGAGGCACACGGACCGCGCCGATCGGCGACGTCTACAGCGCCGGTGCCTACGCGAGCACGTCGCGCGGCGTCGGGACGCCGAGGGCGTCAACGGCCGCGGCCGGCGGAGCGACGTCGACAGCGCCGGCGTCGCCGTCCGACAGCGGCACGTCGTCCTCGCCGCCGCCGTCTGACCCGAAGCCGAAGCCCAAGCCGTCACCGACACCGTCGCCGGCACCCGAGCCACCGCCGGCACCCGCGCCGGAACCAGAGCCGGAGCCCGACCCGGTGCCCCAGCCCGACCCGGTGCCCCAGCCCGACCCGGCGCCCCAGCCCGAGCCACCGCCTGACGCACCGGCGCCGGCACCGGCACCGGCACCAGCGCCGAGCCCGTAAGCTGCGGGAACGACCAATCGCGACAGGGGACCCACCCGAGTGCACCGAAAGCGACTCGTCGTGCTGGCCAGCGGGTCGGGCACCAACCTGCAGGCGCTGCTGGACGCGCCAGACCTGGGCGGTGACATCGTGGCTGTCCTGTCGGACCGGATCGGAGCGCGAGCGCTCGATCGCGCCCGCGGCAGGGGCATCGCTGCGGAGGCGGTCGAGCTGGGCACCGACCGCACAGCGTGGGAGTCCGCGTTGTGCGGCAGGGTCACGGCCCATGCCCCCGACATGGTGATCCTGGCCGGCTTCATGCGTGTGTTGTCCGGTGACTTCGTGCAGCGCTGGCCCGTGCTCAACGTGCACCCGTCCCTGTTGCCGGCCTTCCCTGGAGCGCACGCGGTCGACGAGGCGCTCGACTGGGGCGTGAAGGTGGCGGGTGTCACCGTCCACTACGTCGACGAACTGGTCGATCACGGCCCGATCATCGCCCAGGAAGCCGTGACGGTACGGGATGACGACACGTCCGCGACCCTGCACGCCAGAATGCAACAGGTCGAACACCGCCTGTTGCCGCAGGTGGTCCGAGCGCTGTGCGAGGGTCGGGTGCAACGCAATGGAAGACATGTGAGGATACAACAGTGAGCGACGTGCATCTGCGGCCCCGCCGCGCCCTGATCAGCGTGTACGACAAGACCGGTCTGGCCGCACTCGTCACGGCGCTGCACGAGGCCGGCGTCGCACTGGTGTCGACGGGGTCGACGGCATCGGCGATCGCTGACGCCGACGTGCCGGTCACCCCCGTCAGCGTGGTCACGGGCTTCCCCGAGATCCTCGACGGTCGCGTCAAGACGCTGCATCCGGCCGTGCACGCCGGCATCCTCGCCGACCGGGCGCTGCCGGAGCACAATCGCACACTCGAGACCCATGGGATCGCACCGATCGACATGATCGTGTCGAACCTGTACCCGTTCGAGCGGACGGTGGCCGACAAGGACGTGACGGCCGCGCAGGCGATCGAGATGATCGACATCGGCGGCCCGACCCTGGTTCGCGCGGCGGCCAAGAACCACGCCCACGTGGCCGTCGTGGTCGACCCGGCGGACTACGCGGTGATCGCGGCGCAGATTGGCGGCGGGGGCATCGACACCGAGACCCGGCGGCGCCTGGCGGCAAAGGCGTTCACCCACACGGCGGCCTACGACGCGGCGATCGTGGCGTGGTTCGCCGGGGACGGGGCGCTGCCCGACACCCGGATCGACGTGTGGCACAAGGTCTCGGATCTGCGCTACGGCGAGAACCCGCAGCAACGTGCGGCCTTCTACCGGCCGGCGCCGCCGTCGGGCCTGTCGGGGGCCCGTGTGCTGCAGGGCAAGGCGCTGAGCTACACCAACCTGCTGGACGCCGACGCGGCGTGGCGCATGGCGAGCGCGTTCAGCGACCCGTGCGTGGCGATCATCAAGCACACGAACCCGACCGGGATCGCGCTGGAACGAACCCTCGCCGAGGCATACCCTGCGGCGCTCGCCGGTGATCCGGTCAGCGCGTTCGGGGGCATCGTCGGCTGCAACCGCCCCGTCGACGCCGACGTCGCTCGGCAGATCACCGAGGTGTTCACCGAGGTGGTCGTCGCGCCGAGCTTCAGCGCCGACGCCCGCGAGGTGTTCGCCGAGCGGCGCAACCTGCGGCTGCTCGAGGTCGCCGTGCCCGCCGGCGACGGGATGCAGCTGCAGAGCATCTCCGGTGGCCTGCTGGTCCAGCAGCCGGATCGTGCTGTCGACGACCAGGCAGACTGGCGGGTGGTGACCGCGGTCGCGCCCACCGCCGAGCAGCGCGCGGCCCTGGCGTTCGCCTGGCAGGCATGCGGGCACGTCAAGTCCAATGCGATCGTGCTGGCCCGGGACCGGGCGATCGTCGGTGTCGGCGCAGGCCAGATGTCGCGGGTCGACAGCGTCGAGCTGGCCGTGCGCAAAGCGGGGGAGCGCGCCAAGGGCGCCGTCCTTGCGAGCGATGCGTTCTTCCCGTTCCGTGACGGACCGGACGCGGCGATCGCCGCTGGCGTCAGCGCGATCATCCAGCCGGGCGGCAGCAGGCGCGACGACGAGGTGATCGCCGCCTGCGACGAGCAGGGGATCGCGATGATCTTCACCGGGCGCCGCCACTTCCGCCACTGACACCATCCAC
>JAHELV010000012.1:72947-80959 GCA_024644015.1 Nitriliruptorales bacterium
CCCACGACGACACCACCCCGCAAACCGCCGACCACCTTCGAGCGCAGAACGCGGGGTGGTCGTCGAATTGCGTGTCAGGGACGCGTGGTGACGACCACCCCGCGGTTGCGCACTCCACCCTGACCGCTGTGGATGTGGAAAACTCGTGCGAATGGACGTAGGTACCGTGGTCCTCACCGGTGCGGCGACGGGTATCGGCCGGCGTGCCGCAGTCGCTCTGGCCCGCGCGGGGCAGCACGTCGTCGTGGTGACCAGATCGGACGCCCGGGCGGCGGGTGTTCTCGGCGAGGCGACCGCAGCGGGCCGGTTCGGCGCGCGGGTCACCAGCGTGCCGGCCGATCTGGCAGATCTCGGTCAGGTGCGCCGTGCGATCGATGAGATCGCCGAGCTCGGCCCGGTCCGTGCGGTCATCAACAACGCCGCGATCCTGGCGATCGCGCGGCGGCGGCCGCGACGGACAGTCGACGGCATCGAGGAGGTCTTCGCGGTCAACCATGTCGCGCCGTTCGTGCTGACCACCGGTCTGCGTCCGCATTTCGCTGCGCACCCCCGGGTCGTCACCGCGGGCTCCAAGGGTCTCGCCGCACTACCGTGGCTGCGGCTGGATCCCGACGACGTCGACAGCAGTCGCCGCTGGTCGCCGGTCCGCGCGTACTACCGCTCGAAGATCGCACAGCTCGCATTCACCGCGGAATTGATCAGGCGCGGTGTCGCGGCGGCCGCGCTGCGCATCCCCAGCGTGCGGCTCGACGATGAGCGTGTGGCCACGTACCCGCCCTTGCTGCGGTTGGGCTACCGCCCGAAGCTGCGATTGGCCGCCGATCCCCGAGCCGTCGCGGCGCGATACGCCGCACTGGTCACAGACGAGTCGCCGACGACGGGTCACGTCGACGAACGCGGCAGGCCGCTGCGGTGGCCGAATCGCACCGATGATCCCGAACTCGGCGGGTGGCTGTGGGACCGGACCGCGCAGATGGCTGGCCAGCGGTAGCAAAGCCGTCGTCGGCTGCCATCACGCGTACGTTCGCCGGAACGGTGATCGGATCCGATGAGGCTGCCCTGAACCACGCCGCCACAGGCCGGCGGCCACCGAGGTCAACTGCTCGTGGCCTCCGCGTGGGCCGGAACGCGGTCACGGGTGCGGCCCGACGTCGCCACGACGAGACCGACCACGACCAGGCCGACGCCGGCCAGTTGTACCGGCGAGGGAGCCTCGCCGAGCAGCACGATGCCCAGCAGCACCGCACCGACGGGCTGCAGGAGCAACAGTGTCGAGGTGATGACGGCGGGCAGGCGCGGGAGCGCGTACGAGATCAACAGCCAGCCGAGGACCTGGGAGTTCAACGCGAGCACGATCAGCCACCCGTGGGCCGGCCAGGACGGCGCGAGGTCCACGTTGCCGAGCACGATGCCGGTCGACAGTGCACCCAGCCCGCCGATCGCCGTGGCATCGAGCAGCGCGCCCGCCCGGTGTCGCCGGTCGCGATTGCCGGCCCGCAGCAGCAGTAGGAAGCCCGCGTACGCGGTGGCGGCCACCAGTCCCATCACCCCGCCGAGAAGCGGGTCGTCACCGTACGCGTCCGCGCCGACGACCCCCGAGATCAACACCACGCCGAACAACATCACCGGGATCGCGCTGACCGTGGCCCGAGAAGGGCGCTCGCCCAGCGCGAGCCACGCCACCAGTCCCACGATCACCACCTGCACATTGGCCAGGACCGTCGCCAGGCCGGCGCCGACCAGGGCGATGGCGTAGTGCCAGGCCACCAGGTCGACAGCGAACGCCCCGCCGGCCGCCAGCGAAAGCCGCCGCTGATCGCGACCACGAGCGCCCCGTGCGCGGCGCTCGCGCCTGGCCAGGAGCGCGAGGATCGGCAGCGCGTACGCACAGCGGAAGACTGCTGATGTGGTCGGCGTCACGCTCGAGAGCCGAACAAGGATGCCGGAGAACGCGATCGCGATCGCCCCGAGCGCGCCCAACGCGATTGGCAGCCGCGGCGTGGCGCCGCTACTTGAGGTCGGGTCGGGTGACCTGTCGCTGCCGCTACTTGAGGTCGGGTCGGGTGACCTGTCGCTGCCGCTACTTGAGGTCGGGTCGGGTGACCTGTCGCTGCCGCTACTTGAGGTCGGGTCGGGTGACCTATCGCTGCCGCTACTTGAGGTCACGGCGGATCCTGTCGAAAGCGAAGGGCGCACGATACCGTCTGGCTGTGACCGTAGACGGGTCCACCGACCGAACGAGGATCGCGCGGCGCCGACGCGCCGCGCGACCGCTGCCGACGGTACTCGGGCTCCAGTTGCAGCACCGGATCGGCGTTGGCGGCGAGGGCGAAGTGTGGGCTGCGGCGGCACACGATGGTGTTGTCCGAGCGCTCAAGCTCATCCGTCCAGACGTCGTGGCCGAACCGGTGGCGTTCGCCCGACGAACCGGCGCCCTGGTCCGGATCGACGATCCGGCGCTTGTCGACGTGCTCGACGCCCGAGTTCTGTCGACGGGGGAGTGGGCCGGGTGGGGGGCGATGGTCATGGAGCTGATCGACGGTGAGCCGCTCGACGACGCCGACCTCGGCGCGGCGGCGTTCGCCGATCTCGAACCGCTGGCGTGGGCGCTGGACCGCCTGCACGACGGCACATGGTCCGACGGTGAGCCGCTGGTCCACCGCGACGTCAAACCGGCCAACCTGATCCGCGCATCCGATGACTGCGTCGTGCTGGTCGACCCGTCAACGCTACGCGCCGTCGGCGGCGACATGACCTACGTGGGAACGCCACTGTTCGTGGCGCCCGAGGTGCCGTCTGGTCGTGTCGGTCCGCCGGCCGACGTCTACTCGTTCGCGGCGACCCTGGTCGCGCTGCACAGCGGCGCGCGCGGTGACCGACTGGCCGACCTGCTGGCCGATCCGGGCGCACTCGATATTCCGCAGCCGGTCATCCGGGCGCTCTCGACCATGCCTTCGGACCGTCCCGAGCGGTGTGTGGACCTGGTCGACAGCACCGATACCGTGGTCGTGCGCTCGGTGGCGGCCGACGCGCTCGCTCCCCGGCCGCAGACCGCGCGCACCTGGTGGCGGCTGGGCCTGGTCACGGCAGCCGCGCTGCCCGTCGTCGGTGGTCTGCTGCTGCCGTCGGCCGGCCTTGCACTGGCAGGAGTCGCAGCGATGATCGGTCTGGTCGCCATCGACCCGGCGTCGCGCGACTCGACGCTGCCGTTGCTGCCCTTCGCGTGTGCGCGGTGGCTGGTGCGCTCGCTGGACACCGACGACGACCAGCGCGAGCAGGTCGCGGCCACCGTCCTCGGGGCGTTGCTGTTGCCCTTCGCCCCGATCGTTGCGGTGTTGGCCGGGCTCGGACCGACGATCGACGCGTACGGAACGGTCGCGCAGATCAGCGGCGTCGGGGTGCTCTGCGCCCTGGCGTTGGTCTGGTTCGCGCTGGTCACGATCGACGACGGACAGGGCCGGGCGACCGTTCGGATCGTCCTGGTGCCGGTGTGGGTCGTCGGGATCTTCGCACAGGCGGTCGCCCGCGTCGCGCTCGCGATCAACGATGCGCTGCGGGACTCCGAGCAGAGACGTGCGCCCGATGGAGTCGAGCCGCCCGACGAACAGGCGCGCCGCGACCGCAGCAGGTAGCGTGTGCCGCCGGCCTGGCAACCCGGCAATGAGGGAGCGCACCGCAATGACCGCGCGGATCATCGACGGCAAGGCGACCGCGGCCGCCGAACGCGAACGCATCGCCGCCGACACGGCGGAGCTGGCCGCGAAGGACATCGTGCCGGGCCTCGCGGCGATCCTCGTCGGCGACGACCCGGCAAGCCACGTCTACGTGGGGCAGAAGGAACGCATGTGCGAGCGGGTCGGCATGACCTCCCACGGCGTCCGACTGCCCGCGGACGTGACGCAGGACGAGCTCCACGACGAGATCGACCGGCTCAACGCCGATCCCGCTGTCAGCGGGATCATCGTGCAGATGCCGTTGCCGTCACACCTGGATTCGGTGACCGCCCAGGAGCGCGTCGACCCCCTCAAGGACGTCGACGGGTTGCATCCCGACAACGCCGGACGGCTGCTGCGTGGCGACCCTCGCTTCGTCCCGGCGACGCCACTGGGCTGCCAGGTGCTGCTACGCACCGCCGGTGTGACAATCAACGGCGCACGCGTCGTGATCATCGGCCGGTCGCAGCTCGTCGGCCGGCCGCTGGCGATGCTGTTGACGCTGCGAGGCGACGCAGCCAACGCAACGGTCACGATCTGCCACACGGGGACCCGGAACCTGATCGACCACACCCGCGCCGCGGACATCGTCGTCGTCGCCACGGGCGTGCAGGGCACGCTGACGGCGGACATGGTCACGCCCGGTGTCACCGTCATCGACGTCGGCATCAACCGGCGCGAGGACGGCACCCTCACCGGCGACGTCGACTTCGCGGGCGTCTCCGACGTCGCCGGCGCCATCACGCCGGTCCCTGGCGGCGTCGGACCGATGACCGTCACCATGCTGTTGCACAACACCTTGCTGGCCGCACGCCTGCAGGCGGGCATGGCCTGATGAGGTGTAGCGTCCTTCAGCCGCCGGGTAGGGTCCGCCGGGACCGACCGCAGCCGCGCAGCAGGGGAGGCGCATTGTGAAGGTAACCGTGATCGGCGCGGGAAAGTACGGCTCGACGACGGTGCAACGCATCGCTCAGGCCGATATCGCCGACGAAGTCGTCATGCTCGACATCGTCGAAGGCCTGCCACAGGGCCTCGCGCTCGACATGAACCAGTCGCGTCCGATCGAGCGGTACGAAACCCGCGTGATCGGAACCAACAGCTACGACAACACCGCCGGTTCTGACATCGTCGTGGTCACCGCGGGCAAGCCCCGGTCGCCGGGCATGAGCCGGATGGACCTGCTCGAGGACAACGCGAAGATCGTCGGCGACGTCGCACGTGAGATCGCCGACAGCTCACCGGACGCGGTCGTGATCGTCGTGTCAAACCCGCTCGACGAGATGACCGCGTTGTTCCAGCAGGTGTCGGGGTTCCCGCACGGGCGGGTGATGGGGCAGGCGGGCATGCTCGACACGGCGCGCTTCCAGGACAAGATCGCCACCGTTTTGGGCGTCTCGCCGCTGGCGGTCGACGCCATCACCCTCGGCTCACACGGTGACACGATGGTCCCCGTTCCGTCGCAGGTCACCGTCGACGGCGCACTGTTGCGCGACGTCATGGACGACAGCACGATCGAAGAGCTGGTGAGCGCCACCCGTAGCGGTGGGGCCGAGATCGTCGCCCTGCTCAAGCAAGGGTCGGCGTACTACGCGCCATCGTCGGCCGCAGCCCGGATGGTGCGCGCGGTGGCGGCCGACGAGGGCGCGGTCCTGCCGGTGTGCGCCTGGGTGACGGGCGAGTACGGGATCGAGGACGTCTACCTCGGCGTGCCGGCGCGGCTCGGCCGTCGAGGCGTCACCGAGATCGTCGAGCTCGACCTGACCGAGGCCGAGCGCACGGCGCTCCGTGAGGCAGCTGCGGCGGTCCGCGACAAGCAGGCCGATGTGGCCTCACTGGTGTAACCAGCGGTCGGTGCGTTCCAGTAGACGTCGACGAAGCGAGACACCCGATGACGCGTCAACGGCCCAACGCCCCAGCGGTGACACGTCCCCGTCGCAGCCGGTCCGGCGCGCCGTCGGACAACCGGTCGGACCGAAGAGTCCGCCGGCGTAACGGTGTGTCGCAACCCGATCTGACCGACGAGGAGCTGTGGGCGCTGGCCGACGAGAACGTCGATCCCGACGAGCTCCTCCGGGTCGCACGTGAGGCGCAGGACGACGAGCAGGAGGCGAGCGATCACGATCGCGATACGACCCGCGACCGCCTCGAGGGCCTGCTGCTCGACCAGGACGAGCAGTTCTAGGCGCCTGGGGCCGCGGCGCCGCTAGACGCCGAGGGCGCGTCGAAGTGCGGGTGCCTGCCGCCGCGACACCTCGACACGGCTGCGTTCGCTGTCGTCCATGACGAGCGCGAGGCTGCCCTGATAGTTCGAGACCAGTTCGCGGACGTGGTTCAGGTTGACGAGGTACGAGCGGTGGCAGCGGAAGAACCCGGTCGTCAGCCGTCGCTCGAGATCAGCGAGCGTGTAGGTGGTCAGCACCCGATCGTCGACGAGCTTGAGATAGCTGTATCCGCGCGATGCGGTGGCGTAGTAGATCGCCTCGGGCTCGACCAGCACCGTACGACCGGCCTGCTGGATCGGGATCCGCAGCTCGACGACGGTCGGTTGATCGTGACCCGATGGTGGGGGCTCGTCGTCGTCGGCGCTGACATCCCCGAGCGCACGACGCAGTGCGCGGCCCAGCCGCTCCTCGTCGAACGGTTTGACGAGGTAGTCGGCGGCTGACAGATCGAACGCCTCGACCGCGTGGTCGGGGTAGGCGGTCGTGAAGATGATCGCCGGCCGGCCGTCCCTGCTGCTGAGACGGGCGGCGAGGTCCAGGCCGGTGCCGCCGGGCATGCGGATGTCCAGCAGCACCACGTCGTACTCCAGCGAATCGAGTAGCAGTCCGGCCTCGTCGGCATTCGTCGCTTCGCCTACGACCTGAACTCCGGGGAACGACTGCAGCAGATATCGCAGCTCCTCACGAGCCGGCGCCTCGTCGTCGACGATCAGGCACCGTGCGCGCCGCCGAGCAGTCATGTCACGCGACCTCCGTCGCCAGCCCGGCTCGCGCCCCGCGGCCGGTCACCGCAGCGGGAGGCGCAGGTCGACGGTCGTACCCTTGTCGCGTCCGGACCGCACGTGCAACGAGTATCGCTCGCCGAAGAGACTCTCCAAGCGCTGGTTGATGTTGTGCAGTCCGATCCCGCCGCTCGGGGCGTGTCCCGACAGCACACGGTCGAGCATGTCCTCGGGGATCCCAACACCGTCGTCGCGTACCTGGATCACGGTCGTACGGCTCAGCGGATCGACCCGCGCCTTCATGCGCACGGTGCCGCCGCCGACCTTCTCGGACAGCCCGTGCTTGACCGCGTTCTCGACCAGCGGCTGGATCGTCAACACGGGCACCTGGACGCTGAGGACCTGCGGGTCGACGTCGAAGCGGACCTGCAGGCTTTCGCCATACCTGGCCTGTTCGAGTGACAGGTACGTCCGGACGAAGAAGTACTCCTGGGCGAAATCCGCGAACTGCCCATCCTGGCGGATCGAGTAGCGAAAGAAGTCGGACAGGCGCTGCAGCAGTCTGCGTGCGTCCTCCGGGTCGGTCCGGGCCTTCGAGGCGATCGTGTTCAACGTGTTGAACAGGAAGTGCGGGTTGATCTGGGCGCGCAGGGCGTCGAGGCGCGCGTCGGCGGCGAGTTGTCGCTCACGGTCGGCCTCCGCCAACTCGAGGTGCAGCGACAGGATGCTCGCGAGGTCCTGTACCGGCTGACGCGCCGGCGGCGTCTGATCGACGCGATAGACCTTGAGGGTGCCCACGGCGCGGTCCCCGACCAGCAGCGGCGCGATGACCGCGGTCTGGAGCGGACAGGTGGGCTCGGGGCATCCCAGGTCGGCGGGGTTGCGCAGCACACTCGGGCGGGCGCTGGTAAGGACGGCACGCGTGGCGGCCGTCATGACCTGATGCCCCGGCTGGTGGTGATCGGCGCCGGGTCCCACGAACGCCAGCACCGAGGTGGTGTCGGTGATCGCCACGGAGTCGCCCGCCAGGACCGGGCGCAGCAGCCGCACCGTGCGTTCCGCCGCTTCCGACGTCAAGCCCGACCGCAGCGGCAGGTCCCGTCCGAACACGGCGACGGCGGTGGACGGGCGGTCGCCGCCGTGACCCAGGCGCAGCACGCGGCCCCGGCGGGGCGTGCGCCGGGCTTCCCGCGGTCCCCATAGCGCCGAGGGGAATCCCAGGATCAGGGCCGTCGTGACGGCCAGCCCGATTGCGACCAGCGCGTCGGTGCGCAACGGTGGCTCGACGATGAGCTGCGTCCCGACGTACAGCAACGTCCAGGCCACGATCACCACGACAGCCAGCAGTCGCGCGG
>JAHELV010000094.1 GCA_024644015.1 Nitriliruptorales bacterium
CGGTTATCTGGTCGTCAGCACGGGAACCAGGCTGCTGGCGTGGAGTACGACGACGTTCCAGGTCACCGAGCTCGACGTGCGCGTGTCACCAACCTATGCACTGGTCGTCCGCTGAGTCGTTCTGACGGGGACGCTCCTGAGCTGACTCAGTGCGTCGCCTCCAGCCACACGGTGGTGTCCCGGGGGACCGCGCCGTGGGCCGTGAGTGGGTCACTGGCCAGCAGGACGCGCGCACCGTCCGGCAGCTCGAGCGGCGTCGACGCGAAGTTGGTCGCGCAGGCGAACCCGGGTTGTCTCGCAAACATGAGCGCGTCGCCGGGTGCTTCGAGCCACCGCAGCGTCCCGTCGCCCAGCGCCGGGTGGTGACGCCGCAGTCGGAGAGCTGTCCGGTACAGGTTGAGGATCGAGTCGGGATCCGCGGCGAGCGTTGCGACCGAATGGTCGCTCCACGACGGTGGTTGTGGCAGCCACGGCGACCCCACGTCATCCGAGCTGAACCCGAATGGCGGCGCGTCACCCGACCAGGGGATCGGTACCCGGCAGCCGTCCCGCCCGCGCACGGTCTGCCGCGACCGCCGCCAGGTGGGGTCGGTCAGGCGGTCCTCGGGCAGATCCTCGACTTCTGGCAGGCCGAGCTCCTCGCCCTGGTACAGGTACACGCTGCCCGGCAGCGCCAGCATCAACAGTGCTGCGGCTCGCGCACGGCGCAAGCCGGCACCCAGGTCGGCGGGGCGGCCCAGCAGGTCGTCCAGGTTGGACCCCGCGACATCACGCTGGTCGCGAGCGAACCGCGACGCGTGGCGGGCGACGTCGTGGTTCGACAGCACCCACACCACCGGGGCGCCGACCGCGCCCTGCTCGGCGAGCGAGCGGGTGACGGCGTCGCGCATGGCGTCGGCCCGCCACGGCGCCTCGAGGAACACGAAGTTGAACGTGGTGTGCAGCTCGTCGGGGCGCACGTACCGTGCCATGCGCTCCGGGTCGTCAATCCATGCCTCTCCTACGAAGATCCGTGGCGGGTCGTAGCTGTCGGCCACCCGGCGCCATCTGCGGTACACGTCGTGGACCTCGTCGCGGTCCCAGTGGGGATGGTCCAGCGACGGCAGCAGACCGAAGCGGTCGCCGAGGTCGGGCAGGTCGTCCTGCTTGATCAGTGAGTGGGCCACGTCGATGCGGAAGCCATCGGCGCCGCGATCGAACCAGAATCGCAGGATGTCGTCGAACTCCTGACTGGTGCGCGGATCGTTCCAGTTGAGGTCGGGCTGCTCGGGCGCGAACAGGTGCAGGTACCACTCCCCTGGGCGCCCGTCGGGCTCCTTCACCTGCGTCCAGGCCTCCCCGCCGAACACGCTGTGCCAGTCGTTGGGTGGCTCTTCGCCGTTGGCTCCCCTGCCGGGACGGAAGATGTAGCGCTGTCGCTCGGCCGACCCGGGGCCCGCGGCCAGCGCGGCCCGGAACCAGGCGTGCTGGTCGGACGTGTGGTTCGGCACGATGTCGAGCAGCACGCCCAGGCCGGCCTCATGGGCCTCATGAATCAGCGCCTCGGCGTCGTCCATCGTCCCGAACATCGGCGCGATCGCCCGGAAGTCGGCCACGTCGTAGCCCCCGTCGGCCATCGGCGACGGGTACCACGGGTTGATCCAGATCGCGTCGACACCGAGTTCCGCCAGGTACGGCAGGCGCGATCGGAGTCCGGCGATGTCGCCGTTGCCGTCGCCGTCGCCGTCGGCGAAGCTGCGGATGTAGATCTGGTAGACGACGGCGCTGCGCCACCAGTCATGGGCGCGCGCGTCGCTCGAACCTGCTACGGACATCTGCCGGTTGATCTCCTGCATACGAATGCGTTGCGTCGGTCAGGTCCGCCTTGGTTCGAACAGATCCGCCAGGCCGACAGCCATGAACGGCAGACCGGGTGCGAGCACCGCCGTCGGCACGAACGCGATGCGCATCCCGAGCAGTGTCAGCACGGACACGATAGCGGCGGCGACCGCCCGGTTGTGCCACGTCCTGCCCTCCGGAAGGGACACGGTCACCACCGCAGCCGCCGCGTAGCCGGCGATCAACGACGCAAGAGGGTTGCGGAACAGCAGCAGTGGCAGGCCCACAGCGAGCGACAGACCCATGCCGTACAGGACGGCCAGCGGCCAGTCCGGACGGAGCGACACCAGCGCGACCGAGGCCAGGCCAGCGGGGATCAGCAGCACCGCAAGCCCGACGCCGGAGGCCGCGATCGTCGTCGTGTCCTGGTTCGGGTTGGCCGGCGTGCCCGCGGCCGCGACCGCCAGACCATAGGCCATCGCCCAGAAGCTCAAGACGACGAACAGCGTGCCGATCGCGATCGCAGCCCAACGACGATTCGGCTCGACCTTGCGTTGTGTCCTCAGCCCTTCACCGCACCAGCGGTCAGACCGCGGACGAAGTAGCGCTGGAGGCTGAAGAACACGACCAGCGGCAGGACCATCGAGATGAACGCGCCAGCCGTCAACAGGTGCCAGGCCTCACCACGCTGTCCGTTCAGGGCGTTCAGCGCGATCGTCAGCACTCGGACGTCCGCCGTTTCGCCCAGGAACACCAGCGCCACGAGGAAGTCGTTGAACACCCACAGGAACTGGAAGATCGCGAACGACGCGAGCGCCGGGACCGACAGGGGGATGACCAGGCGGGTGAAGATCGCGAAGTGGTCCGCGCCATCGATCCGAGCCGACTCCATCAGCTCGGACGGCAGCGACCCCATGAAGTTGCGCAGCAGATAGATCGCCAGCGGCAGGCCAAAGCCCATATGTGCCAGCCACACGCCCAGGAACGTGCCGTTCAACGACAACGGTATGCCAGCCGTCACCCGCTCGACGTCGTAGCCGCTGATCGCTCCGGCGATGCCGGACAGGAAGCTGATGTTCAGCTCGGGGCCACCGGCGTACAGACGCAGGATCGGGATCAGCGCCACCTGCAGCGGCACGACCAGCAGCGCGACGACGAAGACGAACAGGAAGTAGCGGCCCTTGAACTCCATCCAGCTGAACGCATAGGCAGCAAACGCCGCCATCGTGATCGGCATCACCGTCGACGGCACCGCCACGATGAGCGTGTTGACGAACGCGCTGTCGAAGCCGCCGGACGTCAGCACCTCCTGGTAGTTGGTCAGCGTCCACTGGGACGTGTCGAACAGGGACCCGAAGACGGTCCACCAGCCACTCGTCTCGATCGCGCCCTGCGTCCGCAGGGACGTGATCAGCAGCCCGACCGTTGGGATCAGCCACAGGATGATGATGATGCCGACGATGACACGGACAACCTGCACGCTGCGAGGGTCGGACACGCCACCCTCGGAGCCCCTGGTCGGCTGTGCGGCCTTCGTCTTCTCGATGTCGGGAACAGTGACCGGTCCGCCGCTCATCGTGTGGCCTCCTCTTCACGGAACCGGCGCACGTTGATGTACATGACGGGTATGACCGCCAGGAACATGAACACGGCGACGGCGGCACCCCGACCGAAGTTTCGGAACGTGAACATGTTGCGGATCATGCGTTCGGCGATGACCTCGGTGCCGTCCTGTCCGCCGGTCATGACCCAGACGATGTCGAACACCTTCAGCACGCCGATGATCATGGTGGTGAACACCACGACGATCGATGACATGATCGTCGGCACGATGATGCGCCAGAAGATCTGGATCTCGGTGGCACCATCGAGCCTCGCGGCCTCCAACATGTCCTCGGGCACACCCTTGATCGCCCCGGACAGGATGACCATGGCGAACCCGGTCTGCAGCCAGATCATGATGACCATCAGCAGCAGGTTGTTCCAGGGGACGACGGCCAGCCAGTCGACGGGCGCGCCCCCCAGCCCCACCTTGATGGCGTTCAGGATCCCGATCTGCTCGCCGCTGCCCTCGACACGGAAGCTGTAGACGAACCGCCAGACGATGCCCGCACCGACGAACGAGATCGCCATCGGCAGGAAGATCATCGATTTCGCGATCGACTCGGTCCGCCTGAGCTTGTCCGCGAGCACGGCGAAGCCCAAGCCGATCGACACCGCGGCGGCTGGGACCACGAAGATCCAGAACAGCGTGTTGCGCAGCGACCGCAGCATGGCCGGGTCGCTGAACACGTACCGGTAGTTGTCCCAGCCGACGAAGCCCTCGCCGGTCGCGTCGGCGAACGACAACTGCACGGTGTTGATGGCCGGGTACACGAGGTAGATCCCGAGGACCACGACGGCCGGTCCGGCCCAGGCGTACGGCTGGACCGTCCGCCCGATGTTGTCCGGCAGCCGCTTGATGCCCAGGTCGACCAGTGTGTACATGGCGAAGACGCCAACCACGCCGATGATGATCGCGACCACTCCGACGAGCACTGCCGACACGCGGCCCGACATCGCGTTGAAGGTCCCGTTGAGCAACACGTACGTCAGCACCGGCACAGCCAGCGCCGCGACGAGCGACAGCACGACCACGAGCACCGAGCTGCCGAACCCCCGGCGCTCCTTCGGGTAGGCAGCACCGCCTGTCGGGCCGGCCTCCGGCTTCTGTACCTCGACGTCAGCCATGGTCACTCCTCCCGTGTGCCTACGCCTGACCCTACTCCGACGCGCCGTCGCTCGAGCTCGCAGGCCACGCCGCATCGATGCTCGTCAACACGTTCTCGAGGTTGTCCGGGCCGTTGTTCGTGTAGTTGTTCATACCGTTCCAGAACTCACCCGAGCCGACGGCCGGCGGCATCAGGTCCGACGCGTCGAACCGTGCGACATCGTTCTGGAGCGCCTCCACCAGCGGTTCGACCGCTGACGCGATCAACGGATCGTCGTAGCAGTCCGGGCCCACGTTGCGGTTGGCCGAGATGGTGGTCGTGGCGCCGACCGAGCCGTACAGGCACTGGGTTTCCTCCTGGCTGTACAGCTCGAGGAAGTCCTTGATCTCCGGCCGGTTCTTGAAGACCGCCGCCAGTCCACCGGCCATCAGCACGCCGTCCTGACCGTCGATGGGCGGGAACGGGAAGAAGTTGTAGTCCTCGACCGGTGTGAGTCCCTCTGGGAAGAAGGCCACGATGAAGGTCGCCTGACGGTGCATGTAGCACGGTGGGTCGTCCTGGAACATCGGGTCCGGGGCGTCACGGAAGTCGGTGCCGGAGATGTTCTCGGGGCCACCGAACACGTAGTCAGGCGTGAAGATGATCTGTCCGAAGGTCTCGGCAGCAGTCGTGATCTCGGGCGAGGCGAAGGGGACAGAGTGGTCGACCCAGCCGTCGTAGACCTCGGTGCCCCCCGTACGCAGGACGATGTCCTCCATCCAGTCCGTGGCGGGCCACCCGGTCGCGGCCTCCGAGCCCGTACCGATGCACCACGGGTTCTTGCCGTCCGCGACGATCTGGTCGGACAGCGCGATCAGTTCGTCCCAGGTTTCGGGGATCTCATACCCGGCCGCATCGAAGGCCTTCGGGTTGTACCAGATCGCCGACTTGTTGTTGATCGTGTCGGGGAAGCCGTAGTGCTGGCCGTCGACCTCGCCCAGCGACAGCAGATAGGACCCGAACTGCTCCTCGAGGGCGGCGATGTCGAAGCCGAGATCCTCGAGCGAGACCAGGTTGCCCTGCTGGGCCTGCTCGACCACCGCACCAGGCTGCGGGTAGAACCCGATGTCGGGTGGCGTGCCGCCTTCGATCTGGATGACGACGTTCTGCTCGAACGAGTCCGACCCGGTGTAGGTCGCCACGAACTCGTCCTGCGCGTCGTTGACGCCCTGGTCGATCACGGCCTGGATTGCCACGCCCTCCTCGCCGCTCGCCGCGCCGGCGATATCGACCTGACCGGTGTTCTCCTCCTGGGCCGCCGCGCCTTCCCCGCCACCGCCTCCGCCAGTGCCCGAGCCGGCTTCGTAGACATTGACGCTGCACCCTGCCATCAAGAGCGCCAACGTTGCTAGCGCAGCTACGACCCGACCGCTCAACCTCATGACCTTCTCCTGTCAGCGTGGACCTGGCAGGCGACCACACCTTGACGGCAGGACGCCGGCAGCGGCGCCCTCTCGCTGAAACCGCTGTCGACTACGACGGTAGGGGCTGATCTGTGGCGTTGTCAACAGCTGTCGATGATGTGACCCGTCAGAAAACGGTCGCGACCGCCGCGGCCGCGCTGGAAGGCCGGACATCCACCGCATCCGACCTCGGCTGATTCCTTGATCCGGACCCTGTGGCGACGCGTCACGCGACCGTCCCTTGCGCCCACAGCGGTGACTGGCCCCGCGCCGAAACCATTGATGAAAACGATCTCCACCCGTACGCTCAGGCCGGCCATCGAGGATGGAGCACCCTATGACCGCGAGTATCGGCGATGTCGCCGCGCTCGCCGGTGTGTCGGTCGCGACGGTCAGCCGAGCGATCCGTGGCCTGCCGAACGTCTCGCCGGCGACGCGCAGCCGCGTGCTGGACGCCGCAGCGCAGCTCCAGTACGTCGCGCACCCACACGCGTCGAGGCTCGCGGCCGGCCACACCATGACCGTCGGCATGGTGGTGCCGTTGCTCACCCAGTGGTTCTTCACCCAGGTCGTCGCCGGCGCCGAAGGCGTGCTGGCCGCAAACGGTTACGACGTCATGCTCTACGGCGTGCCCGATACGCGGAGCATGAAGCGCTTCGTCGACGAGATGCCGTTGAGCAAACGGGTCGACGGGCTCATCGTCGTCGATCTGCCGCTCCTTACTGACGACTTCGACCGGTTGTGCGAGGCCGGGCCGCTCGTGAGCGTCGGCGTCGCGTCGCCGCGGGCATCGTCGGTCACGATCGACAACGAAGAGGCCGCAGCCACGGCGACCCGGCATCTGGTCAACCTCGGCCACCGGCACGTCGGGCTGATCTGCCACCTGCCACCGCAGGCCCTGGAGTTCACTGCACCCGTGCAGCGCAGGCGTGGATACGAGCGCGTGTTGTCTGAATCCGGGATCGCGCTCCGGGAGGAGTTGATCGTGCCCGGCAACTTCGCGCTGCAGGGAGGTGCGGAGGCGATGGCGCAGCTGCTGACGGTCGATCGCCCGCCGACCGCGGTGTTCGCCGAGTCCGACGAGATGGCCATCGGCGCGCTCAAGACCGTTCGTGATGCCGGGTTGCATGTCCCAACCGACATGTCCATCATCGGCTTCGACGACCACGACATGGCCGCATACATGGACCTGACGACCGTCGCCCAACCAGCACTGCTGCAGGGCGAGACCGCGGCGACGCTCCTTCTCGGCCACATGGCCGAGAAGGATCCGAGCGAGGCCACCAGCGTCGTGCTGCCCACGAAGATGATCGTGCGCGCGACGACCGGACCGGTGCACGGCGCGTCCATGCGCGCAGGGTGAGTCGCGCACCGACGTACCGGACCGGTGACCTGCGTGTAAGCCCTTGCGGTTGCGCACGTTCACGGCGATGATGCGTCTTGCGCGATGCGCGCCGAGCGCAGTGCGGTGACAACGAGGCCCCGACAACGAGGTGTGAGGAACAATGGCCCAAGTCGTGTACGACGGCGTGTACAAGCGCTTT
>JAHELV010000095.1 GCA_024644015.1 Nitriliruptorales bacterium
CGCCAGGAGAGAGTGGAAGGGGAGAGCTGGTGGGCGGGCGAGATCACCTCCGACGCAGATGTCGAGCGGCTCGGCGAGGATCCGCTCGATGTACTCGTGACGCACGATGCGCCCGATGGCGTGCCGCTGAAGGGCTTGGGCCTTCCGGTGGTGGATCAGGTTCTTGCAGATGAAGTGCGAGCGAGACTGCGGTCAGCTGTCGAGTCGACCGAACCGAACCTGCTGCTTCACGGTCATTGGCATCATCGGTACAGCCACGAGCTGACCTGGCCAACGAACATCGACGGCGAGCTCGTCTGGAGATCAACCCAGGTCGAGGGTCTCGCTGCGGACGTTCAACGAGACCGTCGAGCGTGGGCGATCTTGGAGCTGGAGCCCATGCGCTTCGTCGACGCCAAGGCCCTCGCCTGACCGCATCTTGTGTCGCTTGTCATCACGATGTCATCAGAATTCCCACAACCGGCCAGAATCGGCGCGATCGATCGGAACGACAGCCGCACGAAAGGCCCGGAAACACGCGGATTTCTGGAATTGCCGCGACCAGCCGGACTAGCGCATGAGCAGTTCAAGTCCCCCCTCCGACACTCGAACAGGTGTTCGATTGGTTCGCGTTGCCGAACCCCTTGCGACACAGGAGTCAGCGTCGAGGTGTTCCGCCGCCGTGGTGTGGCGGAGGCCCAACTCGATGGCGAGCCGATCCAGAGCGTGTGCGGCGGGTTCAGATGCGGAATGCGTCGCTGGTCTCGATCGTGTCGGTGCCGGAGGCGAGGCTGAACAGCATGCCATCGCGAGCGACCGTGATTGGCCCGTCGTAGACGTCGGACGTCCGCTGTAGGAAGAGGGGGGTGGAGTCGAGCTGTCGTTGGTCATCCATCGGTGATCTCGTTCGATCGACGGCTCTCAACCTCGACGGCGGTCGCTGGGTTCGGGTTGTTGGTCGGGTCGTACACCGTGTCCTGACGTGCTTCGATCGTGGCGGGCTCAACGTCGGGTGGGGCGCAGACCACCAGGTAGTTGTCGCCGTCGCCGAGATCGTCGAAGCCCAGGAGCGGGTGCGAGCCGCCGTCGACGTCGATCAGGGTCAAGCCTTCGAGTTCAGCTGTGCCAGGTTCGGCCCCTCTCGGCCCGGTCACGCCGCCTTCCCACGTCATCTGGATCTCGTGGCTCGAGCCGAGCGAGGCACACTGTTCGTCCGCTGGGTCGAGGCGGGCCAACACCAGTCTCGGTCCGGTTTCGAACGTGTTGATGGTGTCGGTCGCGATGCCGGTGAGGACGGTGCCGTCGATTGCCAGCAGTTCACCGACCACCGCGACTTCGGCCGGGGGGTCGTCCGTGCTTCCCAGCGGGCCCGTGAGGAGGACCGTTTGCAGCTCGTCGTCGTCGGTTGCCGGTTCCAGCGTTGCGCATGTGGGTGTCATGGCGGCGCCTCCGGCCGTCATCACAGCGAAGTCGCTGGGTTCGAGTGTGGCTCCGTCGACGCGGTGGGACAGCACGACCGGCATTCCTTCGTCGAGTGGTTGTTGCTCGCAGCCCGAGACGTCGGCGAGTAGGCCGATCCCCACCGCGGGAAGGTCCAGTACCCCCAGGTAGGCCGTGAGGATTGCGGGACTGTCGACCACGTTCGGGGTCGGCTCTGGCTCCACCTGGCCAGGTGCCTGTGCCGTCGGAGCGGCCGTGGTCGGCACCTCAGTTGTGGGTTGCTCGGTCGAGGGGCCGGCGGCCGGCTCGGGTGCGTCGCCGGCGTCGCTGCATGCGGCGAGGGCGAGCAGGGCTGCTGCGCATGCAGCGACGAGGGAGCGGTGGTTCTGGTGTGTATTCATGACCTGTTCCAGCTGCTGGATGGCTGCCTCAGTCGGTGATGTCGCGTCGGGCGAACACGACCGAGAGGGCGGCGGCTGCGACGATGGCGTAGGCCGCCAGGAGCGCCACGGCCGTGAGGTAGGTGACGTCCGAGGAGCCGCCGGACATGAAGGTGTCGAGGATGCCGGCGGGGAGCCAGTTGCCGGCGTCGTCCCAGACCAGGGTGAGGAGGTTCTCGCCGACGAGGAAGTAGGCGACGCCGGCGGTGATCGCGGCGGAGGCGCTGCGGGCGATGACCGCGATCGTGGCCCCGAACAGCCCCCACAGGAGTGCGCCGATGGCGATGTTTGCGTACGTGGCGAGCGTGTCCGATGCGGACCACGTCGTTGTGTCGATGTCGGAGGTCCCCGACAGGGACATGCCCAGGACCGCGGCGACCACCGCGGCCGCGGTGACGGCGGCGACCACGACTGCGGCGAGTGCTGCGAGCTTGCCGGCAAAGAAGACCAGCCGCTTCGGTTGGTTGACGAGAAGGACACGGATCGTGCCGAGTTCGAAATCGCGGGCAACGGAGAGAGCGACGAGGGCGAGGGCGATGATGCCGATCATGCTCGAGCCGAACACGAGACCGCCGATCACGCCGTCGGCGTTGGCGAGCAGCGTGCCCGCGTCCGGAGCGCCCCGGCCGGGTGGCCCGCCACCTCCATCGGACGGGTCAACGCCGGTGAACGCGAAGACCGTGACAAGTGCGATGAGGGCGGACATGGCGATGGTGCCGGTCCGGGCCGTCGGGCCGAATCGGAGGAGCTCGGAGCGCAGGGAGTTGGACATGGTGGTCCTTTCGACGGCGGGCGTGGTCAGGTGTTGGTGAGGCGGAGGAACACGTCTTCGAGGTCTTCACGCTCTCTGTGGAGCTCACGGAGCACGACGCCGTCGCCAGCGGCGATGCGGTTGAGATCGGCGGGTTCGTGGTCGCTGGTGACGACGAGTCGGTCGCCCGCCGGTGCCGATGTGACGCCGGCCGCGGTGAGCGTGTCGCCGAGTCGTCGGAGGTCGGCGGTTCGTTCCGGGGCGAGGTAGATGGCGTCGTTGGCGTGGGTGAGGAGTTGGCCGATCGGGCCCTCGAAGATGAGGCGTCCGCGTTGGATGATGACGAGACGGTCGCAGGCCGCTTGGATCTCGGCCAGCAGGTGGCTGGAGACGAGCACGGTGCGGCCTTGGCGGCCCAGGTCGATGAGCAGGTCGCGGATCTCGACGATTCCGGCTGGGTCGAGGCCGTTGGTGGGCTCGTCGAGGATCAACAGCTCCGGGTCGCGCAACAGCGCCGCAGCGATCCCGAGACGCTGTTTCATGCCGAGGCTGTAGTCGCCGAAGGGGTCCTGCTCGCGGCCGGTGAGGCCGACGATGTGGAGGACCTCGGCGACGCGGCCGTCGCTCACGCCCGCCAGGCGGGCCAGGCTGCGCAGGTTCCGTTCCGCCGACAGCTTCGGGTACATGGTGGGCGCCTCGATGAGGGCGCCGACGCGGGGCAGGAACGCCTCCGGGTTGGTGATCGGGTGGCCCAGAACGGTCGCTGATCCAGTGGTGGGCCTGATGAGGCCGAGGAGCATGCGGATCGTCGTGGACTTCCCGGCGCCGTTGGGTCCGAGCAGACCGACGACACCGCCGGTGGGGATGTCGACGGTGAGGTCATCGACGGAGGTGAACGATCCGAACCGCTTGGTCAGGCCCGAGATCATGATCGCTGGAGAGGTGGATGCGTTGGGCATGGGTTCGAGCATCGGGTCCGACCCTCGGGACCCCTTTGGTGAACCCTTTGGGTTTGCTGGGGATCTCGGCTTCGTCCTCAGGAACTCTCGAGGTTCTGCCCAGGAGAACCACTGGGGGCGCTGTCGGACCTGTCGCTGGTCATGCTCGGAGCGCTTCGGTCGGAGGAAGCTTTGCGGCTCGCATCGCTGGATAGAGGCCGGCGATGGCTCCGATGGCGATTGCGCCAGCCAGACCTCCGAGTGCGGCCTCCTGTGGGATGATGACGCGCCAGTCCTGGCTGGTGGCGTACACGAGTGTGGCCACGACGCCGATGGCGACGCCGCCGATGCCGCCCAGAACCGACAAGATGACGGCTTCGGTCAGGAACTGTCGACGGATGTGGGCCTGGGTTGCGCCCAATGCCCGTCGCAGGCCGATTTCGCCGCGGCGCTCGATGACGGCGATGACCATGACGTTGGCGATGCCGATCCCGCCGACGAGCAGTGCCACGGCTCCGAGGCCGAGGAACAGGGTGGTCAGTGCGTCGTCGGCGGCGGCTTGGGCTTCGAGGGCGTCGGATGGTCGGCTGACCGTCACCTCCTCTGGGTTCTCGGGGTCGGTGTTGCCCGGGAGCACGTCGCGGGTTTCGTCGATGGTGCCGTCGAGCACTCGAACGAACACGGTCGATGGCGAGTCGTCGGCGTCGAAGAACGTGGTGGCTGCCTGCTGGCTCAGGATGACGGAGCGATCGAGGTCGGCGGCGAGCGGGAACTCTTTGAGAATGCCGACGACCTCGACGTACTCGTCGCCGATGAACACGTAGGTTGGGGTGTTGAGGTCACGAATGCCGTAGCGTTCGGCTGCCACCGATCCGACGACGGCGGTGGGGTAGTGCGCGGTGTTCTCGTCGAAGAATCGGCCGGCGGCGACTTCGCCGCGCAGCGTATGAACGAGGTCGACGTCGCTAGCGACGACGTTGATGGCGCCGGTTTCGCCCTCGGGGATGAACTCGTTGCGGTAGACGTCGGCGTCGACATCCCAGACCGCACTGGCCGAGGTGACAGTCGGGATACGGGCCACACTTGCGAGGGCGGTGTCGGGGAGCTCGCCGTCGCCGGCGCCGATGCCTCCGCCCGCCTCGACGGTGAGAAGGTTGGTCCCCAACGCCGCGATCTCGTCGAGCAAGGCCGACTTCGACGACTCGGACAAGCCGAGCACGCCGACGAGTGCGGCGATGCCGATCGAGATGCCGAGCGCTGACAGGGCGGTGCGGGTCTTGCGAGCTCGCGGCCCCGAGGCGCCAACCCGCACCACGTCGTTCAGGCGGAGCTTGCTCGCGGGGCTCTGATCATTGGAAGCCATCTCAGATCTCCGGCGCGTCGTCGGGATGCCCCGAGTCGGCGATGATCGACCCATCGTGCACCGTCACACGGCGCGGCAGCTCCGCCGCGATGTCGGTGTCGTGCGTGATCACGACGATCGTCGTCCCCTCGGCATGCAAGTCGCGGATGAGCTGCATCACCGCATCGGTCGACCGTGAGTCGAGGTTGCCGGTGGGCTCGTCTGCCAGCACGAACGCCGGGTGGTGGACCAACGCACGGGCAACGGCAACACGTTGCCGCTCACCGCCCGAGAGCTGGTTCGGTGTGTGTTCGAGTCGGTGGCCGAGGCCCACCCGCCTCAGGGCATCGATTGCTCTTGCCCGACGTTCGGACGGGGCGATGCCCTGGTAGAGCAGCCCGTTGGCGACGTTCTCGACCGCCGACATGCCCGGCAGCAGGAAGAACTGCTGGAACACGAATCCGATCTTTCGGGCGCGGATGCCGGCGACGGCATTGTCGCTACGGCCTGCGGTGTCGACCCCGTCGATCTCCACGATGCCATGGGTCGGACGATCGAGCGTGCCCATGACATTGAGCAGTGTCGACTTCCCGCTGCCCGACGCACCGACGATGGCGACGAGCTCGCCATGGTCGATCCGCAACGACACGTCGTTGAGCGCTCGGACTGGCGGGTCGCCCTGGTACTCCTTCACCACCCGCCGCAGCTCGAGCGCCGGCCGGCGTTGCGGCCGGGCCAAGCCATGGTTGCTGTCATTCATCGTTGCGGCAGTCATCACGGCACCACCACAGTCGTGCCGGGCGCAATGCCATCGACCTCGACGACCCCGTCAGCGAACAGACCTGGCGTCACGGCAACGAACTGGGTTGTCGTGCCCGAGAGCACCTCGACCGCGAATCCACCGTCATCGGTGGCGACGAGGGCGCTTGCAGGGACCACGACGGCACCAGCGGCCAACCGGTCGACGATCAAGATGTCGACGGTCAACTCGGTGAGGTCGGCCACGTTGTCAGGGATCGAGTCGAGTCTGATCTCGACCTCCAGTTGCGGCTCCGCCGTCGGATCCATCGGGTCCGAGGTCGTTGCGCTGGACACGTAGGCAACCGTGCCGGCGACGATGGTGCCATCGGGAAACTCGATGTCGAGGACGGTACCGACGGGCATCGTGGTCTGGTCGGACACGTCGATACTGGTGCGCACGACCCGACCGGTCTCGCCGAGCGAGTAACTGAACAGTGTCGAGCCGCTCGGTGCCGGGTCGGGCAACACTGCGATCTCTTCCACGGTCGTGCCCGGCGGAACGGCGATCAGGTCATCAGCACGCACCGTCGCCTCGACGACCACGTCGTCGTACTCGTCGGAAAGGTCGTCCTTCCACTCCTCGACCGCCTCGGCCGTGAAGCCGTCGTAGATCTCGTCAACGACCAGGTCACCGCCGGCGTCGTAGCCGGCTCCCACGAGAAAGGTCTCGAGCACCTCGACGTCAGATCCTTCACTTCCCCACCACAAGTCCCGGTCGAACCGTTCATCGGTGACGATGCCCACCACGGGCACGTCCTCGACGAGGTAGACCACATCACCCGAGGCGATCGGGCCGCTTGCCGCGATCAGCTCGATCGAACCGGCGTGCGCTGCATGGAACGTTGTCGCGGCCGACTCGACGTTGAACGTGGCGATGGGGACACCGGGTGTCACCAGGCCGCCGACGACCGTCCAGGTCGAGGCCACCGACGACGGCCCCGGCACCATCACCACCGAACCCAGCGTGACCTCGCCTGTCTCCGCGACCCCGAGATCGGCTTGCCAGCGCTCGACCGCATCTCGGGTCGCGGCGTCGAAGACGCCATCGACAACGAAGCCGGTGTCGACAAGATCCCCGTCGGAATCGGTCGTCGCGTGATAGCCCAAAGCCACGAGGTTCCGCTCGATCGCCGCAACATCGTCACCTTCATCACCCTGGCGCACGTCGCGATACATTGGCTTGTCGCCGAAGAACGCCACCATCGGCACAGCGTCGATCTCAGCAACCACGGTGTTCCGCTCGACGGGGTCGCCATCGCCGATCAGCTCAGTGACCGTGCCCGCCACCGGCGCCGAGATGGCTATGTCGCGTGCGTAGCCGAGTGTGCCCTCGAGCGTCGAGGTGTCCACGAGGTCGCGCTGTTCAGCAGTCGCCGTGCGGACCGTCACCGGCGCGGGTGCTTCGGCGGCTTCTGTGCCGTCGCCACCGAAGGCGAACCACGCGACGGCACCCGCGACAGCGAGGCCGCCCAGGATGAGGGCGATCGTCCAACGACTGGGGCGACGACCAGGCGTCTCGCCGGTCGGGCCGTTGTTGGTTGGCGATGCGTGCTGCGCCTCGCCCGAGGTCGGTGGCGGTGTTGTCGGACTGACGAGGACGGGGGGTGTTTCACTCATCAGACGCCCCCGCCACCTGGCCCTGGCACTCCTGGACGGCATCAGCGTTGGCGGGATCGGTTGGGTCGAAGTTCTCGCCGAAGGCTCTCACCAGCGCCCCGGGGCCACCGGCCTGGATGTCGC
>JAHELV010000096.1 GCA_024644015.1 Nitriliruptorales bacterium
ACCGAGAGTCGGCCGCTGCATCGTGCACTGCGCAAGGACGCGGTCGGAGCGTATGTGGCTCGCGTCGACGACTCCGTCAACCAGGTCGACGAGGTTCGCTGATCGCGCCGGCGCCGTGACGAGGCTGACCGTTGTTCCGCCACCTCGCCGGCACAGCGAACGGCCGACCTCACGCACAGGCGGTCGCTGGCCTGTCGCGCGACCTCACGCACAGGTGCGGCCGCTGGTCTGTCGCGTCATTGATCGGCGAGGTACCAGCCCGGGGGCATCCCCGTCACCCGCGTGAGTCGCGCGTGAAGTGCGCCTGATCGCCATGGCCGAGCTCGTGCGCGATGTCGGCCAGGCTCGTCGACCCGTCTCGCCGCGGGCTGGAGCATGGTGCCTACGGCCTGCTAGAGAAGCGGCAGCCGCCGACAGTTCGCTCCGTCCGCGGTCGCAGGTAGGCTCACACGCGCGGAAGGACGGTGCCCGATGTTCGACGAGTACGAGATCGCGTACCTGCGCAGTCAGCGGCTGGGCCGGCTCGCCACGGTCGACGCGAGTGGACAGCCGACGGTCGATGCGGTCGGGTTCGCCTACGACGACGGTGTGTTCACGATCGGCTCGCGCGGTGACATCGCCGCCACCCGCAAGGGGCGCAACGTCGAGCGCGGGCAGACCAAGGTGTCGCTGATCGTCGACGATCTGGAGTCGATCGACCCCTGGCGACCGCGTGGCATCCGGATCCACGGTCGTGCCGAGGTCACCGATGTCGACGGTCAGTTCGGCCCAGGCAAGTACATGGTCGTCCGGCCCACCGTCACGTGGTCGTGGGGCCTGGCCGGCCGCTCCGATTTCGACGACCGCGGTCGGTTCGCTCCGACGCGTCGCGAGTGGTCCTGACCGCAGCTGGCCCGTCTCGCGGCGCCCCTGACGGCGGGGTCGGCGTCAGACCTCCAGGCCGTCGAGGATCAGGTCCAGCACGAACTCGAACTCCCTGAGCTCCGGGACGGGCAGCTGGCAGAGCCACGTGGATCAGGCGTCGGCGTGGACCAACTCGATCCGTTGGGTCAGTGCGAACCTCCAGGGCCACCGCCACGGCGTCGCGTCGACGACGCGGAGCGGGGTGCCGCGCGTGTGCTCGACGGGATCAGCCAGTGACGGGTGGAACGGGACCATGCCAGGTCGCAGATCCCACACCAGCGCGCGGCCGTCCGGGCGCAGCACTCGGCGGATCTCAGCCAGGCCGGCGGCGGGGTCGGTCCAGTGATGCATCGACAGCGTGCTGACGACCAGGTCGAACGACGCGTCCGGGAACGCCAGCGCCGCCACGTCGCCCACCATGAACGTCGGCCGGCGCGCATCGCCGCCATGCGCAGCAGCGGCATCGGCGTTGGCTCGGGCGCGTTCGATCATCGCCGGATCGAGGTCGACGCCGGTCACGTCGAGGCCGCGCCGGCGTGCCAGCGCGAGTGACAGGTGCCCGGGTCCGCACCCGACGTCGAGCACACGCGCGCCGTCCGGAGCGACCGCCGCTGCGTCAGCGGCCACGCCCGCGGTGAACGAGCCGAAGATCAGTCTGGTCAAGGTGTCATAGGCGGCCGCGTCGCCGACGAGGATGCCACCTTCGGCCGGCCGTGGCCCGCCGTGACCGCGACGATGGCGCCCGACCACGATCGCTGCGAAACCCGCGGCGGCCATCAGCACGTACGTTGCACGTCGACCCATCAGCGCACTCCTGTCATCCAACGCGTACCAGACATCACCGCGCACCGGCAGGCAATGCACCCTGGTGGGGCACCGCATGCGTACGGCCGGCCGTGCCGATGGGCTGCGCGCGCCGTGGCAACCGGGGAGCATATAGCCGCGGACCGGATCGGCAGGTCACTACGGCGTCCGAAGTCATACCACCCGAGTATCCCATGGCTGGCCATGCGTCCCGCGGTCGCGTTCGTCTACGGTGACATGCCGAACATCGATGCTGTAGCGAGGTTGGCGTGCCGAAGAGGAAGCGCAGGGGGCGGCGGTCGGCGCCGCGGCTGCATCAGGCGGGGCCCGACCCCGCTCTCCCGCGGGCGCGTGAAGAGCCCGACCTGATCGCGGACGTGCATCGCATGCTCGGACAGCCGCATCCGGTGGAGCTCCTGCATTTCGCGAGCACCCTCCTCGCGGTCGCGGACCCGCGGGCCGACGACCCCTTCACGCGTGTCCATGGCGCGCCGTCGAAGGGCGTGACCGTGGCCGACCTCGTCAGCTCGTTCGTCGATGTTCGCCGCCGTGAGACGACAGCGGTGTTGACCGTGCTGGCCCAGATGATCGAGGACGAGCTCACGGTGCAGCGCATCCGCCGGGAGCTGGCCAGGCGCGACGACCGCCTGCCTGTCTGGCTGACACGGCTCGCGCCCCTCACGGTCGGCCGTGCCGTGCTCACGGCCCATGTGCTTGGGGACGGGGACAACATCATGGTCGCGGCGCGGACGGATGCCGGGCATCACCTGACGGTATTCGTCTACATCGACCACAACCTCGGGACCGTCGCCAAGGACGGGTTCGTGATCCACGAGCCAATCGACCAAGCGCTGGCGTCCTTCCGCTCGGCCGCGAATCGGGATCCCGACGTCGCGTTCGAAGAGCTCTCCCCCGCCGACGCGCGTGCACGCATCACCGAGGCGATCGACCTCGGGGCCATCACCGTCCCCCCATTCGAGACCGACACCTGGCCCGCCGCGCGGCCGCTCGTCGAGTGGATCGTCCGGCATCTGCCCGAGGGCGGGCAGGGCTATGAGCGACCGGAGTGGAGTGACGAGGACCGCCGTGCCCTGACCGACGAGTTCCTCGCGTCGGAGTTCGGCCGGGGCCTCGACGGCGAGGACCGTGAGGTCTTCGAGTCGCTGCTGTGGTTCGGCTGCGACTACGGGCCGGGAGATCCCCTGCGCTGGAGCCCGGTCGCCGTGGAGATCCTGCTGTCCGACTGGCTGCCGCGGAAAGTGATCGCCGACGCCGAGTTCCTCGGTCGCGCGCCGGACGTGCTGCGCCGCCTCATTCGCTTCAGCCACACCCGGCGCGGCATCCGGCCGTCGCTCACCGAGGAGACCCTCGCGGCCGTCGACCGGTGGGAGCCCGAGTATCGGCGGACCATCGCCGCGCCGCGGCCGCAGGGACCCGCGGCGTTGCTGGCCGCGATGGGTGTCCTCGACGACCTGCCGAGCTACGACATGCAGATGCTCGACATCCTGCGCGAGGTGGTCGGCGCCGACGCGCTGGACGATCTGAACACCTCGCCGCTGCCCGACGAACCGCTCGATCTCTCGCCGATTCCACCGGATGTGCACGACAAGGTGACCGACGTCGCCGATCTGGTCGACGCCTGCTGTGGCGAGCTGCTCGACACCGAGCACCGCACTGCCTGCCGGCGCCTGCTCGGCGACATCGCCGTCGCAGACCCGGCGATCTTCCGGCGGCGCGGTCGCGCTGAGACCGCCGCCGCTGCGATCGTGTGGATCGTGGTGAAGGCGAACCACGGGTTCAGCCAGCGCCCCGGTGGGCTCACCGCCAAAGCCGTCGGCGAGTGGTTCGGTGTCGGCAACACCCCCGGGCAGCGTGCGCCGACCCTGCTGCAGGCGATCGACGCCCCCCGCCGGTACTACGCCGACGTCCGTCTCGGCTCGCCCCGCTACCTCGTCGCCGACCGGCGTCGCGGGATCGTCGAGACGCGCGACCGCTACCGGCCACCAACGTGAGCGTCCGGCCTGGCGCGTCGGAACCGGCGACCGCCGAGAACGTCCACGAGGCCGCGCTCGCCATGCCCTACGTCACCGTCGAGCGGGGCGGGGGCGACAACCCCGTCTACCAGGTCGGACGGAAGTCCTTCGTCTACTTCCGCACGCCGCGGCCCGACGCCGTCGATCCCGAGACCGGCGAGCGCTACCACGACGTGGTCATGATCTGGGTCGCCTCCGAGCACGACAAGCGCGCACTGGTCGACGAGCCCGACTCCCCCTTCTTCACCACCAGCCACTTCGACGGGCACCCGTCCGTACTCGTGCGGGCCAGTCGCCTCGACGAAGTCGACCGGGACGAGATCGTCGAGCTGGTCCAGGAGGCCTGGCTGTCGCAGGCATCCCGGCGACGCGCCAACGCCTGGCTCGCGGACCACGACCTCCCGCTCATCGAGTGACAGGGTCACTCGATGAGGTGTGGTCCGACGCAAGGGGCACGTCGTCTGCCCGAGCTGGACGTCGAACGGGGCTTCAGCCCGCCGGGGTGCTGCCGAGTTCGGCGTCCGGGCGCAGTGCGTCGTACGGCCCGCCGTCGACCACGGCGTCGGCCACCGCCGTCCCGATCCACGGCGCCAGCTTGAACAGGTTGTGCCCGGCGACGATGTGGACGTTGCCCTCCTGCCACACTGCGAGCGCGTCGTCGCCCCACGGCAGCCGCGTGATCCAGCAGGCGCGGGACCCGACGGGCTCTGGTGCGAGGCCCGGCAGCGCCCGTTGGACGTAGTCGCAGGTCTCCAGCCGTGCCCGTGCGAATGCGTCGACGTCCGCCACGCGGCCGCCGTCGGTGACCGCGATCGGCCGGCTCAGCCCGACGGCGTACGCGCGGCTGCCGGGCTGCGCGGTCCCGTAGGCGCTGACGTCGCCGTACTGTCCGCTGGCGTCCTGCAGACACGCCATCTGTTGCACCGGGCCATCGCGGACAGCGAACGTGAACCGGATGTGCGCCTCGAGCGTCACCGGCAGGCTGCACCCGAGGCCGCGGGCAAGCTGCACGCCGTGGCGACCGGCGCAGACGACGACCTGGTCGAACCGAGCGGTCGATCCACCGGCGACGACCTCCACCGTGCCAGTCGACCGTGGCGCCACGGCGTAGACCTCGTCGGTGACCAGCCGGTCACGCACCAGCGTGGTCAGCGACCCGATCGCCGCCCGGGTGCGGATCGCACCCGCGGTGTGGTCGACCAGCGCCGGGGCGTCGTAGCCGGCGCACATCGGGAGGTAGCGGCGGACCTCCGCGCCGTCGATGAGACGGGCCGCCACGCCGCCGACCGCGGTGATGGCCTCGAAGCGCCGCTGCACGGCGGGACCGACCGCGACCGCAGCGTCCGACGACACCAGCTGGGTGCCGAACCGCTGCTCCCACGCACGCCAGATGCGCAGGCTGCGCTGCGCGAGCTGCACGAGCCGCGGGTCGTCGTGGGCGTGACGGAAGATACGCGAGCTCCCGCCGGACTGCCCGTTGCCGGGTATGCCGCGCTCGAAGACGGTCACCGTCACACCGCGATCCAGAAGTGCTGCAGCGGTGGACAGGCCGACGATGCCGGCGCCGACGACCGCCACGTTCATGACGTTGCGACCGGTGGCAGGCGGTGCCGCGCCGCCGCGGCCGGACGGTCGTGGCGACACGCCACCTCGAATTGCCCGCACACGACACGGACGGTACCGCGGCCGCCCGCGTGCGTGCGCTCATCAGGGGCGACATCGGTTGACCACCAAGGTCGACGTGTGTGCCGATCTCCGGCGCGGAACAACTGCGGCAGACGGACACACGACGAAGAGGAGCAACGACGATGGCCGACCTGACGGATGCCAGGGCCCTGATCCTCGCGGCGGACCTGTTCGAGGACATGGAGCTGCTGTACCCCCTCTACCGGCTGCGCGAGGAAGGCGTTGCGGTCACGCTCGCCAGCGCGGGCGCCGCAGCGGTCTCGGGCAAGAAGGGCCACGGGCCCGTCGAGGTCGACGCCGACCTGGCGGACATGGCGGCCGACGACTTCGACGCGCTGGTGGTACCCGGTGGCTTCGCGCCGGACAAGCTGCGCCGCGACGAGCACGTGCTCGACCTCGTGCACCGCTTCGACGAGGACGGCAAGCCAATCGCGTTCATCTGCCATGCCGGCTGGGTGCCGATCTCGGCGGGCATCCTCAAGGGTCGCCGCGCGACCAGCGTCGGCGCGATCCGCGACGACATGGTCAACGCGGGCGTCGACTGGGTCGACGAGGAGACCGTCGTCGACGGCAACCTGATCTCGGCGCGGACTCCGGCCGATCTCGGTCCGTGGATGCGCGCCCTGCTCGACGCGCTGCGGAGACGGTGACCTCGTTTGCCGCGCCGCCGGGCACGCGGGCCGCCGGCTACTGGCCGGCTTCGAGTTGCGTCGTGGCTGTCGCTGACGGCGTGTCGACGCCGAGCGCGGCGCATACGGCATCAGCCGTGCGCTCCCCCATCAGCCGATAGGTGGTCAGCTTGCCTCCCACGATGCTGAACAGGCCGGCGACTCCATCGCGCTCGGCATGGTCGAGCACCTCGAACGTGCGAGCAGCCTTGCGCCCGTCGACATGAGCGCTCGCCTCGTCGCTGATCTCCAACGCCGGGTCGAACAGCGGGCGCACCCCCGCCCACTCCCGCAGCACCGTCGCGTGGCGCAGCGCGGGGAGCACTTCACAGATCTCGTCCATGATGTGCTCGCGTTCCCAGGGCTCGATGCGTCGATCGGCCGGATCGTCGGTCGAGACCGAGGTCGTGCCGGCGACGCCGTGTACGCCGAGCGGGATGAAGATGTCACCGTCGCCCGGCCAGTGCAGTCGGTTGACGATGCGGCTCGTCCAACGACCGTTGAACCCGATCATCGCGCCGCGACTCAGGTGCATCCGGTACGTGACGCCACCCAGGGCGGCCACCTCAGCCGACCACGGGCCTGCTGCGATCACCGTGAAGGCTGCGTGGATGTCCTGCTCTGTCCCGTCGCGCAGGTCGAGCAACCTGGCGCCCGTCACGCGGTCGCCGTCACGGTGAAGGTCGACGGCCCGGTTGTAGCTGAGCACCTGTCCGCCCTGCGCGGTGATGCTGGTCCGAAGGGCCGCGCCCAACGCAAAGGAGTTGCAGGCCGCATCGGGCACGGCAAAGACCTGGCGGATTTCGCTGCTGAGTGCCGGCTCGCGGCGTCGCGCCTCGTCCGGACTGAGCTCCTCAGTGGGGATGCCGACCTGCGCACAGGCCTCAACCCACGCGGGAACGAACGCCTCTTCGTCTGACGGGGTCCGCACGAACAACCCGCCCGTGTCGTCGACCGCGCCGGGCGCGACTCGGCGGATGGTTTGGTGCTCGTCCCAGCACTCCTGCGCACTGTCGACGTCGCTGACGGCGTAGCGGGCGCCGGTGTGGAGCAACCCGTGATACCGACCCGACGTGCCGGTGACCACGTCGCCCATCTCTGCAACGGCAACGTCCACACCGCGCAGCGCCAGATCCCACGCTGTCCCGAGCCCGGTCGCGCCGCCGCCGATCACCAACACGTCCACGTCCA
>JAHELV010000097.1 GCA_024644015.1 Nitriliruptorales bacterium
TCGCCTCGGCCGGCGCTGCGCTGACGCGGCGGTCCCGTCACCGCGGTCAGCTGTCGGTCCACAGCTCGATGCGGTGCCCCTCGGGGTCGAGGAGGTAGCAGACGGTCGCTCCCCACACGGTGCGCTCGTCCGACGGCTCCAGCCCCCGTTCAATCAGTCGCCGTCTCGCAGCCGACACGTCGGCAACGCGCCAACTCAACGTGATGCCCTGCCCCTGGGCGTGGTCGATCGTGGCCCTCGACGAGTCGGCGACGCTCAGATAGGCGTCGTTGGTCAGTTCGAACTCGACGAACCAGTCGGTTACGTGGACCGCACGGAGCTCGAGATCGTCGCGGTAGAAACTCACGGTCGCCTGCCAGTCGCGGCAGTACAGAATCGTGTTCGTCCTGTCGAGCTCCAGCGCGGGCCGCGTGCGGTCACGATCGGCGGTGGCCATGGCTCACCCTCGTCGGTGGATGTGAAACCGGCGTCACATTGCCCCAGATCCTGACGCCTATTGCGCGGCCCGGTGCTGGTCCCGCGTCGTCGTGGCCATGTGCGCGACGCACAGCGAGGGTTGCACGAAGGGCTCCATATCTCGCGCCTCCAGCGGCGCGCGCAGGGTTCGCAGCGCGCCCTGCATGATCCCGAGGTGCAGCGAGCAGACGACGTCCGGGTGCCGCTCGGCCACGTCGAGGAAGGGGCAGCGACGGAGCAGGATCCTCGTGCCGTCATCATCGAGCTCGGGCTGGAACCCGAGCCGATCCATGAGCTCCACGATCTCGGTGCGCGCCGTATCGGCGGTCGTCGTCGTGTACGGCGGCGGACGGTCCACGAGGTAGGTCCCCCAGACGTGACCCGCGGCGACGGCGTCCTGTGTGGCGTCGTCACTGGTGCCCGCCAGGTGGCTGACGAGCATCTCAGCGAGCAGCCGGTACCCACCGGCCTGGGCCGACGCGGCACCGTCGGCGCCGGCGGCGTAGAGCCGCCGGGGACGTCCAGGCGTGGTGCGGGTCTCGGTGTCGGAGGTGACGAGCCCGGCCTCGACGAGCACGTCGAGGTGGGCGCGCACCGTTGTCGGGTGCAGGCCGAGCTGATCGGCGAGCGCATGCGCGTCGAGCGGCTCGGGCGCAGCGCGCAGGATCCGCAGCAACTGCGCGCGCGTCTCGTCCGCCAGCGCGCGGTGCACCTGTACGTCGGGATCCAGCGTCATTCCTTCACAGACGGTTCCGCGTTGTTGTGAGTTTAATACTATCGTCGCCTCATCTATCAGTGAGACGGCTGGAGCGCCCGCCGTCTCTGGCTGGCCCGTAGCGCAGCGGGCCTATGCAGCGGACCCCTCAGGGGCGCGCTACCTTCGAACTATGGGCGACAAGGCGTGCTGGCTTGACCAGACGTGTCTGTCGTGTGGACGGTTTCTCGAGTCCGACGGCCTCGACGATGACCGCTGTCCCCACTGCGGCACCGAGCGGGTCCTCGCGCCGGCGGAGCACCGGGAACCGGAGGCGTGACGTTGCCGCACGCGACGTCGGCGTGACGCCGCGACGCGTCACGCCGGCTCGCGTCGACCGATCGGCCACAGTCCCACCGCCATCTGCGTCGCGAGGCTGCCGATGACGAGCAGCCAGCCCAGCGCCGCCAGCTGCGACCCGGCGGCCTCCAGCGCGCTACCGCCGGCCGCGGCAACCGCCACCGCGGCGACGCCGACGTTGTACGCCACGGTGCGCACCATCCCGCCACGCGCCATGCGGGCGATGAGTTGCGCGCGTTCGGCGTTGGTCCGGCCGCGGATCGCCGGAGCGACGTAGCCGAACGCTGTCGCGACGGCCTGGCCGAGCACGCCTGCGAGCACTGCGAGCCCGAGCGCGTCCAGCAGCTGCAGCCGGCCGGTCGCCACGATGGCGACGTCGGCCCATATGAGCACGGGGAACCAGCCGCACAACGCGATCAGTGCTGGTCGTGCCGCCGATGGCTTGGCCGCGTGGGCGGCCCGCAGCACCGGCAGGCACACCACGCCGACCGCCCAGGCGTACACGCCTAGGGTCGCGGCGGCGATCGCACGCAGTGCGGTACCCGCGGGTCCGCCGACGCCGGCGGCGAGCATGAGCAGCACTGCGATCGTCAACGCGGTCGCCCCATAGCGGAGGGCGATGGCCGCGCGGGCGTCGGCGCCGTCCTCGATCCGGGTGCGCACCATGGTGGGGCCGAAGAAGACCAGCGTGGCCAGCAGCGTCAGACCGGTCCAGCCGAGGATGTTGACGTGCAGGTGCGCCATCCGACCGGCGCCGTACCACGACCCGCGCAGGACCCCGAGGCCCAGCAGCGCGCCGAGGATCGCACCGTGGACGAAGGACCCGTGCGCTCGCTCGTAGACGCGGGCGATCCACGCGAACCGTGCGCCCACCGACGCGTGGCGCATCCGCCGCAACCGCAGATAGGCGACGACCACCACCGCCGTCGTGATCGTCGCTCCCAGTCCGGTCGCCCACGTCGTCCGCGCCGGTATGCCAACCAGAACCAGCACCACACCGGCATTGAGGACGATCGGCTGCCACCGCCAACGTTGCCCGGCTGCGCGTGTCACGGTCTGCCCGAAGTGCTGTGAGAACGCGACCACGACGTTCGTCAGGACCCCGAGTGTGAACAGGTGCACCGCCAGCCACCGTCCGCCGGGGAGGCGGTCGCCCGCGACGATCCACACGGCGGCCGCAACGCCGTACACCAAGGCGAGTCCAGCGGTCGGCGCGACCGTTGCGAAGGGCGACCGCCGCCGACCGCCGCCTGGACGGGTCGTGTTGCGTGGTCGTTCTGCCGGTCGTCCCCGCTCGTCTCCGGCCGGGGGGTCCAGGTCGGCGTCGTGTGCGCTGGTCCCATCCATGAGGTCCCACAATACAAGAGCCATATGACATTTTTATGCTTGCAACCGGGAGATGTCGGTCGACTACGACGGCGGGCAGGCGGCGAGTGGCACGCCCGATCTGGTCAGCGGACGCTGCTCCAGTCGCCGGCCGGCTGGTCGAGGGTCTCGCACTCCGGGCACTGGATCGCGATGAACTTGATGGTCTCGAGCACATCTGCAGGGGCGACGAGGGTGTGGCGGTCGTCGGCGACCGCGGTCTGCCAGATCTGACCCCAGCGGTCAGCAACGGCCACCCGGGCGTCGTCCGCGGACAAACCGCAACGCTGGCGAAGCAGGTGATCGGTGTCACCGGTGACGCGGATGACGTCGTCGGCCTCCGGCATGACGTCGTCGGCGGTGTCGCCGACCAGCCACAGGTCGCCGTCCCATCTGGAGAGGTGGGCGCGGAGCGCCACCAGGTCGCGAGCATGGCTCGAACAGCCCGCGCACGCCCCGGGGTGGGTGAAGAACACGATCCGGTTGCGCCGCGTGTCGCGCCAGTCCAGCGGCCGCCCATGGTCGTCGGTCACGTCGTGCAGCCATGGCAGTTGGTCGCCGACCTCCATGATCGCCTCCTCATCCTTGGTGTGGTGTCGCTCCACGCGATGTTCTCCGGTGCCTGGACACAGGCTCACTCGACGTCCGTGTGCATACAGGCGCATCGGGCGGTGACGTGGCGTGAGATACCCTCCTCCGATGACAACCGTGGTACGCACGAGCCATGTGCTCGGCAGTCGGCAGGGGCTCACGACACTGGAGCAAGGGTTTCGCTTTGAAGGCGAAGGTGCCGCTGCGGATGCCATCTGCCGTCTTCTTCTCACGGCACCTCTGACCGGTACAGATTCGGTATTCGGCGATCGCCCCGGTGAGGAAGGCCGCCGCACGGACTCCTCCTCCAGGACACTGCGAGGTTTCTCCCCGGCGCCCGGCTTCCGCTTCGACGTCGACCTCGCACAGCATCGGAACGGGGTGCTTCTCGTGCGGTTCTCGCAGCCCGACCGGAAAGTCCCGTACCTGCAGGGTGACTTCGTGTGGACGGTCGCGGACGATGGGGACGGCGCGGTGTTCGAGGAACAGATCAACACGGAGAAGGCCCTCGAGGTAGCGAGCGAACCGCTGGCCGGACCGCGGCCGTCGGTGCGTCGATGGCTGTTCTTCCGGGCGGGTCACAAGCAGGTGATGAACCGGGCAGCGAGCAACCTGGCTGCGCTCCTCAACCGGCAGGCTCCCCGACCCTGATCGTGGGCGTTGCGGGTGTTGGTCCGACGTCGACGATCTCGCCAGGCGGCTCCGCGTACGGAGCCTTTTCGTGTGACAGCCGCGCCGCTGTGACCAGGGCACGAGCAGCGCCGGCGTCCACGATGGGTGGACCGAATGGCGGCAGCTCGTCACGTCGTGAACGATGGCACCGTGACCTCCGCCGAGGCCAGCGGGGCGACGTTGCAGACCGACGCGCGCAGCGGTGAGCTCCCGCTGATCGGGTCGCTGGGCTGCTGGCGCAGCACCAGGTTGAGGTTCGCGCTGTCGCGGCCGAACGGTGGGAAGCCGGGGAGGTCGAGCTCGGCGCAGGCCTGCCACCAGCCGTGCTGGCCGCACACGACCTGCGGATCGAGGCTGGCGTTGAGCTTGGCGCGGGCGCGGATGCTGCCATGCGGCGTCTCGAGCCGCACCCAGTCGCCGGCGGCGATGCCGCGACCGCTGGCGGTTTCGGGGTGCAACTCGACCTGTGGGTCGCGCACGCTGCGACGCAGGCTTGCCACGTTGCGGTGCTGGGTCTCGCAGAACTGCAGCGACTTCGCGCAGGTCAGGACCAGCGGGAAGCGCTCGGCGAGGTCGGGCCGCGATCTGGGGCTGATGCGCGGCTCGTCGAACTCGGGCAGCGGCGGGTAGCCGTGCTCGAGCAGCACCTCCGAGTAGAGCTCGATCTTGCGCGACGGCGTGCGGAATCCGTGTGGCGCGTCGCCGTCGACCTCGGCGTACTTGCGATGGCGGGTGGTCAGCGGCACGCGCACGCCCGCGGGTTCGGCGCGCAGCTGCTCCAGCGTGATGCCGCTCGGGGCGAGCTGGTGGCGGAACGCGGCGTCGAGGTCGCCGTCCCAGAAGTGCCCGCCCAGGCCGAGGCGTGGGGCGAGCGCGAAGATGATCTGCAGATCCGAGCGCGCCTCGCCGCGCGGCGGCACGAGCGGCCGGCGCAGCTGCACCAGCGACTGCGCCGCCTCGTTGACCTCGAACCCGACCTTGAGACCCTCGGCCTCGAACGCGCTGGTCACCGGCAGCACGACGTCGGCCTGCTCGGCGGTCGGGTTCATGAACAGGTCGGCGTGGACGAAGAAGTCGAGCGCCGCCAGCGCGTCGCGCCCGCGCGCGCTGTCGCCATGGGCCATCACCAGGTTGGCGCCGAAGTTCACGAGCCCGCGCACGCGGTAGGGATGGCCGTCGAGCGCCGCGGTGAACACGTCCTCGCCGGTGACGAACTCGAACCGTGCGGGGCCCAGCGGGCGCTGCGCCACGCCGACGGCCTTGGCGCGCTGTTCGGGGGAGAGCAGCTCGGCGCCGTCGATCGGGTTGGTCGGCACGCTGGGGAACAGCACGTTGCCACCACGCGTGTCGAAGCTGCCAGTCAGCGCGTACAGCTGGTTGATCGCGCGCACGCTCTGCGTGGTGTTGCTGTGCTGTTCGAGGCCGCTCCACGTGTAGAAGGCGACCGGGCGCGATTCCCACAGCGTGCGCGCGGTCTGCTCGATGTCGGCTGCGGGCACGCCGGTGATCGCCTCGGCGACGGCCGGCTCCATGGCGCGGCACTGCTGGGCGACCAGGTCGAACGCGGGCCGGCACGGCACCGGACCGTCCGTCGTCGCGACGTCGCGCACGCCGGACAGCGCGAGCTGGGCCTCGTCCACCGCGTGACGGCCGCGCGTGGGGTCGTAGGCGACCGGCCGCGCGCCGACCTCGTCCCACGCGACGTAGTGGGTGGGATCGCCGGTGGGGGACAGCTCGCTCGCCCGCAGCAGCCGCCCGGTGTCGGTACGGACCAGCAGCGGCGCGTTGGTCCAGAGGCGGACGAAGTCCTCGTCGAACCAGCCGTGCTCGATCATCACGTGGGTAAGCGACATCGCCAGCGCGGCGTCGGTGCCCGGGCGCACGCGCAGCCAGTGGTTCGCCCTGCCAGCGAGGCCCGCGCGCCGTGGGTCGACGACGACGAGGCGCGCTCCCCGGCCGACCGCGGCGACCGTGCTGGTCGCGTGCGCAAGCCGGGCGACCGACGGGTTGTAGCCCCAGTACAGGATGCAGCCGGCATGGTCCAGATCCGGCATGTAGGTGCCCGGCACCGAGGCGCCGTACGTGTAGATCGACGCCAGGTAGCGGCCCCAGCCGCACAGCTCCATGTAGACGCACTGGTTGGGGCTGCCGAACGCGCGCCGTAGGCGCATCACCCAGTCGACCGCGTCGCTCATCGCCGACGTCGACGGGGACGTGCAGCTGAACACGACCGACTCGGGGCCGTGATCGGCCGCGAGCGCCTGGAGCCGTGCCGCGACCGTGTCGAGCGCCTCGTCCCAGGTGATGCGCTGCCACCCCGGTTCGCCGGCCCCCTTGGGGTTCGTGCGCTTGAGCGGATGTAGCAGCCGCTCGTCGTGGTGCACGATCTCGGGCGCCGCCTTGCCCTTCACGCACAGCGCCTTCCCGGTCGGGTGCGACGGATCGGGATGCAACGCCTCGAAGGTGCCGTTGTTGATCGTCGCCTTCGCGCCACAGCGCGACACGCACAGAGGGCAGAACGTCGAGACCTGTTTCGTCGCCTGTGGCCCTGCCATCGCTCCTCCGTCCCGGATCCGGTCGAGCGAAACGCGGCTGCGCTGGCGGCAAGAGCGACCCGCCGCGCGCGTCTTCAGATGATACGCCCCACGCGGAGGCGATGGTAGTGGTCACCCTCGCCTCCAGCCCCCGCGGCAGGGGCCATCGGCCGCCCCGCGAGGAGCGTGGTGAGCGCTGCAGCTACAGCGTCCCAGGACCTCCCGGGTCGACGCGTTCGCGCATGCACGCTGTGGACGGTCATCGGCTCGGGTTGGCGGGGACGCGAACGATGCGGTTGCCCTGTCGGTCGAGCGCCTCGTAGTGCGCCGCGACGCCTGCGGCGTCGGTCGACTGGCGGGTGGCGCGCACGGCCCAGACTCGTGAGGACATCGGCGGGGTGGCCTCTGCGACGGTCCTGGTGGGGACTTCGAGCCATGCGCCATCGTTGAAGACGACGCGGACGGTCGCCACATGCTCGGCGGCGTACCCGGCG
>JAHELV010000098.1 GCA_024644015.1 Nitriliruptorales bacterium
GGTGGCTTTGTTGCGTTGGGAACGTCGAAGCTGTCCGCGTCACGACATGTCAGGCGGTCGCGTCGTCGCGGTTCTTGCTGCGCAGCTGCCGGTAGCGTTCGATGAGTACGGTCGTGGAGCTGTCATGGGTGCCGGCTGCGCCGGTGGTCAACTCGTCGGCGATCACACCGGCGAGCACCTTGCCCAGCTCGACGCCCCATTGGTCGAACGAGTTGATCCCCCAGATCGTGCCCTGGGTGAAGACCTTGTGCTCGTAGCAGGCCACCAGCTGACCCAACGTCGACGGCGTCAGCGCGGGCAGCAGCAGCGTGTTCGTCGGCTTGTTGCCGGTGAACACCCGGTGCGCCTGTTGTGCCTCGGCCACGCCGTCCGCGGCCACCTCACCGCGGGTCTTGCCGAACGCCAGCGCCTCGGTCTGCGCGAAACAGTTGGCCATCAGCAGGTCGTGGTGATCAGCGATATCGTGATACGGACGCGCCACACCGATGAAGTCAGCCGGGATCAGCGTGGTCCCCTGATGGATCAACTGGTAGAAGGCGTGCTGGCCGTTCGTGCCGGGCTGGCCCCACACGATTGGCCCCGTGTCGTGGTCCACTGGTTGTCCGTCGAGGCGGACGGACTTGCCGTTCGACTCCATGTCGAGTTGCTGCAGATACGCGGGCAGCAGCGCCAGGTGGTCGCTGTACGGCAGCACCGCGTGGCTGCAGGCACCGAGGAAGTTGCGGTACCACACGCCGATCAGTCCGAGCAGCGCCGGGACGTTGCGCTCGAACGGCGTGGTTCGGAAGTGCTCGTCCATCGTGTGATAGCCGTCGAGCAGCTCGCGGTACCGGCCCGGGCCGATCGCGATCATCAGCGACAGCCCGATGGCCGACGGCAGCGAGTAGCGACCGCCGACCCAGTCCCAGAACCCGAACATGTTGGCGGTGTCGATACCGAAGTCCGCGACGCGGCCGGCGTTGGTCGACACGGCCACGAAGTGGCTGCCGACGGCGCCGTCGCCGAGTGCGTCGGTCAACCACTGCCGGGCGACGCGAGCGTTCTCCAACGTCTCCAACGTCCCGAAGGTCTTGGAACACACGACGAACAGCGTCGTGGACGGGTCGAGACCGTCGAGCGCGTGGGCGATGTCGGTGCCGTCGATGTTCGACACGAACCGCACGTCCGGCCCGTCGATGTGATCACGTAGCGCCTCGTGCGCCATCGCCGGGCCCAGGTCCGAACCACCGATGCCGATATTCACAACTGTCTCGACACGAGCGCCGGTGTAGCCGCGCCATTCGCCGGATCGCACGGCGGTGCTGAACTCGGCCATGCGATCGAGCACGGCGTGCACCTGGGCAACCACGTCCTGGCCGTCGACGACCAACGCGGCGTCGCTCGGGAGGCGCAACGCCGTGTGCAATACCGCGCGGTCCTCCGTCGTGTTGAGATGCTCACCGGCGAACATCGCGGCGATGCGGTCGCGCAGATCTGCCCGATCGGCGAGCGCGACCAGCAGGTCGACGGTCGCGTCCGTGAGCAGGTTCTTGGAGAAGTCCAGGTACACATCGCCGGCCTGTGCCGTCAGGCGGCTACCGCGGTCGGAGTCGTCAGCGAACAGCGCGCGCAGGTCGGCTGAAGCCAGGTCATCGGCGTGGTCCGCCAACGCCCGCCACTCGTCCGTCGCGCTCATCGATTGCATGTCCGGCCTTTCGGTGTCCTACGGTCCTGGGTCTTGCTGGGCGGAAACGGGCGGGATGATCGCCGCGAGCAGCGGTGGTGTGGTCACGTCAGAGGCCTCGGCGCTGGCGGTGATCGGTCGAGAGGTCACGTTTCGCGGCCGAGCCCTGCCTCTGAGGTGCGACGCACTACAGGGCGAAGTGGCGCGTCGTCCCACTCTCGAGGGCCACGATCTCGCCGCGAACCCCGACGTTGATCGGAGGAGCGCCAGCGATGGCGGCGGGTGAGCTGATGGTCAAGCGGTCACGGGTGACCTCCACACGCAGACCGGCGTGCTGTCGGTAGTGCACGCGCATCTCGAGCCTGTCGATCTCATCGGGCAGCAACGGGTCGAACGACAGCACGTCGTCGCGCAGCACCATGCCGGTGAACGACCGCTGCACCAGGTCGACGGTGCCAGCCATTGCGCCGAGGTGGATGCCTTCCCCGGTGGTGCCGCCCTGGATGTCGGCGACGTCGCTCTCGAGCGCCTCAATGAGGAACTGCCACGACCGCTCGCGATCCGAGCGCGCCAACACCCACGAGTGGACGACCCGTGACAGGGTCGATCCGTGCGATGTGCGCGCCTCGTAGTACTCGATCGTCCTCGCCGTGGTCTTGTCATCGAAGGGGTACCCAAGACGGTCGAACAGTTCTTCTATCTGCTCGGATGACAGCAGATAGAACAACATGAGCACGTCGGCTTGCTTGGACAGCCGATAGTGGTCGGTCGAGTCGCCCTCGGCCTCGAGGATGCGGTCCAAGCGCTGGATGTCGTCGTACTTCTCCCTGTAGCCCTCCCAGTCGAACTCATCGAGCTGCTCATAGCCTTCGAACTGGCTGATCACACCGTCGTGGAACACCACGCGCATCTTGCGGCTCACGGCCTCCCAGTGGTCGAGCTCCTCGCGTGAGATCCCCAGCTGGTCGAGCAGCTCGGACTGGCGGTCGGGCGAGAGCAGCCGCAACGCGCGCAGCGCGTGAATCAGCACCCAGACCGCCATCAGGTTGGTGTAGGCGTTGTTGGCCAGCCCGGGTTCGTCGGCGTCCGGGTAGCCCTCGTGATATTCGTCGGGGCCCATGACCCCGACGATCTCGAACCGGTCAAGCGCGCGGTTGTAGGTGGCGAGACTTGCGAGGAACTGCGCGATCTCGAGCAGCAGCTGCGTGCCCTCATGCGACATGTAGTCGCGGTCACCGGTGACCTTGTAGTGCTGCCAGACGTTGTAGGCGATGGCGATGTTGACGTGCCGCTGCAGGTGTGAGCCGTCTGGGACCCAGCGGCCGGATTTCGGGTTCAGGTGAACGACCTGGGTCTCCTCCCGACCGTCGCTCCCGCTCTGCCAGGGGAACATCGCGCCCTTGAAGCCAGCTGCCGCTGCTGCGGCACGCGCCTCCGGCAGGCGCCGAAACCGATAGTGCAGCATGGTGCGGGTGATCTCGGGGGTCCCGCGGTTGAGCAGCGGGAAGATGAACAGCTCGTCCCAGAACACATGGCCACGGTAGGCCTCGCCGTGCCAGCCGCGGGCGGGCACCCCCACGTCACGGCCGACGGTGTTGGGCGACACCGTCTGGAGCATGTGGAAGATGTGCAGGTTCAGGATCATCGCGGCGCGCTCGGAGCCGTCGATCGTCACGCGGTACCGCCGCCACAGCCGGTCCCACGCCAGAACGTGCTGCGCGAGCAGGTCGTCGAAGCCGGGCGCCCGTGCGACGCGGGTACGGGCGGCGAGGCCGCACTCGGAGCTCGCGTGGTCCCGCGACGACGTCAACGCCACAATCTTGTGGACCGTCAGCGGCTGGTCGGCCTGCACGTCGACGGACAGGTCGTGCCCAATGTGGGTGTCGGTCTCGACGATCTGCCGCTCGACACGATCAGCGGCATCGGAACCCAGGACATCGGTCCGTGCCGCGATGGCGACCCGCAGGCGCGACTGGCTGGTCTCGACCGTGCACAGTACGGTCGAGTCGTCGACGGCGTGCAGCTCCGGTGGCCGCAGGTGCTCATTGGCCAGCTCGGAGTACCGCTTGACATTGGTGTTGGACACGTCCGCGTCCAGCGTCGACCGCACATCGACACGACCCGACCAGTCCAGCGGCAGCATCGTGAACTCGAGGCCCGCGACGTGCGGATCGGCCATCGACACGAACCGCCGGTAGGTGACGATCGACGTACGCCCGTCACGGTCGGCGAAGCGTACCCGCCGCACGAACGTTCCCTGCCGCAGATCGAGCATGGCCCGGTACTCGTCGATGTCAACATCGTCGAGGTGGAACCACTCGCCCCCGTTGATACGGAAGGTCAGTGGCAGCCAGTTGGGGAAGTTGACCAGGTCCTCGTTCTCGACATCGCGGTCGCCGACGCGGGTCACGAGCCGGTTGTAGCCACCGGCCAGGTACGTACCCGGGTAGTGCACACCGTCGGCCCTGGACTCCGGCCCGGCCCCGCGGGTCGCGAAGTAGCCGTTGCCCAGCGTGCACAGCGCCTCGCGGACGGCCTCCTGACCCGGCTCGTAGCTGTCGTAGCGCAACACCCATTCGCTCACGACGAACCCCTGTCCTCCGACATATCGGCCAGCAGCTCGAGGAACTCCCGTGCCTGCTGCGTGTCTGCGAGCATGTGGCTGGCCGACGTTGGCGTCTCGGGCTCGACGATGACGCCGACGCCGTGATCGGCCAGTGCCCGGAAGGCGTCCTCGTCGGTCTCGTCGTCACCGACGTAGATCGGCACGACATCACCCCGGTCGAGTCCAAGCTGCTCGAACAGCCAGGTCACGGCCGTACCCTTGTTCCACTCCACGTCGGGCCGGAGCTCGAAGATGCGCTTGCCACCCGTGACACGCAGGTCCGGATGCTCGGCCGCGATCTCGCGCACCACCCGCTCGAGCCCATCCACATCGGCGTCGGCCACCTGGCGAAAGTGCACGGCGATCGCGTACCGCTTGCGTTCGACCCTGGCACCCTCGACGCCCGCGACGCGTTCATACAGGTCGTGCTCGGCCGCCCGGAGCGACTCGAGGTACTCCTCGCCGCGGGCTTCGACTTCGGCGTCGAGGCCCTCGATGTCCCAGCCGTGACTTCCGGCGTACACCAGCCCGTCGACATCGACCATGCCACGCACGTCGACGAGGTCGCGGCCCGACACGATCGCGACCGGGACGCAGGCAGCGAGTCGCAGCAACGCCTGTTTGGTCGCCGGGTCGAGCACCGCATCCTCCGGATGCTCGACGATCGGAGTGAGCACCCCGTCATAGTCCAGGAACACCGCCACCGCGCGGCTCGCCAGGCGTTCGACCAGCGCTGGATCGGTCAACGCCGACGGAAGGTCCTCCGGGGCGGTCGTCACGGTTACGAGTCGCCGCTCGCGACCGTCAACTCACCGAGATCGGACACGACCACATCGGCGCCGTTGGCGCGGAGCTCGTCTGCCTGGCCGGTCCGATCGACGCCGATGACCAGCGCGAAGTTCCCGGCGCTGCCCGCCTGGACGCCGGAGATCGCGTCCTCGACGATGGCGGCGCGGCCCGGTTCGATTCCGAGCTGCTTCGCCGCATCGAGGAACAACGCGGGGTCCGGCTTGCCGGGCAGCCCGCGCTCGATGACGTCGTTGCCGTCGACCCGAACCTCGAACAGGTGACCAAGACCAGCAGCTTCCAGCACCGGACCGGCGTTGCGGCTCGACGACACCAGCGCCGTCGCGACGCCGTTGGCGTGCAGGTCCTCGATGAGCGTCACGGAAGTGGCATACGGATCGACGCCCTCGGCCAGGGTCTTGCGGAAGTCGTCGTTCTTACGGTTGCCGAGACCGCACACGGTCAGGGCGTCGGAGCTGTCGGACGGATCGCCGTCCGGCAGCTCGATGTCGCGCGACTGCAGGAACGTGCGCACACCGTCGTAGCGAGGCCGTCCGTCGACGTGCTCGAAGTAGTCGTCCTTGGTGAACGGCACGTAGTCCCCGCCGTCCGCGCGCTGCTCCAGGAACCCGTTGAACATGCGGATCCACGCCTGCAGGTGTACCTCGGCCGTATCGGTGATGACACCGTCGAGGTCGAAGATCACCGCGTCGAGCGCGGCCGGCTCGATAGTCGTGCTGACCTCGGCATCGCCGCTCATGCCTTTGCACCCTTCAGCGACACGGCCTCCGGTGGCAGGTACGGACGTTGGCCGCCGAAGAAGGTCTTCCACGGCATGTCGAGCTCACGCTTCTCTGTGATGACGTCATACAGGTGACGCAACAGCGGCATGTCCTGTTCGCCGATCAACCCGCGCTCGGTCAGCGTGGGCAGCGCCCCACCGATCTGCTTGATCGCCTCGGCACCTTCCAGCGTGATGTGGTCCAGCTGCTCCCAGGCCTCTTGGAACCTCATCCCGGCGCCGAGCAACCGGCCAACGCGGACGTTGCGACCGCCCTTCGCCGTGACGTAGGTGTCCCCAGCGGTGGCGAGCCCCTCCGCGGTCTCCGGCCGACCACCCAGCAGCTCCACGAACTGGCGGCTCTCGATGACGCCCTGCGAGATCAGCGCAGCCTCGTAGTTGAAGTTGCGCCACCGGTAGTCGGGATCGACGCCGTCCCTGTTGATGACCCCATCGCCGAACCCGCTGCCCAGCGCATAGCAGTTCTTCAGCGCCGCACAGATCTCCGAGCCGATGATGTCCGTCGACGTCCACACGTGGTAGTACGGCCCGGCGAACGTCTCCGTCAGGCGATCGAGCGCCGCCTGGTCGCGTCCTGCGAACATGACGCAGGTGTGCCGCCGCGCCGCGAGCTCGCCCGCGATCGACGGTCCAACGATCGCGTTGACCGGTACCGACTCCCGCAAGTCGTCGGGCAGGCGTGACGCCAGCACATCGGGAAGGATGCTCAGGTTGCCGTCGTCGTCGGCTTCCATGCCCTTGGCGACCATGACGAACACCTGACCGGGTCGAAGCAGCTTGGACAGCTGGTCGGCGGCCCAGTGCGTCGCGAACGACGTGACACCGCTCGCCACGATCTCGGCCCCGTCGAAGGCCTGCTCCGCCTCCTCCAGCTGGTAGGCCTGGACGGTCTCGGGCATGTCGATCTCGAGCGTGGTGTGGTAGCCGGTGGCCTTCACGCTGTCGATGATCTCGCGGTCGAGATGGGTCCCGACCAGGTGGACGTCATGCCCGTTGTCGGCCAACGGCATCGACAGCGCCGAACCCATCATTCCCGAACCGAGGATCGCGATTTTCGTCATGGTCGCTCCTGTCTCGCAGTGTGTGTTGTGGACCGGCCGGCCACACGGTGGTGCTCCGGGCTCGTGGGTTGCTGTCAGTTCGTGTCTGGCTGGGTTGACGGTTGTGGGCGTTGTTGTTCCAGTGCGGCGACGCGTTGGCGGGTGGGGACGACGACGTCGGGGTTCAGCGACAGCGAGTCGATCCCG
>JAHELV010000099.1 GCA_024644015.1 Nitriliruptorales bacterium
CCTTCGACGTCCGGCATGCGGGCCGCTCGGTCGCGGGCGGCCGCGGGCTGGACCCCGTGCCGCTGCTGGCCGACGCGTCGGGTGTACGGGTCGCCGTGGGGGCACTGCGGTGACGCGACGGGGCCTCGCGCGGTTCACCCGGCCGGTGCCGGGAACCACCGGTGCGGCCCCTGATGCGGCCCCGGCGGGCGCCGCGATCGACACCAGACCTCAAGCAGCGACAGCGGTAGGTCGTGACGCCGGCGCCACGGCAGGGCAGACCGGCGAGCTGGACGCGACCGGGGCGCCCGGCGACGACCTCGACCTCACGCCCACGCTGGCGCGCTTCATCGGTGCGCGACCTCGCCCGACCCCCGGCGAGGCCTGCGAGATGTGCGCGACGCCGGTCGCCGACGATCACCGGCACGCCGTGGACACCGAGCGGCGGTCGCTGTTGTGCGTGTGCCGCGGCTGCGCCCTGCTGTTCGAGCGCAGCCAGACGGATGCTCCTGCCGCCGCCCACGAGACCGCCGGCGCCGGTCCGCCACACGGGCGGTATCGCACGGTCCCCGACCGGTACGTCCAGATCGCGCCGTTCACGCTGGCCGGACCGGCCTGGGCCGCGCTGCAGATCCCCGTCGGCATCGCCTTCGTGGTGGCCAACACCCAGCTCGAACGCGCCGTGGCGTTCTACCCCAGCCCGGGCGGTGCGACCGAGTCGGAGCTGCCGCTGGACGCGTGGACCGACATCGTCGCCGCCAACCCCGGCCTCGACGATGTCGAGCCGGACGTCGAGGCGGTGCTGCTGCGCACCGACGTCGCCGAGCCCACCTGTCACGTGGTGCCCGTCGATCGTTGCTACGAGCTGGTCGGGACGCTGCGCCTGCACTGGCGCGGGTTCGACGGCGGCAGCGAGGTGCGTGAGCACATCGCCGAGTTCTTCGACGACGTCGACCGGCGAGCGCGGCCGCAGCGGTCACAGGTGCGGACGTGAGCGGGCTGGAGTTCGCAGTCGTCGGTGCTCGCGCCGACCCGGCGGGAGCGGCGCCCACCATCCGGGTCGCGTTGCGCATCACCGCGCCCCCGAAGCAGCAGGTGCAGTCCATCCTGCTGCGCTGCCAGATCCGCGTCGAACCCGCTCGCCGGCGCTACGACCAGGTGACCCAGGCGCGCCTGGTCGAGCTGTTCGGCGCGCCGCACCGGTGGGCCGAGACGCTCAAGCCGTTCCAGCTGACCCATGTCACCCTGCCGATCCGCGGGTTCACCGGCAGCGCCGACGTCGACCTGCCCGTCGAGCTCAGCTACGACCTCGAGGTCGCGGTCGGCAAGTACCTGCACGCGTTGCGTGACGGTGCCGTGCCGCTGCTGTTGCTGTTCAGCGGCACCGTGTTCCACCGCATGCCGGAGGGACTGCGGGTCGAGCAGATCCCCTGGGACCGCGAGGCCCCGTTCGACCTGCCGGTGGAGGTGTGGACGGCCGCGTTGGACAGCCATCACCCCGGCACCGGCTGGCTGCGCGTTCGCCGCGACACGATCGACGCACTGCACGCCTACAAGACCGGCCACGGTCTGGCGACCTGGGACGAGACGTTGACGCACCTGCTGGCCGGCGTCGCGCCGCCGGTGCCGGTGGTCGACGGCAACGGCAGCGGGCGGCCCCTCGGCGACACGTCGGGCGACGACCGCGCGAGGCGCACGCCATGAGCGCACCGCCCACCGACCGGCTGGCGCAGGCGCGACAGGTCGCCGACGCCGTGCTGTACGAGGGCTACGTGCTGTTCCCGTACCGCGCCTCGGCCCTGAAGAACAAATACCGCTGGCAATGGGGTGTGGTGATCCCACAGGACCAGGTCGACATCGGCGCGACCGAACCGTCGGCGCTGTCGTGCGAGCTGCTGCTGCGTGCGACGCCCGGCACCACCGTCGAGGTCACCGCACGCTTCCTGCACCTGCGGCTGCGCCAGCTCGTCGACGCCGGCGGAGCGCCGGTCGACGAGCTCGAGGTCGACGGTCAGCCGATCCCGACCTGGGAGGAGGGTCTGGAGCACGAGGTGACCGTGCGCGTCGACCTCCCCCGCCAGAGTGGCAACCAGCCACTTCACCAGGCAGGGGACAGCCACACAGCGGACCGCTACCGCCAGCTACCGCAGGAGGCAGCGGACTGCCACGCAACCACGCGCTTCGAGCTCGACGCCGGCGAACAGGGCGAGCAACTCGGCGAAGCCGGTCGCGCGGTGCGCACCACCTGGGCGGTCACCGGCGAGCTGCGCGTCGACGTCGAGCCCGTCGGCGACGACCTGTGGAAGACGCGGACGACGGTGTCCAACGACACCGCGTGGTCCCTGCGGCGGGCGTCGCGTGACGACGTGCTGCGACGGTCCGTCGTTGGCGTCCACGTGCTCCTGCACGCCGGCGACGGCGCCTTCGCATCGGTCATCGATCCGCCTGACTGGGCCGACGCCGTCGACCTGCGCCAGCGTGGGCTGCACCCGGTGCTGATCGGCGACGGCGGCCTCGCGGAACCTGGGTCCACGACACCCGCGCAGGACGAGCCGCAGCGGACGGCGAGCGTGGTGCTGGCGGCGCCGATCATCCTCTACGACCACCCGCAGATCGCGCCCGAGAGCCCCGGCCCGTCGTTCGACGCCAGCGAGGTCGACGAGTTGCTCGCGCTGGCCGTGATGGGCCTGACCGACGACGAGAAGCGCCGCGCCCGCGCCACCGACCCGCGGGCCGCCGAACTGGTCGACCGGACCGACACGCTGCCCGCGGCCGTGCAGGAACGGCTGCACGGTGCGGTGCGCGAGTGGGGTCCCGTCGACATGCGACCCGAACCCGCGGCGCACGTCAGCGACGAGGTGCGTGACCTGCTGGGCGTCGGCGAGGCGCCGCTGCGCCGGGTGCGTGTGGGCGACACCGACGTCGAGGTCGGTGATCACGTCCGGCTGCGGCCACAACGACGGGCCGACGCCCACGATCTGTTCGCCGCCGGACGCGAGGCGCTGGTCGAACGGATCGTGCGCACCGTCGAGGGCGAGACGTACGTGGCCGTGACGATCATCGACGATCCCGCCGCCGAACTGCACCGCTGGTACGGGCGGTTCCAGTACTTCGGCGTCGACGAGGTCGAACCTGTGGCGGCGGACCACCCGCCCGCATCGGAACGGACCCCGGCGCCGGACGCGGCCGCCGGTCGAACACACGAAGGAGGCTGATCATGGAGAAATGGATCCTCCGCATCATGGTGACCGGGATGCTGGCCATCGGCATCTGGGCGCTGGCGGCCTCGGTCGACGACATCAAGCGCTATCTGAAGATGCGGGACATGTGAGGAGCGATCATGCCGAACCGCCGCGGGACCACGATCGAACCGCTCGAGCTCGAGACGGCCAATCCGTTCGCACGAGGCCGCTTTGCCGACGCCGAGCCACAGGAGCGCCGTGGCGCGGCCGGCAGCCGCGGCCGCGGCTCCGTGCCGACACGAGCCGTCAGCGGGCGACCCGACTCGTCGACCCGTGGGCCGGCGGCCTGGAGCGGAGTCAACCCGCTGCCGCCGATCGACTCGTCGATGCCCGTGCTCAAGCCAGGCGACCAGGGCGGCTAGCCCGATGATCGCGCAGGGGCAGGTGCTGGTGGCCGGGGTCGGCAACATCTTTCTCGGCGACGACGGCTTCGGCTCCGAGGTCGCCCGGCGCCTGTCGGCCCGCGCGCTGCCCGATGGCGTGCGGGTGGTCGACTACGGCATCGGCGGCATCCACCTGGCGTACGACCTGTTGGCCGGCGTCGAACTGCTGGTGCTGATCGACGCGGTGCCCCGCGGCGTCGCGCCCGGCACCGTGTCGCTGGTCGAGGTGGTCGCCGACGACGACCTGCGCGGCGGCACGGTCGACAGCCACGCGATGGACCCGGCAACCGTGTTCGCCAGCCTGCGCGCGCTCGGCGGCGCAATGCCACCGACCGTCGTCGTGGGCTGTGAGCCGGCCGACACCGAAGAGCGCATGGGCCTGTCGCCACCGGTGGCGGCCGCCGTCGAGCCGACCGTCGAACAGATCCTGGCGCTGCTCGCCGAGCGGGCCGACGCGCCAACACCCGCGGTGGTCGACAGGAGCTGAGGTGCACGAGATCGGGATGTGCGAGAGCGTGCTGGACGCCGTCGAGCGCCGCGCACAGGGCCGACCGGTCGACGCGGTCACCATTCGGGTCGGTACGCTCCTGCGTGTCGTGCCCGACGCGTTCGCCCAGGCGTTCGCGATGGTGGCCGCCGGTGGCGTCGCCGACGGCGCGACGCCCGACCTGGTGTACGTGCCGGTCCAGGGTCGCTGTCGGGATTGTGCGCAGACGTTCGAGTCCGACGAACCCACACCAGCGTGCCCCTCGTGTGGCAGCGTCCGGGTGGCACGGCAAGGTGGGGATGACCTGGTCCTCGAATCGATCCGGTACCGTCCGACGCCACGCGCCGAACGTTAGGACACAGCATGTGCCTGGGAATCCCCGGTCAGGTGGTCGCCTTCCTCGAGGAGACCGACCAGCTCGCCAAGGTCGAGGTCACCGGCGTGCGACGCAACATCAACATCGGCCTGGTGCGCGACGAGGGCATCGAGATCGGCGACTGGGTCCTGATCCACGTCGGCTTCGCGATGTCGATCATCGACGAGGACGAGGCCGCCCGGGCGATGGAGGGCCTCAAGCTGCTGGGTGAGCAGTTCGACACCGAGGTCGAAGAGATCGCCGGATCGAGGATCGAATGACCGGGCACGACGACACTGCCGCCCAACCCGACCGCGGTATCCCCCTGCCGGTGCTCGGCACCCCCGTGCGCACTGTCGATGACACCGGCGCCGCGTGCACGATCGACGATGACGGTTGCATCACCTGCGGCGACGTCGCCGTCGCGCTGACCGTCACCGACGTCGGCGAGTACGACGCGCTGTGCCACGACGACACTGGTCGCACGGAGCTGGTCGCCACAGAGCTTGTCGGCGAGCTCGCTCCGGGCGATCGGGTGCTGGTACACGCCAAGGTGGCACTCGAGACGCTGCCGTCGCACAGCGACATCGCGGCGCGTCAAATCGACATCAGGGAACGATGATCATGCGCTTCGTCGACGAGTACCGCGATCCAGATCTCGCCCGCGCCCTCGCCGCGCGCATCGCGGCACTGGCCGAGCCCGGACAGCAGTACAAGATCATGGAGGTGTGTGGCGGGCACACCCACGCGATCTACCGCTTCGGTGTGCACGACTTCCTGCCCGAGACCATCGAACTCGTCCACGGGCCGGGCTGCCCCGTGTGCGTGATCCCGATGGGTCGCGTCGACGACGCGATCGCGATCGCCGAACGCCACGACGACGTCATCATGACCTGCTTCGGCGACATGATGCGGGTACCCGGCAGCACCGGATCGTTCCTCGAGGCCAACGCGCGGGGCGCAGACATCCGCATGGTCTACTCGCCGCTCGACGCGTTGCGGATCGCGCGCGACAACCCCGACAAGCAGGTCATCTTCTACGCGATCGGGTTCGAGACGACCGCGCCGTCAACAGCCTTGACGCTGGTGCGGGCCAAGCGTGAGCAGATCACGAACTTCTCGGTGTTCTGCAACCACGTGACGATCATCCCGGCGATCAAGGCGATCCTGGACTCGCCGGATCTGCGACTCGACGCGTTCATCGGCCCGGGCCACGTGTCCACCGTCATCGGCTGCCGGCCGTACGAGTTCATTCCCGCGCTGCACGGCAAGCCGGTCGTATGCGCCGGCTTCGAGCCACTCGACGTGCTCGAGTCGATCGCCTGGATCATGCAGCAGTTCGCCGATGGGCGCTGCGAGGTCGAGAACCAGTACGCGCGCGTCGTGCCGTGGGACGGCAACACACAGGCGCTGGGGGTGATGGCCGACGTCTTCGAGTTGCGCCCCCACTTCGAGTGGCGCGGTCTGGGCTTCATCTCCCACTCGGCGCTGAAGCTGTCGGACCGCTACGCCGACTTCGACACCGAGCTGCGCTACGAGGTTCCCGGCGTCCGCGTCGCCGATCCCAAGTCGTGCCAGTGCGGCGAGGTGCTCAAGGGCGTGCTCAAACCGTGGGAGTGCAAGGTGTTCGGCACGGCCTGCACGCCGGAGACGCCGATCGGCACCTGCATGGTGTCGTCGGAGGGCGCCTGCGCCGCCTACTACAACTACGGTCGGTACGCCAAGAAACGTATGCACGTGGAGGTCTGAGTGCGTGTGCCGGGGCGGCAGGTCGTGACGTTGAGCGAGAGGCGCTGATGCCCAAGCAGTTCACCGAGCACGAGGTCATCGAGCGCATCGAGGACATGCGCCGCCGACGGCCTCGATTCATCGACGAGCGCATCACGATGTCGCACGGGTCTGGCGGCAAGGCTTCGCGGCAGCTGGTCGAAGGACTGATCGTCCCGCTGCTCGAGAACCCGGCACTCGCGCAGCTGAGCGACGCGGCGCTGCTGACCAGCGGCGACACGCAGTGGGCGTTCACCACCGACTCGTTCGTCGTCCAGCCGATCCGGTTTCCCGGCGGCTCGATCGGCGAGCTGGCCGTCAACGGCACGACCAACGACCTCGCCGTCGTGGGCGCCCGGCCCTTGTGGCTGTCGGCCGCGCTGATCCTCGAGGAGGGCCTCGACGCCCAGGTCCTGGCCACCGAGGTCGAGGCGATGGCGGCCGCAGCTCGGACCGCCGACGTCACGGTCGTCACCGGCGACACGAAGGTCGTGCAGCGCGGCAAGGCCGACGGACTGTACATCACGACGGCGGGCATGGGGGTCAGGGCACCGGGGGTCGCCCTGGCCCCCGATCTGGTCCGGCCGGGCGACAAGGTGCTGGTGTCGGGCACGATCGGCGATCACGGCGTGGCGATCATGCTGGCCCGCGGCGAGCTCGACATCGATGCCGACGTGCGCAGCGACACCCGGCCACTGTGGCCCCTGGTGTCCGCCGCGTTGGACGCCTGCGGCGACGCGTTGCACTGCATGCGCGACGCCACCCGCGGCGGCGTCGCGACGGTGCTCAACGAGATCGCCCTGAGCACGCAGCTCGGCGTCGTGATCGACGAGCAGAGGCTGCCGCTGCGGCCCGAGGTCGTCGGCGCCGGCGAGATCCTGGGCATCGA
>JAHELV010000100.1 GCA_024644015.1 Nitriliruptorales bacterium
GTCAGGAACAGCAGGTGCTCGTCGTCCGCAAGGCGGAGCAGGCTGACGCGCACCAGGGGACCGTCGGCCAGGTCGAAGGGCGTCTCGACCTCGGCCGCACGCAGGCGCTGCAGGCTCGCCTCCCGCTCGTCGTCGGGCAGCGCCGAGAGATCGGTCTGGGCCACGTCGAGCGTCATGTCGGCCGCGACCCGCTGGCTGGTCCCGTCGGCCGCGATGGTCGTTCGCAGCGCCTCGTGCCGGTCCACCAGACCCTGCAGCGCGGCGCGCAGCGCGTCCAGGTGCAGGGCGCCGCGCAGCCGGAGGGTGTTCGACAGGTTGTAGGCGCAGCTGTTGTCGGCGGAGATCTGCGAGGCGAGCCAGATCTCCTGCTGCCCCTCGGTCAACGGCACCGACGCGTCGGGTGCCGCCGTCGCCGCGGCGTGCACCGCGGCCGGGTCGCGCGGCAGCAGGCCGGCGTCCTGCATGTCCACGACGCTGCGCTTGTAGGCGTCGGCGATCGCGGCGATGTCGTCGTCGGTGTGGGCGGTCGACAGGAACGCCGCCCGCCCCTCTGTGACGTGGATGCCACGGTCGCGCAGGTGGAAGTAGAACAGGCTGGAGAACTGCTGCGCGCCGGAGAACCTGGTGAGGAACAGCGAGCTGAAGTGCTCGATGTGCACGGGGGCGCCGCGCTCCATCAGGAACCCGTTCAGGTCCGAGACGAAGGCGCTCGTGCGCCCGTTGAGGTCGGCCTGCAGCTCGGGGCCTTCGTCGAGCAGGTGCCGCAGGGTGGCCCGCGCCGCGGCGAGCGCGACGGGGTGACGCACGAACGTGCCCGCGAACCACGTGACGTCGGCCTCCGGTACGGACTCGTCGCCGTACTGCCACCACCCTCCGTCGAGTGCGTCCATGTACGCAGCGCGCCCTGCGACGACGCCGATGGGGAAGCCGCCTCCGACGACCTTCCCGTACGTCGCCAGATCGGCCTGCACGCCGAAGAGCGCCTGGGCGCCACCGGGATGCGACCGGAACCCGGTGATCATCTCGTCGAAGATCAGCGGGACGCCGCGCTCGGTGGTCAGTGCCCGCAGCTCCCGCAGGAATCGACCAGGCTGGAGATCCGGGTGCCGGCTCTGCACCGGCTCGACGAGCACCCCCGCGAGTTCGTGCGCGTGCGAGCGGATCTCCCGCAGAGCCGCGTCGTCGCCGTAGTCCAGGACGATCATGTCCTGTGTCATGTGCGCCGGGATGCCCGGCGCGATCGGCATCGTCCGCCGTGCGCCTTCGGCGCCGAGGCCGCGGACCAGCACTTCGTCGAACAGCCCGTGGTAGTCGCCCGAGAACGTGACGATCTTCGTCCGTCCCGTCACGGTGCGGGCCAGTCGCATCGCCGCCAGGACCGCTTCCGAGCCGGTGTTGCAGAAGGCGACCCGCTCGTGGCCGGTCAGCTGGCCGATCAGGTCCGCCACCTCGGTAGCCAGCGGGGTCTGCGGCCCGATCTCGATGCCGCGGGCGATCTGCTCGGTCACCGCGTCGATGACGAACCGGGGGGAGTGGCCGAACAGGTTGACGCCGAAGCCCATCGCGATGTCGATGAACTCGTTGTCGTCGACGTCCCAGATGCGCGAGCCCTCCGAGCGGGTGGCGACCACGGGGAAGACCAGTTCCTTCCACGCGCGGCGGAAGCCGGCGACCGTCCGGGGATCGGCCAGGCGCTGACGCGCCGCCTGGGTGCGAGCCTTGGAGCCTGCGGCGCGCGACGCCAGCCTGGCGCTCAGCGCGTCGATGTGGGCACGCTGCTCGGCTGACAACCCGTCGGCGCCGCGCTCGATCGGGCGCCACGGCCCGAGGGACGGCGACGGCGCGCGACCGGTGCCGTCGGTCGTGCCCGGGCCGTCGGTCGTGTCCCGGCCGTTGCGCGCGTCGGCAGGGGTCGCCGCCGTGGACTCGTGCGTGGGCGGTGCCACCATCGAGCCCTCGGTGAGCCCCGCGTGGGCCGACGGCACGTGCGACGACGCAGCCGTGGTCACTTCGGATCCGGCGAGCACCGCCAGCTGCTGGCGCATGATCTCGAGCTGCTGATCGATGACGTGTTGCACCGCGTCGCCGGGCGCGCCCGCTGCCAGTGCCGGCGCCTCCGGAGCACGTGGTGGCGTGACCACGGCCGCCGGGGGCGGGAACGCGTCGTCCGGCAGCCGTTCGTCGATGTGGCCCGCGAGCGCGTCGATCGTCGGGGCCTCCTCGAACAGCTGTCGGAAGGAGATCCGCAGATCGAAGCGCGCACCGACGGCGCCCGTGGCCTGCGTCATGAACAGCGAGTCGAACCCGAGCTCGAGGAACGTCGCGTGTGCGTCGAGGTCGTTGGGATCCATGCCGGTGAGCTCGTGGAAGATCGACCCGAGCTCGGTCAGGATCCGTGACCTGCGGTCGAGCGGCGCGGCGTCCGGTGGCGGAGGCGGCGCGTCCGGTTGCGGCGGCGCCGCCGCAGCGTCGGCAGGCGAAAGCACGGCGACCGGTTGGACCGGTTGGACGGACGCCTCGCCCGGGTGCGGCGTCGGCTGCCCCTGGCCCGGGGTGATCCAGTAGCGCTGCCGCTCGAACGGGTACGTGGGCAACGGCACGCGTCGGCGGGGCTCGTCGCCGGCCAGTCGCGACAGATCGACCTCGGTGCCGGCGACCCACAGGCGTCCGACGGCCTCCAGCAGGAAGGCGTCGTCGGGTCGCGGCTCGTTCGGATGCCGGATGGTCGCCACGACCGCCTGCGCGGGCTGACGTGACGGATGCTGACGGGCCAGTCCGCTCAGCGTCCGCCCCGGCCCGACCTCGACGGCCGCGCAGTCCGGCACGCCCAGCAGCGTGGACAGCCCGTCGACGAACCGCACGGTGTGTCGCAGGTGTCGGACCCAGTACCCGGGATCCGTGGCGTCGTCGTCGCTCAGCCAGGTGCCGCTCAGGTTCGAGGCCAGCGGGATCTCGGGCGCGCTGAACTTGATGGTGCGGGCGAACGCCTCGAACGGTTCGAGGATGGGTTCGACCAGCGGTGAGTGGGCGGCGACGGCGATGTGTAGACGCGTCGACTCGATCCCCCCGTCGGCGAGGGTGCGCTCGAGCCGGTCGACGGCGCCCACCGCGCCGGACACGATGCACAGATCGGCCCGGTTGATGACGGCGATCGAAAGGTCGTCGTCGAGGCGGTCGGCAAGCTCCTTCTCCGACAGCGGGACGCTGAGCATGGCCCCTTTGGGCAGCTGCTCGAACAGCTCGCCGCGCAGCGTCACGAGCTGCAGCGCATCCTCGAGGCCAAGCACGCCGGCCACGCACGCGGCGGCGTACTCGCCCACGCTGTGCCCGATCACCGCGCTCGGGTGGAGTCCGAACGACTGCAACAGCCTGGCCGTCGCGTACTCGACCGCGACGAGCGCGGGCAACGCGAGTGCCGGACGCTCGAGCGGATCGGCGTCGTCGTTGCGCCACATGACGTCGCGCAGGTCCGACGGCAGGCGCGCCGACAGGATGTCGGCGGACCGGTCGATCCACTGTCGGAAGACCGGGAACCGTCGGTACAGGTCCCGTCCCATTCCCGCGTACTGCGCGCCGCCGCCCGGGAACATGAAGGCTGGCGAGCGTGTGCCCGCCTCGGCGACGCCGGAGATCACGCGTCGCGGGTCCGCCGCGGCGAGTGCGGCGCCCGCCTCCGCCGCGTCCGCGGAGACCGTGATCCGCCGGTGTGGCAGAGGCCGGCGACCCGCGGCGAGCGTGTGTGACACGTCGGCCAGGTGCACGTCGCTGTTGGCTGTCAGGTGATCGGCCAGGTTGCTGGTGGCCTGGCCTAGCGCGGACGCGGTCCGCGCGGACAACGCCACCAGGTGTTGTGCCGGCGAGGACGATGCGGAGGGCGCCGCAGGTTCAGGGGCCTGCTCCAGCACGATGTGGGCGTTCGTGCCGCCGAGGCCGAAGGTGGAAACCCCCGCGCGGCGAGGCGTGTCGGTCGTCGGCCAGTCGCACAAGGTGTCGTTGACGATGAACGCGCTGTTCGCGAAGTCGATCTGGCTGTTCGGGTTCGTGAAGTTCAGGCTCGGTGGCAGCTGCCCATGCTGCAGCGCGAGGACGGCCTTGATGACGCCCGCCAGCCCGGCACCGGCGTCGAGGTGGCCGATGTTGGTCTTGACCGATCCGATCCGACAGAACCCCGTACGATCGGTGTGCCGGCGAAACGCCTTCGTCAGGGCGGCGACCTCGATCGGGTCGCCGAGGAACGTGCCTGTACCGTGCGTCTCGACGTAGTCGATACTGTCCGCGCTGATCTCGGCCATCTCGAGCGCCTCGCTGATGACAGCGGCCTGGCCGTCAACGCTTGGTGCGGTGAATCCGACCTTGTTCGCACCGTCGTTGTTGATCGCCGTGCCCTTGATGACCGCGTGCACGGTGTCGCCGTCTTGCACTGCGTCCGACAGCCGCTTGACCACGATCGCCGCGACGCCGCTGCCGACCACGGTGCCGCGTGCCTGCTCGTCGAAGGCGCGGCAGTGGCCGTCGGGGGACAAGATGCCGTCCTCCTCGTACTGGTAGCCGGCGGTCAGCGGCGCCTTGATTCGTGCGCCGCCCACCAGCGCCATGTCGCACTCACCGGACAGCACGCTCTGACATGCCAGGTGCAGCGCGACACCCGACGTCGAGCACGCGGTGTTCACGCTGATCGCCGGACCGGTCAGGTTCAACTTGAACGCCACGCGCGTGATCGCGTACTCCCGCTCGCTGCTGATCAGGGTGGGGTAGCGGCCGGCCATCGACAGGACGTCGGGTCGGGACATCAGCACGTGCTGGAAGTAGGTGTTGGGAGCCACGCCGCCGAACACCCCGATGAGCCCCTGGTACGCAGCGGGGTCGTACCCGGCATGCTCGAGCGCCGTCCAGCTGCACTCCAGCAGTGCACGGTGCTGCGGATCCATCAGCTCCGCCTCGCGCTTGGAGTAGCCGAAGAACGCGGCGTCGAAGCCGTCGGCGTCGTCGAGCACGGCGCCGGCGTTGACGTAGCCCGACGCCGCCGCCTCGTCTGCCGACACACCGGCGGCGCGCAGCTCGTCCGCCGTGAACCGTCGGATCGACTCCACGCCGTCGCGGAGGTTCCGCCAGTACGCGTCGACATCGGGGGAGCCCGGGAATCGTCCCGCCATTCCGACGATGGCGATCTCTTCCCGCGGCTCGTTGCTCAGATCCATCCCAGGGTCATCCGTCGTCGGTTCGTGGCTCATGTTCGCCCGTCGCGCCGAGCCCTGGACCGGTTGGTTCTCGATCGTGCCGCGAACCGGCGGCGTGCGATCGCGCTGGAGGACCGCTGCTGCCCCACAACGTCGCCGTAGCCGAACGCGCGGGCAAGCTCGACAGTGGGGTCGCCGAGTCGTGACCCACCATCGTCATCCCGCCAGCGACGAGCCACTGTGGGGTCGATGTGTCCGCGCTCCAGCAGCCGGGTGTCGCCCATCGGTGTGGACGCATCGAAGATGCCGTCGACCATCTTGCTGTCGAGATCAGCATACGGGTCGACCAGTCGGTCGTCGAAGTCGACGTCGAGGCGTCGGGCGACGTCTCGCATGATCTGCTCCGGCTCCGTTACGAGGTCCTCGAACCGCACACGGAGCTGTCGGTCCTGCGGAACCGATCCAAGGAACTCGACGATGGTGCGGTGACTCAACGTCCACACGGCCTCGGCGAGCAGCCGGGGTTCGAGGTCGTGGTCGCGCAGCCACAGGATCTGCTCCATGTGGTAGCTCTCGAACGAGCCGATCACCGAGACCGGGTCGCGGACCAGGTGGATGTAGACGGGATCGGTGAAGCCCGCCTCGGCGTTGTCCAGCACCGACGGGTCCAGCGCGTATGAGGGCGATTTGTCGATGAGTACGCGATCGCCGATCCGCTCCTGGATGGCGGCGTACAGGCCCTGTGCCGTCGTCCCGGCACCTCGGGCATCGGCGATCGCCGCTCGCGCGGTCTCGGCGTCGCTCCCGTCGAGCTCCATGAACGTGCGGATGGTGCCTTCGAGCCAGGCGCTGAACCGACCCGACAACGCCTGGTGCCGCTGTTCCAGCGTGTCGAAGCACAACAGCTGCAGCTCCGGGGCGGCGAACAGCCCGGGATGGCCGGCGAGCATGACCCGCAACAGCGTCGTGCCTGATCGGGGTGGTGACAGGATGAACGCCGCACGGGGATTCCGTCGGCCGTCGTGCCAGGTGGTGAACGGAGCGAAGCTCGGCACGACCTGGACCAGCCGTGCGATGTCCGATTCCTCCAGGCGATGCCCCTTCGTCCGGTCTCCGCTGCGGGCCGGCGCCTCGGGCATGTCGAAGCGCTTGCTGACGGCGTCCGGGTATTGGCGCTCGATGAAGGCGGCGTAGTCGGCGACCGTCGGTGCGGAGAACACCGTCACGACGTAGATGAACTCGTTCAGCTCGCGCTGCATGCGGTTGACGAACTCGGCGGCCTGCAGCGAGTTGCCGCCGAGATCGAAGAATCGCTGGTTGATGCCCACCCGCTCGAGCCCGAGCGTCTCGGCCCAGACATCGGCGATGAAGCGTTCCACCGGCGTCCTGGCCGGCTGATGGTCGCCGTCATCGGTGCGGGGCAGCGACTGCGCCGCCAGCGCGTTGCGGTCGGTCTTGCCGCTGACGGTCAACGGCAGCGCGTCGTGCGGGACGTAGACATTGGGGACCATGTGGTCGGGCAGCGTTCTGGACAGGTGCGCGTGGAGGTCAGTCGGCGGGGAGTGCCCCTGACGCGGCGCGACGTGCGCGACCAGCCGGCTGTTCCCACGCTGGTCGGTGTGGAGGATGACGGTGGCGTCGCGGATGTTGGGGTGGGTGCCGAGGGCGGCTTCGATCTCGCCGAGTTCGATGCGGACGCCGTGGAGTTTGACCTGGAAGTCGAGGCGGCCGAGGAAGTC
>JAHELV010000047.1 GCA_024644015.1 Nitriliruptorales bacterium
CGCGCTCACCACGTCCGACGAGGTGACGGTCACGCTGTCCGCGGTCGCGAACCAGACGATCACCCGGCGCATCGACGTCAGCCGCGACGACGCTGAGGAGCAGGCGTCGGGCAGCGTGTCGTTCTCCAACGGCGATCTGGAGCTCGTGCAGGAGAAGTCAACCCAGACGGTCGGTCTGCGGTTCCGGGACCTGGCGGTGCCGCACGGCGCGACGATCGTCAGCGCGACGGTGCAGTTCAAGGCTGACGAGGCCCACAGCGGCGTGACCGACCTCACGTTCCGGGCGCAGGCGGCGGACAACGCCCCGACGTTCGACAGCACCGCGAATAACATCTCTGCGCGGCCGGTGACGACCGCGTCGGCGGCGTGGTCGCCGGCGCCCTGGAACGCGGTCGGCGACGCCGGACCCGCCCAGAAGACGTCGGACATCTCCGCGGTGATCCAGGCGGTCGTGAACCGCCCGGGCTGGGCGAGCGGCAACTCGCTCGTACTCGTCGTCACCGGGTCCGGCAAGCGCGTGGCGGAGTCGTACAACGGCGATGCCGCCGGGGCGCCGCTGCTCGAGATCGAGTACGGCGCGTCCGGCCAGCAGCGGCCGCAGGTCGACGCCGGCGCGGACGCGACCGTCTCGATACCCGACACGGTCGCGCTCGACGGCACCGTGACCGACGACGGGCTGCCGGACCCGCCGGGTGCGGTGACGACGACGTGGAGCCAGGTCAGCGGTCCGGGCACCGTGACGTTCGGTGACGCGTCGGCGGTCGACACGACCGCGTCGTTCTCCGATCCGGGTACCTACGTGCTGCGGCTGACCGCGGACGACGGCGAGCTGTCCGCCAACGACACGTTGACCGTCACGGCCGTGGGTGCCGGCAACCAGATCGTGGAGAGCCGCGTCGCGGCGAGCACCGATGACGCGGAGGAGGACGCCACCGGCGGCATCGGGGTCGGCAGTTCCGACCTGGAGCTCGTGCAGGAGGACACCGTGCAGACGGTCGGGATGCGCTTCACCGGCGTGGCCGTGCCGCCCGGCGCGACCATCGTCGACGCGACGGTGCAGTTCCAGGCGGACGAGACGGACACGGTCGCGACCAACCTGACGTTCCGGGCGCAGGCCGCCGACAGCGCGCCGACGTTCCAGAACCAGACGAACAACATCTCGTCGCGGCCATTGACGACCGCGGAGGCGGCGTGGTCGCCGGCGCCGTGGAACACGAAGGGCGCCGCGGGTCCCGATCAGCAGACGTCGGACATCTCGGCAGTGATCCAGGAGGTCGTCGACCGCCCGGGGTGGGCCAGTGGCAACGCGCTCGTGCTGGTCGTGACCGGTTCGGGCAAGCGCGTCGCCGACTCGTACAACGGCGACGCCGCCGCCGCCCCACTGCTGCGGGTGACCTACACGGTCAACTGACGGGCGGGTCGGGGCGGCGTCACGCCGGGTGACGTCCGCCCCCGACCGTCAGCCGGCGCGTCTGCGCCGCATGTGCCAGTCCACCTGGCGCTCGAGGCCGTCGTCGACAGGGACGTGTGGGGACCAGCCGAGCAGATCCCTCGCCTTGTCGATCGCTCCACCCGTGCGGTCGACGTCACCCGGTTCGACGGGTCGACGGTCGAGTGCGATGGTGCGGCCCGTCAGGCGCTCGATCGTCTTGATCACGTCCGACAGCGTCGTCGATCCGCCACCCGCGACGTTGACCACCGTGCCGGATGTGACGTCGATGGTCGCCGCTGCCATGTTCGCCGCGACCACGTCGTCGACGTAGGTGAAATCACGGATCTGATCGCCACTGCCGAAGATCGGGAAGCTGTTCCCGGTGAGCGCGGCCTCGACCAGGCGGTGCATCGCCATGTCCGGCCGCTGGCGCGGCCCGAACACGGTGAAGTATCGCAACGCGACGGTCGGCACGTCCCAGTTGCGCGCGTACACCCCGCACAGGTGCTCCGCCGCGAGCTTCGTCACCCCATAGGGGCTCTGCGGGCCGGGCAGCATGTCCTCGCGCGTCGGGTAGGTCCCGATGTTCCCGTAGACCGAAGAGCTCGAGGCGAACACCACGCGGGACACACCGGTTGATCTGACGGCTTCCAGGAGCCGGCGGGTGACCATGATGTTGTGCTCGACGTAGGAGTCGAACGCCTCCCACGACGCGCGGACGCCGGGCTGGCCGGCCTGGTGGAACACCACGTCGACGTGATCCAACAGCGTCGTGAGATCGACGGTCCGCAGATCCTCGTCGTGGAACTCGATGGTCGATGTCCGACGGACGGCCGCGAGGTTGTCCTGCTTCTGTGCGACGTCGTAGTACGGGGTCATGCAGTCCACCGCGACCACGTCCCAGCCGGCGGCCGCCAGGTGTTCGACGAGATGGCTGCCGATGAAGCCTGCTGCTCCGGTCACCAGTGCGCGCATGAGTTCGTACTCCTCGTTGTTGGCGTGCTTCCGCGGTGTTCAGATGCTGGTACTCGTCGGCTCACAACGCCGACCACACGGCGGTCATGATCTGCGCGTGCACCCGTTCGATCGGCTGCGTCGCGTCGACGACCACCGCGTCGGTGTCGGCCCAGTCGACATCGAATACTTCGCCGACACGTCGCCGAACGACATCCGTGTCCTGATCCGCGCGTCGTTCCGCCGCGACGTCCGGCGGGACGCGCAACACGATGAAGACGTCGGGAGGCAGGATGTGGTCGTAGTAGTGGCGCTCCCGGGCGGCGAACCATCGCGCCACGGGTCGGCGGCCGATGCCGGGCAACCGACCGGTGCGTGGGCCGTCCATCAGCTGGATGTGGGGCGTGGGGAACCGGTCGCACACGACCACGGCGCCGCCGCCGGCGGCGCGCCGCGCCCGGCGATACGTCAGCGCCCTGTCGCGAGCCGTCAGCGTGTGCCACACGACGAAGCCGAGGCCTGGGAACCGGCCGTTGAAGTCGTGCCAGGCCGGCGCCGAGACGTTGTTGAACAGTCCATAGCGACGGAGGCGCCGCATCGGCCGTTTGAGCGATCGTGACAACCGCGACCATTCTGGCTTGCCCATGTGGAGGCGGTGCACGTCGAATGTCTGGCCCAGGTGCGCCGTGAGGCTGTCGACAGCCGTCGACTTGCCCGAGCCGTCTCCACCGACCAGCGCGATCATCAGGCCGCCGTGATCCAACCGCCGTTTCGACGGCAGCCAGGGCAGCCGTCCCCGGTGGCGGCGCCACCGGCGACGCCACACGCGCAGGCCGACATCGACGATCTCGTGGCGGCGGGCGTGCGCTCGCAGCGCGACGGTCAGGCGTGCGGCCACGACCGCGCGGGGAGCGTTGCCCAGCTCTTCGGCGGCTGCGCGTTCGCACGCGGTGAACAGGCGCGACCCGATGAACGGCATCGAGCTGTCGACCAGCCGACCGATGGCGCTGGCATCGATGCGTTCCCGCAGGTATGCGAGCTCACGTCGCTCGGATCCGGTCAACCGGCTCTTGCGGTCCAGCTGGCCGTCGATGGTCGAGTGCTTCAGCACCATGCGCAGCACGAACACCGCGTACTCGAACTCTGCGCTGGGCAGCGGGAACAGGCCGTCCCGTGTGCACGAACCCAGGTATGCACGCTCGATTGGCAAGCGGATGTTCTTGGTCATGTCGTCGCCCAGCACCAGCTGGTAGTGGGCGTGCACGTGCACGACGCGACCTGATGTCTCATCGAGCGCGTAGTAGTCGATGATGCCGGGCAGCTGACGGTCCGGACCCGGCCGGGCGATCCGGAAGCCCAGTCCGGTGAGCACGGAGGCGAACTGGCCGGCGTCCGATCGGGCCACGAGCAGATCGAGGTCGTTGTCGCCCGACGCCGAGCGGGCGATCGCCTCGTTGCTCTTCCAGTGGCACCACGTGACTGTCGTCTTGTCGAGCGCGTCGACGAGGCGCCCGACCAGGTCGAGCGTCGGCAACGGGCGGCCGCCGCCGGCCTGGCCCGGATGATCAGCAGTCATGACGCACCTCGACGGCCGGCGATCAGATGAAGTACCGGTACAACACGTCGCCGGCCTGCGCGGACACCGTGTCGGGAACCGACTCGTCGGTCAGCAGCCGGGTCATGTCGCGCAGCATGCCGCGGGCCAGTTGATCGTTGTCGCTGGGAAGGCCAGGCGGCTGGTGGCGCAGCAGCGTGATCGTCTTCTCCTCCGACGCGTACTTGCGCTTGTACCGGATGAGGCCTTCCTGATCGCCGTCGGTCAGCCCGAGATCGACCCGGCCGAGCCCGCGCTTCTGCGCATGCCGCATGCCCTCCCACAGGACGAGGTCGTTTGGCCGGGCGTCGAGGTGCGTGGCAGCGGACGCGTTGAACTTGTAGTAGAGCAGGTCCTGCCACTCCAGGAACATGACGCCGGCGGCGACCTGCCCGTCGATCACCGCCAGCAGCAGCGCACCGTGGTCGGCGGCGACGAACACGTCCCAGATGGCCTTCATGAAGTCGTACGGCTGGGCGAGCAGGCCGTACTTGTACTTGCGCACGCGCACATGCAGTTCGTAGAACGCCCGTAGGTCGGCCTCGTCCTGTGCGACCTTGATCTCGACACCGGCGCTGCGCGCCCTGCGCAGCGCCCGGCGCGCAGAGCCGGGCAGGTCCGTCCAGATCGCATCCTCGTCGCGCCGGACGTCGATCGCGTGCCACAGCGCCCGGTCGACGACCGTGAACCGGTCGTCGCGCAGCGGGACGTCGGTGTGCAGACACCGCAGGTCGACCCGCTGCGGTTCGAGCAGGAGCCCGTCGACGAGCGCCCGCCACTGGTCGTCGTCGGAGACCAGCGGATCGCAGAAGTCGGAGAACGGCAGGCTCGTGCGGCGATCCATGAAGTCGCGCACCGTGACGTAGGGCATGCCCGCGACCGGGAGTCCGGCGTCATCGAGGATGACGCGTGCCTGCACCGGGAACCCGTAGGTACGCGCCAGCACGCCGAGCCAGTCGGGTGAGTGGAACAACGTCGTCTCACGCCCGGTCACCAGCTGCCGCCAGAGCGGATCGCTGACCGGGTCGACGGTGGTGACGGTCACAGGCGGTCCCTCCTGCCGGGCGCAGTGCGGACGCGGCGTCCGTCGACGCCGTCGGACCCCGCGTGTCGGCGTGCGATCGCCTGGTCGACCATCGCCACGTACCCGGCCGCGGTCGACTCGGAGTCGTACCTGCGGTTGAAGTCGTCAGCACGATCGGCCAGGGAGCATCGCCGCTGTGGGTCGCCGGCCAGTACGCGGATGGCGTCGGCCAGCGCGTGGGCATCGCCCGGCGTGAAGAACTGGAGCATGTCGTCGTCGAAGTACGACGCGACCATCGGCGTGCGCGACGCGATCACCGGCGTCCCCATCGCCACGAACTCCATCAGCTTGGTCGGGAGCAGGCCGTCGGTGAAGACGCCGGGGCGTGTCGGGACGACGCCGGCGTCCGCCCGTGCGATGGCTGACGGCAGTTCCGCCACGTCGACCATGCCGTCGCTGAGCGTCACGTGATCAGTGAGTCCGAGTCGCGTACACCGTGCAGCGAGCGCGGGCCGCAGGTCCCCGTCGCCGAGCAGCGTCAGGTGGATCTCGGGCAGGTCGCCGCGCACCAGGTCGATCGCGTCGACCAGCAGGTCGACGCCGTACCGCTGGGTCAGCGTGCCGTGGTAGAGCAACCTGAAGCGGTCGCTGTCCGGCGCGGACCCGCGGCGCTGGAACACGCGGTCGTCGGCGACGTTCATCACGACGCCGACCCGATCCGGCGGTACGCCACGGCCGATCAGCACGTCACGCCACCCCGCGGTCACGGTGATCACGTGGTCGGCGAAACGGCACGCGAGCCGCTCCTGCAGTGTGAGCAGTCGGACGAGCGGGTGGCGCATGCCGGTGGCGGTGCGCGAGGCGAAGAACTCCGGCATCAGATCGTGCAGGTCGAGGATGACGGCCGCGCCCGACAGCTTGGGGACCAGCGCACAGAAGACGAGGAAGTCCGGAAGGTTGTGTACCTGGACCGCGTCGTACGGTCGACGCACCTGTCGAACCGACAGGACGGCGGCGGCCATGACGAAGAACGCGACGTACTCGAGCAGTTGCACGGCAAAGCCGTGGCCTCGGTGTCGTCGCACGGGCAGGCGCCGCACCGAAATGCCCTCGTGCGTGGCGCGGGCGGACTCGCCTGGCTCGCGCAGGCACAGAACGTCGACCTGGTACCCACGATCGACCAGTGCCAGGGCCTCACGCTGCACCCTGGTTTCGCCGATCGGGTAGTACGCGTGCACGACCATGCAGTGACGGCGGGATCGGTGGGCCGTACGCGGGGTGCTCACAGGCGGTCCACCCGGACACGAACGCCGGCACCGAACCACCGGGTCACGCGATCCGACATCGTCGTCGATCTCACAGCTGTGCGCCCGTGCTCGTCGTGGACTGAAGTTGGGCATCCGCGGGGGAGTCCACCTGCTCGAAACGCCGCATGAGGTTCCTGACGTTGGTGGCGACATCGAACGTCGTCGCGACGGCCTGCCGGCCGCGACGTCCCATGACCGTGCGCAGATCGGGGTCGCCGAGCAGCCGTTCGAGTGCGTCGGCGAGACCGGTTGCATCACCGGGTTGCACGAGCACGCCGGTCCTACCGTCGATGACCGCCTCAGGGATCCCCGAGTGCCGGGTCGACACCACCGGGAGCTGCATGGCCATCGCTTCGAGTATGACGTTGGGGATGCCGTCGCGGTCCCCGTCCGCGCTCACGACGCACGGCAGGGCGAACACCGTGGCCGTCCGGTACTGCGCGACCACGTCGGCGTGCTCGAGCGCACCGAGCAGTTCGACGGTGTCGTCCAGGCCCAGTTCGCGGATTCGCGTGCGCAGCACAGGCCGGTCCGGGCCCTCACCCACGATCCGGCAGACGAAATCGTGACCTCGGTCGCGCAGCGTTGCGCAGGCGTCGACCAGGTGGCCGAAGCCCTTCTTCTCCTTGAGCTGACCGACGGCCAGGATCGTGGGCCGCGCCGCCGCCGACCTGCCCGTGGCGGGCTCGTACCGGCTCACGTCGAGACCGTGGTAGATGCACGCGATCTCGGCGTCGTGGCTGCCCGCGACAGTCTGGAGGTGTTGCGCGTTGTACCGGGTGCACGTGGCGACGAAGCGGGCGGCAGACAGCTTCTCGGGCAACAGCACCGGTGACACGTAGATGTCGTTGGCGTGCGCGGTCGCGCTGAACGGCAGATCGAGCAGCCGCCCGGCGACCATCGCAACCGTCGCGGCGCGGTCGACGAAGTGCGCATGGAGCTGGCGGTACCGCCCGCCGCGCAGCAGGTACGCGACGTGCACGCCTTCGCTGAAGTGCAGCACGGTCTTGCCGCGGCTTCGAAGGCTGGTGTGCGGCCGGGTGACCAGTCGCACCAGCGTGCGCCAGAACGTCACCGGCCGCCGGAGCATGACTGTGGCATGGCTGCGGACGAGGTCCAGGACGGTGACCGGAAGCACGTAGCGCACGTCGTCGACCAGGAGCCGTTGTTCGGCGGACAGCGGTCCGTGTGGGCGGCGCAGCGCCGTCACGTCGATCGCCAGCCCCAGCCGGCGCAGCAGAGCGATCTCGCGGTCGATGAAGGTGGTGGTCAGCAGCGGGTAGGTGCCCACGACGTATGCCACCGCCCGGGCGGTGGCCGGCCGGCCGCCGCTCACGATCGCCTTCCCGGGTGCGCTTCGTACGCGCCGAGGTCGGGCACGTCACGTGGCCGCCCCAGGATGTCGTCGTCGGCCGCCGTCCGAGGGTCCGCTGCGTCGACGGCCGCGCTGGACTGCGGTACGGCGCCGTAGGTGTCGACGAGCCGGACGAACTCGTCGCGGATCGCGACGTTGCCGCTCGCGAAGCGGTCGCCGTCCCAGATCGGGAGCACGACGTCGTTCTGATCGGTCGGCAGCCCAGGGTCCGCCGTGATCGCGTGGGGATCGTCGAGTGGGCCGGACACCTTCCCGTCGGGGATCGGTTCGCCGCCGTTCCAGTACAGGTTGTGGTCGTTGACCAGACCTGTGACCTCGTCGGGGTTGCCGTCCGAGAACTCGTTCTCGCCAGCATCGGCGTCCGCTCCCATCGTCCCGGTGGGATCGGCCCAGATGTTGTTGGTGAACCTGATGTTCTCGTTGCGCGGGTTGTCGCCCTTGAGGTGGATTCGGTAGGCGAACGAGTTGGCGGGCAGGTCGCCGACGACGGTGTTGTTGTTGAACACGACATCGCGCGCGCCCCGCACGCCGAACGCCGCGTCGGCCGGTGTCGGCGAGTTGCCCAGCAGCAGGTTGTTCTCGACAAGCACGTCCCGTGCCTCGTAGTACGGCTTGCCGTCGTTGCCGACCTTGATGAACGTCTCGATGCCGCCGTCCCAGTTGAGGAACACATTGCGCCGGATCATGACGTCGCGTGCCCCTTCGAGGCCGTCGTCGCCCTCGTTGCTGTCCTTGACGACGATGAAGTGCTTCGCCGGCCGGTCCGGAGACCGGCCACTTGCGGCGTAGTCCGCGAAGAAGATGTTGTTGGTGATGTCGATGTCGGTCACGCTGTTGACGTCGATCGACTGCTCGTTGCCGCCATGGTTGTAGAAGACGTTGCCGTCGACAGTGGCGTGCCGGACGCCGTTGTGGATCTTCAGCAGGTCGTCGCCGTAGGAGTCGTGGAAGATGTTGTTGCGGAAGACGATGCGCTCGGACCAGGTGTCATCACGCCGGTCCACGATCGCGACGTAGCTGGATTCGGGCGCCGCCGGTCCGGCGTGTCGCAGCTCGAATCCCTCGATGGTGATGTTGCGCCCACCGTCGATGTCCAGCACCGTACCCGCGTTCTCGAACACCGCCTGATGCGGTGTGGCCGACGTGAACGTCGTTGGCGTGCGGAAGCGCCTGGTGAGGTTGTTGAGGCCTCGATAGACCCCGCCCGCGAATGTCACCGTGCACCCGTCATCGGGCACCGTGGCGGCGGCGTGCGTGAGTGTGGCCCATGGTTGCTCCTGCGTGCCGGGCGCGCGGTCATCGCCCGTCGGCGCGACCCAGAAGCGGCACTGCTGGTCACCGTCGGCCACGACGCTGACCGCTGTACCGAGGACGACGACCAAAGCGGCGATCCAGATCCACAGACCCCTGCGGGACCGTCGTGTGACGACAGTGTCAGTGCGCTCGTTCATGCCGGCGCTCGGGCCCGAAGCCGTCGCTCGGGCACGGTCCTGCTCCTGCGGTCGTCGAGCCGTCGTGCGGCCATCCACCCGGACAGCCGTAGGTAGCCGAGCGGGGCATCGATGCCGTAGAAGGCCAGACGATCGCGCCGGGACAGCCGCAGCGCATCAAGCTCGTACCCGTGGGCGGTCATCTGCCGGCCGGCGCACGACTGGACGAAGGCGACCTGTCGCGGCGACAGGACCGAACGGTAGCGCCCGATCGGACGCGTCGAGATGGTGCCCGGCTCGAGCGTGCCGAACGAGCTGTTGCCGCTGTAGTCTCGACTGTCGGCGACCGCGTCCATGCCGAGCATCTGCGGGGCGTAGCGCAGGTCCAGGAATGCGCAGATCCGGCGCAGCGTCGCCTCGGGCTCTTCGGCCAGTGTCTCGTAGCGGACGAACATGTACCGATCTGGGTGGCGTGCCGCGTTCCGTCGACCTTGGGACATCGATGCCAGCCAGCCGCCCATGACGGCGCCCGGGCCCTTGCTCCGCTCCTCGTAACGCCGGATGATCGACGCGAACCGGTCCCGGGGATCGCGCACCATGTGGATCATCCGCGAGTCCGCCAGCTCGGTGAGCACGCGATCGGCATGGAACTCGGTGTGCAGCGACTTGTCCGCCCAGCGCGGCCGGCTGTGGCGTTCGGCATGCTGGCGGTGGACGATGTCGAACAGCCGGCCATACGTCGCCGGGCCCTGCTGGAACTCGGACCGGATGCGCTGGGGGTCGGGTTCGAGCACATCGAGCCGCTCGTAGCGGAGCATCGTGTCGAGGCAGCGGTCGAGGTTGGCGGGCTCGGACAGGTCGCCGAACCGGCGGTCGAACCACCGCCACATGTTCGTCCGCCGCACCATCGAGACCTCGGGATGTGAGCCCAGCAACGCGTACAGCAGCGTCGTGCCGCTGCGGTCGGGCCCGGTCAGCACGATGGGTCCGGTGTCGGTCATGCGGGTCGCCCTTCTTCCACGTCCATGCGCGGCTGTTCTATCGCGCCCAGCGTCGCGTAGAGCCGCCGGTAGCGGTCGGCGACCGCATCGACGCTGTAGGTCCGCGTGGTCGTCGCCCGAGCCGCCGCTCCGATCCGTTCGCGCAGTGCACGGTTGCCGAGCACGCGCTCGAGCGCGCGTGCCAGGCGGGCCGGGTCGCCCGCCGTCGCCAGCAACCCGTTGACGCCGTCGACGACCACGTCGCGGTTGCCCGGCACGTCGGACACCACAGGGGGCACACCGCAGGCCATCGCCTCGAGCAACGCGTTGGACAGTCCCTCCGCGTGCGACGGCAGGACGAAGACATCGGCGTCGTCGAGGTACGCGGCCACGTCGTCGCGCCGTCCAAGGAAACAGACATCGGCCGCCACCCCCAGCCGGTCGGCCAGCGCCCGCAGCTGAGGTTCCATCGGGCCTTCGCCGATGAAGCGGAGCACGACCCGGTGGGACAGCCGCGGGCGCAGCTCGGCGAACGCGTGCAGCAGAACGTCGAGGCCCTTCTGGCGATGGAGACGACCGACGTAGGTGATGGTCGCCGGATCGCCCAGCCCGTAGTCGGTCCGGGGCCGGCGATCCGTGTCCACGCCGTTGGGAAGCTCGACGATACGATCGGCGGCCACGCCGACCGCCTGCAGCTCGGTTACGACAGCCGGGTTGAGCGCGACGAACAGATCACACGACAGCGCGGTCGGAAGCATGAAGCGCGCGAGCGCGAGCTGGCGGTCCTGCTGCATCTTGGCGACGTCGCTCGCGGGTCCGCTGTTGGCCAGCTTCGCGATCACCGGCTTCGAAAGCCGCCGTCCTGCGATCACGGCCACGAACGTGTGGTAGTTCAGGCCGTGGACGTGGATGACGTCATAGGTGCGGCGTCTCCGCCACAGGTGCCACCACAACGTCGCCATGTACAGGTACCCGCCGAACTTGCGCAGCCCTTTGATCCCGAAGAACTCCCAGAGCGTGTGGTGGCGGTGGACCGGCACCCCGTCGAGGACCTCGTCGCGTGGCGTGCCCCGGAACCACCGTCCAGTCACCACCTGCACGTCGACACCACGGTCGATCAGTGCCGCCGCGAGCGTGTGCGCCTGACGCTCGGTGCCACCGATCCAGGGGTGGAACAGCCGGACGACCATCAGCACACGCGGTGTACGGCGGACGTGCCCACTGTGCACGCCGTCGGTCACAGCCATCGCGACGCCACTCCCGCGGCGGCCCACTCGGCCTCCGCGACACGCCGTCGCGCGGTGACGAGCCGACCCACCCCGCCGTGAACGATGTGGTTGTGCCACGACTCGATCGCGCCGGTCAGGCGGTAGTACCGCCAGACGTCCGGCAGGCGCCGCCACTCGGCGTCGGCGACGTCGCCCGACTGCCGGTAGGCGGCGAGGAACGCCTTGCCCGAGGAGTGGGTGACGCGCGACAGGACGATGATCAGGTCGATCAGTCGAAGCTCGCGCCGCGCCAGCTCGAAGTCGGTGACGACCGCCACGCCGTCCCGCCGGAAGAGCAGGTTGTGGACGCCGTAGTCCCCGTGGATCATCGTGCGTGGCAGCCGTGCACGCTCGATGGTGGCGTGGAGCTCCGCGAGCTGCTCGGCGATGTCGGGTGCCATGCCCGCCAGTGCCAGGTGGTGCTCGCGGGCGTCGGGTCTGGCCGCCGGCTCGCGGGTCGGTAGCCACGCGGCCATCTCGAGGTGCCACGACAGGTCATGGGACCGCAGCCCGCTGCCCGGTGAGAAACCGAGGTGATGATCAGCGACCGGCCGGAAGTCACGCAGTTCGTGGTGCAGCCGGGCGAGTGTCCGCCCCGCAGTGGCGTGGTGGCGGGCTCTGGTGACGTCACGCAGCGTGCGCGTGGATGCCAGGTTGTAGCCGTCGACGAAGTCGAACAGCGCGTACATCCGTTCCTGGTCGTACGCGAGCGTTGCGCCATCCAGCGTTCGACGCAACCGTACGGCGGGAAACGCGCGCCGCTCCAGCTCGGTGAGCACCTCGTGCTCGTGGTGCACGCTGTCGGTGGCGACGATGTCGCGGTACCGGCGTAGCACCACCCGACCGTTCGGTGTCGCGATGATCACGTTGTGGTTGCGCCGGCCCATCGCGATCTCACGCATACGTCCCGTGGCGATCAGCCCGTAGCGCTCGAGGATCGCCTCTGCCGTCTGCGTGTCGACGGCCCGGGGCCTCGTGCGGGCAGACAGCGTCGCCAGGACCCGTCCGCGGCGAGGAACGCGCAGCAGCGGCGGTCGCCAGCGGACCGGCGCGTCGCTGCCCTCGGCGCCGAGCACCTCCTGCACGCGCGCCTTGAGTCGGACCTCGGCGTCCATCAGGTCGTCGGCGTTGTCGATCTCGACCACCGCCCGGTCGTCGGACCGCACGCACTCCGCCGCGATCTGGATCGCCCGGTGGGCGTTGGCGACGAAGCGGTCGATCTCGGCGGGGGAGCGATGGTCCAGCCGCTGCCAGACGCCGCGCGCCTGGACACGCTGCCGGCACAGGTGTTCGGGCGCGTGGACGATGACCACGAGATCGGTTCGCGGGACCGACGCGATGTAGGCCGAGACCGGCGCGTCGTCGGGTCGCTCGATGGCGGAGCTGTGCAACTGGACCGTCCGGTGCACAAAGCCCTCGTCCACGATCAGCGCTTCACCAGGGCGGCCGTGCCGGACGAGGAACGCGTACGCCCCCGCAGTTCGCATGAACCAGTACAGGACGCGGCGCTGACCGGCGTCCGCCCCTGCCGGACGACGCCACTGGGTGCGCGCCACGTGTCCTGCGAGCGAGCGCTGCCGACTCGCGAGACGCAGCGCCCCGAGCACGCTGCCCCAGTAGTAGATGGCCCACAGGGCCCGTCGGGCGGCGACCGTCGGCAACCGGGACGCGACCCGACCGAGCAGCGTGCGACGCGCGAACACGCGTGCCGCCTCCTCCACGGTGTACGGGCGAAGCCCGACGGCGTCGCATGCCTGTTGGATCGTTGGCAGCAGCGCGGTCTTGCCGGCGCCCGGTGGTCCCGCCAGCTCGATCACGCGCAGGCCGGCGTGCCGGTCCTCAGTCCGCGTACGCATAGCCCCGGAGGAAATCGAATTCGGCGCTGAGCCGCTCCACGGCAGCGACCGCGTGCGGGTTCCAGTCGACGGTGTGGCGCTCGGCTGTCCGCGACCCATCGATCAGCCGGGCGCAGTCAGCCAGGTAGTCGGTGCCGGCTTCGAGCCCGAGAAAGCCGCAGACGGCACGCAGCTGGTCGCTTGGCGCGGCGAGCAGGTCGTCGTAGCGGACCGACAGTACGCGTCCGGCCAGGTGTTTGTGCAGGCGCACCACGCGCCGGCACTGCGCGGCATAGTCCTCGATCGCATTGTCGAACGTTCTGCCACCGCGTCGCACCATTGCCGCGATCGGATCGTACGGGTTGCGAACCACATGGATGTAACGGTCGTCGATGTCGCCGAGGAGCGTCCGCCACCGCTCGATCATGTCGAGGCTCTCACCCAGGCGACGTGTCGTCGGTCCCGCGCGGCTGTCGCCGATCACGACAGGCGCCGTCACAACCCCCTGGTGCTGTCCCGGAACAGCGAGCGAATACGGCTCGAGCCGGCGGGCGGTCACGCGCCCCTTCATGGCCTCGCGGTGCGCGCTCTTGGCGAGCAGGGCGAAGATCTGTTCGCGCCGAAAGCCGGCGTCGAGGTACCGCAGCGGATCGGCCTCGTCGGAGACGACGGCGCGCGGGTGCGCATCGAGCAACGACCCGATCAGGGAGCCTCCGCTCTTGACCGTGCCCAGGAACAGACAGAACGTCCGTACCGACGCGAACCGCCCTGGGTGCCGGGCGGCGCGAAGCAACGACTCGGCGTGGCGACGGCGGGTGTCGACCGCACGGAACGTCCGGCTGCGCAGCACCCGCGCACCGGGCGACGACTTCGCGATCCTGCGCCATGTGCCCGAGTCGAGCCAGTCGACCCAGCGACGCTCGAGGTCGCGGCTCATGGGGCGACCGCGCCGGTGGTCGTCGCGTCCGTGTCGCGCCGGCGGGTCCGAGCCTCACCGCTGGCCGCCTCGGCGATCGCCACCGGGTGGTACCGCACGACCAGCGACGCGATCATCCCCAGCGTGACCCACCACAGCCCAAGGCCCCAGACGACGCGCATGTTCGCGTAGTTGTTGATGACGACGTGTGACAGCAGCATGAGCCACAGGCACACGAGCAGCTTGCGGCTGAACACCCCCTCGACCGGCATCGTGCGCCAGGCGGTCCGGCTGCGGGCGAGCCAGTAGAAGAACGGGGCCAGGTACAGCAGCAACCCGGGCAGCCCCTGTTCCGCGAGCAGCGTGAGGTACAGGTTGTGCGACGCGTGGTCCTTCTCGGGAACGACGAGGTCACCGACCGACACCTGGAACTGGCGGTCATAGCGGTCGAAGTTCTCGTAGCCCCAGCCGATGACCGGTTGGCGCTGGAACATCCGCACCGAGGCGGCCATGACGGGCAGCCTGCTCAACGCCGACTCCTCCGAGCTCTCGGACAGGAACCGGCGCCTGGCCATCTCGATCTGCAGGTCGACCGTGCCTGACAGCAGCAGCGCGACGCCGACGATGGAGACGACGATCGTCATTCTCGTGATGTAGCGCGGGTAGATCGTGAATGCGCCCAGCACGACGATCGTGGCGGCCAGCCAGCTGGCGCGCGAGTACGTCATGAAGACCATGACGAACGCCAGTGGGACCAGCCACAGCTTCGCCCGCCCGGCGAGCCGGTGACGCTCGACCATCCCGACGTGCAGCAGGACCAGGGCCGCGAACAACATCGTCGTGCCGTACACGTTCGGGTGGCGCAGAGAACCCGTCGTGCGCAGGCCGATTCGGTCGAGCCAGGCCCCGGGCAGCGCCCCGGGCACGGTCCACTGCAGCGCCCCGATCAGCGTCTGGCTCAAGAGGATGAACACGACGAGCGGCACGATCCGGCGGACGTGCCGTTCGTCGGGCTGGACGAACCGCACCAGCAGGTACAGGCACATCGGTGCGAACACTCGGTCGTACAGGTGGAACGTCGACGCCATCACCCCGGCGGAGGTGTACAGGATGGACAGCTGCGTGATCAACAGGTATCCCGCCATCGCCGCCTCCGCCCAGGTGAGGCGCGGCAACCGCGGTCGCGCGCCAAGAGCCGCGGCGATGACGACGTTGAGGACCGCGGCGGGCGGCAGGGCGCGATGGACGACCCAGTAGACCATCCGCAGCCCACCGCCGGTGGTCTCCACGACGAACGGCGCCACCAGAAGCCAGATGAGGACCGCCGACAGCGGATAGCGGACGGCGATCTGGGCAGCGGGAACCGCCAGCAACAGACCCAGCGCCAGCTCGGGATGCCCGATCGCAACCAGATACGCGACGATGGCAGCCACGGCGACGGCCGTCACGGCGGCGGCCGTGACGCGCGCTCGACGGGGCCACGCCGGCGCTGCAGGGGACAGGCTCGTCTGGGTCATGCGGCCGCGTGCCTGGGGACCAGTCGATAGTCGGGCACGGGTCGCCCGGTGCGGTTGCGCACGCTGTGGCGGGTGCGCCATGCGACGAGCCGCAGCAACTCGAGCGGAAGATCGCGCACCCCGAACAGCACGCGCTCCGTATGTGACAGCGCGACCGGGAATACCTCGTAGCCCAGGGCACGCATCTCGTCGTCGGCAACCGCGTGGATGAACGCGATCTGCCGCGCCGACAGCACGTCGGAGAAGCGCCCGATCGAGTCGGTCGAGATCACGCCGGCCTCCCGAGCACCGTACGAGCTGTTGCTGCCCTGGTCGCGGAACCGCTGCGCGCCGTCCATCCGGAGCATCTCGGCTGCGTATGGCTCGCCGATGAACTCGCAGATCTCGCGGATCGTCCGTTCGGGATGCGTCGCGAGGGCCTCGTAGCGAACGACCATGTACTGGTCCGGGAAACGCGCGCGGTTGGTGCGGGCAAGGTGCGCCGATGACAGCCACTCCGCGGTACCGGCACCGACGCCGCCGCGGCGGACCTCCCAGCGGGTGAGCGACGACGCGAATCGGTCGCGGGGGTCGCGCATCATGTGCAGGATGCGGGCGCCCGGATAGCCGTCCAGAATCGGTTCGGCGTACCGTTCGGTGTGCAACGACTTGTCGCCCCACCGGGGCCGGCCGATCCGGTCGGCGTGTTGCTGCTCGAGCAGGGCGAACAGCCGTGCGTACGTCGGGGCACCCGAGCGGAACTCACGCCGTAGCCGCGCCTCGTCGGGGTCCAGCTTCACCAGGCGTTTGTACTGCATCATGACGTCGATGCACCGGTCCAGGTTCCGGTCGTCGCCAAGGTCGCCGTACTGACCGTAGAAGTGCGTCCACATGTTCGTACGGCGCGTCATCGCCACGTTGGGGTGTGATGCCAGCAGTGCGTACAGCAGGCTGGTGCCGCTGCGCTCGAGGCCTGCGACGAAGATCGGTCCCTTCTCCATTCAGGCGGCCTCCCGTGCCAGACGTCCGGTCGAGCGTGCGATCCGCCACATCGCGAACCCCGCACGGTTGCACGGCAGATCTACGAGGTAGAACGCCGGTGACAGCGACCGGGGGCGGAGATCGCCGGCGACGTCGTAGTCGTGCGCCCGCAGCTGTCGGCTCGCGTGCCGGTCGACGAACGCCGACACCGTGTCTGTCCCGGTGGTGGTTCCGCCGGCGACGGACGACACGTCGTCGAGCGTCGCCCGGCCCAACGCGTCGGCCATCGCCGGCTCGTAGTCCTCGCCGATGAACCCGCACACGTCGCGCAGTGTCGATTCGGGTTCGGCAGCGAACTGCTCGTATCGCACGATCCTGTAACGCCGCGGGAAGTGCCGGCGGTTGCGCAACGCGAGCTCGGCGGAGTGCTGCCAACGTGCGGTCTCCCAGCCGAGCTTTCCCGGCAGCTGGCGGTGCACGCCGTCGCCGGCCCGGTACCGTGCGCGCGGATCGCGGATCATGTGGATCATGCGCGCCGCCGGGTAGGACGACAGCACCAGGTCCGCGTGCCGTTCGAGCATGCCCATCTGGTCGCCCCAGCGTCGCTTGCCAAGGCGGTCGGCGTGTTGTTGGTGGATTGCCGCGAACAGGTGCGCGTACGTCGGGGAACCCGCGATGAACCGCCGCTGGATGTCCGCGCGATCTGGTTCCAGCGCGGCAATCGCCGGATCGGCCAGCATCTGGGACAGGCAGCGGTCGAGGTTTCCGGGGGTCGCGAGGTCGCCGAAGCGGCCAAAGTACCTCGACCACATCGCGGTGCGCCGCGTCAGCGCCAGGCGAGAGTGCGCGGACAGGGCGATGCGCAGCGGTGTCTTGCCCGAGAAGGCGAGTCCGCCGATGAAGACCGGTCCGTCGGACAAGCCGGTCATCCTGCGTTCGGCGTGTCGACGTACATCCTCGGCGCCGGCGTCCGTCCGACCAACCGGGGAAGGCGCTGCTGCAGTTCCTCGACCCCGCGCCACGCGAGCAGCCGTGCCATCTGGTTCGGCCAGACGGTTGCCGCGAACCGCACCCGCTCGGTCGGCGACAGCAGCCCGGCGTCCGGCGTGTAGCCGTACGAACGCATCCTGCGGCCCAGGCGCAGCTGCATGAAGGCCAGCTCGTCGGGGGGTACACGATCGCGGTACACACCGATGAACTGGGTCGACAGCAGCTGCGAACCCGACCCGCCACCGGCCTCCAGCGTGCGACGCAGCTTCGGGGCGGCCTCCATCTGCAGCAGCGCCTCGGTGAAGGGCGCGCCGACGAACGCGCACACCGTCCGCAGCGTCGCTTCGGTGTCGCGGATGAGATCCTCGAAACGAACGATCATGTAGGCGTCGGGGTGGCGCCGCGCGTGCCGTTCCGCCAGCGCCGTCGAGTAGTGCCACCTCGCGGCGGCGCCGCCGGCGCGTCCTTTGCCCTTGGGCCAGCGTGCGAGCGACGCCTGGTAGCGGTCGCGGGGGTCGCGGACCATGTGCACGATCCGCAGACCCGGGTACGCGGCGAACAGGTGATCGGCGTACCGTTCGATCAGCCCGGTCTGGGCCCCCCAGCGTGGCTTGCCTGCCCGCTCGGCGAAATGCACCAGGAAGAGCGCGAACAGGCGCGCATAGGTCGGTGGCCCGCCGGCGAACTCCCGACGGATGCGGTCGGGATCCGGGGCGAGGAACCGCACGTGCTTGTAGTGCAGCATCGCATCGAGGCAACGCTCCAGGTTGGCGGGCTCGCCGAGGTCGCCGAACTGACCGTAGAAGTAGGTCCACATGTTCGAACCGACCGCCGGGATCGCGATGTCGGGGTGGGAGCCGAGGTACGCCGCCATGGTGGTCTTGCCGGAGCGGTCGAGCCCGCCGATGTAGACCGGCCCGCGTCCTGCGCCCGGTCGCGCATCGATCGCACGTCCCGCCGACGTGTGCACTTCGGTCATGTGCGGGATCCGCGCGCTCGCGTCCTGGGCCGGTCGGGGCGCGACGGCCCGGTCGAGCGCGCCCCCTGCCCGTTGGCTGGCTGAAGCTCCGTCGTCTCGTCCTTGAGGTCGTCGAGTGGCGACGCGAGCCGACTGCCGGACGCACGGCGTTCCCGGACCTGCTGCGACACCTGGTGGCGCATCACGCGCGCGCGGGCCGGTCGCGCGGCGGCCTCCGCCAGGAACGCGAACAGCGCGCCGACGCCGAGACCGAGCAGCACGCCGGTGCCCAGGATCAGTTCACGCTTGGGCGCGATCGGCCCGGTGGGCTGCTGGGGTTCGTCGATGACCTGCAGTTCGAAGACGTTCTGCAGATCGCCGACGAATGCGACGGTCTCGCGGGTGATCTCCGCCGCGAGCGCCGTGACCACCTGTGGATCGCTGCCCCTCACGCTGACCTCGAGGATGCTGGTCGACGTGACGACATCGCTGGACACGCTCGTACCCGCCGTGTTCAACGACGGGTCGATGCGTTCCTCCGCACGGCCGAATATCAGATTGCTGCGGGCGATCGTCGCGTAGGTCGACGAGATCTCGACGCCACGCGTGAGGGTGTCGATCGCACGAACGCCGTCGGCCGAGTTCACGGTGCGCGGGCGCACGACCATCGTGCCCGTGGATTCGTACACCAGCGGCTGCCGCTGGAGGAATGCAACCGTCAGTGCGGTCGTCAGCAGCAGCCCGAGGAGCACGAGTGGCCAACGCCGCCCGATGGTCCGGAGATAGTAGGACAGTTCCATATCCACCTAGCCGGAATAGAAGTTGATGATCCATCCTGCCGTGTGCGCGACTGCGGCGTCCGGCATGCCGGGATACATGGGAAGCGAGAGAATCCTCGGCGCGGCCGTGTCGGTGACCGGATAGCGCTCGCCGGCGCGTGCGAGAGCATCATACGCGGGCTGTCGATGGATCGGGATCGGATAGTGGATCCCGGTGGCGATCCCTGCGGCGCTCAGGTGCTCGCGCAGACGTTCCCGGTCATCGGCCTGGATGACATACAGATGATGGACGTGCTCGACGTCGCGGCTGGTCCTGGGCGTCTGCACCGGCGCGTCCGCGAGCAGCATGTCATACAGACGTGCCGTTCTGCGGCGTGATGCATTGTCGGCGTCGAGTCGGGTCAGCTTGACGGACAGCACGGCCGCGTGCAGCGTGTCGAGGCGGCGGTTGAAGCCCTTGACGTCATGCTGGTACTTCGTCGTTGAGCCGAGGTTGCGCAGTGAGCGGAGCCGGCGCGCGATCTCTGGGTCGTCGGTGACGACCATTCCGCCGTCGCCGAGCGCGCCGAGGTTCTTGGCCGGGTAGAAGCTGAACGCCGCGGCGTGACCGAGGCTGCCCGCGCGGGCACCCCGGTAGCGGGCGCCGTGCGCCTGGCAGGCGTCCTCGATGACCACCAATCCGTGTGCCGCGGCGATCTCGTTGATCGCCGCCATCTGGGCCGGCTGGCCGTAGAGGTGCACCGGGATGATCGCCCGCGTGGCGGGTGTGATCGCCGCCTCGATGCGGTCCGGGTCGAGGGTGTAGGTGTCCGGCCGCACATCGACGAGCACCGGCAGCGCGCCGACGTTGTCGATGGCCCCGACGGTCGCCACGAAGGTGTTCGCCGCCGTGATGACCTCGTCGCCCGCGCCGATGTCATGGGCCCGCAGGCTCAACTCGAGTGCCGAGAACCCAGAGTCGACGCCGACGGCGTGCTTGGCGTCACAGAAGGCGGCGAACGCCTGCTCGAACGCTTCGACCGCCGCGCCCAGCACGAAGTCCGACCGCTCCAGCACGCCCGCGATCGCCTGGTCGATCTGATCGCGCTGCGCTGCGTGCGCCGCCCCGAGGTCGACGAAGGGAACGTCCATCGTCGCAGCAGGCAGCGATGCCATTGCCCGGAGCCGCGCGAACGACGCATCGTCGATCACGGACGCGTCGACCGGGCGGACCGCGCCGTTGGTGGCCCCCGAGATGCGCGAACTGACTGCCGTCATGAACGCAGCGGATCGACGGCGGGCGCCACGCCGTTGCTGGGACGAGGTGCATCGGCGGACAGGGTCGAGTCCACGGGCACACGCACACCGCCCTGTTCGAGCGACCGCTGGGCCGCTTCGATGACCTCGACCACACGGAGTCCGTTCCAGCCGTCGGTCACCGGGCGGGCGTTGTTGAGCACCGACTCGGTGAAGTGGAGGCACTCCAGTCGCAGCGGCTCCTCGAAGTGCACGTAGGGGCTTACGATGCTCCCGTAGTGGTAGGCGAACTGGAAGTCGCCGAACGTGTCAGTCCGTCGGATGGTGTCGACACGCTTGTCATAGACCTTGAGCTTCTCGTGGGCCTCGACGTCGTCGTAGACGATCATCTTCTTGTCGCCCACTACGGTGATCCGGCGCGTCTTGCTGGGATCCAGCCAGCTCAGGCGGATGTGCGCCATGATCCCACTGGGGAAGTTCAGCGTCAGGTAGGCGACGTCCTCGACCGCCTCCTGCACGCAGGCGATACCGCGCGTGCTCACCGACGTGGGAACCTCACCGAGGACGTGGATCAGGATCGACACGTCGTGCGGCGCCAGGTCCCATATCACGTTCAACGTCGGATGGAACAGGCCGAGACCCACACGGACGGCGTCGATGTAGTGGATCCTGCCGAGCTCGCCACTGCGCACCGAAGCCGCCAGGGCACGCACGGCCGGGTTGTACTCGAACGTGTGCCCGACCATCAGGATACGGTCGTAGCGCTCGGCCATCTCGACCATCTTGCGCGCTTCGGCGCTGGTGGTCGCCAGCGGCTTCTCGACCAGCACGTGGAGCCCCTGCTCGAGGCAGTTCGTGACGATCTCGAAGTGCGTCTCCGGCGGCGTGGAGACAATCACCGCGTCGATGCCGGTGTCGAACAACTGCGTGTAGTCGTCGGTGACCATGGGAATCCCGGGATACCGCGTCTGCACGTGGGTCAGCCGCTCCCAGTCGAGGTCGGCCACGGCCTCGAGTGAGACTTGAGGAATCTCTACGCAGTTGCGGATCAGGTTCGGACCCCAGTACCCGCACCCGATCGTTGCCATGTTGAGTCGCTTCAAGTTAGCCAGCACCCCTTCCCGTCAGCACAGCCGGCATCGTTCGAGCAATGATCTTGAGGTCGAGCCAGATCGAGCTGTGCCGGATGTACTCGAGGTCGAGATCGATCATCTCCTCGAACAACGTCTCGCACCGCCCGTTGACCTGCCACCAACCGGTCAGTCCCGCTGGACTGGCCATGCGCGCCAGATGACGCTGCTGGTAGACCTCGACCTCGTAGGGCAGCGGCGGTCGTGGGCCGACCAGGCTCATGTCACCGACGAGCACGTTCCACAGCTGTGGCAGTTCGTCGATGCTCAGCTTTCGCAGGACCCGCCCGACCCGTGTCACGCGGCGGTCGTTCGTGAGCTTGTACGAGCCTTCTCCCGGGGTGTTCATCGCTGACAGGGTGTCGACATCACCGCCGATGTAGGCCTTCATGTAATCCTGATGGACGTCCGGCCTGGCGTTGGCGGTCATCGTGCGGAACTTGTAGAAGGTGAAGGGTTCGACCCGCCAGACCCACCGGTCGCCGGCCCTGACGCGGCGCCCGCGATACCGCTTCTGGCGGAAGATCACCGGGCCCGGGCTGTCGAGCTTGATCGCCAGCGCAATCAGTGGGATCACAAGAGCGATGGTGAAGACGATCAAGACAACGAGCACGACATCGAAGACGCGCTTGGCTATGTAGTAGCCCGAGCCTCGATCTACATGTACGTGATCACTCACGATGTAAGACGCGGCTGTCCGCCCGTTTCGTGTGATCACGGGCTAATCTCACCCATGAAGTTGTTCCTGTCCCGTCTTCGCGCCCACTCCCACCAGTGTTCACTGTCTGTACTGTCCGTGGTGCGCGACTAGGGAACATCTTATGCGTTCCTCGCACGAAAGTCGACCGTTTTCGTGACAATGCGACGGTCGAAGCACGCTTTTGAAGCGAGTTTCAGTTCATTTCATCTTCGTGACCTGCGGAAATGAGGCTTGAACCGCTCTTGATGAACAATGAAGTTTACTGAAATATACTGAAATATACTATAGATCTGATGAGACATGGAATATCCGGCACCGCGACCGCAGCGTTCAGTCCGGACATGACTGATAGTGATATTGAGCGCCACGCGATGTCGGCTGACTCCGCACTGGGAGTAACGACGCGCGCTCGTCCATGCGTCACAGCGTCCGCCACGTCGATCTCGGACGGCGAAAGCGACAACCCACGGCCGTCCGCCTTCGCTATCGCCTCCTTGTGGACCCAGCAGGTGAAGAACGCATCCCTGCGCCGGTGCGGCGGCAGCGCCCCCAGCACCGCGCGTTCCCTCGGCGTGCACACGCGGGTCGCGAGCGCCGCAGCATCGATGTCGTGCCGTACCCACTCGATGTCGACGCCGACCGGATTGCCCCGTGCGACGGCGAGCAGCGCAGCGTCGCCGCTGTGCGCAAGGCTGAACTCGAGGTCGGCGGTGGCGGTGTCCAACGCCGGCTTCCCGTACGGGCCATGGGACAGGCGGACAGCGCTGGGTCCAGCGCCGACGTAGCGCGCGAGCACCGACCGGAGCAGGCCCCGCCGGGCGACGAACCTCTCCCGGTCGACCGGCTGCCGGAAGCGGGACGCCCGCCCACGTTCCTCGGCGACGAGATGCGCGCCGAGCGGAGCGAGAGCGCGCACATCGAGGGTCCACCAGACATGGATCTCGTGGTCGGGCAGCGCCGGGCCGCGCGGGGCGTCCAGGCTGATCAGCTCACCGCTGGCCGGCCGCGAGCGCCATGTCCATCGCTCGGACCATCCGCTCGGCGACGCCGTTCACCCGCGGGGCCGACAGCAGCCCGATGCGATGGCCCGGGATCTCGTAGATGTCGAACGTTCCCGTGACATGCGGCGCCCACCCCAGCGACGGATCGGGTGCGCGGCCCGCCGGCTGCAGCGCGGCCCGGAACAGCGCCACACGACCCCCGTACGCCGGTGGGTCGTACTGCGCGTAGGCCTTCTGGTGCGCAGCCGCGATCCGCTCCCGCCGCAGCGCGCGTGAGGCCGGAAGTGGCACCGACAGCGCCGCGGCCGCCGCTGACACGCGCGCCTCCGCCCGTACCAGCACCGCGCCGGCCAACTGGGCCGTCCGGGTACGCGCGTACGACCACCGGTCAGCGGGCGCGGCCAGGCGCAGGTTGTCCCACTCCATCTCGACCCGGCTGCGCACACGGTTCATCAGGCGTCGGTACATCGAGCCCGTGGTGGAGGTGCGGCTGTACGACGGACGCGGGTTGTCGACCATGATGACGAGGGGTACGTCCTCGCCGTCCGCCGTCAGCTGGATGGCCATCTCGTAGGCCACGTCCGCCCCGAGGCACCAACCACCGAGGAAGTATGGCCCGTGCGGCTGCACGTCCCGGATCTCGCGGATGTAGGCAGCCGCCATGTCGGGGATGCGCCGCTCGCGGATCGGGCCGTCCGCCGACTGGGTGTCCGGTGCCTGCAGGCCATAGAGCGGTTGGTCGGGCCCGAGGCTGCGGGCCAGTTCGTGGTATCCGATGACGTTGCCGCCGTGCGCGTGGACGAAGAACAGTGGCGGACGTGCGCCGCTCGGCTTGAGCGGCACGAGTGACGACCAGGAGTGGGACCAACCGCCGGTGTCGATCATTTCGGCGAGGTCAGCGATCGTCGGCGCGCTGAACAGACTGGCCAACGGCAGCGGTTCGCCGGTGATCCGTCGCTCCACCTCCGCCGCGAGCTCAGCGGCGAGCAGGGAGTGTCCGCCGAGCTCGAAGAAGTCGTCGTGGATGCTGATGGGCTGCAACGAGAACAGCCGTTCCCAGATCTCACAGAGCTGCGACTCGAGCGCGGTGCGGGGGCGCGCCGTCAGCTGCCCGGAGTGCGCCGGCGCGGTCGTGGGGTGCACGTGCGGCGCCGCGATGGGCGGCAACTCGGCCAGACGCACGGACGGTGTGGCGAGTACCAGCTCGAGCGTGCGCTCGAAGTTGCCGAGCAGCGTCGTCAGCGTGGCGCCGTCGAACTGGTCGGTGCGGTACCGGACCGTGCCGACCAGGCGGTCACCTTCCGGACGCATGAACACCCCCAGTTCGAAATCGGCGGTCGCCGCCTCGATGGTCAGCGTCGAGACGGTGATCCCCGGCAGCGAGAGCGTGTGCATGTCGGCGTCCTGCAGCACGAACAGTGCTCGCGTCAGCGGGGTCGTGGCCACGCTCGGCAGTGTCGCCACCGCCTGGAACGCCACGTCCTGGTGGTCGAACGCGCCGGCGACGACCGGCCGCATCCGCTCCAGCAGCTCGTCGAAGGAGGGGTCCCCCGACATGTCGCCACGAATCGCCACGAGGTTGTTGAAGTACCCCACCATGTGCTGGGTCTCGGAGCGGCTGCGGCCGGCGGTCGGCGTGCACACGATGAGGTCTTCCTGGCGCGTATATCGGTGCAACGTGACCTGGAAGGCCGCCATCAAGGTGATGAAGGGGGTGACCTTCGAGCGGCGGCTCACCTCGTGCACGGCCGCAGTCAGGGGCGCCGGCAGCGCGATGTCGTGGTGCGCGCCGCCTGCGGTCCTCGGCCCGGTCCGATCGCCGTCGCCTGGCAGCTCGAGGCGGTGGACGTCACCCGACAGCTGGTGCGCCCAGTAGTCGAGCCGTCGGTCCTGCCCGTCGCCGGCGCGCTGGTGCAGCCAGTGGGCGACGTCGGCGTACTGGAGGTCCGGCTCGGGCAGCGGTGGCGACGCGCCCGTGACGGCCGCCTGGTACAGCGCACTGAGCTCGCGTTCGATCACACCCATGGACCAGCCGTCGCACACGATGTGGTGCGCGGTGGTCAGCAGCACGTGGTCGTCCGCGCCGAGGCGCAGCAGGGTCACGCGCAGCAGCGGACCGCTCGTCAGGTCGAATGGCCGTTCGGCGTCGCGTCGCGCGAGGTCGCGTGCGTGCTCCAGAGGGTCCGGGTCGCCACTGAGGTCCGCGACCTCGAGGTCGATGTCCCCGGCGTCCGCGATCCGCTGGCGCGGCTGACCGTCGTCGTCGACGAACGTGGCCCGCAGGGTCTCGTGACGCCGGAGGACCTGGGTGAAGCTGTGGCGCAGCGCTGCGACGTCCAACGGCCCCACGAGCCGCTTCGCTTCCTGCAGGTTGTACACCGCGCTGTCGGGTCGCAATCGTGCCAGCACCCAGATCCGCTCCTGCGCCGGAGAGAGGGGATGTCCCAGCCGGTCCGGCCTGGGACGGATCTGGTCGTCGGCGGCGCCGGCGCGGCGTCGCTCGGCAAGGCGTTGTGTGAGACGCGCCCGCTGCTCCGGCGTCAGCTTGGCCAGCACGTCGCCGACGTCACTCACGGCCCCCTCCTTCTGCGGCATCTTCCATCTCGGACCGCATCTCGTTGATCAGCTCGAGCAGCGCGTCGTCGTCCTCCGCCGCGGTCAGTGCCTCGGTCACCGCCTCGACCTGCTCCGCGACGGTCGGGTGCTCGAAGAACCTCGCGAGCGGCAGTTCGACGCCGTACAGATCCCTGATCCGCGCGAACGTCTGCAGCGCCTTGAGCGAGTGGCCGCCGAGGTCGAAGAAGTCGTCGTGCACGCCGATGCGGTCGTTGCCGAGGACGTCTGCCCAGATGTCGGCGATCTCCTGTTCCAGGTCGGATGTGGGTGCGACGTAGTCCTGGGCGGTGTCGCGCTGCGTGAGGTCGGGTGTCGGCAGGGCGTTGCGGTCGGTCTTGCCGCTGGCGGTCAGCGGCAGCGCGTCGAGGGTCATGAACCCGGAAGGGATCATGGGACCGGGGAGGCGCTCGCGCAGGAAGTCACGCAGGTCGTCGGTCTCCGGTGCCTTGTCGTCGTCGGTCACGAGGTAGGCGAACAGCCGCTGGTCCTGCGGCGACGGGCTGTGGAGGATGACGGTGGCGTCGCGGATGTTGGGGTGGGTGCCGAGGGCGGCTTCGATCTCGCCGAGTTCGATGCGGACGCCGTGGAGTTTGACCTGGAAGTCGAGGCGGCCGAGGAAGTC
>JAHELV010000013.1:0-25084 GCA_024644015.1 Nitriliruptorales bacterium
AAGCCGACGCGGATGTCGTGCGTCCGCGTCGGCTTCGTCGGTTGGGATGTGGGGTGTCACTGCAACGGTTCGAGTGCCTCTCTCGGCACGTGGCCGGCGTTGACTGCCTGCTGCAGTTGCGGGTGATTGTGGCGGTCGAGGGCCTCGATCGGCACCTGCCCTGCGCTGACGGCGGCGAGCAGTCGCACGTGGTCGTGCATGCTCGCCCTCAGCGCGGGGACCTGGCGGACCGCGCCGCGTAGCGCGGTCAGTTCGTAGCGCGCCGCGGCGAGCTTGGTGGCCCTGTCGACGCTCGCCGTCGAGACCTCAGGCACGGTCTGCTCGGCTTGGATGGTGACGGTCGGCGCGTCCCAGGTGAGGCGTGCGCCGGACACCGCCAGCAGGCCGACCACCAGGATCGCGACGGCGACGGTCGGCACCCACGGTGCCAGCGGACGGCGGGGCATGGTTGTGGTGGCGGCGGTCATGATCTTCCTTCTGTGTCGGTTGCGGTGGCTCCTTCAGCGGATGCCGGTGAGCCGTGTGACACCGGGTATGGCCGAGGGCGGTGCCGGGCGGGTTCCGGTGTGGTATCAGACGGGTATCGAGGCGGTGACCGGTATCGGGGCGCCCGTTCACACTGCAGGTGTGCGAGTTGGAATGCTCGGTCCGGTCAGCGTCGACAGCGACGCGACCACGCTGTCGCCACGCGACCGCGTCGTGTTGGCCGCGCAGGTCGCGCACGGCGACGCCCTGCAGACGATCCACCGCGCCCGGGTGATGCTGAGCCGCGAGCTCGGGCTCGACCCCGGCCCGGAGCTGACCGCCCTGCAGGAGCAGATCCTGCGCGAAGACGACGCCTTGCAGGCCCCGCCGGAGCCGGAGCCGGTGAGCCGCACCTGTCCCTACATGGGGTTGGTGCCCTATGACGTAGACGACGCCGACGGGTTCTTCGGCCGCGCCGATGACGTCGACGCGTGCCTGCGCAAGCTGGCCGACGCAGGCGTGCTGGTGGTCGTCGGCCCGTCGGGTGCCGGCAAGTCGTCGCTTGTCCGCGCGGCGTCGCGGCCCGGCTCCGCGCGGCCTGTACCTGCTACGACCGATGGACACCGATGACCTGCGCGCCGCGATCGAGGGGCCGGCGGCGCAGGCCGGCCTGCTCGTCGAGCCCGGCCTCGTCGACCTGCTCATCGCAGAGGTCGACGACGAGCCGGGCGCCCTGGCGCTACTGTCCCACGCGCTGCGCACCACCTGGTGGCGGCGCGAGGGCCGCACGCTGACCGTCGCCGGCTACACCGCTGCGGGCGGGATCCGCGGTGCGGTCGCCCAGACCGCCGAAGCCGTCTACGACCGCGTCCCCGACAGCCAGCGGCCGGTACTGCGCGACCTGCTGCTGCGCATGGTCTCCCAGGCTGACGACGGCGGTGCGCGCCCGCCCGTCGCGTGGCGTGATCGCCGACGACGCCGACCACGCCCCGCTCGTCGAACTGCTCGTCGCCGAGCGACCGGTCACTCCCTCAGCGTCGGCGATCGCGGCGGCGATGTCCACGGCGGACGTCATCTCGGTGGGTGCCGGACGGCGCGAGGAGCGCGCCCCGAGCGCTGCTCTCCACATCCGCTGCCAGGCGTCGCGCGTGCAGAACGCCACACCGACCTGCCCAGCGCGGCGACACCGTGGTCGGGCTGGTCCGCATACTCGGGTTGGTCGTGGCCTTGATAGCGGGCGCATGTTGGTCCTGGTTCTGATGCTCCCCACAGCGACCACACGTCGGACCGCTCGACTGCGGCGCTGTCAACCTCACGAGCGCTGCGTTGAACCGGGGGATCCGCACCCTCCCGTTCTTGCGGCAGGCCCCGCTGCGCGCCGACGGTCTCCGTGAGCCCAGCCGCCGCCGGCCGCCGGGCGCCCGGTATCGTCGTAGGCCACCCGCTGATGGAGCGGTCCTGTGGCCAACCTGCTCGCCGACCAACCGATCCTCACCCTCTTCGTCGTCGCGACGATCGGCGCGCTCGTCGGGCGCATCCGGGTCGGCGGGATCTCGCTGGGGGTCGCGGCCGTCGTGTTCGCCGGGCTCGCGCTGTCGGCAGCAGTGCCCGAGGCCGAGTTGCCCGAGGAGATCACTGTTCTCGGTCTGGCAATCTTCGTCTACGCCGTGGGCCTCGCATCCGGGCCGACCCTGCGTGCGGCGCTGCGCGCCGAGGGGCGGCGTCTCGTGCTGCTCGGCGTCGGCCTGCTCCTGGTCACCACCGCCGTCGCCGCCGTCGTCGCGATGCTGGCGGGCATCGGCGGCCCCGCCGCGGCCGGAGCCTACGCCGGAGCGCTGACCAACGCCCCCACGCTCGCCACGGTCGTCGAACGCCTCGACAGCGACGCCGCCGACCGCGCCGTCGTCGCGTTCGCCGTCGCCTACCCGATCGGCATGATCGCCACGCTGCTGGTGACCGCCAGGGTGCTCGGTGCCGCCAGTGACGCAGCTGACGACGGCGACGCGGGCCTGGAGCGCATCACCGTTCGGGTGGAACACGAAGTCGGTGACGTCGCGGGCCTGCTGCGCAGCGTCGACGACGTCGAGGTCGTGCGGATCGACCGCGACGGCCGGACGGTGCTCGCCGCGCCGGACACCACGATCCGGCAAGGCGACGAGGTCACCCTGCTCGGGTCGCCCAACGGCGTTGGGCACGTCGCCGAGCACGCCGGCGGCCCGCGCGAGCCTGACGCCTTCGGCGACCGTCGCGCGCTGGACTTCCGGCCCGTCCTCGTCACCCGCCACGACGTCGCCGGCCGAACCCTCGACGCTCTCGACCTCGCCGGCCGTCATCGGGCCCGCGTCACGCGCGTCGCACGCGGCGACGTCGAGTGGCTTGCGCGCGGCGACACGACGCTCGAGCTCGGCGATCGGGTGACCCTCGTCGCGCCTCCGGAACGCCTCGACGAGGTGGCCGACGAGCTGGGCGACTCGGTGCGCGGCGTCGGCGACGTGGACGTCCTGACCCTCGGCCTCGGGCTCGCCGCCGGCCTCGCGCTCGGGTTGCTGAGCGTTCCGCTGGGGCCGGTGACCCTCCAGCTGGGCTTCGCCGGAGGACCGCTGATCGTCGGTCTCGTGCTCGGCGCCCGCGTGCGCACCGGGCCGCTGCTGTGGCAGCTGCCGCAGCCGGCCGCGAACGCACTGCGCCAGCTCGGCCTGGTGCTCTTCCTCGCCGGGGTGGGGACCCGTGCCGGGCCGGCGTTCGTCGACGCCCTCGGCTCGCCCGACGCCCTGGGGTGGGCGGCGCTCGGCGCGGCCGTCGTGACCACCCTCTTGGCCGGCGTGCTGCTGCTGCGCAATCGCTTCGTCGCCGCGATCCCCGACGTCGACGACAAAGCCGTCGCCGTCGGCGCACTGGTGGCCGGAGCGGCGACGCAACCGGCCGCCCTCGCGCTGGTCGAGGTCCGCGGCGGCTCGCGCAGCGACCAGCTCGGTTACGCGACACTGTTCCCGTTGGGGATGATCGGCAAGGTCGTGCTCGGTCAGCTGCTGGTCGTCCTGCTCTGACCTCGGGCGCCCCGTCCGGTCCGGCGAGTGAACGGGCGAAGCTGCGGTGCGGCATGTCACCGGTCGACGCGGCCAGGTCGCGGTGATCGATGTCCCGACCGGCATGCTGGTCCGCCCGCCGACGATCGGCCACGTCGTGTCCGTCAGCTACGCAGCCGACGGTGGCACCATCGCGTCCGGGGGTGGGGGCGGCCGCGTCAGCCTATGGGACGGCCACAGCCGCGCGCCGCTGAGCAGCGTGACCGTCGGCCGTCCCGGCACCGCCGCCTACGTCGGCTCAACCCCGACGGCCACACGGTGTCAGTCGCGACCAGGGACGGCGAGGTCTACCAGCTCGACTGCCGCCTCGCCCACTGGGGCGAGTTCGCTTGTGGCGTTGCGGACCGACGCATCGGACACCGACTCGCAGATCACCGTATTCGATGTCGAGACGGGCCAGGTGGACCGCGTCCTGTCACTGCCCAGCTACCCGTTCGCCGTCAGCCCCGACGGCGCAACCATCGCGGCAGCGGCAGATGACGGTAGTGTCGGCACCGACGTGGTGCTCGCCGATGCGGCGACCGGGCAACCGACGTCGCGACTGCGCGGCCACACCGGGGCGGTGCTCGACATCGCCTTCTCCTCCGACGGCACCGAGGTCGCCTCCTCGTCGGCCGACCGCAGCGTCATCGTCTGGGACGTCGACAGCGGCGAACCCCTACGGCAGTTCCGAGGCCACGCCAGCGCGGTGCCCAGCGTGGCGTTCGAGCCTGAGTCGCCGACCGTGCTGAGTGCGGGAGCGGATCGGTCGATCCTACGGTGGGATCTGTCGGGGGACCGCCAGTTCATACCGCTGCATGCTTCGACCGCTCCGTTGCGGACCAATCCGGCGTTCGTACAGTTCGCGCCGTCCTCGGTGCCATCGCCGGACGGCTCTGCGGTCGCCTATGTGAGCTTTGACGTCAGCGAAACCAACAGCACCCGGGTCACGCTCCAGGTTCTCGACACCGATCGTCGACGGACGAGCGACCCCGTCGACGCGTTGTCCTCGACGGCGGTCTCCTGGCATCCGGACGGCGATCGGTTCGCCTCGACCGGCGCGGATGGCTTCGTCAGGGTGTGGGACAGGCGTGCTGTCGAGGTCAGTGCGGAGCGCCGCCTGGGACTGAGCGGTGCGGGCGTGGCGTACCTTCCATCCGGCGACGAGCTGGTCATCACCGGAGATGACGGCTTCGTCCAGCGACTCGACGCCGAGTCGCTGGAGAACCGGGATCGCCCGTTCCTCCTACCCGGCGTCGAGTTCGATCAGGAACCGGGCCTCGTCGCGAGCGGTGACGGACGAACGGTCGCGGCGCTCGTGCACGCCGCGGATGGCGAGATCGGCACCGGGTCGGATCCCGATGACCGCCTCCTGCTCATCGATGTGGTCGCCCGCGAAGCCCGCGTGGACGTCGCGCTCGGGTTCGAGGGCGCCCAGGCCGCGTTCTCGCCCGACGGAGGTCGGGTCGCGGTCGCCGGACGCCGTGGTCAGGTGGCGGTGTTCGACGCGGCGACCGGTGACGAGATCCGACGGCCGACGATCGGTCACGACGGCACGGTCGTCACGATCAGCTACGCCGCGGACGGCGTGATGATCGCGTCCGGCGGTCAGGACGGCCGCGTCGCACTGTGGGACGGTCAGACCGGAGCGCTGCTCAGCAGTGTTCCGGTCGGCCGTCCCGACGCAGCTGTGTTCGTCGCATTCACCCCTGACGGCCAGACCGTCTCGGTCATCACCGTGGACGGCGAGGCCTACGAGCTCGACACCCGCGCCGCGAGTTGGATCGAGTTCGCCTGCTTCACTGCCGGACGCAACCTCACGCGGACCGAGTGGCGTGACGCCTTCGGCGACCGCCCCTACCGCGAGACGTGCTCCTGAGTTGAAGCGTCGTGCGCTGTGGCGTCCGACCGATCGGTAGCGGACGGATGCGCAGCCGTCTGCGGTCGAGCATCGCTATGACGCGACCGAACGAGTGGCCAGCAACCTCGCTGAGCGTCCAGTTACGTGTCCTGGAAGCGCTGTGCTGACCCCACGCCGCGAGCCACATCGCGCCGACAGCGGGAACAGCCAATGGGACACGCCCGAACCCGGGAGATCGTCAGGCCGGGCTTCTGCTGTCCAGCGCCTAGTTCTGGTGCTCCCGACGGGATTCGAACCCGCGCCGCCGGCTTGAAAGCACAGCGCCGTTGAGCGCCATGCTCAACAGCAAGACCGCAGGTCGCCGGCGAGCGAAACCCGTTCAGTCATGTGTCCTGGCTGTGGTCACCGACCGGCAGCAATGGCACGCGCACACGCGCCTCCTCGATCACGACGATCGCGCCCGCCTCCAGGTCATTCGCGAGTGCAGGGAGATGGGTGAGCAGCAGGGTGGTCTGATCCGACGGCCGTCGTCGCGTGCGCCGGTGCAACAGCACCAACGACGCGCGGGCGGTCTGCAGGCGGGCGAGCAGCTCACCGAAGCCGGTGTCAGCGGATACGACGATGCGGTCGTCGTCTGCGGCGTGATGAAGGATGGCGATGTCAGGTGCGTCGACGGTCAGCGCACGTCACCCGCCTGCCACGAGGGGCAGCTGACGTTCACGGACGGCCTCGGCGGCATAGCGCAGCGCCTCGGCGATGTCCTCGCGTTCTAGATATAGATAGGGAAAGGCGTCGAGGATCTCGTCCGCGGTCATGCCCTCGGCCACCATTCCCGACCACGGTGGCCACAGGTACTCATATGCCACGGATGCAGGGCACACCTGCCAACGAACGAGGCAACCCGATGGCTGCCCCGTCCTCACCCCCACTGACGCCATACACACGCAACGTCGTGGCTCAACCTTAGCGTTGTCTCACAACTGCAACGCATCGCGGTTCACAGAAGATTCATTGTTGACTCGTTGTTCACACCTACCTAGCCTCCAAGGTCGGGATGTGACAAGGGGGGCTTTCATGCAGATCTCGACCCGTCGGCGCCGGTCGCGCCGTGGACTCCGGGTGATCGCGCTGATCGGCGCGCTCGTCCTCATGTTCGGTTTCGCCGGCCCAGCGGCGGCACAGAGCGACGAACTTGCACCAGACGAGATATCGCACAGCAAGAACATCGACGATGTGGTGAACATCCCGAGGCAGGGACCAAACGCCGAGTTCTTCCACAGCGACATCGCGTTCTGGGGCGACTTGGCCATCCAGGGCACGTACGGCGGCCTGAACTTCTACGACATCAAGCACCCCCAGAAGACGAAGCCCATCAGCGAGTTCTTCTGCCCCGGCGGCCAAGGCGACCCCTCGGTGAGCCCGGACGGATCGCTGGTGTTCATGTCGGTCGACGCCCCGCGGAGCGACGGGACCTGTCAGAGCAGGCCATCCTCGGCGGTCATCCCGACCGCCTGGGAAGGCGTGCGCATCATCGACATCAGCGATGTGAACGACGCGAAGCAGGTCGCTGCCGTGCAGACCGACTGTGGATCCCACACACACACGCTCGTGCCGGACGACAGCGGAGACGTGGTCTACCTCTACGTCTCCTCGTACGGCCCGAATCCGGCGTTCCCCAACTGCCAGCCGCCGCACGACTCGATCTCGATCATCGAGGTGCCGCTAGACGACCCGGCCTCGGCGTCCGTGATCGCCAAGCCGGTGCTCTTCCCCGAGGGTGGCGCGCCGGGTACCGCCGGCTGCCACGACATCACCGTCTTTCCTGAAGAGGATCTGGCGGCGGGCGCCTGCATGGGCGAGGGTGTCCTGATCGACATCTCGGATCCCACGGCACCGTACGTGATCACCACCGTCACCGATGACAACTTCGCATTCTGGCACTCGGCGACGTTCAGCAATGACGCGAGCCGTGTCATCTTCACCGATGAGCTGGGTGGTGGTCTCGGAGCCACCTGCACCGAGGAGAACTACCCGGAGCGCGGTGCCAACGCCATCTTCGACATCGTCGGCGAGGGCGACGACCGTCAACTGGTGTTCCGCAGCTACTTCAAGATCGATCGCCACCAGGGAAGCAACGAGAACTGCGTCGCGCACAACGGTTCGATCATCCCGGTCGCCGGCCGCGACATCATGGTGCAGTCCTGGTATCAGGGCGGCGTCTCCGTCTGGGAGTTCACCGACCCCGACAACCCGGTTGAGCTCGGCTACTTCGAGCGCGGCGTTGCGACCGAGTTCTTCCTCGGCGGCTCCTGGTCGGCGTACTGGTACAACGGGTACATCTACTCCAGTGACATCCTCAAGGGCCTCGACGTCCTCAAGGTCACCGGAACCAGAGGAATCCCGAGCGCCAACCGCGTCAAGCAAACGCACTTCAACGCGCAGACCCAGTACCGCCTCGGACCGGGACGGAACTGATCGGCACACGGGCCCCGGCGGCACACCTGCCGGGGCCCACGCCCATCCCGGGCCCGCGCGACGCAACGGACCGCTATGCGGTACGCAAGAAAGGACAGGCGCACGATGAGGTATCGACGAATAGCTACAGCACTGCTGATGGCCGTCTTGCTGGTCGGCGTGATGGCCGTTCCTGGCACTGCGGTGGCGCAGACGGCGAACGATGCTGACGCGGAGTTCGTCAGCATGATGATCCCGCACCACCACCAGGCACTCGTCATGAGCGAGATGGCGCCGACGAGGACCACCAACACCACCCTGCTCGCGCTCGCCAGCAGGATCGATGTCGAGCAGGAGCTCGAGATCGACACGATGCGGCGATGGCAGGCCTGGAACGGCCTCGAGGTCACGAATGCCCAGCAGGCCTACGAGCAGATGCTGCAGAACCCGGTGATGCTCGAACGCATGGGGATGGCGACCTCCGCGGAGCTCGCTGAGCTCAGCGCTGCGTCGGGCACGGCCTTCGACGTGCTGTACCTCAAGTTGATGATCCCGCACCACGAGGGCGCGCTCGACGTGTTGTTGAACGTCATGATCAATGGCAGCGACTTCATCATCCAGCAGATGGCGGGTGACATGTACATCACGCAGTACACCCAGATCCTGCAGATGCAGGAGATGCTGGCGGACATCACGTAGCTCAAGACCGAGCGGCGACTCCGACTGTCGGCGAGCTCAACCAGCTCGCCCCGCGCAGCGACACCGCCAGACGGTCGTGCACGTACCGGGCACCGGATGACCACCGCACGATCACGCTCGCGGTAGGCGACGAGATCATCCTGCGTCGCAACCAACGGCTCGCACGACCCGATGGCGCCACAACGTTGCGCAGCGGATGACCCGGCCGCGTCACGACCGTCAGGCGTCTCGCGATCACGGTTGAACTGGTACAACGGCGGCCACCCCCAAGATCGGACGAGTGCACCTCGTCCAATCATCTGTCCTGACAGCGCTGTGCTACAAGCACTGGCTGAGGAAAACCGACACAGTTCCTGGTCGAAGGGGTCTGTGCTCCCGACGGGATTCGAACCCGCGCCGCCGGCTTGAAAGCACAGCGCCGTTGAGCGCCATGCTCACCTGGAAAGATGCAGGTCACAGCCGAGCGAAACCCGTTCAGTTACGTGTCCTGAGCCGAGGTGTCACCCATGATCGTGCGGGCCTGCCTGTGCTATTCGGCGTGGACGCGCGCCGCGTGTTCCAACGACCGGCGTGCGCCATACTCAGATCCTGACCAACCGGCGCGCAGCGCCATGATCGATACGCCATGCGCATCGTGCATGATCCACCCGGCATCATGGTCCGGGGTGTAGTACAAGCCGTGGTCGAACAGCTCCAACCACAGCCTGACGAGGCCCTCGAGCGAATCTGTGACCCGGAATCCAGGGGGCGCGCTGAGGTCGTCGTCGACGTACCAGCGGTACACCGGCGCGACGACCGGGTCGGCATCCGCCTTGGCGAACAACGAGCAAGGTTCCATCGTCGCCAGTTGAGGATCGCCGGATCACCGGTCAGGTTCGCGGTGTGCCTGCAGCCGCTCGATTGCGCGGGAGAGCGTCAGCGGCTGCCACAAGCAGACAGGCTGCCGGCGGTGCCAGTCAAGATCGTCGCTGAACTTCAGCCCCGTTGATGGTGCTGAACCACGTGACCAGCTCGTCGGGGGCGTGGCCGCACCAGTCGACGAGGAGCCGGCGCACTTCCTCGGCAGGAGGTCCGTGGACGTTCCACATGCCGGCGACCGGTGCTCCGGCCGCGCGGATGCGATCGAGCACCTCGTTCAGTGCATCGTCGAAAGCCACGCTGATCACCGGCTCCGTCGGCTCGCTCCTGCGCAAACAGGTCTGACACGACCATCGGGGCGCGCCGGGTGAACGTTAGGTCTGCGAGCCGTCAACATGAGGCTCAGGAGTGACGGATGCGGACGCGGTCCTCAGTCACGACACACAGGCTGCGGTCGAGTTGCGCGAGGTCCTGGCTGAGCAGGACGCGGCGCAGGACATCGAGGGTTGCCTGCGGCTGCTGGTCGCTGAGTCTCAGCAGGACGATGCCCGCGTGCTGTGCGGGCGGGTAGACCCGGACGTCGCCGAACCCGATGTCAAAGGTGATCAGGAGCCGCTGTTCGACCTGGCACGTCTTGAACAGGTGCGGATCGGATACGCCCGCCATGCCCTCGTCGGCCACGGTGTCGGCGTCATAGCCGAACTCGGCCAGCAGGTCCTTCGCGACAGCGCTGATGTTCTCGTCGAGCTTGACCTTCACGTGCCGGCTGGCAGCGCGTGGATCTCCTGTTTGGCCAACCATGCGCCGTAGGCTGCCGCGGCACGCACGTCGTCCGGTGCGACGGTCGGATAGTGGCGGATGATCTCGTCTGTCGACATGCCCGCCGCGAGGGCGTCGAGCAGCACCGTCACGAGCACGCGCGTGCCACGGATGCAGGGCTGACCGTGGCAGACGTCGGCGTCGATGGTGACGCGCTCAAGAAGCTGCTCGGACGTCATGGCAACAGCCCATCTCGTGCGATGTCGGCGTGCTGGTCGCGCGTCGCAACGCGTGAACATGCTTGCAGCGATGGTAGCCGACACGAACGCAAGACGACCGTAGATGTCCACACGCGCCGCAGAACGACCCGACGTCCAGTTATGTGTCCTGGCAGCGCCATGCTGCGCGGGTGTGGACAGGAAGGCATGGGCATGCCGACGGCAACGGGTGCGGCAACGCCCGGCCAGGGCTCAGGCCTCCCACCACGCCACGTTTCCGCAGCTCACAGGCGGTATCGGTGCTCCCGACGGGATTCGAACCCGCGCCGCCGGCTTGAAAGGCCGGTATCCTGGACCGCTAGATGACGGGAGCTTGCGACAACGCGCATGAGCCTATCCAGCGCGGCAGTCGGTCGCCATCATCGCGGCATGGCGTCCGCAGCCCGGCGGTCATCGACGACGCTGGCCGATGCCGACGACCCCGCGTCCGCCGTCGTTGTCCGGCGCCACGCGATCCCAACCGTCAACGCTGCCACGGCGGCGACAAGAACCACAGGTAGCTCGCCGAAGCGCGCATACGGTGTCAGTCCGTTGCGCAGGTGCAGCGTTCCGGTCAGGCGGTCGGCGCGCGACAACGCGGACGTGGCTTCCATCTCGCCCGTCGGTCCGATGAGTGCCGAACGACCGGTCGTCGCCGCCACAACCATCGGCTTCTGATGTTCGGCGGCCCGCAGCTGTGCGGCGTCGAGCAGTTGGTCGGCCGCGGCGCTGGTGCTGTAGCTCGCAACCGTCGTCAACGTCGCCAGGCCGTTGGCGTGAGTACCGACTGCGCGCACGGCACGAGAGAAGGTCACTTCCCACGACACCACGGTTCCCAGCCGCGCCGTACCGCTGTTGGTACGAAGGACGATCGGGGATTCATCCCGACCGGCCTCCAGGTCCTTGGGCACCAGACGTCCCACCTGTGAGATCCCGCCGAGCAGGGCTCGCAGCGGCACATACTCGCCGAACGGCACAGGCACGCGCTTGGCATAACCGTCCAGTAACGTGCCGTCATCATCGAACAGTGCCGCCCAGCGCAGGAACCGCCCAGGGGCGGTCGGCGTGCCCGCCCCGGCCAGCAGGGGCGCAGGCAGGAAGTCGCCGACTTCAGCGAGCCGGGTACCGACTTCGTCGAGCGTGTCGGCGCCGGGCAGCGCATCCTCACCCCACACGATGAGATCGGGGCGTGTACGCAGATCTCGCGTTCCCGCCACGTAGCGTCGCAGCAGCTCGGCGGTGTAGCCGGGGCAGTCCTGGGCGAACGCGTCGGGGCACGGATCCGCGACCTGGACCACGGTGACCGCCACACCATGGTCAGGTGCGGTCCAGCGCACGGCACCGAGTCCGACAGTCGCCGCGATCAGCCCCACGCTCATCGCGAGCGGTACCCATCGCCGTCGGCCTCCCCCCAACGCGACGGCCGCCATGCCGGCGGCGACCGCCGCCAGCATGCCGCTCACGCCCAGGGCACCGACGACCGCGGAGGCCTGGCGTACCGGCACGTCGGCCGTAGCCATGCTCAGCTGGCCCCACTCGAACCCCGACAGCGGGAACCGGGCGCGTGTGGCTTCTGTCAGGGTCCACGTGGCCGAGACGGCACACACCCACCATCCCGGCTTCAAGCGTGTCGCGACGGCTGCCACCGCACCGATGGCGGCCCAGAAGCAGCCCTGGATCGCCGGCAGCACGAGACCGGCGACCACGTCGAGCTCGAACATCCAGCGAAACGCGAGTAGCGAGAACGACCATCCGTACAGCGCGCCGTAGACGGCGCCGGCGCGGCCGGTTTTGGCTTGCGCCGCGGCCCACAGGCCCAGCGCCGGACCGACGACGATCAGAGGCAGCCAGCGCGTCGGGGCGAAGGCCAGCGGCGTGACGCAGCCACCGATCAGCGCCGCAACGACAAGTGCTGATCGCCGTCGCTCGGTCGACGTGGCTGCGTTACGCATCGCTGGACGCATTCTGCGGTCAGGCGGCCGGCACCGCCTCACAGGTCATGCGCAGTCCAGGCAGATCATCGCGTCGGCATCCGCGAGCTGAGCGCGACGCTTCACCAGGAAGCACGACCGGCACGTGAACTCGCCCTCACCAGGTGGCGCATCACCCGATTCGTCCGGCCGTGTCCGTGGAGTCGCGACTGTGGTTTCGCTATCCGGACCCAGCAGGACTTCCAGTGTCTCCTCGTCCTCGTCGTCCGCGTCGTCGTCGAGGTCGACGACGTCGTCATCGTCCTCATCGTCGGCTTCCGGTGAGGCTGTCTCTGCGGTCGCATCATCTCCCACGCTGTCAACGGCGGCGGCGTCGTCATCATCATCATCATCATCGATGATCGCGTCGTCGACGTCAGCGTCGTCGGCGTCGTCGACTTCGCCCACATCGTCGACCTCGTAGTCCTCGTCGTAGTCGACGTCGGCGTCGTCGTCGTCGAGGATCTCGATGTCGATGGCATCGTCTTCGACGATCTCGGTTTCCAACTCGAGGTCGTCCTCATACTGGTCTGTGGCCATGCTGCTCCCGTCCGGACCGCGCCGGGCTCGAGTTGTTGCGTCGTGTGCGGGGGTTATAGGTCGCGGATGGCTATGCTGCAACGTGCAGCCACGGTTTCCTTGGATCTCGCAGGGACCGTGACGCCAACAGGAGGCCCCGGAGAACACTCTCCGGGGCCCGTTGGTGGGAGCATCGACCGTTGGTGCCACCGGTGACCAGATGGGCCTTGGTTGCCGGTGTTTTCTACTAGGTCGCTGCCATCTTCCACCGTCGCCGGTCGTAACAAGCGACGCATTGGCGTTACAGCACACCACGATCGCTGGAACTCCCCCGAAGCCGGGCACTGCACCAGATCTCGCCGCTCTGCGGCTACTGGCGACCTCGGGGCCCCACACCCATGGGGCTGACATCGTGGTGATCTCGATGGACCTTAAGGTTTCTGCCAATCTCGTGCAATACGGCTCTGACCTGCATGAACGCCGGGAAACTGCAGGTCAGGCGCGCCGAATACTACTCTAGGAATCTGTGGAACTACGATAAGTAATGACTCCACGTACAACGGTCATGACGCAGCCAGGCGGAGCCGTCAGGTCAGCCGCCATCGGGTCGCGGTCCCATACCGACAGGTCCGCGCGTCGGCCCGCCTGCACGGATCCCGCGTCGTCCTGATGCGCCACATGACGGCCGCCGACCGTAGCCGCGACCAGCGCGTCGGCCCGATCGATCCCGAGCCCTCCGCGGTGTGCGCTGGCCGCCAGCACACCATCCCACGGTGCCATGGGCGTCACGGTCGAATCAGATCCGAATGCCAGGCGACAGCCGGCGTCCGCGAACGTGCGAAACGGGTTGCTCACCAGTGCGGCGGACTCGCCGAAACGGCGTGCGTACAAGCCGTGCGGCCCACCCCACAACGCGTCGAACGCCGGCTGCATGCTCGCAACGACGCCCAATGCCGCCATTCGCGCAGCGTGATCGGCATGCGGCAACTCCACGTGCTCGATGCGGTGGCGGCACGCGCGCACCGCGGCCACGCCTGATGTCCGGGCCGCACACTCCACCGCCGACACCGCCTGTTCGATCGCCTGGTCACCGATCGCGTGAACCCCGCCGCCGACCCGTGCGCGCGTGCACCGCACGAAGAACTCCACGACATCCGCATCAGTGAAGAACAGCCCGCCAAGAGCCGGTCCGTCCCGATAGCCGGCAGCCACTGCAGCCGTACGCGACCCGATCGCGCCGTCGAGGAACAGGTCGCCGCCGGGACGCAGTCCGTGGGCCAACGCGACGGACGGATCGATGTCGGCCCACCACACGACTGCCTCGACCGGCCAGTCACCCGCGGCCCAGGCTGCGGCGTCGTCAAGCGTCGACAGCGCGGGGTTGCCCATCTCGTGCAGGCTGGTGATGCCCAGGCTGGCGGCATGCGAGGCGGCGGCACTGCGGGCCCGCCTCAGCCGGCTCGACGACAGCGCCTGCCAGATGCGCGCACGCGCACGCGCGGCAGCGTCCTCACGCAACCAGCCGGTCGGCTGGCCTTCGGCGTCGCGCTCGACACCGTCGTCGGTGTCCGCGACCTCCCCCAACGTGTCCGGATCGACGACACAGCTGTGGCCGTCCACCCGGTCGAGCAGCACGCGCCGTCGGGGTGCGGCCGCGGCCAGGTCCACGGCCGACGGCGGTCGAGGCACCGGCCAGGCATGGTCGTCCCAGCCGCTGCCGATTATGGGATCATCCGGGCGACCGTCGGCGAACGCGTGTACCCGGGCGACGACCTCTTCGGCGGCACGGGCGTCGGACAGGTCGATGCCGTCCAGCTTCAGGCCGGTCGCGGTCCCGTGCACATGGGCGTCGACGAATCCCGGTGTGATCCACGCGCCCGGCAGGCGCAGGGTGCGATCGACTGGGGGCGCGTCGTCCGCGTGTGTGCCCACCCACACGATCCGGTCGCCATCCCACACCACCACGCGGGCAGAGGACCGCTCGGGAGCGTGGACCCCGTCGACGACCAGTCGAACGCGCGGCAGACCTGTGGCCACGATCTGGCGCCGCGGTCAGCGCCGGTACGAAACCGACAGGGCGTCGGCGTACTCGTTCCACCGTGAGCCGTCGTGCGCCTTGATCCAGCGCAACGTCAGCTCAGGCCGCGCACGAGCCTTGTCATACAGCGTCCTGACCAGGTCGAGGTTCTTGACCGGACCGCTCCTGCGTCGCCAGTTGTTGCGCGCCCAGCCCTCGGCCCATTCGTTGATCAGCTGCACGCAGTAGTTGCTGTCGCTGTAGACAGTCGCGGTCTCGCCCTCGGGCACCAGGTCCAGTCCGGCGATCAACGCGGTCAACTCCATTCGGTTGTTGGTGGTTTGCGGCTCGTGTCCATGCGCCTCGTCGACGATCTCGTCGTCGCGCACATACACCGCGCCCCACCCGCCCGGGCCAGGGTTGGGATCCGCGCTACCGTCGGTGAAGACTCCCGTCAGCGGGCCTTCCGTGAACGTTTCGAGGACCTGCTGCGGCGTCAGTTGCCCCCCCGAACCGGCGCGCTGCCGGGTGGACGGCCGCGCAGAAGGGCGGGACGGTCGCCCGCCGTTGTGGCACGCGCTGCAGCGGCTGGGTGTCCAGCCCGGGTACCGCTCGCGCAGGCTGTCGGATACCTCGAACGCCGTCCCACACTCGGTACACGTTGCGGTTAGCGGCACCGTACCTACCTCTCGTCCTCGACATCGCCGACGATATCCTGTGCGATCCCCAGCAACGCCGCGTCACGGTCGTGCTCCAGCTGCTGCAGGATGCCTGCCTCCCGACGGTAGCGTGCGAGCGGGTGGGGGCTGACGGACCCCGCTCGCGCGTCGATCCGGACCGCAGCCTCGGCCACCCGCGCCGCGGTGGCTGTGGCAACGTCCATCGCCATCGCCGCCACGGTCGAGGCCCGGCGCCCGGTGTCGCGCGCGGCTGCGGCCCGCTGTACCAACGCGTCAGCGGCCTCGACCGTGGCGGCGAGCCCTGCGACCCGCGCAGCCACGGGCCGGGCAGCCGCGTCGCCCCACCCGCTGCGTACAGCCACCACTGCCGGATGCAGCGCCGCGCGGGACAGACCGACAGCGCACGCGGCGACACCAAGCCGATGCACAGCGAATACGTCCTCCGCGATGTCGTGCCCATCATCCGCGTCGCCGAGGCGATGCGCTACGGGCACACGCAGGTCACGGCAGACCACCACACCGGTGGGCGCCCCCGTCGTGCCCTGCAGACACTCCAGCCCACCGGCGTCGGCGGGAACGAACAGCGGGGTGGGACGCTCCGGCGGGTCGCCCGCGGTGGCACAGAACAGCACATAGCAGTCTGCCTGACCGGCATGCGTGACGGACGCCTGCCTGCCGTCGAGGACGTATACGTCGCCGTCACGTTCGGCGCGAACCGCCTCCGACGTCGCTGTCGGCGGCGGCAGTGCGCACGACGCAAGCAACTCCCCCGCGATCAGCCGCGGCAGGACGTCGGCACGCAGCGACGGGCGGGCGTGGCCGGCCACAACGGCGGTGGCCAGCAGGTGGACCGACATGCCCAGACCGACCGCGACGAACGAGCGGCTCAGCTCGACCAGTACGTCACAGACCACGCTTGTAGGGTGTCCTCCGCCACCGTCGGCGGGCGCGAACGGCAACCCCAGCAGGTCCAGCTCGGCGAGCAGCGCGAACAGATCCGCGGGAAAGGTCCCGGCGGCCGTGTGCTGCCGCGCACGCTGGGCGATCTGCCGGCGAGACACCTCGCGTACCAGCTGCAACAGCATCTGCTGTTCCCGGGTCCGCACCGATCAGATCTTCAGCTGCAGGGCGCGCTTGAGGAGTGTGAATCGTGCGGGTGTCGTGCCGAGCAGCTCACCGTCGGCCTCGACGAGCAGCGTCGGGTCAGTCGTGACGCCGCAGGTCGCCGACTGGTACTCGACGATCTGGGGATGCGGCAGGTGCTCGCCGGCGTACAGCTGGGTGGTCAGCATGAACACCTGGCTGCGTTTGCCGGTGAACGCCAGCACGCTGAAGCGTCCGTCCTGCGGGATTGCCCGCGGTGCCACCTTCATGCCGCCGCCGAAGAACTGGCCGTTTGCGACCACCAGCTCGACCAACGGCAGATCCCGCGTCGTGAAGTCGACACTGACCTGCGCCGCGGCACGCGGCAGCGCCGAGATCGATGCCCATGCGGCCAGGAGATAGCGCATCCGTCCCAGCCACCTCGGCAGCCGGCCGGCCCGCTTCACGACTTCGGCGCCGTAACCGGCCTCGGCGATGTTGACGAACAGCCGCTCGCTACGGCGCCCGGCAAAGTCGGTGAACTCCGCGACACCGACGTCGATCGGCAGCGTGTGCGTAGTGAGCAGATGCCGCGCCACGACCTCGACCGGCCGGTCCAGCCCGAAGTTGCGCACGAAGTCCGACCCGGTCCCCGTGCCGCACACGCCGACCACGGCGTCGGCCGCGATCGGCACACGGTCGTTGAACATGCCGTTGACGACGTGATGAACGGTGCCGTCGCCACCAACCGCGATCAGGTAGCGGATGCCTTCGTGCAGCGCCGTGCGCGCAAGGTCGGCGGCGTCGTCGATGGAGCGGGTCAGAGCCACGTCGAATCGCAGGCCACCCGCCGCCAACGCCGTGGTCAGCGCGGGCAGTACCGTCCGCACGTGGCCGTTGCCCGCCGTCGGGTTGACGATCAGGCGAGCCGGGCCCAGCGGAGCGGGCGCAGCGTCACGCTGGGGGTCCACCCGGGCGGGTTCGTCGGTCTGCATCATGCAGGCAGGATTGCAGCTCCGGACGCGGCGCGCACCTCGAGCCGCCCGGTCACGCAGCCGCGACCACGCCGCGCAGCAGACGGTCGGCGGTTCGACGCGCCCGGCCGCCGAGCCCCGTGTCCGCGTACGCCGCGCCGAGCTGACGACACACATCGGCGATCTGCTTGACACCCCGGACGAAATCGCCGCCGGTCAGTTCGCTACCGCTCAGCACATCGTCGAGGTCTGCGCCGCGTGCCCACTGCCACACCTGCGGACACAGACCGGCGTCGGGCGCACGCAGCGGCCGAAGACCCGCGGCCTGCTCACGAGAGACCAGCTCCTGCCACACCCGTTCGACCTCCTCGACGCGCTCGGCGACGACCGACGACGGGTACCACACCGGCGGGCTGTCCTTGGCGCGCGTCTCGTGGACGAAGACACTGAGCACGGCCGCCAGATCTGCAACGGTCAGGTCCGCGAGGACACCGTCGCGGATGCACTCGGCCAGCAGCAGATCGGTGTCGGCGTACAACCCTGCCAACCGCCGGCCCTCCGGAGTCGGGATCGGCGCGTCGGCTGGGCCCTGGAGGTATCCGAGGTCGGTGAGCACCGACACGATCCGGCGTAGCTCACGCGCGAGTGACCCGGTCCGCCGATCGACGTCGCGTTCGAGTGCACGGGTCACGGCGGCCAGCTCGTCGTGGCGCGACGCCCAGCGTTCTATCTCGGCCCGACGCTCGTCCGCGTGTACGGGATGTGCGCGCAGCGCGGTGCGCAGCTGTTCGATCCGTTCGGTACGGGTGGCGTCGCTCAGTTCGGCCGAACCGTCCTGTTCTGACGGTGTCGTGCTCGCAAGCGCGTCCGCGACCTGTCGACGGTACGCTGCCTGTCGCGGCCCGCCGGTCGTGGGCAGCTCGATGCGTCCCACCACCCGCGGCGGACCACGGAAGTGCTGCGGATGCAACCTGATCAGCTTGCGGTCGTCGGTCACCACCTGCGCCCGAGCGCTGCCCGCGGATCCGACGATCGCGCCGACGCCGTCTCCGCCGGCCAACGTGATCACGTCGCCCTCGTCGAGCGTCTCCAGCACGTCAAGCACCGCACGCCGTCGTTGTTCCCGGCGCTCCTTCGCGCCGGCGCGCTCCAGGTCGCTCAGCTCGCGGCGCAACGCCAGGTACTCATCGACATCGCCGCGATCTGACACGAAGTGGGTCGCGTAGCCGTCGAGCGCCGCACGGTTGTCCGCAATGCGCTGCTCCAGCTGCGCGACGTTGGCGGTGGCCTGGTACTGCGCGAACGACTGCTCGAGCAACGCCGCCGATTCGGCCAGCGACCGCCGGCGCAACAGGTTGACGGCCATGTTGTACGTGGGCGCGAAACTGGACCGCAGCGGTTCGACGCGCTGGCTGACGAGCGCGGCGACGTCTCGGAACTCGATCTGGCGTTGGTAGCTGACGACGGCATGTCCGATGGTGTCCAGACCACGCCGACCGGCGCGGCCCGTCAACTGGGTGAACTGCCCTGGAGTGAGCAGCCGGTGTTGCTGTCCGTCCCACTTCTCGAGCTGCTCGATCACCACCGTGCGCGCCGGCATGTTGATTCCCAGCGCCAGCGTCTCGGTCGCGAAGCACACTTTGACAAGGCCGCGCACGAACAGAGCCTCAACCAGTTCCTTGAGTACGGGCACCATGCCGGCGTGGTGGCTGGCGATCCCGAGCTCCAGTGCGGCCGACATCCACGCGAACCCCAACGCCTCCAGGTCACGCGCGTCGGTGTCGGCGGTCAGCTCGCTGCCGAGCCGTCGGATCTGCGCTCGCTCGTCGTCGGAGGTGAGGCGGACACCGTCGCCGACCAGCTGCTGGACCGCACGGTCGCATCCGGAACGGCTGAACACGAACACGATGGCCGGCAGCCAGCGGCGCTGGGCGAGCAGCCGCACGAGCTCGCTGCGGCGCGGCGGGCGGGGGCGCACCCCGGCGTACCCGCCGCGACGTCCGCGGGCACGGCGCTGCGCCGATGCACGGCGCTCCAGCATCACGACATCGGGGTTCGGAGCGCCGCCCGTGGACCGTCGCGCACGGGCGTCACGTGGTTCCCCGTCGTCGACCGAGCCGGGTACAGCGTGACCCGATCGGAGCTCCATGGTCCCTTGTTTCCCCTGGCGCGCGGTGGATCGGCTTCGCTGGACGCGAAACATGGGGTACAAGGTCGTGCCTATGGCGTAGTGGTGGTCCAACGGCACCGGCCGGTGCTCCGAGATGATGACCTCGCAGCCCAGTCGCACATCCGCCAGCCAGGCGCCGAACTCCTCGGCGTTGGACACGGTCGCCGACAGGCACGCCAGCTGGACAGCTGCGGGCAGCTGGATGATGACTTCCTCCCACACCGCGCCACGCTCACGATCAGCGAGGTAGTGCACCTCGTCGAGCACGACCGACTGCAGGCCACGCAGCGTTGGCGAGTGCTCGTAGAGCATGTTGCGCAGCACCTCGGTCGTCATGACGACGATCGGCGCCTCACCATTGATGCTGCGGTCGCCGGTCAGCAGCCCGACCCTGCCGGCGCCATAGCGCTGCCGAAGGTCGTTGTACTTCTGGTTCGACAACGCCTTGATGGGGGTGGTGTAGAAGCACTTGCCGCCGTCGCGCACGGCCGACCACGTGGCGAAGTCGCCGACGATCGTCTTGCCCGAACCGGTTGGAGCGGCGACCAGCACGGAGCGGCCGGCTTCCAGCGCCCCGATGGCGGCGATCTGGAAGCCGTCGAACGCGAAGTCATAGCCCGCGCGGAACGCGGGCGGGGCCTGGGTCATGGTGGAGCTACGCCACGCCGGTCCGGCCGCGACGCCGCTCGAGCAGGCGCGCGAACAAGATGTTGCACTCGAAGAACAACACCAGCGGACCGCCCATCAGCAACATGGTGAACGGATCCTGCGTCGGCGTGATGATCGCAGCGAGCACGAACGCCACGAAGACGGCATGCCGGCGGAAGTGACGCAGGCTGCCGGCGGTCACCACGCCGGCGACCGTCAGCATCGCGATCACCAAGGGGGCCAGGAACGACAGTCCGAAGCCGAGCATCGTCTTGAGGATGAAGGTCATGTACTGGTCGGCGTCGAGCAGCGGGACGACCGACTGACCGGCGAAGCCGACGAGGAACTGCAGTCCACGGGGGATGATCAGGTAGGCGAACACGGCGCCGCCGGCGAACAACACGAAGGTCATGACGACGAAGGGCAGCGCGTAGCGCCGCTCGTTGGCCCGAAGACCCGGCGTGATGAAACGCCACAGCTGGTAACACACCGGCGGTGCCGCGAGCACCACGGCGAGGACGGCGGCCGCCTTGAGGGTGACGAAGAAGGCCCCCAGCGGGTTGGTGACGATGAGTGCGCAGCGCTGGGTGTCGAACACCCCGGAGCCACCGCGCAGCTCAGGCGGCAGATCGCAGTACGGACCGATGAGAAAATCGAACAGCCGGTCACGGAACACCATGCCGATGCCGAACGACACGGCGATGGCCAACGCCGCCTTGAAGATCCGTGACCGCAGCTCCTCGAGATGCTCGACGAGCGTCATCTGCGCGTCGAACCCGTCACCTTGGGCGTCGGCGCTCGAGCGTCGTGCGGTCTGCGTCACGGCATCCAGTTCAGTGCGTCACCTACGTCTGATCGCTGCCCACCGAGCTGTCGTCCACGGCGGACCGCTCCTCGTCGTCCTCCACGCTGTCGTCCAACCCGCGCTTGAAGTTCTTGATTCCCTTGCCGATCGAGTTGCCGAGCTCTGGCAGCTTCTTGGCGCCGAACAACAGCACGAATATGACGAGCACGATGATGAGCTCTGTCGGACCGAGGTTGCCCATGCAGTGGCCTCCCGTTGTCGTCACGCATGCGTGACGTCTGCCCCTCGCAGTGTAGCCGGGCGGTCCCGGGATCCGCGCTTCCCTGGTCAGATGCCGCCCGGCGCTGTGTCCGTCCGGCGACGCCGGCCGAGGTCGTCGACTCGCGCCTGCAGGTCGGCCAGCTCGAGATTGGCTACCTGTCCAGCCTCGCTCAGCTCATTGACCGCTGGCTGTACGCGTTGCTGGGTGGCCTCGACCACCGCGCCCAACCGGCGCAACGCGGCGACGAGGCGTGCGCCTGCGACAACGACGCCCAGCACCAGCATGATGACGGCGGCGACGAGTACGACGACGACCGCGCCCATCACAACGTGTCCTCCGGCAGGGCGCGCGCAGTGTCCATGAATCGCAGCAGCTCGACCGGGATCGGCAGGACCAGCGTCGAGTTCTGCTCGGAGGCGATCTCGCTCATCGTCTCGAGCAAGCGCAGCTGCATCGCCGCCGGATGTGCCTCGAGGTCACGTGCCGCCTCGCTGAGGGTCAGCGCGGCCTCCTTCTCACCCTGGGCGTTGATCACCTTGGCGCGCCGGTCGCGCTCGGCCTCTGCCTGCCGGGCCATCGCCCGTCGCATGTTGGGATCGAGTTCGACGTCCTTTACCTCGACGCTCGTCACCTTGATGCCCCACGGACTGGTCTCGTCGTCGATGATCGTCTGCAGACGGCTGTTGATCTCGTCGCGATTGATGAGCAGCTCGTCGAGGTCGGCCTGTCCGATGATGCTGCGAAGAGTGGTCTGCGCGATCTGTGACGTCGCGAACTTGTAGTCCTGAACGTCCACGATGGCACGCACCGGGTCGACGACGCGGTAGTAGGCCACGGCGTTGACACGTACGGTGACGTTGTCCCGCGTGATGATGTCCTGCACCGGGATGTCCTCGGTGATGACCTGCATGTTGACCTTCTGCATCTGGTCGATCAACGGCAGGATGAAGACCACGCCCGGGCCACGTGCACCGATGACGCGGCCGAGGCGGAACACGACACCACGTTCGTACTCCGGGACGATCTTGAAACCGTTGACCAGCACGACCGCCGCGACCACGACGATGAACAGCACCAGGAAGGTCCAACCGCTCATCGCTGCCGCCAGTCGTCGTCGTCAGGTTCAACCAGCAGTGTAAGACCGGAGCGCTCCAGAACCCGGACCTGCATCCCCCGCTCCAGCGGCGGTTCGTCGGTGCGCACGTGCCAGCGTTCGCCGTCGATCATCGCCTGCCCCTGGTCACCGTGCGCAACGACGACTTTGACCACCCGGTTGATCAGCTGCTCGTCGTCGAGCCGATACGGCTGCGCCTGCGCGTTGCGCACCGCCACCGCCAGCGCCGTACTGCCGATGAGCACGACCGCAGCAACGCCCAACAGCACAGGTTGCGACACTGAGATGCCGGAGGATCTGTCGAACAGGAACAGCCCGGCGATGACGAGCGCCACTGATCCACCGGCCGCCAAGACCCCCGTGCCGGGGACGAACAGCTCGGCGATGAACAACCCCGCGGCCAGCAGCAGCAACGCGACGCCGACCAGGGTCGTCGGCAGCAGCGACAACGAGAAGCCCGCCAGGAGCAGAAGGATCACACCGGTGATGCCACCCGCCCCGATGCCCGGACTGGCGAACTCGACGAGCAGCGACAGCGTGCCGAGCGCGAGCAGGAGGAACGTCAGATTCGGGTCGACCAGTCGCTCGAGCACGGCGCCGGTCCAGCCAGGGTCGCGCTCGACGACGGGCGCGGACTCGAAGGACAGCTGTACCGACGTGCCGTCGCCGAGCTCGACCGTGCGGCCGTCGAGCTGTGCCAGCAGCGTCAACCGGTTGGGGGCGATCACATCGATCACCCCACGGTCGAGCGCCTGCTCCGAAGTGATCGACGCCCCCGCGACCACACTGTCACGGGCAAACCCCGTGTCACGGCCGCGTGCCGCGGCGATCGCCTCGGCGTACGACGCGGCGTCGTTCACGATCTTGTCGCCCACCCGTCCCCCGCTCAGCGTCACAGGCGTCGCGGCGCCGATCGTCGACGTGGGAGCCATCGCGGCGATGTTGCCGCTCATGGTGATCAGTGCCCCCGCCGAGGACGCCCGCGCGCCGTTCGGCGTGACGTACGTGATCACCGGCACCTGGGCGTTCAGGAAACGCTGGACGACCTGACGCATCGACGTGACCAGCCCGCCGGGTGTGTCGATCTCGACGAGCAGCGCCGCCGCGTCGCGCTCCTCGGCCTCGGTGACAGCGCTGATCAGGCTGTTTGCCGACACCGGCGAAAGCGTGCCGTCCAGACGCGCAACGATCACCGGGGGACTGTCGACTGTGGTCGTCGCGGCAGTCGGGCTCGCGACGAGCGCCGCCATCAACCCACAGCACAGGCTGACTGCCCACCGCCGGCCGATCATCGCCTACCGCTTCATCTGCTCGTCCGCATCGGGAGAGCGCTGCGCCAGCACCCTCAGGAGGACCGCTTGCTGTCCGAGTCCTGTGTCTACGGTAGCTGAGCAGCCCGCCAGACCGCGTCACCTGCGATCGGTCTCGAAGCGCAACAGGTCGACGAGATCGTCGAACCAGGAGTCGGTCTGCAACAGGTCGTGGAAATCGAGCAGGTCGTCGTAGGTGACCGACGGACCTTGGGGGACCTGCGAGCCGGTCGGGGGCCACTGGCGTACCGGCACGCCGCCGGACGCCAACAGCCGGACGATCCGCTCGTCAGCCGGTTTGCTGATCAATTCGAGACAGCTCGGGCAGTCGAAGCAGTAGCTGGCCTGGCGCTGACCACTCGGGTCGACGTGCAACTCCACCTCGTCGGGTGTCAGACCGACCTCTCCGCAGGTCGGGCACGTCGCGCGGATCGTGGTCATCACTCTCCGATCAGGGCGGGTTGCACACGGGTCGCTCGGTTAAGAGTCCATCGACCCCGACAACCACGCCTTTAGTGGGCATTCGCCCCACACGATCGGAGGACACGCACACGGATCGTCGACGTTCGCTGACCAAACCGTCGACGGCGTCTAGGCTTCGGGCCACGGGGCAAGAAAGGCGTCTATGCTGCAGCGGGCAGATCGACGGATATGACATGAGTCAAACCGCGCCTCCAGATCGCGACACCCCTTCCGGTGACAGCCATCGGAACGCTGACGCGACGCCGCAGACGGAGGCCCGGGACTGGAAGCGGGCGGTGGCCGCGGTTACGTCCACGGTCGCCGACGCCGCTGTGGACGCGGTCACGATCGTCGGTGACGCGGCCCGCTCGCTCACCCCGAGGCAGCGCACCGACCGGCCGACCGGCGACGCGACCTCGGCGTCCGCGAAACCACGGGGTGGCGCGGTGCCGGCCGCCGCATCGGACACGACGGACAAGCCCAGGCCCGCGAGCGGCAACGGCAGCTCCACACGTCCCGGCAAGAGCACCGCCGGCACGCCCCCGGCGGCGACCGCAACAACCAGAACACCACCAACCGGCAACGGCAACAGCGCGCCCATCGTGCCCGAGCGCGGTGCCCCGACGCGACGGCCGCGGGGTGCCGGCACGGC
>JAHELV010000013.1:25184-27719 GCA_024644015.1 Nitriliruptorales bacterium
CCGGCACGCCCCCGGCGGCGACCGCAACAACCAGAACACCACCAACCGGCAACGGCAACAGCGCGCCCATCGTGCCCGAGCGCGGTGCCCCGACGCGACGGCCGCGGGGTGCCGGCACGGCCACGACCCCCATCGCGGGCGCACCATCGACGGCGCCACGTGCCGGCAAGGGCGCCGCAGAGACCACCGCGCAACCGGTGGCGACCGTCGTCGCGCCCCTCCCGGCGCCCCCGACCCCCACCTGGCGGCAGCGATCGGGCAGCGACACCCGCGAGACCCCGTGGCTCCCGCCCCTGCGTCAGCGCACTCAGCGCAACCGCCCGTGGCTCATGCGCGCGGCCGCCTTCGCGGCTGTGAGCGTCGCCGGACTGGCGGCGATCCTGGTCGCAGCATTCGCCCTGCTACCGAAGGCCCTCACGTATGCGGCCGGCTCGGCTGACGCCGAGTTGATCCTGCCGGACGACACGGCGTTCGACCCTCTCGCCCAACGGAGCCGCGTGCTGTACAGCGACGGCAGCCTCCTGGCAATCCTGCACGGCGAAGAGGACCGCAAACCTGTCCGGCTGGAGCGCATGCCCGACCATGCGTGGCAGGCGATCGTGGCGGCCGAGGACCGCAAGTTCTTCGAGCACGAAGGCTACGACCCGGCCGGCATCGGCCGGGCGATGCTTGCGAACTTCCAGGCAGGTGGGGTCGAGCAGGGTGGTTCGACGATCTCCCAGCAGGTCGCGCGCATGAACTTCAAGGAGGTCGGCCTCGAGCAGTCGATCGAGCGCAAGTTGAAGGAGGTCGCCTTCGCGGTGGCGCTGGAGGAGCGCTTCACGAAGCAGCAGATCCTCGACCGGTACGTGAACCAGGTCTACTTCGGGGCCGGCGCCTACGGCCTCCAAGCGGCCTCCGAGGAGTTCTTCGACACCAACGTCGAGAAGATCACGCCGGATCAGGCTGCGATCCTCGCCGGCTTGATCAGCTCCCCGAGCAGGTACAACCCGCGCGCGAACCCGGACGAGGCCAAGGTGCAGCGCGACCTCGTGCTCAACAGCATGGCCGAGGCCGGCTACCTGTCGCGATCCGAGGCGGCCGAGTACGCACGGCTGCCTCTGGAGATCGCTCCGCCGTCGAAGGGCACCAACAAGCAGCCGGCGATCCTCGAAGAGGTGATGCGGGAGTTCAACGCCAATCCGCTCTTCGGCGCCACGGTCGAGGAACGCGTGGACAACCTGTTCAACGGTGGTCTGCGCATCAAGACGACCATCCGGCCACGTCTGCAGCGCCTCGCGCAGCAGACGGTCGAGAACAACTTCTCCGGCGGAGGTCCGACCGCCGCGATCGGCGTCGTCGATCCCCGGACAGGCGCGATCAAGGCCGCAGCGTCGTCGAAGAAGTACAACAGGGACAACTTCAACCTGGCGATCCGGGGGCGTCGCCAGCCCGGTAGTGCGTTCAAACCCTTCGTGATGGCTGAAGCGTTGCGGCAGGGGTTCTCGCCGAGCACCACGCTGTCGGGCAAGAGCCCGATCGTGTTGTCGCAGCGCTACGGGCCGTCGTGGTCGGTCTCCAACTACGGCGGCGCATCGTACGGGCAGCTGGACATGGCGACCGCGACCAAGAAGTCCGTCAACACCTACTTCGCGCAGCTCATCCGGCTGGTGGGCGTCGAGAAGTCCGTCCGCTTGGCCGAGAAGCTCGGCATCTCCCGCGAGGGCATCGGGGCACCTGGCTTCTACGGACCGGCCATCGTGCTCGGCGGTCTCAACAGGGGTACGACACCGATCGAGATGGCGTCGGCCTACGGGACGTTCGCCAACAACGGCGTCCACATCGACCCGTTCCTCATCGCCCAGGTCAAGCGTGGCAAGAAGGAGCTGCTCAAGCGCGAGCCCCAGAAGACGCAGGTGCTCAAGCCCGCGGTCAACGCCACCGCGCTGCGGATCCTGCAGGGCCCACCAAGTTCCGGTGGTACCGCACCGATCGCACAGCTCCCCGGTTGGCCGGTCGCGGGCAAGACGGGCACCACCCAGGAGGCGACCGACGCGTGGTTCGTTGGCACCACGCCCGTGCTGTCGACCGCGGTATGGGTCGGGTATCCCAAGTCACAGGTCCGCATGTATGGCGCGACCGGTGGCGGCACCGCGGCGCCGGTCTGGAAGCAGTTCATGTCCGCTGCACTGTCGGGCCGCGAGCCGAGGAGCTTCCCATCGGTCAATGAGGCGGAGTTCGTCGGCAAGACCGTGAACGTGCCCAACGTGGTGGGCTTGAGCGCACAGGACGCCTTGGCAAAGCTGGCGAAGGCCAAGCTGATCGGACAGGCGCAGCTCCAAGCGTCCGCGGCGGCTGCCGGCTCGGTGCTGTGGGCGAGTCCGAGCGACAAGGCGCAGGTGGGCACGACCGTCTACCTCGGCGTCTCGACCGGCGTGCCGCCACCACCGCCGAAGCCCGAGAAGCCGTCGGAGAGCAGCTCAAAGAAGAAGCAGGACAAGCCGAAGAAGAACAACACCAACGTGCGTCGCGGGCAGGCTGTCACCGGCAACTAGG
>JAHELV010000013.1:27819-34384 GCA_024644015.1 Nitriliruptorales bacterium
CTAGGCCTGCACCGACCGCACCAGCGGTCACAATGCGATCGACCGGCTCACATACTCGCGATCAGCTTGGCGACGCGGTCATCCTCGGCGCGAAACGGGTCCTTGCACAGGACCGTACGCTGCGCTTGATCGTTCAGCTTCAGGTGGACCCAGTCGACGGTGAAGTCCCGCCGCTTGCGCTTCGCCTGCCGGATGAACTCACCCCGTAGCTTTGCCCGCGTGGTCTGTGGTGGCGTGCGCATCGCTGTCTTGATGTCGCTGTCTTCGACGACGCGGTCCACCTTGTTGCGTCGCTGCAGCAGATAGTACAGACCGCGGCTGCGGTTGACGTCGTGGTACTGCAGGTCGAGCATGGCCACGCGTGGATGCGACAACGGCAGATCGTGCCGGCGTCGATAGTCCTCGACGAGGTGATACTTGGCGACCCAGTCGCACTCCCTGCTCAGTTTGAGCGGGTCGGTTTCGAGCGTGTCGAGCACCCGAGACCACTCCGCGAGCACCCGGTCCGTCTTCGGATCGCTGCCGCTGTGCTGCAGGAAGCGTGCGACGCGCTCGAGGTAGACCCGCTGGATCTCGAGGGCACTGAGCTCCCGGCCGCCCTCCAGCCGCACGCGGCGTCGGCACGTCATGTCGTGGCTGATCTCGCGGATCGCGCGGATCGGGTTGTCAAGGGAGAGGTCACGCGTCACCGTGCCGGCTTCGATCATGCGCAGCACCAGATCGGCGGTCGCGAGCTTGAGCCAGGTGGCGTACTCGCTCATGTTCGAGTCCCCGACGATCACGTGCAGGCGCCGGTAGCGTTCAGCGTCAGCGTGCGGTTCGTCGCGGCTGTTGATGATCGGCCTGCTGCGGGTCGTCGCCGAACTCAGACCCTCCCAGATGTGCTCGGCACGCTGCGCGATCGAGTAGAGCGCGCCGCGCGGCGTCTGCAACACCTTGCCCGCACCCGCGTAGATCTGGCGCGACACCAGGAACGGAATCAAGGTGTCGGCAAGACGCTGGAACTCGCCGACGCGGCTGACCAGGTAGTTCTCATGGCTGCCGTAGGAGTTGCCGGCGGAATCGGTGTTGTTCTTGAACAAGAAGATGGTCCCGGCGATGCCCTCCTCGTGCAGGCGCTGCTCGGCCTGTTCGACGAGCGACTCGAGGATCCGCTCCCCCGCTTTGTCGTGCGCGACGACGCTGGTGACGGTGTCGCACTCGGGTGTGGCGTATTCGGGGTGAGATCCGACATCGAGGTACAGCCGCGCGCCGTTCTCGAGGAACACATTCGACGAGCGACCCCAGCTGACGACGCGGCGGAACAGATAGCGCGCGACCTCGTCCGGCGACAATCTTCGTTGACCGCGGAACGTGCAGGTGACCCCGTACTCGACTTCGATGCCGAAGATCCGCCGGTCCACGTCGCCCCTGTCGTCCGGCCTGTCCATGTGCTCGGCCAACACCGCCATGCTGTGGTCGTCGGCGGCCGCAGCTGACCAGTCTACGCGCCGTCACTGCAGCGTCGACTGGTCCCTTCGAGTCATACCGCCGCAGCCTCCCGATGATGGCCCAGCACGATGCGACGCACTGTGCGCCACGCCAGATCGGAGACACTTGCGGCGATGATCGACAGGTCCAGCCCGACCGACCAGTTCTCCACGTAGAACTCGTCGGTCCGCCGCTGCAGGCCGAACGCGCGCGAGTCCGCCGTCTCGACGTGTCGCAGACTGATCAGCCCGGCACTCAGGTCGACCGGCGTGACTGGGCGACCGCGCGGCCGCGGTCGGGGTCCCACCAGCGTCATCGAGCCGCCGAGCACGTTGCTCAGCTGTGGCAGCTCGTCGATGCACAGCCGGCGACTCACCTCGCCCACGCACTGGGCCAGCGGGGTGTCGGGCAGACGCCTGGTCCGCAGGCGTCGAACGACGACCGTCTCGCCCCGCGGCCCCAGGCGGACGTCCTGCACGAAGGCCGGGCCACCGGTGGCGATCTTGAGCATCACCGCAGCGATCATCACGACGGGGAACGCGAAGAGCGCCAAGGCCGCCCCGCCGATCAGGTCGAATGCACGCTTGCCCATCCGTTGCGGCGTCGACAGTCTCGGTTCGTCGCCGACCATGCCGCGGTGCGACAGCGGCAGCGCCCGGAACTGGAGTGCGTCGTCGTCGCCGAGTGTGACCAGGTCCGCGTGGACGTCGAGCGTCTTCACCTCCCGCAGTACGCGTGCGAGCTGCCGTGGCTCGAGTGTGTTGCCGACCACGGTCACGGCGGTCGCCGCAGTCAGTTGCAGAAGCAGACCGAGATCATCGAGAGTACCGACCCACGGGACGGGCAACGGTGGGGCTACGCGTGCCGGCCGGCCGGCTGATATCAGGCCGGCGACGCGGTAGCCGGAGCCGGGTCGCGAGAGCAGCGCGTCGAGCACGCGCCTCCCGGCCTCGACATCACCGGTCAGCAGGAGTGTTCGGGGCCGTTCGTTCGAACTGGTCCCGGCGACCCACCCCTCGAACGCAACACGACACGAAACGACCAGCGCGCTGCCGATGCTCGCGGCGAGCAGGACCGCCCGCGGTGTCAGCGGCCCGGCTGCGACTGCATCGAGCGCCAGCATGATCAGCCCCGCGATGAGGCCGGCCCGACCGACGCGCTGGACCTCGACCGCCCGGATCGCCCATACCCGCGTCAGGTAGAGCTTCTCGCGGCTGAGCGCACAGATCGTGATGAACGTAGCGGTCGCCGACCATCCCAGCACCTCTGTGATGGACGCATCGGGACCATTGCGCACGAGCACAACGGCCAGTACGCCCAGCCATGCCGCGCCCACGGTGAGCACATCGGAGACGACCAGCGCTCGTCGCACCATCCACTCTGCAAGCTGTCGTTCGTTGCCGTTCGTCGGGCGCGGTGAGGCGTGGTGTGGATCACCGTCCGCCGCATGTGCCATGCGCCTCTCCCGCCTGTCGATCCGTCGCGCCTTCCGCGTCCTCAGTCGCATCCTAGATGCTCATAGTAGTCATGACACTACCCATGGAAGTTTCACGTCCGGCGAAGCCGGTCCACCACGCGCTTCTTGGAACCAGGCTCCGCAAAGTTCGAGCACGATCGTGTGCGCGGAAGCTGCACAACGCCTGCCCGCGACTCCCGTCAGCCGAGCGCGGCGCTGACGGCATCGGTCGTCAGACGGAAGAACTTCCGCCGTCCACGACTGCGGTCCAATCCGGCGACCTCGAGGCCATCAGGCGCGAGGTCCCGATCCTCGACCGAGGCCAGGGCCGTGTGCGCCGTGCGCAATGCCGCGCCCTGGCCGGCGCCAACCTCGAAGCCCTCCGTCAGTGCGGTCGAGATCGCCTCGGCCTGGCCGCCGATCGCCACATACCCTTCCTCGACGCTGATCGAGCCGTCGTAGAGGATGTGGAACAAATCGACGGAGTCCGGTAGCACCTCGGCGACCAGCAGCTCGACCTCGAACGGCTTCGAGCTCTCACTGAACGCCGTGCCGAGCGCGCTGGCGTACGCGTTGGCCATCGACCGTCCCGTCACGTCCTGGCGTGCGTACTGATAGCCCAGTACATCTGCCAGTCGGATTCCCTGGCGCCGAAGCGACTCGAACTCGTTGTACCGGCCAACCGCCGCGAACGCGAGACGATCGTAGAGCTCGCTGATCTTGTACAGCGACGATGACGGATTCTCGGCAACGAACAGGACGCCGGCATCGTAGACGACTCCGACGACGGCCCGACCACGGGCGATGCCTTTCCGGGCGAAGTCCGCCCGGTCCTTCATCTGCTGCTCAGGGGAGACGTAGGGGAACATCGTGCTAGCCGTTCACGTCGGCGTCGCCATCACCGTTGCCGCCCGGCACCGTCATACGGCGTTCGGTGATGATGTCGCGGACCCGCTCGGCCACGGCGCGGTCGTCGAGCTCGCGGTAGCCGTCGACATCGATCTGCGCTACCAGCGGGTAGATCCCGCGCACGACGTCGGGACCGCCGGTCGCGGAGTCCTCGTCGGCGGCATCCCACAGCGCTTCAATCGCGATGTCGATCGCCCGTTCCGGCGCGAGACCGTCGGTGTATCGCGCCTTCAACGACCCTCGTGCATCGCGACCACCCGAGCCGGTGGTTGCGAACCTCCGCTCCTCGTAGCGTCCGCCGACGACGTCGTACTCGTAGATGCGCGGCACGAGGTCCGCCAGATCGAAGCCGGCGAACAACGGAACCACCACGAGTCCCTGCATCGCCATGGGCAGGTTGCCGCGGATGAGCTGCGCCAGCTTGTTGGCTTTGCCCTCGAGCGACAGCGGGCCCCCTTCGACCTTCTCGTAGTGCTCCAACTCGGTTGACAGGATCTTCGCCAGCTCCATCGCCGGTCCCGCCGAACCCGAGATGCCGACCGCCGACCAGCCATCGGCGGGAAAGACCTTGCGCATGTCGCGCTTGGAGATGATGTTGCCTGCGGTCGCGCGGCGGTCGCCGGCCATGATCACGCCGTCGACGTACGTCAACGCGACGATCGTCGTGCCGTCGAGGTGGTCGGGCATGTGCTCGCGATGTTCGGTCATGTCGCCGGTACTGAACAACTCTGGTGCGACGCGCCGAAGTGTGCTGGTGAAGCTGATCGCTGTCGGGTCGAATGGTCTGGCGTCGGGCGGTAGGGTCATCGGCGTGGTTCCGGGCGGTGCCCAATCCCACGGCCGGGTGCGCCGCGGCTCACTGACCGCCCTTCTGCACGTAGTTGCGGACGAATTCCTCGGCGTTCTCTTCGAGCACCTCGTCGATCTCGTCGAGCAACTCGTCGACGTCAGAAGTGTCGACCTCCTCGGTGACCTGCTCGTCGGCGGTGACCTCGTCGGTCTCGTCAGCACCGCGCTGTCGTTGGACTTGTCCACCGTCACTCATCGTTACCAACCTCTGGCCTGGCTGCCGTTGCTGCGAGTCTAGCGGTGGACCTGTCTGATCGGGCACAGCCACCGGCGCCGCGAAGCGCCGTTGTCCACGGCGCTCAGCCCTGCAGCGCCTCGAGCAGCTGCGCCGCAGTGTCACAGCGCTCGATGAGGTCCTCGGTCATCGCGCGGCTGCCCCGCCCTGGGTCCATCATTGGCACCCGCTGCAGGGTCTCCTTGCCGACGTCGAAGATGATCGCGTCCCATCCGGCGGCGGTCACCGACGACCGGAACTTGTCCAGACACCGGCCACGGAACCACGCCCGGGTGTCCTCGGGCGGCGTGGTCATCGCCGCGCGGACCTCGTCCTCAGTGACCAGTCGCTCACAGCGGCCCTTGGCGGCCAGGTGGTTGTACAGACCCTTGTCCTGGCGCACGTCGTGATACTGCACGTCGATGAGGCGCAGTCGGGGATGGTCCCATGCCAGGCCGTCCCGGTCGGCGTAGCTACGCAGCAGCTGGTGCTTGGTGACCCAGTCGACGACACCATCGAGCTGGAGCGGGTCGTCCTCGAGCGCTGTGAGCACCCGCTCCCACACGGCAAGCACGTCGTCGGCCCAGTCCGGTGTCTCACGGGTCTCGTGGTACTTGCGGGCGTACTCGAGGTAGTACCACTGCAGCTGCACGCCGGTGATGCGACGCCCGTCCCTGAGGTCGACGGCATGTGTGCATGTCAGGTCGTGGGACAGCTCGTGCAGAGCCTTGACCGGTTTGGCGAGCGCCGGCGGGTCCGCCATGAACCCGTCCTCGACCATCGACAGCACCAGCGCGCACGACCCAAGCTTGAGGTACGTACAGACCTCGCTCATGTTCGCGTCGCCGATGATCACGTGCAGACGGCGGAAGCGCTCTGGGTCCGCGTGCGGCTCGTCCCGCGTGTTGACGATCGGTCGCTTGAGCGTGGTCTCCAGACCGACTTCGACCTCGAAGAAGTCCGCGCGTTGGGTGATCTGGTACGGAACGTCGTCCAGATCGAACTCGTTGCCGATCCTTCCGGCGCCGACCATCAGCTGCCGGCTTACGAAGAACGGGATGATCTGTCGCACCAACTGACCGAACGGCACCTGACGATCGACGATGTAGTTCTCGTGCATCCCGTACGCGGCGCCCTTGCCATCGGTGTTGTTCTTGGTGATGACCATCCGCGACGGGCCCTGCCCCTCGTTGAGCAGGCCCTCGGCCCGGTGGGCCGCCTGCTCGAGGATCCGCTCCCCCGCCTTGTCCCACACCACTAGGTCGCGTGGGTTCGAGCATTCGGGCGACGAGTACTCAGGGTGGGCGTGGTCGACGTAGAACCGCGCACCGTTGGTCAGAATCGAGTTCGCGAGACCGATGTCGTCAGGTGGCGGGGTGTCCGGTGAGCCCGGCTGCGTGAACCCACGCGCGTCGCGCAGCGGGTTCTCCTCCTCGTAGTCCCATCGCGCCCGCGGATGCCCGTCGGCGGTGTAGGCGTTGACCACCATCGACGACGCCAGCACCGGGTTGAAGTCGGGACGCCCGACCACGGTGATCCCGTACTCGGTCTCGGTCCCCATGTACTTCGTCAGCGCCATGCGCCGATCCTTCCCTCCGGCGGTGCCGGCAACGCCGCTCCGGGCCAGCCTAGGCCCCCGCCGACCACCACGCGCCCCGCCGACCACC
>JAHELV010000013.1:34484-53859 GCA_024644015.1 Nitriliruptorales bacterium
CTTCTCCACAGACCGACGGCTGCTCCAGCTGACCGGACGCACGACGACCCGCGTCGTGGCGGTGTACCCGCGACGAATCCGACAGTGACGCCTACAGGTACTGACCCGTGTTGATGCTCTCGATGGCCTTGCTCATGCCATGGTCCTCGTCGGACACCAGCGTGCGCACGTAGACGATGCGCTCGCCCTTCTTGCCCGAAATCCGCGCCCAGTCGTCGGGGTTGGTGGTGTTCGGCAGGTCCTCGTTCTCCTTGAACTCGTCGCGGATGGCCTGCAACAGGTCATCTTCGCGGATGCCCTTCTGGCCTTCGTCGAGAAAGCGCTTGATGGCGGTCTTCTTGGCTCGAGCGACCACGTTCTCGATCATCGCGCCGGAGTTGAAGTCCTTGAAGTACAGGATCTCCTTGTCGCCGTTGGCGTAGGTCACCTCGAGGAACTGGTTCATGTCATCGACGGCATACATCCGCCGGCAGGTGTCGCTGACCAGCCAGTCGACCGCAGCCTCCTCGCTTTCGTACTGCTTGACCAGATCCGGATGCAACGGGAGACCGGCGTGGAGGTAGATGGCGAAGATCTCGCGCGCCGCCACCTCGTCGGGACGGTCGATCTTGATCTTCACGTCCAACCGACCTGGCCGCAGGATCGCCGGGTCGATCATGTCCTCCCGGTTGGAGGCACCGATGACGATGACGTCCTTGAGGGCCTCGACGCCATCGATCTCGCTGAGCAGCTGTGGGACGATGGTGTTCTCGACGTCACTGGACACACCGGACCCACGTGTCCGGAAGATCGAGTCCATCTCGTCGAAGAACACGATGACGGGGTGGCCCTCCTGCACCTTCTCGCGTGCCCGTTGGAAGATCAGGCGGATCTGTCGTTCGGTCTCGCCGACGTACTTGTTGAGCAGTTCAGGGCCCTTGATGTTCAGGAAGTAGCTTCTGGCGTCGTCGCGCCCCTCCTTCTCGGCGACCCGCTTCGCCAGCGCGTTGGCGACGGCTTTGGCGATCATCGTCTTGCCGCAGCCCGGTGGCCCGTACAGCAGGATGCCCTTTGGCGGCCGCAACTCGTGCTCGACGAAGAGATCGGCATGCAGGAACGGCAGCTCGACCGCGTCACGGATCGCCTCGATCTGAGAGCTGAGCCCCCCGATGTCGGTGTACGCGATGTCCGGCACCTCTTCGAGGATCAGCTCTTCGACCTCCGGCCGCGGCAGGCGCTCGAGCGCATAGCCAGACCGCGACTCGACGAGCAGCGAGTCTCCGGCACGCAGACGGACGCTCGACAGCGGATCGGCGACCCGCACCACCTGTTCGTCGTCGGTGTGGTTGACGACGAGCAGGCGTTCGTCACCGAGCTGCTCCTTGAGGGTCATCACCTCACCGACGATCTCGAACGAGGCGGCTTCGACGACGTTGAGGGCCTCGTTGAGCACGACCTCCTGGCCTGGCGAAAGCGACTCCTGCTCGATTTCGGGCCCGACCTGGACGCGCAGCTTGCGACCGTTGGAGAAGATTTCGGCAACCTCACCGTCGATGTCGCGCAGGAATACGCCGAACGTCGAGGGCGGGGCCGACAGCTTCTCGACCTGTTCCTTGAGCGCGACGATCTGCTCGCGCGCCTCGCGAAGGGTCTCGGCGAGTCGCGCGTTCTTGCTCGACAGAGTGCTCACCTGCGCGCGGGCCTCGACCAGCCGCTCCTCGAGGCGACGCACGCTCGACGGTGAGTGCTCGAGCCGGCGCCGTAGCAGGACCGTCTCGTCCTGCAGCTCGGCGACCTCCGCGCGAAGCTTACGGATCTCAGCTTCGTGATCTCGCATCAGCGGCCTCCTGCTCGTGGCGCCGACCAGGTCGGGGTATCTCCCAGCCGATCCCGAGTATAGGTCGAGTCATGCTCGGAGACCCGCTTCTGAACCCGGCGTGCCCGAGTCCGGCAGCTGGTCGGGCAGTCGCCGGACGATCGTGAGGAAGGCGGTGTGGGCCACCATCCGGTGGGCCGGTCGCACGGACAGGCCGGCCACGTTCCAGGGCCGCAGCAACGACTCGACGGTCTCGGCGACGCCCCAACGTTCGTCGTCGGCGAACGCCTCGTGCAGGCGCATCACCTGAGGCACCGTCGGCGTGTACGCACAGAGCAGGCCGCCCGGATACAGCGCACGGGCAGCCGCCTTGCAGACCTCCCATGGTTCGAGCAGATCGAGCACGATCCGATGACATGCGACGCCGGCGAGACCTGCGATCACGTCGCCGCGGTGCAGGGTCCAGTTCGCCGGCTTGGCGCCGTGACGACGCACGACGTTGCGCTCTGCGACGGCTGCGTGGTCGTCGCGCACCTCGAAGCTGATGACGTGGCCTTCGACGCCGACGGCGTCGAGCAGCGCGCAGGTCAACGCTCCCGAACCTGCGCCCGCCTCGACCACGGTCATTCCCGGACCGATGTCGGTGAGCCCGACGATCAACGCCTGGTCTTTGGGGTAGACCACCTGCGCGCCACGCGGCGCCTTGACCGTCCAGTCTCCGGCGGTTGGCCGAAAGACCCGCAGCTGGGTGTTCTTCGCGCTGCGGACCAGGGTGCCCTCCGGCCGGCCGAGGATGTCGTCGTGGGCGACGGCGCCGCCGTGGTAGTGGAACTCGCCACCGACCTGCAGATCCACCAGATAGCGTCGCTGCTTGCGGTCGATCAGCAGCACCGTCTCGCCGGCCGCCAGTGGCGCGGCGTGGCCAGCGAATCGTCGCGGGCTCATGCCGGCGCCCCGGCACCCCGCGCGTGCTCGCGGACGACCGGCGCGCCGCGGTCGGCGACAGCGACCAGCACGCGCTCACGCGTGCGACAGAACGCGCAGGTGGCCGGGCGTGCGTGATCGCGCTCGTTGACCCCGGTCGGCTGTCCGCAGCGCCCGCAGCTCACCACCTGACCACCTCTGCTCGCGGTCACCGCGAAATGCTCGTCGCGGGCCCGCTCGAGATACCCGAACAGAAACGCCGCTCTGGTGCCGGGCGAATGGCGCTCGAGCTCGTTGAGCGCGTCCTTGTACCGCAGCACCGTGTTGCCGGCGACCATTGGACACTCGTCGACCACGTAGTCAAGGCCCTTGATCACACAGTACGCCGCGGTCTCGCGCTCACCGAGGCGGTAGAGCGGCTTGATCTTGCGGCTCAGGCCGTCGTGGGCAGGCAGGCACGGGCTCTGGCGCGACAGCAACGGGGTGTTCCACCGCAGGATGTTGCCGAGCAGGGTCGCGGCCTCGTCGTCGAGGTTGTGGCCGGTCGCCATCACGTCGTAGCCGCGTTCGACCGCGGCGCGGTTGAACGCGTACCGCTTGCTCAATCCGCACACGCCACACGACGAGCGGCGGCGCAACGCGGTAGCGGCCGGGATGTCGTAGCCGTACTCGGTCGCGAGGTCCACCGTGTGCAGCGTGGCGTCGCACCGTGCGGCGAAGTCGCGCACGAGCTGCTCCGAGCGGTCCGAGTAGCTGCCGATCCCGAGGCCGACGTACAGGCCGTCGACGCGGTAGCCCATGTCCAGCAGCAGGTCCCACAACGCCAACGAGTCCTTGCCGCCACTGACCGCGACAAGGATGCGTTCGTCGTAGGACACCATGCGGTAGTGATCGATCGCGTACCGCACCTGGCTGCGCACGTGGTCGATGAAGTGCTCAGCACAGTAGGAGCTACGGTGGCGACGGACCTCGATCACCGAGGTGCAGCTGCAGGCGTGGCAGCGAGCCGGGCCGGCACCCCCCGAGATCACCGGTCGGATCTCGACACGCGCATCGTCGGCCAGCACGTGGTCCTTCGTGACCAGTTCGCCGTTGCTGATCACCAGCACGGTCTCAGGATTGACGTCGAGACGTTGGAGCACGCCGGCGACGTTCATCGGCCCGCGAACGTGGACGATGCGATCGGGGTTGCGCAGCTTGACCTCCATCAGTGATCCGAGGCTAGCGGCCGACCCCTTGCACGCACAGCACAATGGCCAGATGGGTGCCACCGCCACTGGAACGACACTTGCCCTCAAGGAATGGGCCGCCGTCGTGTACGCGTTGCTCGATGGGCGCCAGACCGTCCTGCTGCGCAAGGGTGGTATCCGCGAGAAGCGCTTCGATGTCGCCAGCGACAGCTTCGTGCTGTTCCCGACGGTCGCGCACGCACACGCCGAGCGTGTACGAGCAGGACACGAAGACGTACTCGCGGCGGGTGCGGCGGACGTGGGCGACGACGGATGGTTCGAGGTCAGGGCCGGGGTCGAACTCGTCGACGTGATCCCGCTGACCGACGCCGCGGTGCTGGCGACGCTGACCGACCTCCACATCTGGACGCCGGAGCACATCGAGGAACGACTGGCCTTCCGGCCCACTCAGCCTCTCCAGGTGCTGGTCGTCGATGCGATCGCGCTCGACGAGCCCGTGCGTCTGACCCGCACGTCGGCGTACGGCGGATGCAGCTCGTGGGTGGACCTGCCGGTCGTGTGGCGTGGCGCGGGCCGCTCGACGCACACCGCCTCGTACCTGCGTGACGTCGCGTCACGGGTCCGCGCAGCCGTCGGGTGACCCTGCGCTAATCCAGAGCGACCCAGGCGACCCAGACCACCACCATCGCGAGACCCGCGCTGAGCTCGGCGACGAGGCCTGCGCCGAAGCCTTTGAGCACCGCGACCGTCGAGCGCAGGGCGACGTCCCACTCCGCGGTCTCGCGGTACTGCGCGAGCAGCACACCGGCACACGCGAACAGCGGAAACCCAATCACCGGGATGACGAAGAACCCAACCACCCCCATCACGCCGGCGAACAGCCGGGTCGATCGCGTCGCCCCGCTGGCAACCCCGGCCCTGTCGGGCAGGACGAACGATGCCGCGATGCCCATACCCGCCAGCGCCGTGATCGCGATCATGGCGGTGACGCCCAAGCCGCCGAACTCGGTCGCGAAACCGTAGAGCAGTGCGGCGCCCCAGATGATCGGCAGGCCGGGCATGAACGGCAGCAGGACGCCTGCCAGACCAACCGCCATCAGAATTGCGACGAGTAGGACCTCCACGACACGCCTTACGTCGTTCCGCCGGTGAGTTCGTTCGCTCAGCCTGTCCACGGGCCACGCGTGCCAACCGTGCACGCGCAGTGACAGGCGCGATCCCGACGTGGCATACTGCGGCTTCTCCCACCCTGGTCGGCGTGGCGGAATAGGCAGACGCGCATGGTTGAGGGCCATGTGTCCTTCGGGACTTGGGGGTTCAAATCCCCCCGCCGACACTCAAACAAGTGCTCGTACGGGTAGATCATGGAGCCCGCCCGGCCGCCGTTACACCGCGGTAGGTGGTCCGAACCAGGTGGTGAGCGCGACAGGGAGCGCAGGGTCCGTGAGGTCTCCCGCCCAGGCGACATGCCCGTCGGGTCGGATCAACACCGCAGCGGGAGCAGTGACCTCGCCGAGTACCGGGAGCTCCCACTTGCCGGGATGCTCGGCGTCGACCATCTGAACTCGAGCCACCCATGGCGTGATGTCGAAGCCACCGGGTTCACCGAGATTGAGCAGCACAGGCCGGGCGTCGCGCAACAGGGTGAAGACTCGCAGCGGGCCGGTGGCGGTGACCAGGTCGAGATCGGGCGTGCGGCGCCCGAGTAGCGGGTGTCCGTCCCCGAGGTCGTAGTGGATGTCCAGACCAGAGAGCATCGCGGCGATGCGCCTGCGCGGTTCGTCCATGCCCAGCAGTTCGGTCATGGTGTCGCGGAGGGCCTGGTGACGGTCGTCGGGGCTGCTGAGCGCGACCTGCGCCATGGTGTTGTGCAACACCCGGGCACCGACCGGATGCCGTTCGGCGTGGTAGGTGTCCAGCAGGCTCTCGGGTGAAGTCTTGTTGACCACCTGGGCCAGCTTCCATCCCAGGTTCACGGCATCCTGCACGCCGGTGTTGAGGCCCTGGCCGCCCTGCGGGGGATGCACGTGTGCGGCGTCGCCGGCCAGCAGTACACGGCCGGCGCGGTAGGAGGCCGCCTGCCGCGACATGTCAGTGAAACGGGAGATCCAGGTCGGGCTGCGCACCCCGAAGTCCGTTCCGTAGGCGCCGACGAGTGCCTCGCTGAGCTCCTCAAGGGTCGGCTCGCTGGCGTGGTCGGTGTGCCTCTCGGTCAGCACGACCCGGAACGGTCCCCCGCCCCCCGCCCGGTCGACGGGACCGATGCCACCACCCTCGCGGCGCATGCCGAGCTGCGGATCGTCCATCTCGACCTCGGCGATCAACCAGCTGGTCGAGGGATCCAACCCGACGAAGTCGATACCGGCTGCCTTGCGGACCAGGCTGCGCCCTCCGTCGCAGCCGACGAGGTAGTCCGCTCGCAGCGACCGGCCGTCGGACAACTCGACGTCGACGCCAGTGTCGTCCTGAGCGAAGCCCGTCACGTCGCGTTCGCGAACGACCGGCACCGCCAGCTCGTCGACCCAGCTAGCCAGGATGCGCTCGAAGTCGCGCTGCCACAGCGCAAGCACGCAGTTGTGGCGGGTGGGGAAATCGCTGATGTCCAAGAAGATCCCGGCGTAGCCCACGTTCGGATGTTCTTGCCCCGCTGCGAGGAATCGTTGCGCGACACCACGCTGATCGAGCACCTCGATGGTGCGGGAGTGCAGACCACCAGAACGCGAGCCGTCGAGATCCTGGCTGGCGCGACGCTCGACGATGGCGACGTCGATCCCCGCCAACGCCAACTCGCCCGCCAACATCAGCCCGGTCGGACCTCCTCCCGCGATCACCACCGCATGGTCCGTCATCGCCACACTCCCGTCGGCATCAACCATTCGCTACTCCCATATCCGTCGGTTCTGGCCGCGGACGGCTCACGTGAATGCGAGCATTGTCAGCACGTCGGGGGTCCCTGCGGCAAGCCCCCTAGACGTTGGTGAGGCCCCGTCTCAACGAGCACCCGCCACCTGCCCGGCTCGTAGCACAGGTGTAGTCCGCTGAGACCGATCCCCGACGCGCCGCCGAGGTGATAATCGAGGTGTTCCTCGGCGACCTGTGAAGGGGCTGACCGTGACTGCGCTGACCACTCCGGTGGAGCAGATCACGGCGGCCGCGTTCGCGCGTTACATGGTTGCCGTGTAGTTGGCATGACCACGACAGGTCTCGACCTCGGGTTCGACCTTGGAAACGAGCGCTGATACGTGGCCGGTTGTCCTCGAGGCGCTCTTCCCAGCTTCGGCGGGGATCGGTGCAATCGGCTCGCTCACCTTGGTCACCTTGCTCCTGACCTCGGGGGGTGGATGGCGAAACGGGCTCGGGTATGCCGTCGGATACACCGGCGCTTACACGGTGATGGGTCTGGCCGTGGGCGATCTTCCTCTCGGCGATCTCTGTGCTTCACCTCAGCAACCTGGTTCTCGCCGAGAAGCTCACTGGCGCAGTCCTGGTCAGCCTGGTGTTCTGCCTCTCCGTCATCCTTCCGGTGCTGATCCGCGTCGTGTTTCCTCGTCGCTCGCAGGCAGTGTTGACGTGGACAAGACACGCGCTCGAAGCGCACCGCCGTGGCATTGGCATCTGGGTCCCACTGGTGTTCGGAGTGGTCTTCTTGTCGAGAGGTATCGGAGGACTGCTGTGAGCCGAGATGACCCCATGATCCTTGCCCTCACAGAGGCTCGTGCGACCGATCTTGCGCTGGTGGGAGGAAAAGGAGCGAGTCTTGGCGAGTTGACCCACGCCGGGTTCCCAGTGCCCGCCGGATTCTGCGTGACCACGGCTGCGTTTCGCAGGTTCGTCGAAGCGGCCCCCGATCCCGACAGGCTCTACGAAGCCTTGGCGTCCGTCGACATCGGGGATGTGTCGGCAGTCCGCGAGGTCGGGGAGTCGGTTCGTGCCACACTTCTGGCCGTCGACATTCCGCCTGACGTCTCGGCGGCGGTTCGGCGAGCATGGGAGACGATGGGGTCCCGATCGGCCTACGCCCTGCGTTCCAGCGCAACCGCCGAGGATCTGCCCGACGCATCGTTCGCAGGACAGCAGGACTCGTTTCTCAACGTTCAGGGTGAGCAGAAGCTCCTCGCCGCCATCCGGAGGTGCTGGGCATCGCTCTTCACCGACCGCGCGATCGCCTATCGGGCGCGCAATGGCTTCGATCACCGTCTCGTGCAGCTCGCGGTGGTGGTGCAGCAGATGGTCATGGCGGACACGTCGGGCGTGGTCTTCACCGCCGACCCACTGACCGGACATCGACATACCGTCGCCATCGATGCCGGCTTTGGCCTTGGGGAGGCGTTGGTCGGAGGAGCGGTCAGCCCGGATGCGTATCGCGTCGACAAGCGCCGTCGGGTGATCCTCGACCGCCAGACCGGCGACAAGGCGGTGACCATCGTCCCGGACGCCGGTGGCGGGACCCGACAGGTTCCGTTGAACGCGTCGCGACGTCGAGCGTCCGTACTGCACGACGCACAGGTGCTGGAAGTTGCCGATCTGGCGTCCGAGATCGAGGCCTACTACGGCCGGCCCCAAGACATCGAGTGGGCCATCACCGGGACCCGTGTGCACGTGCTGCAATCACGTCCCATCACCTCGCTGTATCCCTTGGATGGCCTGGGCTCACAGGATGGAACACTGCACATCTTCCTGAGCCTGGGTCACCAGCAGAGCATGACCCGGGCCATGACCCCGGTCAGCCTCTCGACCATCCGTACGATGATGCCCATCGGCCACGATGAAGGCCCCTTCGAGAACTCGTATGTCCGGGCCAGCGGCGGACGCCTGTTCGCCGACATCACGACACCGTTGCGTCACCCCGTATTGCGAAGGCCAATTCTGGGATTGCTGGCGCAGCTCGATGCATTGGCGCCCGAGGCGGCTCACCAGGCGATGCAACGGCCCGAGTTCCAGGGACACCACGGTCTGCGCATTCCTCTCAGCACTCTCAAACGCGCCATCGACCTACCCCGGCGGGTGATCGGAGGCATCCTCTGGCGTGATCTTTCGGGGGTTGTCGCCCACACCGACCAACGCATGGACAGCTTCGTCGAGCGCCTTTCCCGCCGGTACGACCGAGCTTCGAAGGGAGCAGGTCAGATCACGGCGGTCTTGGACACCCTGCCGACCGTCTTCCCCTTCTTTCTGCACTGGGTGCCGGAGGCGGTGGCGGGAATCGCTGCGGCGAGGATCCTCACGAGGTTTGCCAGCGGTCTGCTCGAGCCGAACGAGGTTGCGGCCCTCACGCTGGCGATCCCCGGAAACGTCGTGAACGAGATGAACGTTGCCATCGACGACCTCGCCGAGCTGGCGCAGGGAACACCGGAGCTGGTTGCGTGGTGCGGGCACCTCGGTGAGGACGGTCGGGCCTGGCTGGCGCAAGCCGAACAGCTCACAGGTGGCAGCGAGTTCATAGAGGCATGGAACCGGTTCATTGCCCGCTACGGGATGCGTGGCCCCGCTGAGATCGACATCGCCGGGCCGCGCTGGCACGAAGACCCGGTGCCGGTACTTCGTGTCATCGCCGCGCGCGCACACCACCAGGTGGTCAGCCAGCGCACCCGCCGGCAGACGTACGTCGATCAGCGGGCGACGGCGATGAAGAACCTGGTTGCTCGGGGCGGCAACGGAATCTTCGGCCCGCTCCGGGTGCGACTGCTGAAACGGCTCTACTACACGATGACCGAGGTCGGAGGGATGCGTGAGCACCACAAGTTCCTCGCCGTACGGGTTCTCGGCGAGGTCAAGGAAGTCCTCAAGGACGTAGCCGGCCAGTTGATGGCCGCCGACATGATCAACGATGCAGATGACATCTGGTACCTCACGTGGGCGGAGCTGGCCACGGTCTGGGAGCGTTCCGATGTCGATTGGGCTGCGCTCACTGAGAACCGGCGGTCTCAGCTGGAGCAGTTTCGGAACTTGACCCCACCGTTGATCATCACGAGCGATGGGGAGGCACCGGTGGTGAACCACCGGCTGGCCGATGCACCGGCCGGGGCGTTGGTGGGCAATCCCGTATCGGCCGGCGTCGTCGAAGGAAGGACGCGGGTGGTCCGAGATCCACAACGTGAATCGCTTGTTCCCGGAGAGGTCCTGGTCGCAGAGTTCACAGACCCTGGATGGACGCCGCTCTTCATCAACGCCGGAGCACTGGTCCTCGAGGTGGGGGGCGCTCTGACACACGGCGCGGTCGTGGCCCGCGAATACGGGATTCCCGCCGTTGTCGGAGTCAGAGGGGCCACCGCCACACTGCACACGGGCCAACGGGTCCGTGTGGACGGGAACCGCGGTGTCGTCGAGGTGTTGGTGGGTGCCGAGAGCCCCAGGTGAACCGATGAGGCGCGTCACGACCATGAAAGGCCGTCGCCACGATCTGCGACTGCGACCGAGCCGCGCCGCGCCGCGCCGCGCCGCGCACGACCATGCGGGCCGTCCTGTGGACAGCGGGACCTTTGCCCCTGGCGCGCCGCAGTGGACCGCACAACGCTGTCGTGAGCATCGAAGGAGGTGCGGACATGGCACGCGGTGGGCAGCGGCCCCTAGCTCGCATCGGGTGGAACGTCTGGCGTGGCGTCGTCGGGGTCTTCTACCTGGCCGCCGCGATCTTCAACACGGTCTACACGCTGCCGAAGACCGACGAACCTGCTCTGCTCGACGGCTACGCCGACGGCGCGTGGTTTCCCTTCATCGAGAACTTCACGCGAGACGTCCTGATGCCAAACGACCAGCTGTTGATGCTGCTCGTCATCGCCTTCGAGGTCGCGGTGGGACTGCTCATCCTGAGCCATGGCGTGCGCGTGGACGTGGGCGTCGCCGCGTCCGTGTTGTGGGTGCTGGCGATCCTGCCGTTCCTGGCCTGGCCGTACCTGCTCACCAACATCGCACTCGTCGTGCTGCAGGGCATGCTGCTGCTGCGGCGGTACGACACCTCGATCTGGACGCTGATCCGAAACGCCGGGCACTCCCGGCGCGCCTCGCACGCCACCTGAGAAGGAGGACCGACCGAATGGGCGTCGCGTGGGGCATCGTCGTCCTGGCGCTGTCGTTGTTGTGCTGGGGCGGACAGGCGGTGTCGTGGTTCGCGCCATCGACGGCGGTGAAGCTGACGCTCATGGAAGCCGAGGACAGCGTCGACCCGTCCTACTTCGCCGACATCCGCGGCGAGGCCCTGTGGGACACGTTGACCCTCTGGACGATGGCGGCGTCCGGCGTCCTGCTGGCGGCCGGTAACCCCTCGTGGGCGTACTTCGGGCTCGTCGGCGGAGGTATGTACGTCTACTTCGCCGGCCGCGGGATCGTCACCCGGCTGACGATGCAGCGCCACGGCCGCAGAATCGGCACTCGCCAGAACGTCATCGTCGCATTCGCACTTCTCACAGTCTGGGGCGTCATGGCGGTGATCACGATCATCGCGGCCGTTGTCGCTCTGGCCACGCGATGACCACCATTCAGAACTGATCGGGGAATGATCGGAGGTCACTGCGCTGACGTGGATCATCGCGGTCGCCGGACTGATCCTCATCGGGCTCGTCGGCGGCCTGCAGCTCGTCGCCCTTGTGCGACCGCGAGGCGAATGGACGGTCGAAAAGGTCTACGGCGGCAGCCCCGACGCCACCGACCCCAAGGCGTACTGCCGTACTGGTACTCGGCGATCCCGCTGCTCATCTGGGACCGCGACCTCGGCTTCCGTGAGCGCACCGCAGCCTACTGGGTCACGTGGGGCATGTTCCCGTTGTACGCGGTCCTTGCGGGCGTGTACTGCTTCGTCCGACTACTCGACTAGAGCCGCAGCCGCCGACATTCGCGCGTCGGAGCGGTCCTCTGAACCGAGCGGCCGAGGACCATCCGTGACGGTAGCGGTCGATCACTCCCGCAGTGGCGCCACCCGCTGCATCTGCACGTTCAGCCAGGCGTCCGCGTCGGCATCCGAGCGGCCACGGTACGTTTCCACCGCCCTCTCGACGCCGGCACGCAACGTCGTCGCCCCCTCGACGTCCGCCGTCAGCACGGCACACCGCAGGTCGTTCGACGGGAGCGTACGCAGATAGCGACCGAGCGACATGAGCGCAGCCCGGTCGCCGCGTTCGTGTTGCAGCAGCAGACCGATCGCGAACACGAGCGCCGGGCGCGCGGCCAGCGACACAGAACCGAGTAGTGACATGCGATCAGGCTCCTGGCGACACAGGTACCTGTCACGTCGGCTGCGACCGCGGCGGGCAAAGCGCCACGTCAGCCGTCAGCTGGCCGTCGGCCCGCTGGCCAGCATGCGCAGCAATGGGATCTCGCCGATCTTGTCGTCGGACAGGTGATCCCACAGCACGCCCGCCGGGCGCGGGCGGTCGTGATCGCAGCCGACCACCTCGTCGGGTGTGACGATCATGTCCAGCGGCACGTCGTGCGCCGTCATGGGAATGCGCTCCTCGGCCACGACCTGCAGCGGATGCACCGTCGTGACCACCATCGTGTCGGGGCCGATCAGACCGGCGGCCGTGGCGAGCGCGAACTCCAGGTCGGCGAACCCTCCGCCCTTGCCCAGGCGTGCACCGCTGCGGTCAACCGCGACGCACCCAACGACGACCAGGTCGACCGGCTCCAGCTCGTCGACCGCCGTCGGGACGCCGTGCTCGGCCGACCCCTTGATCGACGACGCCGCACGCGGCGACACGTCGAGGCGGTCCGGGTCGAGACGCAGGAACGGGTGGTCCGTCCGCAGCCGCGGCACTGCCACGAACACCGTCTTGCCGTCCTCGAGCGCGCGCTGCCGGACCGGCCACTGCGGCGAGTCGGGGTTCGACTTGACCGTCGCAGCGGCCGACCACACCGCGGTCGCACGAAGGCGATCGGCGGCGTGGTCGGCTCCCGTGAAGTTCGGAATCCGTCCACGCGCGCCCGGAAAACGGGCGACGCCCGCATCACGCAAGGACTGCCATACGGCCTCACGCAGGTCCTGCTTGACGTCGTTGATCTCGACACCGGATCGCCAGGCTGGTTGCATCACCGTGCCGCTCCGACCGCCCCGACAGCGACCATGCGGCGTAGCCGGCGGCCGATCATCGCGCCGTCACCAAGGCGGTGGCGCAGATGCCGTTCCAGCGCACCGATCGGATACAGGTTCTGCGGCGCGCGAACATCCCGGTGCGGGGACGACGCGAACCGCGGCAGCGACGCGGTCGCCTCGTCGGCCAGGGCTGCCGCCGTTGGAAGGGCGACACCCTCCTTTGGGGTCTCGCAGCGCACGACCGCCTCCCACGGATGCGCTCCGTCGCGCGACAACCGGAGATACCACGACCAGTGCTGCCAGTTGTTCGACGCCGTCAGGAACAGCGGCGTGCGCTGACCGACACCCAGCTCCTCAACCGTCTGCTGCAGCGCGCGGGACAGGTACGCCACCTGCTGGGTCTTGATGTACCCGACCGTGCGCGGCGTGGCGCGGCCACGGACGGGGCCGTCGAGGAACACCAGGTCGCCGGGTGCGCCCACAGTGCGGGCGATGTCGAACTCGGTGGCCCGCATCGCCGCCTGTAGGGCGTTGCCCAGCCCGGCATCGGAATCGCTCTGCGCCTGGCATGCCGCGAACTGCAGGCCGCCGGCTGCGTCGGACAATCCCACCCGCTCGGCACCGGCGCTGAACAGGCCGCGCCGCACCTCGCAGCGCTCGATCGCTGCTGCGCCGTTGCAGCACACAGCGCCGGCCGCCCAGGAGGCGATCAGACCGGGCGTCGTGGCACCGCTCGTCTCGGTGAGCCACGCTCGCGCCTCCATACGCCGCACGCCGTCGACGAACCACACGGTCGTGGCCGGGTCGGTCCGAGGCTCACGTGGCGCCCACGACGCCGATGCCACTTCGACATCGGTGTCTACCACGACCTCCGGATCCGACAGCGGGTCGTCGACGACCGGTGTGCCGTAGTCCGCCGGCCAGCTGGCCAGCGCGATCGTCACGCTCATGTCAGCGCCTCCAGACGGCGTGGCTCCGGCCAGTTCCTCAGCCCACTCACGCCTCGACACGCTCCACAATCGATGTCTCACCGGCGCGCCGAACCTCGAACCGCACGGGCATGCGTTCGGCCAGCTCCCGGACGTGCGTGACGAGGCCGACCATGCGCCCATGGGAGCCAAGCTCCTCGAGCGCCGCGGCGACGACGTCCAGCGTGTCGTGGTCGAGCGTGCCGAAGCCCTCGTCCAGGAACAGCGCGTCCAGCCGCGCACTGCCGCCGGCTGCCAACTGTGCGACGTGGTCGGCCAGTGACAACGCCAGAGACAACGACGCAAGGAAGGTCTCGCCGCCCGACAACGTACGCGCCGAGCGCAGCTCGTCGGCGTTGCGGTGGTCGACGACCAGAAAGCTGCCCGACTCGTCGACCTCCAACGAGTACGCCTGCGAGGTCAGCTCACGCAGGCGGATCGACGCGTCGGCCACGAGTTGCGCCAAGGCCTGGTTGAGCAGCCACTGTTCGAAACGCGCGGCACCCAGGTGCTGGCCGAGCCGGGTGGCCGCCTCGGCGAGATCCTCGTCCTGCGCGACCTCTGTACGGAGGCGGTCGGCGGTCTCGATCGCTGACGCGATTGCGGCCCGCTCGCCTCGGGCACGTTCAAGCGCCGCCGCACACGCCGACAGCGGATCGCCGCCATCGACCGTCACCTCCGCCTCCGCGCAGGCCGCGAGCAACGCGCTGTTGCGGTCGCGCCACTGCCGTGCGACCTCGTCGACCGCTCGCGCGGCCAGGTCGGCAGCGTCGGCGAGCTCCGGTCGCTGCACGTCCGCCCACGCCAGCAGCTCGCTCCACGCACTCGCAAGGTCATCACGCTCAGCGGGCGGCGGCGACAGCGCGGCGAGCCGGTCCCGCGTCGCATCGAACTGCTTCCAGGCGGCGCGACGCTGTCCGTCGAGCTGTCGCGCCGCCGCGGTCGCCGACCGCAACCCGGCGCGGGCCGTCCGCTCATCCGTTCGCGTCGCTTCGACATCCCGATCCCCGCGGTGCACGGCCTCGAGCAGCCGCGGTAGCTCGCCGACGTCAACCTCGTGCTCGTTGGCCAGCGTGTCGATACGGGCGCTCAGTAGGTCCCGTGCCGAGGTGATCGCGTCGTGCGCCTCCTGCCGCCGGGCCGCCTCCGCGCTCGCCTTCCGGTGCGTGTCCGACGCCTGCGCGACCGCACGCTCCGCCGCGGCATAGACCGCGTCGGCGGCGTCGAGGTCGCCGGCGTCCCCGTGGTCGGGCACCTGGTCGACCGGCCGCGCGCACACCGGACAGACTTCTCCCACCCGCAGACCCTTCGCCAGTGCGTGGGCCAGATTGGCGTCCCGCACCCGCTCGCGAGCGACACCCGCGGCAGCCATCTCAGCAGTTGCCCGCGAATGTGCTGCTGCTGCGGCACTTTGGGCCTCGTCGGCCGCCGCGCGGGCTGACGCCGCGGGAGCGAGCCGGCCATGCTGCACGTCGCGGTCCGTGACCAGGCGCCGTATCTCGGAGAGCGCAGCGCCATCAGGCAGTCGTGCCCGTGCGGCCTCCGCCGCCAGCCGCTGCTGCTCCGCCTTCTCGAGCGTCTCCGCGGCATCGGCCTCGGCCTGCCCGGCGCCACGAAGCCGCTGCGACAGGGCGGAGACCGCCGGCGGCTGGGCAATGCCGTCGAGCAGGTCGCGGCGGCCGCGGGCGGCCGCCGACGCGGAGCGCAGCTCGACGCCGCGTTCGCGCAGGCGTTCGAGCTCGGGCTGAGCGGCGACGACCTGTGTGTGCAGCGCCTCCATGGTGTCGACCCGGGCGATCGCCACCGACAGCGCGTCAGCAGTCGCGCCAGCGAGTTCGCCGTCAAGGCGTCGGCGGATCTGCTCCACGCGGGTGGTCGCCTGCTTCGCCCGCTCCCGCGCGCGACGACCGATGCGCCGGTAGACCTCGATGCCGAGCAGATCCACGAGCAGGTTCTGCCGCTCGGATGACCGGGCGTGCAGGAACTGCGCGAACGCACCCTGTGGCAGCACGACACACCGCGTGAAGTGGTCGAACGACAGGCCCAGCAGTCGCTCGACGCGCTCAGTCAGTTCCTTCTCGTTGCCCGCAAGGGTGACTGTATGGCCGTCGGCGCCATCCGGATCCTCGGGATCCCAACGCTCGAGCCGCGCCTCCTTGGTGGTCGCACCAGTCGCGGTGCGCCGCACAACCCTGACCGCCGTGAAGCCGGAGTCGTCGACCACGAAGTCGAGCCGGACCTTGGCTTCGACCCGCCCCTGGTTGATGACGGGCGCGACGAGACGGCGGTCGTCGTACCGCGGCACCGATCCGTACAGCGCGAAGATGAGTGCGTCGATCACCGTCGATTTGCCGGCACCGGTGGGGCCGACCAGCACGAACAGGTCGGCATCGGTGAACTCGATCGTCGCCGTCTCCCGGAACGAGCCGAAGCCGGTCAGCTCAAGACGCGTCGGCCGCATGCTCCTCCTCCAGCAGTTGCGCGAACAACGCTGTCAGCGCGTCGTCGCCACCACCGTGATCGGCCAGGTAGCGTCCGAACAGGTCGTGCGGCGACCCGTGGACGTCACGCTGCCGAACGGTCCGCGGCGCGTCGTCGCGATCGGCGCTGATAGACACGTCGACGGCATGTGGGAACTGCTCACGCACCGCTCGGGCCAGCCCAGTGCGGGGTGGCTCGTCGAGCACCACACGGAGGTAGGCGTCGGGATCGATCTGCTCTCTACGGGCCCGTAGATCGTCGAAGGTGCCGCGCAGCGTCCGCAACCTGCGTCCACCCTGCACGGGCAGCTGTTGCACCCGAGCCGGGGTATCGGGGCTGACGTCGACCAGCAACGCGGCCTTGTGGTCGCGTTCGGCCTCACCGAAGTCCAGTGCCAGCGGCGACCCGGCGTACCACAGGGGCGCGGGGCCGGGGATTCGCTGTGGCAGGTGCAGGTGGCCGAGCGCCACGTAGTGCGCCGTCGTGGGGAACACCTGTGGCGGCACGAAGTAGTCGAAGATCGTGTGCGCCGCACGTTCCCCGCCACCGAGAGCCGGAGCGCCGCCGGTCACGGTCGCGTGGCCCAGCAGCAGGTTGACCGTATCGCTGGTGAACCCTGCCGCCAGCGCGTCAATGATCCGCCGGCAGCGTTCGGCGTAGTGGCTGGCGTGCTGCCCGGCGTCGAACGCCATCAGCTGCTCTGCCTTGATCACCGTGCGCTGTGAGATGAACGGCAGCAAACCGATGCGTGCGGTCTCGCCGGCGCGGGACGTCACCGTCAGCACACCGCCGTCGTCGGGGCGGCGGACGGTCGCCACCGCATGCACATCACTGCGCGCCAGCAACGGCGTGATCGCCCCCCAGCGCCGCGGGTTGTCGTGGTTGCCGGCGATCACGACGACATGCGCACCGGTCCGGGCCAGATCCAGCAGCGCGGCGTACACGATCTGCTCGGCGTCCGCGGACGGCGCGGCGCTGTCGAACTGGTCGCCCGCGACCAGCACAACGTCAACGGCATGCTCCTCCGCCATCCCGGCGATCTCTGTCAGAACAGCGCGGTGCTCGTCGGCACGGCCGTGTCCGCGGATGGTCCGGCCCACGTGCCAGTCGGCGGTGTGCAGCAGCCGCACGCCGTCAGCTCCGTCCCGGCGCCGCAGGCCGGCGCATGGTCGGCAGGCAACGGGTCGGACCGGCGACGGGCCGCATGATCAGAACGGCAGCTCGTTGTCGGCGCCGGCGAGATCCTCGAACGGGTCGTCTGGTTGCCCGACCACGGTGTCGGTCACCTGGACACCCGCCTCCGACGGCCGGGTCGCCCACGCCGGGAACGGGAACTCGCACACCAGCGGGACCGGCAGCTCCGGTTGTGACACGATCATCGTTCCTGGCTTCGCGATCGTCGCCCGCTGCCGCAGCACCGGCGGCAGGAATCCGTATTCCTCGCGACCGGCCTCCGCGGTGTCGAGCCGTCCGACGACCCGCAGCGCCGAGTTGGCGATCACACGGCGCTCGACCTCGCTGGCCGTCTGCTGCGCGCCGACCAGGATCACCCCGAGCGATCGGCCACGCTCGGCAATGTCAAGCAGCACCTCCTTGATCGGTGAGTAGCCCTCGCGCGGCGCGTACTTGTTGAGCTCGTCGAGCACCACGAACACCAGCGGCCGCGCCTGCCCGGACCGCTCCTTGTCCTCGAACGTGCTGCGGAGGACGACGCCGACCACGAAGCGCTTGGCTCTGTCGTGCAGTCCGTGGATGTCGACGACAGTGATCTGCTGCTCGCGCGCGATGTGGTGCCTGTCAGGATTCGGCAGGTCGCCACGGATCAGGTGTTCCAGGTGCTTTCCGGCGCCGTGCAGCCGTCGGATGAACGCATTGATCGTTCCCGACCCGATCGCCCGTCCGGCCCAGTCAGTGGCGGTGTCGTCGGACTCCAGCAGGTCCGACAGGATGTCGATGAAGTCGCGGAACGTCCGTGCGGACCGCCCCTCGACGCGCACCCCGCCGTCGCCCAGGCTGACAGCCTCCCTGCGCAGCTTGGCGGTCAGGTGGTGGACGATCATCGTGTACTGCTGGCGGTCGTCGGCGGCGTCAGCGAACAGGAACGGCAGCAGCTCGTCGCGACAGAACTCGTCGAGCGTCCAGAAGAACGCGCCGACGCCGTCGAGTCGGGCGCCGGTGTCGGGTACCGCCGTGTGGGCACCGCGGCGCGGCGGCGCCCACAGCTCGACCGACTTGAAGGCGCCTCCCGACAGTCCCAGCGCCTCGTAGCGCGCGCGTTCGATGGGATCGAGCTGGCGGTTGTCGTGATCGAGGAACAACAGGTCCTCGCCCTTGACGTTGAAGATCAGCGCCTTGGTGTTGTGCGCTTCGCCGCCGAGGACGCCCGAGTGGAACAGGCTGTGGAGCAGAAACGTGGCGTAGGTCGTCTTGGTCGCCACACCGGAGATGCCACTGATGTTCACATGGGCGCCTCGGGTGCCGTCGAGGAACTCGAGGTTGGCGTACACGGGCTCGCCGGCCCGTGAGAGCCCGATGGGCAGGCGGTGCCGCATGCCATCGAAGAACAGCGCCTCGTCGCGCTCGACGCCGGTCGCGCGCCGCACCGCGGTGCCCGGATGTGGCGGCACGAAGACCTCGGGCTCGAATCGGGTGGCCTGTACCTGCGCCGCCTCCATCGTGTCTGCGGGCAGCAGACCGTCGGACACCAGGAACACGTCGCCGTCGAACCGTGCGCCCTCGTGGCGAGCACGTACCTGCCCGACGACACCGCTGATCCGCAGCGTACGCCCATCCGGCAGGTCACGATCGCAGACCACGACGTCGTCGAGTTGCAGGTACTGGCCGGCCTTCGGATCGATGCCGACCCAGAAGTCCAACGGCGTCGCGTCTTCGGTCCCGAGCACACGCCCGACCGCCACCTGACCTCCAGCGCTCACGCCGTGCGCCTTGCACCGCTGCTTGAGGCACGTGACCTGTGCCTACCGCTGGCGCT
>JAHELV010000013.1:53959-74728 GCA_024644015.1 Nitriliruptorales bacterium
TGTGCCTACCGCTGGCGCTGCTTGAGGCACTCATCATCTTGCAGCCTAACGGGTCGCGCGCGCCGCAACGTGCAGCGCCCCCACACCCGCCCCGCCGTGGCCGTCAACCACCCACCAGGGCAGCCACAGGCCACACCGGCGCTCCAGTCATCGCGGCTGGTCACCCTTGGTGATCGGCGCACCAACCAGGTTGCCCCACTCGGTCCAGGACCCGTCGTAGTTGCGCACGTTGTCGTAGCCGAGCAGATGGGTGAGCACGAACCACGTGTGGCTCGAGCGCTCGCCGATGCGGCAGTACGCGATGATGTCGTCGGTGGGCTCCAACCCCTGACCGTCGCGGTAGACCACCGTCAACTCGTCGACGCTGCGGAAAGTGCCGTCATCGTTCGCGGCCGTCTTCCAAGGCACGTTCACCGCGCCCCGGATGTGCCCGCCGCGCAGCGCACCCTCCTGCGGATAGTCGGGCATGTGGAGCTTCTCGCCCCGGTACTCCTCGGGTGAACGGACGTCGACCAGCGGGCCGTCGGCGTCGAGGTGCTGTTCGACCTGCCTGCGGAACGCGCGCACGACGCTGTCGTCGCGCTCGACGACGGGATACCCGGTTCGCAGCCGGTCCGGCTTGTCGATCGTCAGCGGGCGGTTCTCGGCGATCCACTTCTGTCGTCCACCGTTGACGAGCCGCAGGTCGGAGTGGCCGAACAACGAGAAGACCCAGAGCGCGTACGCGGCCCACCAGTTGAAGTTGTCGCCGTAGAACACCACGGTCTGGTCGCGGGAGATGCCCTTCGCCGACAGCAGCTCGGCGAAGGCGGGACCGTCAAGGTAGTCACGCGTGACCGAGTCCTGCAGCTCGGTGTGCCAGTCCACCTTCACCGCGCCGGGGATGTGCCCGGTCTCATACAGGAGGACGTCCTCGTCGGACTCGACGATCACGACGTCGGGATCATCGAGGTGTGCAGCGACCCAGGCGGTGCTGACCAGCCGTTGGGGGTCGGCGTACTGCTGCAGTGCGGGATCCTGGTCTGGGGGCGCGGTCACCGGAACTCCTTCGCCTACGACGACGTGAGGGGTTGTGGGGCCGCGGCACGCGGCTCCCTCGCACATGTAACGCCCGCGTGGGGCGGCTCGCGGAGCCATAGTAGGTGGCGGACGATCGCCACCGTCCCGGGTTTGCACGGTAACCATGCTCGACCGGACAGCGCCCCGCCAGCAACCGCCGTGGGGGACCCGAGGTTGGACGATGATGGGCACCCAGCTGACCCAGCCCCGCGGAGGCGCCGAGCGGAGGCCCCGACATGAGCACGACCGACACATGAACACGACCGACCTGACGGCGCGGCTCGAGGCTATCGTCGACGAGTTCCGCGACGCTCCCGACGAACTGCGGATCGACCTGTTGTTGGAGTACGCCGAGTCGCTGCCACCGCTGCCACCGCACGTCGACAGCTCCACCATGGAGCAAGTTGTCGAATGCCAGACGCCCTTCTTCCTCCAGACACGCGTCGCCGGGGACGGCACGGTCGAGATCTGGTTCGACTGCCCGCCCGAGGCACCAACGACCCGAGCGTTCGCGGGCATCCTGTCCGACGGCCTGCGCGACGCGACGGTCGACGAGGTGCTGACGGTTCCCGACGACCTGACGGAGCGCATGGGGCTCGACCAGACGATCAGCCCGCTGCGTCTGCGGGGCATGCGCGCCATTGTGTTCCGGCTCCGCCGACAGGTGCGCGACCATGTCGAGGCCCGACGCTAGAAATCGACTCGCGCGCGACCGCCCGACCTCGTACGATCAACCGACCGCGCCGGCCGGCCGCTGGTGCACAGGCTCATCGAGCCGGCGCCCAACGATCGGGGACGCCGCATGCCGACTGCCATCACGCCCACTGAACGAATTCGCAACGTCTTGCTTGTGGGTCACGGTGGCACCGGCAAGACGACGTTGGCGGAAGCGTTGATCGCCCTCGGCGGCACGGACAACAGCCGCGGCAGCCTTCTCGATTCGGAGCCCGAAGAGCGCGAGCGCGGCTCCAGCCTGAGTCTCGGAGTCGGCTGGGTGCGGTGGCGCGACCACCACATCAACGTGTTGGACGCCCCTGGCGGCGACGACGCGATCGGTGACGCATACCCCGCACTGGCCGCTGCTGACGTCGCCCTGTTCGTGGTCAACGCCGCGGCCGGTGTGCAGCCACAGCACGACCGTCTCTGGGCGGCCTGCGACGAGCTGAACCTTCCGAGGATCGTGGTCCTCAACCAGATGGACCAGCAGCAGGCCAACTACCAGGCCGCCGTCGACGGGCTCCGTGAGCGCTGCGGAAACGCGCTCGCGCCAGTGCACATGCCGCTCGGAGTCGGGGCCGAACTTTCCGGGGTCATCGATCTGCTGCAGTTCGTCGCCGTGGAGAAGACTGCACAGGGCCGCGCCGAACGCGACGTGCCCGAGGAACGACGCGCGCAGGCGGACCGCAACCGCGAGTTCCTCGTCGAGGCGATCGTCGAGCACGACGACGAAATGCTGCTGGCCTACCTCGAAGGCGAGACACCTTCGTCCGCAGAGCTGGGCAAGGTGTTCGCAGCGGGCATCGCCAGCGGTGGGTTCTTTCCCGTGCTGTGCACGTCGGCCACCGCCGGCATCGGCGTGAAGCTCCTGGCCGACTTCCTGGTCGCGGAGGCTCCAAGCCCACGGTCGAGCGGCGAGCAGACCGCGGCGCTGGTCGTCAAGACCCAGTCAGACCCGTACGTCGGACGCATCAACATCCTGCGCCTGCTCGGCGGCACGCTGCACGCGGACGACGTGTTGCGTGTCCAGCGCACCGGCGACAAGGTACGGCTGCATCAGTTGTTCCGGTTGCAGGGCGGCGACAACGACCCCGTCACCGCAGCCGCGGCGGGTGACATCGTGGCTGTCGCCAAGCTCGACGACGTGCGCACGAACGACGTCATCGACGTGGACGGGTCCACCCCCATGCCGCAGGTCGCCTCGCCGCCTGAGCCGTACTACAGGCTCGCTCTGCACCCGGCCAGTTCGGGTGACGAGGACAAGATGTCGAGCGCGCTGGCCCGCATGGCCGAGGAGGACCCGGCGCTGCGGATCGTCCGTGACACCGAGACCAACCAGCTGGTGGCCAGTGTGTACGGCCCCACCCACATGGCGGTCGTGCAGTCGCGGCTGCAACGCAAGTTCGGGGTGTCCGTCGAGGCCGGGCCGGTACGGATCGCCTACCGCGAAACCGTGCGGACATCCGCCGAGGGGATCGGCAAGCACGTCAAGCAGTCGGGCGGCCACGGGCAGTACGGCATCGCCCACGTACGGGTCGAACCGGCCGAACGGGGCGCCGGGTTCACCTTCCACGACAACATCGTCGGCGGCGTCGTCCCACGGCAGTTCATCGGCAGCGTGGAGCGCGGCATCGTCGATGCGATGGCCTCGGGCGTTCTTGCGGGATACCCCGTCGTCGACGTCGACGTGACACTGTTCGACGGCAAGCACCACAGCGTCGACTCGTCGGACATGGCGTTCCAGGTCGCCGGGTCGCTGGCGTTCCGCGCGGCCGCCAACAACGCCGGACTGGTCCTGCTCGAGCCCATCGACGAGGTGCGCGTCGACGTGCCGGACGCGCTGATGGGCGACGTGATGGGTGACCTGTCATCGCGCCGGGGCCGCATCCAGGGCAGCGGCCGCGGCGGCCCGACCACCGCGGTGGTGGTCGCCCACGTGCCGCGCGCCGAGCTGCTGCGCTACGCCGCGGACCTGCGCAGCCTGACCAGCGGCGCTGGAGGGCTGGAGGTCAGACCGAGCCACTACGAGCAGGTGCCCGAGCACATCGCTGAGCGGATCATCGCCGAGGCGGCCGACGCCGCGTGAGCCACGGTGTCACCGGCGTGGACCGGCGCCCATGACGCCGACGACCGAGGTGGCCGTGCGCACCGCGTCGGCCAGCGCCTCGGCTGGGGGCCGCCCCCGGACCGCCGCGTCCAGATAGCCCGCCACGAACGCGTCGCCGGCGCCGGTCGCGTCGACGACGGTGACGGGGTCGGCAGGCTGGCGGCGCACGGCGTGACCGTCCGACCAGACCGCTCCGTCGACGCCGCAGGTCACAACCGCACTGCCGTACCAGGCCGCCAGGCTGCGCGCCGCCGCGACTGGGTCCTCCTCGCCGGTGAGGACGCGCGCCTCGTCGGCATTGGGCAGGCACAGCTGCGCCATCGACGTCAGGTCGAGGAACCGCGCGGCGCCAAGGACGCTCAGCGGCGCCCATGACGCGGGGTCCACCGAGATCGTCATGCCGACGGTGACGGCCCGTTGCAGCGCCGCCGCTCCAGCACGTCGTGACGGCTCGTCGAACAGCACATAGGCCGACAGGTGCAGATGCGCCGGAGCCCGGAACCACTCACCGGGCAGATCATCGGGCGCGAGGTTGCGGTTGGCTCCACGGTCGGTGAGCATCGTCCGCTCACCGGCCGCATCGATCAACGCGACCACCGCACCGGTCGGCGCCACCGGGTCGGTCGCTGTCCGTACCTGCGCGCCGGCACGCTCGATGTCGCCGACGGCCGCGCGGCCCGCCGCGTCGTCACCCACACGGGCCACCAGACCGGCGGACGCGTTCAGGTGCCCCAGCCACGCCGCGACGTTACCGCCGGCGCCGCCGGTGGCGACGGTGATCGTCGCCGTGGTGTCGCTGCGCTGCGCGATCTCGGCGGATGCTGGACGGACGCCGACATCGGTCATCACGTCACCGATCACCACGATCGCGGGCGCTGCCACCATCACGGCTTCAGCGCCCCGGCGATCGCGGCGCCCAGCTCCGCGTTGCGCAGGACGAGCTCGATGTTGACGGCCAGGCTGCGCCCGCCGGTGACCTCGTGGAAGTGCTCGAGCAGGAACGGCGTCAGCGCGGCACCACGCACACCCCGCGCGTCCGCGCGCGCCATGCCACCGGTCAGCGCACGGTCGTGCGCGTCCGCGTCGAGCTGTTCGGTCTCGGGCAACGGGTTGGCGACCACCAGCGCCGTCCGCGAACCCATGGTGGTCATCGCCTCGTGGATCCGCGCGATCTCGTCGACGTCGTCGACGCTCCACGGCACGGGATGCCCCGAGTCGCTGCGGTAGAACCCGGCGAAACGGTCGGTGCGGTAGCCGACGACGGGGACACCGAGCGTTTCGAGGTGCTCCAGGGTCGCAGCCACGTCGAGAATCGACTTGACGCCGGCGCAAACCACGACGACCGGCGTCCGCGCGAGCGTGCCCAGGTCGGCCGACACGTCCCAGCTGCGCGCTGCGTCGCGGTGCACGCCGCCCAATCCGCCGGTGGCGAACACGGCGATTCCAGCACGGTCCGCAAGGCTCGCGGTGGCGGCGACCGTGGTCGCGCCGTCGATGCGCTTGGCGGCAGCCACCGCGAGGTCCCGCTCGCTGAGCTTCGCGACGTCGGCGGTGGCGATCCGTTCCATGTGGTGGCGGTCCAGACCGATGCGCGCCCGACCGTCGAGCACCGCAATCGTCGCCGGCTGCGCGCCGTGCGCTCGCACGCGGTCCTCGATCTGCCCGGCGATGTCGAGGTTCACCGGCCGGGGCAGGCCGTGTGCGATCAATGTGCTCTCGAGGGCGACGATCGCGTGTCGGGCGGCGAGGGCTGCGCCGACGTCGGCGTGGATGTCGATCTGCATCCACCTGACGCTAGCGCGCGGCCACTGTCCGTTCGGACATGGCAGCGCGGTGGCGTGCGGTCGTCGTGACAGCTGACAGCGAACAAGGACGTGTTGATGGCCCTGCTGCGCTGGTTGTTGTGCTGCACGCTGACCGCCGGACTGGTGCTGCCCGCCACTGCAGCCAACGCCGGCGACGCCTTCACCGACGACGACGGCACGCCATATGAGGAGGCGATCGAGGTCCTCGTGGAAGACGAGATCGTCACGGGCTGCGGCGACGGTGAGTTCTGCCCGCATGACGCTGTCCGGCGGGGTCCCGTGGCGGCCATCATCAGCAGCGCGTTCAACCTGCCCGACGCCCGTAGCGATCACTTCGACGACGACGACGAGGCGGTCCACGAGGATGCGATCAACCGTCTGGCGGCCGCGGGCATCAGTCAGGGATGTGCTGAAGACGAGTACTGCATCGGCGACACACTGCGCCGCGGCCAGATGGCGTCACTGCTCGCCCGCGCCGCCGATCTGCCGGCCACCTCCGACAGCTACTTCCGCGACATCCGTGGCGTGCACGCCGACGCCATCAACCGCCTCGCCGCAGCTGGAATCACCGCCGGCTGCACCTCCAGGGCGGCGCGGTTCTGTCCGGACCAACACGTGCGCCGCGGCGAGCTGGCGGTGTTCGTGGCACGGGCGCTGAACCTGATGCCCCGCGCGACGCTCAAAGAGCAGCTCGAGGCGAAACGCAAGCAGGCCGCGCAGGCTGAACGTCGCAGGCAGAAGGCCGAGCGCCGCAGACAGCGGCGGGCCGAGCGGCGCCGCCAGCGGGCGGCGATCCCGCGCGGCGTGTGGGACCGGCTTGCCGCCTGCGAAGCCGGGGGACGGTGGTCGATCAACACGGGCAACGGCTACTACGGCGGGCTGCAGTTCAGCCTGTCATCGTGGCGGGCGGTCGGTGGCACCGGCTATCCACACCAGGCCAGTCGCGAGGAGCAGATCAAACGGGGCAGGCTGCTCAAGGCTCGTCAGGGCTGGGGCGCCTGGCCCTCCTGCACCCGCAAGCTGGGCCTGCGGTAGCGGAAGGGCGGTGTTGCGCCGCTCACCGGTCGTCGACGGTTGCGATCGTCGCGCGCGATGCGGCGAGACGGTGTCCCAGGTAGAGCGGCAGCACCTGTCCGGCGCAGTACACGACGCCGAGCACGATGACGAGCACGCGTAGCACGATCAGCCGCTGATCGAGGTCCGCGATCGTCTGATCCAGCAGATCGCCGGCCTGCCCCGCGGTGGTCCGGTAGCGCGCGAGGACGCCAGCCGCGTCGTCGAGGTTGGTCCGGATGTCGCCGATCGACAAGGCAACTGCCTCGCTCTGCCGACCCACCACACGCAGGTTGTCGCCGGCGGCATTGATCGTGTCCGCCTGGGTGCGCAGATCCTCGGGAAGACCGTCCAGATCCTGCTGCAAGGCCCGTAGCGTGGCGTCGAACGGCTCCTGTGGATCGTACGACAGGCCGATCGGCAACTGGTCCACCGCACGCAGCGTCGAGTCGATCGTGCCACCGACCTGGATCAGCGCGGGCATCGAGCGTTCGACGGATTCGAGCGACGATGCCACGTCACGGCGCAGCAGCCGGCCTGTCTCGTCGAGCAGCGCGGCGCCCTCGACGAGGCTGACCTCCAGCCCTCGGGACGTCTCCTCGGCCCGGGCGAGTCCCGCCTCGACCACACCGACCGATTCGGCCGCGACCGCCAGCGACGAGTCCACCGTCGTCAGGTTCTCGGCAGTCAGCTCCAGTGACCGCGCGAGGACGACATCCAGATCCCGCACCAACCACAGGCCGATGGCGATGGCCGTGAGCCCGGCGGCGACCCCGATCATCCCCACCACCCGCATGATCCGGCCGAACCGTCTCAGGCCCGGATCGACGAGCTCGACGGTGGTGGTCGCAGTCTGGGTCACGTCATGGACCTCCGCGGTCAGTCGAGTTCGTCGCGGCGCGGCCGTTCAAGCGGTGCGCCCGCCGCCTTCGCCGTGCAGTCGGTTTCTACCGACCCGCGCCGGGGCACACGGGCTTTCGACTGTAGCGGTTGTGCCCGGAACGGTGCGATGCTCAACACCGTCGCTCGGACGAAAGATGTCGACGAATGACACAGGCAGCCGCGGACCGCTCCCGGCGGGACGCCGAAACGGCAGACCACATCGTGCTGACCGACGGCCTGACGAAGCGCTTCGGCAAGCAGATCGCAGTCGATGATCTGACGCTGCGGGTGCGAGAAGGCATCATCTTCGGCTTCATCGGTCCCAGCGGCTCGGGCAAGACGACGACGGTGCGCATGCTGACGGGTGTCCAGACGCCGACGAGCGGCACGGTCACCGTGCTGGGTACGCGGCCGCACGACTTCGGCGAGGACGAACGTGCCAGGATCGGCTACATGCCGCAGTTGTCGGTCCTGTTCCCGCATCTGTCGATCATCGAGAACCTCCGTTTCGTCGCGTCGATCTACGGCATGCGTCGGAGTCGCCGCCACCGTCTGACGGAGGTGCTCGACTTCGTCGAGCTCACGCCCCACCGTCGCAAGCGGCTTCGGCAGGCGTCGGGCGGCATGCAGCGGCGTCTCGCACTCGCCGCCGCCCTGGTCAACGAGCCGCAACTGCTGTTCCTCGATGAGCCCACCGCAGGGATCGATCCCGTGCTGAGACGCAAGTTCTGGGACCACTTCGAGTCACTGCGCGAACAAGGACGAACCCTGTTCGTCACGACGCAGTACGTGGGAGAGGCCGCGTACTGCGATCAGATCGGCGTGCTGAGGGAGGGTCGACTGCTCACGGTCGACACGCCCGAGGGGCTGCGACGCCAGGCCTTCGGTGGCGAGGTCATCGACCTGACCGTCGCCGAGCGGATCGAGCAGGACCTGATCGTCGAGGTGGCGCAACTCGACTACGTGGCGCATGCCCAGCGCACGCAGATCGACGGAAAGGGCATGCGCATCACGGTGGACGACGCCGACCCCGTCATCCCGTCATTGCAGCGCTGGCTCGAAGAGCGCGGCGTCACGGTGGAATCGATCGACCGCTATCTTCCGCCCTTCGACGACGTGTTCGTGAAGCTCGTGGAAGCGGAAGGCCCGACCGAGCTTGGCGGGATCTCCGACGCGGCCCACGAGCGCACGCCTCCCGAGTCCGACGTCGTGATTCCTGACACGCGGTCCGACCGGGACCCGGACGAGCTGACCGAGGCTGGAGGCGACGCGCCCGGAGCGCAGCGGTGAGGCGCATCGTCCGCACCAGCGCGTTCATCCGCAAGGAGATCGTGCAGGTCGCGCGCCAACCTGGCCTGGTCCTCAGCCTCGTGCTCGGCCCGTTCGCGATACTGCTGCTGTTCGGGGCGGGTCTGCGCGAGGACGACCCAGCGGTCAAGACCATCTTCGTCGTGCCCGAGGACAGCCAGGTCGCGCGCGAGGTCGAGCAGTTCGCCAGCGCGCAGAGCGAGCGACTGACCGTGGAGGCGGTGCAGCAGGACGAGCAGTCCGCGCTCGCCCGCCTCCAACGCGGCGACGTGCAGATGGTGCTCGTGTTCCCAGAGGACGCCGAGCAGACGATCCGCAACGGCTCGCAGGCCGAAGTCACCGTCTACCACAACCAGATCGACCCTGTGGAGACCCAGGCGATCCAGCTGTTCACAAGGACGGGCGTCGACGAGATCAACCAGCAGGTCCTGCGTGAGCTCGTCCGCAGTGGCCAGCAGGAGTCTGCCGACGTGCAGCAGCGCCTTGATGCCGCCAGAGCCAGCGTGGCGACCCTCGACCAGCGGCTTGCCGGCGGCGGCGACGCCCAAGGGCAGCTGCAGCTCGCGCAGGGGGATCTGGCCGGACTCGCGCTTGCGCTGGGCCCGTCGCTCGCGGTGCTCGGCGGGCTCGAACAGACGGCGGGCGCAAGCGACAGCGCGGCACTCATCGACGCCTACACGGCGTTGTCCGAAAGCTCGGACCGCCTGAGTCAGTCAACGGATCCGTCCGCGATCGACCGGCGCGAGGTCAGCCAGCTGTCCGCGGACCTGGCGACGCTCGACCGCGAGCTCGCGACGTTCCGGTCGCTGCGCCCCGACGTGATCGTGAGCCCCTTCGACGGCACGACGCGGCGTCTGGTCGAGGGCTCGGTCCAGCTCGTGGACTTCTATGCGCCGGCAGTCGTTGCGCTGCTCGTGCAGCACATGGTCGTGACCTTCGTGGCGTTGTCCATCGTCCAGGAGCGGGAGCTGGGCACCAACGAGTTGTTCCGCGCGGCCCCGGTCACGACCGCCGAGATGGTGATCGGCAAGTACCTTGCGTTCACGATCATGGGCATCGTGATCTCGGGCGCGCTCATTGCGGGACTCATCTTCGGTCTGGGCGTGCCGATGGCCGGCTCGTGGCCCGTCGTCGTTGCGACGGTAGGACTGCTGCTGCTGGCATCCACCGGTCTGGGCTTCGTTGTGGCCCTGGCAGCGCGCAGCGACAGCCAGGCCGTGCAGTACGCGATGTTGATCCTGCTCGCCAGCATCTTCTTCAGCGGCTTCCTGCTGAGCCTCGAGCGCTTCCGGCCTGCGTTGACGTGGGTGGCACGCACACTGCCCGTCACGAGCGGCGTGGTTCTGCTCAGGGACGAGATGCTGCGCGGGCAGCTGATCGAGCCGCTGTACCTGCTGTTGCTCGCCACGCTTGCCGTGTTGCTGTTCGTGTTGGCCTGGCGACTGTACCGCCGCCGTCTCTACACCGGATGAACACGACCGGGGCGACCGTGGGTTCCGGGGACGCGCGAACGTAGGCTTGGGCCACGCAAGGAGTACAAGCGTGGTGGACATCGCACTCGACAACATACGCGTCGAGTTCCCTGACGAGCAGCGGGGCGAGAGCGTCGCCGGACTCGACGATGTCACGTTGCACGTGAGGTCCGGCGAACTGCTCGTGCTCGTCGGCCCGTCGGGGTCGGGCAAGTCGACGGTGCTGCGTACCATCGCCGGAGTCGAACGACCTGATCAGGGCACCGTGACGATCGACGGCCAGGTGGTCAACGAGCTGGCACCCGGCGACCGCGACGTCGCTCTGGTCTCGCAGTCGATCACCCTGCTGTCACATCTGACCGTCGAGGACAACCTCGGTTTCGCACTCCGCCTGCGGAAGGTGCCCGAAGGCGAGGCCAGCGCTCGTGTCCGTGCCGAGGCCCGTGTACTCGGGCTGTGGAGCAAGCTGCGGCGCCGTCCGCGTGAGCTGTCGTCGGGCGAGCGGCAGAAGGCCGCGTTGGGGCGGGCGACGACCCGCAACCCGCGTGTGTTCCTGTTCGACGAGCCGCTTGCAGCACTCGACGCCGCTGAACGGGGCCGGGTACGACGACAGCTGAAGCAACTGCAGCGCGGCATGCGCATCACGACGATCTACGTGACCCACGATCAGCGTGACGCGATGGCGCTGGGCGACCGCATCGCGATCATGCACCGCGGCCGCGTGGTGCAGATCGACGAGCCGATGCAGTTGTACGCCAGCCCTGTCAACCTGTTCGTCGCGCGCTTCTTCGGCTCGCCCCCACTGGGCCTGCTCGAGGGGACGCTACGCGATGACGGCTCGACCGCGTGGATCGACGCCGAAGGCACCGCCGTCCGTCTGCACGCGTCGCAGCGGGCGGGGGTCCGTGACCACACGTCGGGACATCGGATCGCGCTCGGGCTGCGTGCCGCGGCGGTCCGCCTCGACGACGGCGCGCCGGGCGACGAGTGGTCGCGCCGGCTGCCTGTCGTCGTCGCCCGCGTCGAACCTCAGGGCGCGACGACCGTGGTCGCACTGCGTCCGCCTGGTTCCGCGACCGGCCCGTCGTTGCTGTACAGCACCGTCGGCCCGTCCCACCGGATCGCGCCGGGCGACCAGGTGTTCGCGACGGTCGATCTTCGAAACAGCTTCCTGTTCGACAGCGACACGGGCGCACGCATCATCTGACCCGGCGAGTGACAGAAAGTCACCGATCTTCCCGTCGCCGGCGTTCTATGCTACTCTCTGTAGTTGCAGCGCCATTGCCGGGCGGGACCGGTGACCGGCGGCGACACGAATCGAGGTCGATGCATGACGACCGTGGCGGCGGAGCTCGGCGGCGGACTGATCGACGGCCGCGCGTTCGATGTCGGGGCGGCCAGGGAACGGGCCCGCCAACGACGGTTGGTCACGCTGGCCGTCGTGTTGACGATCCCCCAACTGTTCCTGTGGTACCGCATCGCCACCGGCGCGCCCTTCAACGTTCTCGCGCTGCCGGACATGCCCAGCGATCCGTTTCTCATCCTGCTGCCGGTCTTCTTGATCGTGGTGATCGGCGTGATGGTCGCCATGCCGCTCGCGGCCGGCAGATCTCCTCATCAGCGCGTGCGGCCCGAGGAGATCGACGTCACCTTCGACGACGTGCAGGGTCTCGACGGTGTCGTCGACGAGGTCGTCCAGACACTCAACACGTTCCTGGCCTACCAGCGGTACCGCGACCGGCTCGGCGGCACGCCACGGCGCGGGCTGCTGTTCGAAGGGCTTCCCGGCACCGGCAAGACGCATGTGGCCAAAGCGATGGCGCACCACGCCGGCGTCCCGTTCTTCTTCGTGTCGGCCACGAGCTTCCAATCGATGTGGTACGGCGCCACCGCGCGCAAGATCCGCAGCTACTTCCGTGCCCTGCGTCGTGCGGCGCGGCAGGAGGGCGGCGCGATCGGCTTCATCGAGGAGATCGACGCGATCGCCACTACACGTGGTGGCCTGCAACCGGCATCGGGGCTCGCGACCTCGCACTTCGGCAGCTCTGAGGGCACCGGCGGTGTCGTCAACGAGCTCCTCGTGCAGCTGCAGTCCTTCGACACCCCGCCCGCGGGCATCCGGCTGCGCAACTGGGTCGCCGACGCGTTCAACGCTTACCTGCCCGCCGACCGTCAGCTGCGCCGGCAGGCGGCGCCATACAACAACCTGCTGATCATCGCGGCGACCAACCGGGCGGACAGCCTCGACCCGGCCCTGCTGCGACCCGGTCGATTCGACCGCAGGCTGACGTTCGACGTGCCGGCGAAGGACGCCCGGCGGGACCTGATCGACTATCTACTGAAGCGCAAGGCGCACACGGCGGAGCTCGACCGCGCGGATCTCCGCGACCAGCTGGCACAGCAGACCTTGGGGGCGACGCCGGTCATCTTGGAACGGTTGCTCGACGAGGCGCTGATCGTCGCGCTGCGCGACGGGCGGGACGGCATGGGGTGGTCCGACGTCCAGCACGCGCGCCTGCGTACGGAGCTCGGCCTCACCAGCCCTGTTGCGTACACGCCACACCAGCGCCGGGTCGTTGCCACTCACGAGGCCGGTCACGCAGTCATCGCGCACCTGGCGGGTACGCGGCGGTTGGAAGTCCTGTCGATCATCAAGCGGGGCACGTCGCTCGGGCTGCTCGCCCACGGCGATCTCGACGAGGTCTACACCCGCACACGCGGCGAGCTGCTGGCGCTGGTCGAGATCGCCCTGGGCGGCCACTGTGTCGAACACCTGGCGTTCGGCGAGCCGAGCACCGGGGCGTCCAGCGACCTGGCGGCAGCGACACAGCTGGCCGCCGAGATCGTCGGCGTCCACGGCATGGGCGACTCGCTGGTGTCCTTGGCGGCGGTCCAGCAGTCCACGCTCGCAGGTACGAACCTGACCGGTCGCGTGCTCTCGGACACCCGGGCGCGCAACGAGGTCGACCGGCTCCTCGCCGCCGCCAAGGGCCGGGTCACCGAACTGCTCGCCGACAACCTGCACCTGGTGTCGGCGCTACGCGACGCCCTGCTCGATCGCGACGAGCTCGTCGGTGCGGAAATCGACACGGTGCTCGCGCAGGCCACCAACCAACGCGCGCATGAGGTCGATGGGCACGATCACCCATCGGGCCCGATGCGCTCGGACGGTACTGCCAGCTCTCGCTAGCGCAGTCCCAGTTTCGCGCTGCACGCTGGCCACGCGCCCCAACCCTGCCTCGCCTGCAGGAGCTCGCCGCGCTTGATCTGCTCTTCGCGGCTGTGCTCGTGGGGCAGGCCGCTACCTCCGACCGCCTGCCACGACGACTGGCTGAACTGCAGGCCGCCGTAGTAGCCGTTGCCCGTGTTGATCGACCAGTTGCCGCCGGACTCGCACTGGGCCAACTTGTCCCACACGCTTCCGGACGGAACTGCCGCTGCCGGCTTCGGCTTCGGCTTCGGCGCAGGTTCGGCCGGCTGGCTGTCCGACGACTGGCTGTCCGACGACTGGCTCTCGGAGTTCGCCGTGCTCGGCTCGGGCGTGGGCTCCGGCGGTGGCGGAGGCTTCGGCAGCTTGCGACGACGCAGCTCGGCGCGGCATGCCGGAATGCGGATCGTGATGCCTGGACGTTCCAGGTAGGTTGCATCGAGCTGGGGGTTGGCGTCCCACAGCCGGTGGAACGCCTTGTCGCCTTTGAAGCCGTACGACCACGCGATGTCCTGCAGCCCTTGTCCATAGCTGACCCTGTGGACGATCGATTCGCCTGCAGGCGTCCACTGATGGCTCGCGCCCTTCGGCAGCTTCTCGATCTGGCACGGCCCCTGGCTGACGGTGTAGTGGCGGCCCTTCTTCTTGCCGGCTGCGGCGGCCGGCAGCGCCGAGACCAGAGCGACCGCGCAGGCGCAGACGACGGCCAACATGGCGCGCGGCACGCGCGCGTTCCAACGCAGTGACATGCTTCCTCGATGCTCGACCGGTCACCGATTACCGTTGGTGACGGCGGGTGCTTCGTGCGGGCAGCCGGTGGGATCCCGGCCTGTCACTTCCAGTTAGCCTGCGACGGTAATCAGCGATCTGTGGTCTGCACCGCGAAAAACCTGTCCGACAGACCACGTCAGCCATATCAGCCGTCGACGACCCTGTCCCTGGGGACAGCGGATCACAGGCTCTCTACGTCGACCGTTACCGTGTGATGTCCAGTGGCGCCGTCCGGTCGGGGTGGCGCGGCAGCGGCCGTCTGGGTCTGCCCATCACCGTCAGTAGCGCGGACCTGGAGGCGATAGCGACCGGCTGTCGCATCCCACGGCAGTACCCACTGCCGCCAGGAGTCGTCGCCGATCGATGGACCGAGCTCCGCCGACCGCCATGGCCCGTCGTCTATGCGCACCTCGACCGCGGCGACGCCCCGCGTGGGCGCCCAGGCGACACCCGCGATCGGGACCCGGCCACTGGCCACGCGCGCGGTCGAACGTGGGACGTCGATGCGAGCCTGGGTCTTGATCGGCGCGCGCTTGGCCCAGCCGCGGGGAACCCAGTAGCCCTCGAACTGCTCGGTGGCCAGTTCGATCTCGGCCAACCACTTGGTGGCCGAGACATAGCCGTAGAGTCCCGGGACCACGAGCCTGGCGGGGAAACCGTGCTCGACGGGAAGCGGCTCGCCATTCATGCCCAGGGCCACGAGCGCGTCGCGGTCGTCGGTGCCAGCCGCAACTGGGAACGCCGCGGTGAAGCCGTCCACAGCGCGCCCCACGACCTGTCGCGCCGCCGGATCCACGCCTGCCTCGGCGAGCAGGTCACGCAGCAGGACACCCTGCCAGCGGGCGTTGCCGACCAGTCCGCCTCCGACTTCGTTCGACACGCACGCGATGGTGACGTCGGCCTCGACCGTCGCCCGGCGACGCAGGTCGGCGAACGTGAATGACAGCTCGCGGTCCACGAGGCCCGTCACCCGTAGCCGCCACGATGCGGGGTCTACACGTGGAACACGCAGCGCGGTGTCAATGCGGTAGAAGCGGTCGTTCGGTGTGTACAGCGGACTCAGGCCCGGCACCTGCAGTCCCGGCGCGGACGCGGGCGCAGGCGTCGTCTGCGGAAGCACGACTGCTGTCCGGGCACTGTCGACTTCATCCCGTCGGAGCAGCCAGCGGCCGACGCCGCCGGCACCCAGCGCGCCGGCACCCAGCGCGCCGGCGAGCAGCAGCCGCCGCCGGGAGTCGGCGGCGGGCTGGCTGTCCGGCGGCGATGCGTCGAGTGCCAGCAGTTGTCGCAGCACAACCAGTCCGACGGCCACACCGGTGCCGACGGCGATGACGACCAGCAGCAGCGATGCACGAGGACTCGCGGCCGCTGCGGCGACGCCGACCACCCCGAACGTGGCGAACGCGAACGCTGCGGCCGTCCATGCGCGTCGTGCGAGAACGCCGAGCGCCGCGCCCGCGAGCAGTGCGATGACGACGGTCCCGATCTGCAACGCCGGCTTGTCGGCTGTGCCGAAGATCGCGACCGCAACGTCTTTGACCACGGGCGGCGCCAGATCGATCACCCGGTCACCGATCAGCTCGATCGGTGACGACAGCGCTCCGAGCGCTCCCGCGATCAGCTCGGCGCCGGCAAGTGCGCAGCCGGCAGCCAGTGCCCCGGCGACCGCGGGCGGCACCAGCGGCCTGCCACCACCGACACCACGATCGTTCATCCAGCCACGATAGGCCCGGCCCACCCGCCGAATCCGAAACAGCAACCAACGGTGCGCGAAAAAAAATCCCGCGTAGAGCGTGACGAGATGGGGTTGGGGCACCACAGTAGAGGACGGACCGCCTAGCCGCGGTCACAGCCGGCGCGCTCTGGTCTTGGCCAGCCCGGACTGCGGCGGTGTTGTTCCGCAGTGTCGGCAGGGGGCGCGACATGAGGCACACGACGGAAGGGCCCGATGGGCCGGCGTCGCGTGCGCCGCGTGACACGGACGGGCGTGGCCGATGAGCACCGCGCAGGCAACCGAGGTCACCGCCGCGCTGCAGCGGTACTTCCCGCAGCTGCAGCGATTCCTCCCCGGCCAGCGCGAGGCCCTCGAAGGCGTGCTCGACGGCCGGGACGTCATCGCGGTCCTTCCCACCGGCGGGGGCAAGACACTGGTGTTCCAGCTCGCGGGGCTGCTGCTCGAAGGCACGACGGTGGTGGCGACGCCGCTGATCGCACTGATGCACGACCAGGTCCGACGCTTGCGCGAGGACAGCCACCTGCCGGTCGCCGCACTGTCGGGCAGCCTGCGCGGCGCCGAGCGCCAGCAGTTGCTCGCCGAACTGGCGACCGGAGCGTACGGTTTTGTGTTCTCGACCCCCGAGCAGCTGTCACGGGCCGACGTCCGGGCTGCGCTGGCAAGCTGCAGGATCGACCTGTTCTGTGTGGACGAGGCGCACTGCATCTCGGAGTGGGGGTTCGACTTCCGTCCGGCGTACCGGGAGCTGACGACGGCCCGGGAGGCGATGGGCGGACCACCGGTGCTGGCCCTGACCGCAACGGCACCGGAGACCGTGCGCCGCGACGTAGCGCGTGAGCTGGACCTGCGCGACCCGCTGGTGGTCGCTCGGGGCTTCGATCGGCCGAACCTGCACTTCACGGTCGTCCGGGTCACCGATCCCGACCGCCGCGACCGTCAGCTGTACGGCCTGCTCAGCGAGGTCCAGACTCCGGCGGTCGTCTACTGCACGACGAGGCGCGAGGCGGAGGAAACCGCCCTGTCGCTGCTCGACTTCGCGTCGTCGGGCTCGTGTCCACGCCGCCTGCGTGTCGGCCACTACCACGGCGGAATGGACCGTCAGACGCGCGAGCGGGTGCAGAACGCATTCCTCGCCGACCAGCTCGAGGTCCTGTGCGCCACCAGCGCCTTCGGCATGGGCATCGACAAGCCGGACATCCGGACGGTCATCCACCGAACGATGCCGGACTCGGTCGAGTCGTACTGGCAGGAGGCCGGTCGCGCCGGACGCAACGGTCGTTCGTCGGACTGCGTGCTGATGTTCCGCCCGGAGGACCGTGCGGCACACGAGCACCTGCACCGCCGGAGCCGGCCATCGGAGAGCACGCTGGCCAAGATGCTGCACGTCACGAGCAAGGTCGATCACGCAACGCCGGCCGACGCCGTCATCACCCGCGTCTGCGAGACCGCCGCGGTGGCGCGCAGCGGGGCGGTGGCGCTCATCGAGGATCTCGACCGGTTCGGATATCTGACCCACTTCAAATCGGGTATCCGCTGGCGGGGTGACCCGCAGCGGGCCATGGACGAGCTCGCCATGCATCACGAGCACCAGGTCGACATCGAGTGGTCGCGCCTCGACATGGTCGCCGGGTACGCCGAGACGACAGGTTGCCGGCGCCGCTTTCTGCTGAACTACCTGGGCGACGAGTACCCGGCGGAGCTGTGCCTTCGGTGTGACAACTGCCTGCGCGTCGCCGAGCAGCGGTCCTTCGACGATTGGGATCCGGACGCCGAACGGGATCGCATCACCATGGCGCGCAGTGGCCCGTTCGCGCCCGGGGAGCAGGTCGTGCATCCCGAGTGGGGCGAGGGGACGGTACAGCGCATCGAGGGAGAGGTCGTTGTCGTGCGGTTCGACGCAGTCGGCTACCGTTCGATGCACACCCCGACCGTGGTCGAGCGGGGTCTGCTGCGCAGCGCGTGATGTGGCGCGTATGCCGCGCCACGGTTCGGCGGCGGCAGGTCGGAAACGGATGATCGCAACCCGCGATTTCGGGGTTGCTGCATCTGCTTCGCGACAGCGGCGGTGACGGTTCGTAGCATTGGTCGTGAGCGATCAGGAGGTTCGAGGTGGGCGTACCGCGGCGGGCGGGACCGGTCACCGCGTCGCGGCGCAGTTTCCGGCTACCCCCGCGCGCACCCGACGGGCGCTTCGTCGCCGTCCCCGACGTCCGCGATCTCACGACCGACTTCACCCATCCCGGGCTCTACCTCAACCGCGAACTGTCCTGGCTCGAGTTCAACCGACGGGTGCTTGCGCTCGCCGGCGACGCGTCGGTCCCGCTGCTCGAGCGGTTGCGCGCCATCGCGCTGTTCCACACGAACCTCGATGAGTTCTTCATGGTCCGTGTCGCCGGGCTCAAACGCCAGGTCCAGGCGGGTGTCAGCGAGCCGTCCGCGGACGGGCTCTCCCCCGCCCACCAGCTCCGGTCCATCTCGGCACGGCTACGCCCGATGCTTTCGACCGCCACGACAACGCTGCACGAGCAGCTGTTCCGCCTGCTGCACCGTCACGGGATCGCGGTCGTCGCCATGGCCGACCTGGCCGCCCATCAGCGCGCTGCCGCAATGGCGTACTTCGAGCACGCGGTCTTTCCCGTGCTCACCCCGCTGGCGGTCGATCCTGGTCACCCGTTTCCATACATCTCGAACCTGTCGATGTCGCTCGCCGTGACCGTTCGCGACCACCGGCACGGCACGACGAGGCTGGCGCGGGTCAAGGTACCCAAGGTGCTGCCCCGGTTCGTGGCCGCGGACGACCAGACGACCTTCGTACCGCTCGAGGATCTCATCCGCGCCAACCTCGATCGGCTGTTCCCAGGGTTGGACGTCCTGGCGTCCCACACCTTCCGCGTCACACGCAACGCCGACATGGAGGTCGACGACGAGGGCGCCGACGACCTGTTGATGGCCATCGAGGAGGAGCTGCGCAAGCGGCGCTTCGGTGCCGTCGTCCGACTCGAGGTCCACAGCGCCGTTCCTGACACCGTCACCGCGCTGCTGCAAGGCGAGCTCAACGTGAGCGACGCTGACACCTACCACATCAGCGGCCTGCTGGGGTGCGACGACCTCATGCAGCTCGCCGAGCTGGACCGGCCACGGCTGCGGTGGCGCTCGTGGAACCCGGTGCGGCACTCGCGTCTGCTCAGCTCGCCGACAGGGGAACCACCCGACGTGTTCGCGGCGATCCGCGACGGTGACCTGTTGGTCCACCACCCGTACTCCAGCTTCAACCAGTCCGTCGAGCGCTTCCTCATCCAGGCGTCCGAGGACCCCGACGTGCTCGCGATCAAGCAGATGCTGTACCGGACCTCGGGCGACTCGCCCATCGTCAACGCGCTGATTAGAGCCGCCGAGCGCGGCACGCAGGTCGTGGCGCTCGTCGAGCTCAAGGCGAGATTCGACGAGGAGGCCAACCTCGTCTGGGCGCGCGAGCTCGAACGCGCAGGGGTCCACGTGGTCTACGGCGTCGCGGGTCTCAAGACCCACGCCAAGGCCACGCTCGTCGTGCGACGCGAGCGTGACGGCATCCGTCGCTACGTCCACATCGGGACCGGCAACTACAACTCGATCACAGCACGGCAGTACACCGACGTGGGGCTGCTGACGTGCGATCCCGCCCTGGGTGCCGACCTGACCGAGCTGTTCAACGCGTTGACCGGGTACGGCCGGCAGGTCCAGTTCCGCACGCTGGTCATGGCTCCCTGGCGCATGCGCGAGAAGGTCATCGGACTGATCGAGCAGGAGGTCAGCGCCCAACGTGAGGGCGAACGGCCCGGCCTGATCCGGATGCAGCTCAACGGGCTCACCGACCCACAGATGATCGCCGCGCTGTACGGCGCCGCCCACGCCGGCGTCGAGATCCGCCTGGTGGTCCGTAGCATCTGCGGACTGCGCCCCGGCATTCCGGGGATCACCGACAACGTCGAGGTGCGATCGATCGTGGGCCGCTTCCTCGAGCACGCGCGCATCATGCAGTTCGGACCCGACGACGTGCTGATCGGCTCGGCGGACCTGATGCCGCGCAACCTCAACGGACGGGTCGAGACCCTGCTGCCCATCAGAGACCCGGCGCTGCGTGCCGAGCTGCGTGAGATCCTCGACATCCTGCTGGCCGACAACACGATGGCGTGGCGCCTCGGCCCCGGCGGATCATGGTCACGGATCCGCCCTCGTCAGGGTGAGCAGACCTGCAACAGCCAGGACCAGCTGATGGTGCGTGCGCGCGGCGCGTCAGCCGACCCCGACTGACGGTGCGCGCAACGCGCAGGGACGCGACGACCGCGAACCGCGCACTCTGCGCGGACCGACGCGTAGCGGCCGGCATTGCGGCTGACCTTAGAACACCGAGCCAGCGGACGCGAAACGCCCAGCGACGGCGCCACGCGACGGATGCCGTCAGGCCCGGTGACCAGCAGCAAACTACTTGAATCCCTGCTCAGAAGAGTACAGTACTACTGGTGTCACAGGAGCCACCGACGACAGCGGTGGCCTGCCACGGTCTTTCATTTCAAGGAGGCAATATGCGGACCCGAGGTCGATCGCAGCGCTGGGTGCTGCTGCTCACGGCGCTGGCGCTCATCGCCGCAGCGTGCGGCGGCGGTGCCGAGGAG
>JAHELV010000048.1 GCA_024644015.1 Nitriliruptorales bacterium
CCGTGGGGCGTCAACGGCGGGCGGCCGGGCGGGCGGTCGCGCAAGGTACTGGAACGCGTCGACGGGTCACGGGTGGTGCTGCCCAGCAAGTGCGACCGTGTACGTGTCGCGGAGGGTGACGCGCTCCACTACATCACGTGGGGTGGCGGCGGTTGGGGCGACCCACTGGAGCGCGACCCGGCGCTGGTGGCGACGGAGGTCGACCGCGGGCTGGTGACGGCCGACGGCGCGCGTCGGTACGGCGTGCAACTGGCTGACGACGGGACCGCCGACGTCGAGGCCACCGCAGCGCTGCGCGAGCGGATGCTCGCCGAACGCGGCGACACGCACGTCTTTGATTTCGGCGGCTCGATCGAGGAGCTGCGCGACCGCTGCGAGGCCGAGACCGGCCTGGCCGCTCCAGCGGCACCAGTCTTCTCCGCCGTACGTGAAACGGCTGGACGGTCGGCATGATGGACATAGTCTGACGCAGACGAACAGACGGCGGCGACCCGGCGGAGCCAGCCCGTCCGAGAACGGGCAACCCCCGACGGACTCCGCCAGACGGCACTCGACCGCCCGAGACAGGGAGCGACCACGGTGGAACAGACGTTGGACCCAGACATCGCGGCACTCCTCGAGGCCGCCGCCGGCGAGGAGCCGCTACGCGGCACGTTCTTCGTCAACGACGCGCGCGAGATGCTCGTGGCGACCCGCGAGATCGAGCGCGCGGCCCACGAGTTCGACTCCACGTTGTACGTCGGGTTCCAGGACGCCGCCCGGCTCGACGACGAGGCCCACGTCTATGAGGCCCTCACCAAGGACGTCGATGTCATCGCCTACGGCGTGGGACGCCCCAGTGCCGAGATCGACAGGTTGGAATGGATCTCCGTACCGCGGGACCGCCACGCGCTGCACAACCAGTGGTTCCTGGTGCTGACCGGTGAGGAGCCGCTGGCGTTCGTCGGGTACGAGACCTCGCCACCGTCGTCGTTCCGCAAGGGCCCGTCGCACAACGCGGACCGCACGTGGGATGGCTTCACCACCGGCGATCCGCGGTTGGTCGACCACCTGATACAGCGTCTCGAGCATGCGCGGACGCTGGCGAAGCAGCCTGCGGGTCCGAAGTACCTGGTCGCGACCGACGACGGCACCGACCCGCGGTACGCAGCGGTCCGCGACGCTGGGATCGCGGCGGCGCGCGACGACGGTGCCACCGTGGTGCTGTACGACCGCTCGACCGAGAGCTACCTGACCAACCCGTACCCGAGCGGCCCCTGGTCCGACGAGGACGATGCGTTGAGCCCGAGCTGGGAGCTGTCGCCTGGGCGGCTCGATGCGATCGGACGCGGGTATCTCGCCACGCAGCTCCGCGCTGCCACCGACGCGGGCGTGCAGGCCACCGCGCACCTGGCGGTCGACACGGGGGCGACGGCGATGCGCGATGCGGTCGCGCGCTACACGCCGGACGCGGTCTACCTGCCGGCGCACATCGCCGACCCGTCCCTGCTCGACCGCGTGCGCGGCAACACCCTGAAGTCGCTGACCTCTGCGATCGACTCGCCCGTCCGGCTCGTCGACAGGTCGGGCCACATCGAACAGCTGTGATCGCCACCGTCCATGGATGACCTCACTTCGGCGTACCGGCGAGCCGGCTTCGCAGGGCGCCTCGGGTTCGGTGACCGGCCCGTCGTGCTGGTCGTCGACGTCATCCGCGCCTACCTCGAGCCGTCGTCGCCGCTGTACGCCGGTGTCGAGGACGCCGTCGCGTCGGCGGCGCGCGTCGTCAGTGCGGCACGCGACGCAGGGGTTCCGGTGCTGTTCACCCGAGTGGAGTTCACGCCGGGCGGCGCGGACGGCGGGCTGTTCTATCGCAAGGTGCCGGCCCTGCGGGTGCTGGACGCGGGCTCGCCACTCGCGGAGCACCCCGACGCGCTGCGGCCACACGACGGCGAGATCGTCGTGACCAAGCAGTACGCCAGCGCGTTCTTCGGCACGTCGCTGGCCTCGACGCTGACGGCGATGGGCGCCGACACGGTCGTCATCGTCGGGCTGTCGACAAGCGGCTGCGTCCGCGCGTCGGCGGTCGATGCGCTGCAACACGGGTTCGCGCCGATCGTCGTCCGCGACGCGGTCGGCGACCGTGACGTCCGCCCGCACGAGGCCAACCTGTTCGACCTCGACGCCAAGTATGCCGACGTCGTCGACGAGGCCGCTGCCATCGGGCACCTGGAACGCCTGTCAACGGACCGCTCGGGCTGACGGTTCGCTGCGGCTGCCCCTCCACGTTGCGGACGCGGACACTTGAGCACAACAGGCTGCGGCCGATGACTGACGTATGCAGGTTCCCTTCTATCGCCACGCGCTGTCGCGTGCCGACGCGGAGCGGGTCGCCGCCGTCCTCGACACACCGATGCTCACCAGCGGGCCGGTCGGTCGGGAGGTCGAAACGCAGATCGCCGCCTATCTCGGGACGAGCCACGCGCTGCTGACCAACAGCTGGACCAACGGCGCGATCGCTGTGCTTCTGGCGCTCGGCGTCGGCCCCGGCGACGACGTGATCGTGCCGGCCATGACGTTCGTCGCGACCGCCAACGTGGTGGCGCTGGTGGGCGCCCGTCCCATCTTCGCCGACGTCGACGCCGACACGTTGCTGCTCCGCACCGATGACGTGTTGCGACGACTGACCGACCGCACCCGCGCGGTGATCCCGGTACACCTGTACGGTCAGATGGTCGACGTCGCCGGGCTGCGGACGGCGCTGGCCGCAGCCGGACGACCCGACGTCCGCATCGTGGAGGATGCCGCGCACTGCTTCGAGGGCAGCCTCGACGGACACCGCCCAGGGCACGACAGCGACGCGGCCGTCTTCTCGTTCTACGCGACGAAGAACGTGACGTGCGGCGAAGGGGGCGCGGTCGTGACGCGGTCGGCCGACCTGGCCGACCGCATCCTCCACACCCGGCTGCACGGGATGTCGGCGATGGCTGTCGACCGCTTCTCGACCGGCCGGTACCGCCACTGGGACATGGTCACCCTCGGCACCAAGGCCAACCTGGCCGACGTGCTCGCCGCGCTGTTGCCCGGACAGATCGCGTCGGTCGATCGGCAGCGGGCGCGCCGTGCGACGGTGGCCCAGCGCTACCGTGACGCGTTCTCCGGGCTCGGGCTACGGATGCCGGCGTGGCGACGGTCCGTGGTCCACGCGCACCACCTGTTTCCCGTCCACGTGCCCACCGGCCACCGCGATGGCATGCTGCGCAGGCTCGCGGACGCCGGCGTCGGTGTCACGGTCAACTACCGGTCGGTGCCGTCGACGACCTTCTACCGCGACCGCGCGCCGCACGGGGCCACTCCCGTCAGCGACGAGTGGGGTGCCGGCACGATCAGCCTGCCGTGCTTTCCCGATCTGACCGTGGCCGAACAGGACCACGTGATCGCCGCGGTCACCGGCGCGATCCACCGCCTCCAGGTCCCAGAGCCGGTCTGATGCGATCGTCCCGACCGACCGTCCCACGCGTCCTGGTCAGCGGCGCCGGCGGATACCTGGGCAGCGTGCTGGTGGGCCAGCTGCTGTCCGATGGCTGCCGCGTCGTCGCACTCGACCGGTTCTTCTTCGGAGACCGCCCGTTGCGCGGCTGGGCCGACGACCCGCGCCTCGACGTCGTCCGCGACGACGTCCGCACCGTCGACGTCTCGATCCTGCGCGGCATCGACGCGGTCGTCGATCTCGCGGCGTTGTCCAACGACCCGTCAGGTGATCTGGATTCCGACATCACCTGGGAGATCAACCACGGGGCGCGCGTCCGTCTGGCCGGCGCGGCGCTCCGCGAAGGTGTCGCGCGCTACGTGCTGTCGAGCTCGTGCTCGGTGTACGGCGCGGGTGCGGGCCGGGACCTGACCGAGCGCGCTCCCGTCAGGCCGCTGACGACCTACGCGGAGTGCAACGCGTTCGCCGAGCGCGACCTGCTGGCGCTGTCGGACGACCAGTTCGCCGTCACGGCGATCCGCAATGCCACCCTGTTCGGCGTCTCACCGCGGATGCGGTTCGACCTCGTGGTCAACCTCATGACGCTGGAAGCCGCGACGTCGGGCGTCGTCACGGTGCTCGGCGGTGGACGTCAGGTGCGCCCGCTGCTGCACGTCGCCGACGCCGCACGCTGCATCCGTGCGGTGCTCGCCGCCCCCGCTCCCCGCGTGCAGGGACTGGTGGTCAACGCCGGACTGCGCAACGCGACGATCGGGTCCGTGGCCGCGACCGTGGCTCGACAACTGCCGTTTCCCGTCCGTATCCGGGCCCTCGACGACCAGGTCGACCGGCGCGACTACCACGTGTCGTTCGACAGGATGCGGGCGCTGCTGGGCGTACGGCCGCGCGTGACGATCGCCTGTGGTGTGGACGAGGTCCACGCCGCGCTCCGCGACGGCCGCCTGACCGACGATCCGACCAGTCGCACCGTGTCGTGGTACCGCTCGCTGCTGGAATGGGGAGCGCTCGATGCTCCGGTCACCCCCTCCGGCGTCACTGTCTGACGGAGGCACACATGCAACGTTCGAACCGTCGCGACCTACGTGTCGCCCTGTGCGCCGTCGGCCGCAAGGGACTGCGCGTGCTGGAACGCGTCATCGACGTCCGCCCGCCGGCCGTCGTCGTCGCATATCCACAGGATGGCGACGCCGATGGGTCGTTCTTCCGGATGCGTTCGTTGTGCGCCCGCGCCGATGTGACGTTCGTTGAAGATCGCCACCTTCGCGCTCAGACCATCAGCGACACCGACCTGGTCGCCCTCGTCGGCTGGCAGTACCTGTTGGAAGCGATCGACGAGCGCGTGGTCGTGTTCCACGACTCCCTGCTCCCGCGGTACCGCGGCTGCGCGCCGACGGTGACCGCGCTGATCCGAGGTGAGTCAGAGATCGGCGTCACCGCCATCCGACCCGTCGAGGCCGTCGACGCGGGGCCCGTACTCGGCCAACGGCGCTGGACCGTCGAGTACCCGATCACGATCGCCGACGCACTCGACCGCCAGGCCACGGTCATGGCGGACCTGCTCATCGACCTGGTCGAGTCCGCGGCGGACGGCACGCTGCGGCCGACGCCGCAGGACGAAACGAAGGCCACCTACAGCCTGTGGCGCGGTGACGGCGACGCATGGATCGACTGGTCGTGGGACGCCCGCCGCATCGCACGGTTCGTCGACGCCGTGGGCGCACCGTACTGCGGTGCACGCACGGTCCACGACGGCGGTGTCGTCACCGTCCGTCGCGTCGAGGTCGCCGACGACGTCGCGTTCGAGGACCGCTCACCCGGAAAGATCTGGACGCTGACCGATCAGGGACCTGTCGTCGTGTGTGGCACCGGCATGGTCCGGATCCTCGAAGCGCTCGACGCCGACGGCACCCCGGTGCGATTCACCCGTCGGCGACGCCGGCTCGGCGACGCCGGCGTGTCGGGGAGCGTCCTCGTCCGATGACGGTCTCCTGGCGTCCCGACGCGCACTTCGTCATCACCCGCTTCGGCATCGGGGTGACCGACGAGCCGTGGTACGACCACCGGCTCGAGCTGCTCCGTGCCGTGCCGTATGCGTCCCTGGCGGCGCAGACGTCGCAGCAGTTCCACTGGCTCGTCATCGTCGACACCGCCATGCCGGCGGCGGCACGGCGGCGGCTGGACGCGCTGTTGGCCGTGCACCCCAACTTCCACGTCGTGCCGGTCGATCCGACCGCGCAGCGACGCATGACGTTGGGCACGCTGGACTGGCTGTGGGACGCGGCGCTGGACCACGTCCTCGCGGAGGAGCTGATCGGCGACGTCGGGGAATACGTCGTCACGTCCATCATCGACGACGACGACGCATGGCATGTGACGGTGGTCGAGACCGTCAACCGGCTCCTGTTCGGGCAGTTCGTCGCCAGGCTCGCACACGCCGACCGGATCTCGCCGACATTCGGCGGGCTGCTCGTGTCCCACGGCAACGGGGCGGCGATGACCTTCCCCGACGGCTTGCAGTGGAACGTCGTCGACGACCGCCACGGCGCTCGGCGCTATCCGTGGCACAGCATGACCGGCTTCGTCGTCTCGCGCTGCTCGAGCGGAGTCGCCGCCACCTCGGCGCGTCATGACATGGTCGGCCAGTTCGCGACCATCCCCGCGTTCCGGATCGCCGAGCTCACCAGCCCGCACCCGATGTGGCTGTACGTCCGGCACCCCGACGCGATGTCGGTGCAGCTGACCGACGACGACTACGGGGCCCCCGTGCACGCCTCCACCGCGAGCCTGCACCGCGCACTCGTCGCGCAGTTCGGCATCGACCTCGACGGCGTCGAGCGCTACCGGACGAGATGGACGGCCCGCGATCCGGGCCCGGGTTCCAACGTGCTCGCTCCGCACCGCCGCCTCGACGCGCAGTACCGCATCACAGCACACAACCGCCTGTTGGATGCGCTCGACCGGCGCATCCCGCATGCGGCCGGGGCGCAACGCGACGCGCTGCGGCGGCGGCGCGCGAACGCTGTGGCCGCGCGCGAAGTCGCGGTGCGGTCGCTGCGGGGCGCCCCCGCCGACTAGCGGCTCAGTTCGTCCAGACCCGCGCAGCGTGTGCGGTCTGCAGCCGCGCACGCCGGACCTCGACCTCGACGAAGACCAGATCGGGATTGTCCGGCTCGCCGAAGAACGCCGCCAGGTCGTACGGCAGGATGCCGGCGCCCCAGATGTGCCGGCGGGCTTCCCGGGAATCGTGCAGGGTGGCCGTGCCCCATGCCGCGAGCTCGCCGGGCGCGTCGGCGTTGCCGATCGGCCAGTGGAACGCCACCTGGGCGTTCTCGCGCAGGTTTCGGCACTTCTTCGACGACGCCCGCGTGGCGAACCACACCGTCCCGTCGCGGAACCCGGGGGCCACGACCGCGACGTGCGGGTGGCCTGCGGCGTCGGCGGTGCCGACGTAGGTCGTCCAGCCACTGCGCTGCCCGGCGTCGACGAAGTCGTCCCACTGCATCGTCGCCATCCCTGATCAGCCGGTCAGCACGACGACGGCCAGCAACACGATCGCGAGCACGAGGACCACCGCCCCGACGACCGCGACCCACGGCAGGGACACCCGACGACGCGGCGCCTCGGCCCGAGCGTCGGCTTCGGACTGGGGGATGTCAATCGTCTTGGTCGTCCCGCCGTCGTGGAAGGGGCTGGGCATACCGCACTGCGCGCAGTGCTCGGCGTCACGGCCGTTGCGCGCGCCACACCGCGGACAGCTCCACATCCCCCGTGCCTCCCTGTTGGTCCCGGAGGCAAGTATGGACGCTGGGACGTGCAGCCGCGACTCCCCCACCGCGCGCTCATGCCGCGCAACCCGGCAGCCGTTCTCTGACAACGACGGCCCTGCCGGGCGTCAGGTTGACGGCACCGTCGGGTCGCGCCGCCACGATCTCATGCTCACGGGTCGCCGTCGTTGGCGGTCAGCAGATCGTCGAGCGCGACGTCGTACGCCTCGGCGTAGGTGGGAAACGCGTGGATAGTGTCACGGAGCACGGGCAGCGGCACGCGCGCACGGATGGCCAGCACAGCCTCGTGGAGCCACGCGTCCGCCATGTCGCCGACGGCGCTGGCGCCCACGAGAACCTGTGCATGGGTGTCCGCGACCAGCAGTAGCAGGCCCCCCGCGGCGCCCTCGGTGCTGGTGCGCGGAAGGTCGGCGAGATCGGCCCGGCCGACCGCCACGCCCGCGTACCGCTGCCTGGCCGTGGCGGGTGTCAGCCCGACGCCGGCAACGGGTGGGTCGGTGTACATGGTCCTGGGGACCGCGCGGTAGTCGGTCGTCGCGTCGCCACCGAGGATGTTCTCCACGACCACGCGTGCCTGGTAGTTCGCGACGTGGGTGAACGGCGCGACCATCGTCACATCGCCGGCCGCCCAGACATGGTCGGCGCCGACGACGCGGCAGTGCTCGTCGATCGTCATCCCGTCGGACACGTCCAGGCCGAGACGGTCGAGGCCGAGGCCGTCGACCCGCGCGGTGACGCCGGTCGCCAGCACCAACCGTTCGGTCTCGACCGTCCCACCGGTGCTCAGGTGGGCGCGCACGCCGCCGTTCGCCTCCTCGACCTGATCGACCTGCGTTGTGGTCACCACCCGCACGCCCGCGTCGCTGAGGAAACCGGCGACCAGCGCACTGATCTCCGGCGGCTCGGCGGTGGCCAGACGGTCAACCGCCTCGACGATCGTGACCGCCACGTCGAAACGGGCGTAGAGCTGGGCGATCTCGCACCCGACCGCGCCGCCGCCGACGATGAGCAGGGACGCAGGACGCCGGGTGGTGGTCCATGCGTCCGCGCTCGTCCACGCCTGCACGCGGTCGAGGCCGTCGATCGGGGGACGTACGTCCGCCGCGCCGGTCGCGACGACCAGCTCGTCGTACGTGTGGCGTTCGCCGCCGACCTCGACGACGCCCGGCTCGACGATGTGGCCGTCGCCCCGGATCAGGGTCGCGCCGGCGTCGCGGATGCCCTGGGCATGCTGCCGGTCGTCACGGTGGTCGACCAGCTCGTCGCGACGCGCTGCTGCGTGCGTGAACGTGTCGTCGGGTGGCGACGGGGCGACGGGGTGGGTGGCCGCGCCCAGGTCGACCGCGCGGGACAGCAGGTCGCGCACCTCGCCCGAGCGCAGCATGGCCTTGCTGGGCATGCAGGCGGTGAACGGGCACTCGCCGCCCACCAGGTCACGCTCGATCAGTGCGACGTCGCGACCACCCGCCGCGAGGCCGAGCGCGACGTTCTCGCCTGCGGAACCGCCGCCGAGGACGACGACGTCGTGATGTGTCACGCCTGCTCCTTCGTTCTGAGCTGCCGCGGTTCGACAGGTTGACAGGTCCCCGACGACGGCACGGTCAGATGCCAGGCGGGGCGTCGGTCACGGTGACCGTGACGTGCTGCACCGAGTTGACCGCGTAGCCGCCGAGGTTCCACTCGGCGGCGAGCGGCTGTGTCGCGCCGGTGCTGTCGGTCGCGCGGCTGATCAGGTCGTGCGTGCCGACCTGCGCATCCCAGCGCAGGCGCCACTCCTGCCACGCGTAGGGCACCGCCGCGTCGTCGACGTCGGCGTCGGTCCAGGTGCTCCCACCGTCGGCGCTGACCTGCACCCGGCTGATCGTTCCGGCGCCGGACCAGGCGCGGCCCGTCAGCGTGACCGGTCCCGGCCGTACGAAGCGTTCCCGGGTGAAGAAGTCCGGCACGCCGGGCGGCACCATGAGCGATCGGACACGCATCCTGGTCAGCGGTTCGCCCACCTCGTCGGCGTCGTGGCGCAGACGGTACGCACGCTCCTGCTGGTACCCGGCGAACAGCGTGTTCGACGCGGTGATCCGCGACAACCACTTGACGCTGGTCATCCCGTACCACCCGGGGACCAGCAGCCGGAGCGGATACCCGTGCTGGGGAGGTAGCGGCACCCCGTTGAGCTCGTAGACGAGCAGGGCGCCCTCCTCACGCGCCTCCTGTGGCGTCAGGCTGCGCTGATAGTGCTGCGCGGCGGCGCCCTCGACACCGCTGTCGAGACCGACGAAGACGATGTCGACGACATCGGGCGACAGCCCGGCGTCCTCCAGCACGGGCCACAGCGGCGTGCCGGTCCACTCCCCGGTCCCGATGGCCTCGACGAGCCACGGCTGGCTGAGCGCCCGCGGCGACAGCTGCGCTCGGCCGTTGCCCGCGCACTCCATGGTGACCGGTCGCGTCTCGGTCTCGCGCGATCGGAGGTCATCAATTGTCAGCCGCAGCGGGCGCTCGACGTCGCCGTCGACGTCCAGGTGCCAGGCCTCTCCGTCGACGAACGGGATGTCGTAGTGCACGAGCAGGTAGTGCAGGCCGATCGGCGTGACGTCGTAGCGCATTGCCTCGAGCGGCATGCCATGGTTACGCGTCGCCAGCTGCAGCTCCTCGCGGGTGATCTGGTCACCCGCGACCGTGCCCGCCGGCGCCTCCGTCGTCATATCGGTCCCTTCATCCGTGCTCGCGGTCAACGCGCGGGTCAACCCGCACGTGCACACGATTCCTTCCCGTGGTGGGCACGCTCGGAATCCCCGTACCGCTGCCTCACCCCGCATGCGACGATGTCACACATCCGACGGCCGGCTCGTCAGATGGGACAGACGCGAACGGGAGGTGCAGCTGTGAAGGTCCTCATCGCCGGGGCGACCGGGGTACTCGGCCGACGGGTGGTCCCTGCCCTGACCGCGGCCGGGCACGAGGTCGCCGCGGTCGCACGCAGCGTTTCGAAGGCTGATGGCCTGCGCGCACAGGGCGCGGCGCCGATCGAGGTCGACCTGTTCGATCCCGCCGCCGTCGCCGCCGCCGTCGGCGACAGCGAGGTGGTCATGAACCTCGCGACCGCCATTCCGCCGGCGAGCCGCATGCTGCGCCGCTCGGCGTGGACCACCACCGACCGGCTGCGCACGGAGGCGTCACGCAACCTCGTCGACGCGGCGCTGGCGTCCGGAGCGACCCGCTACGTCCAGGAGGCGCTGGCGTTCGTCTATCCCGACACGGGCTCGAGGTGGATCGACGAGGACACGGGTCTCGACGCGCCGCCGTACACCCGCGCCGTGCTCGCGGCCGAAGCGCAGGCCAGGCGTTTCGACGCCGGAGGAGGAACGGGTGTCGTCCTGCGGTTCGGGCTGTTCTACTGCGCCGATTCGGCCCAGACGCGCGACATGGCCGCGATGGCACGCAGAGGGTGGCTGCCGATGCCCGGCCGCGGCGACGCCTACCAGTCGTGGGTCCACGTCGACGACGCGGCGTCGGCCGCCGTCGCGGCCCTCGACGCTCCCGGCGGGGTGTACAACGCGGTCGAGGACCAGCCGCTCACCAACGACGACCACGCCGCTGTCCTCGGCGAGCTGGTGGGTCGGCGGCTGCGTCGTCCACCGTCCTGGGTGGCGATGGGCCCGCTGCGGCTGCAGGCCCGCTCGCAGCGGGTGTCCAACCGTCGGCTGCGCGAGGCAACGGCCTGGCGCCCGTCCTTCCCGTCACGCCGGGAGGGGTGGACCGACGTGCTGGAGCGATTGAGCCCGGTGGCCGCCGATGTCTAGCCGTCGCGCGGCGCTGTGGCTGCTGACCGCTGCCGCGGTCACGGTCGGCGCCTGGGCCCAGTTCGCGCCGGCGTCGTTCTTCTCGTCGTTCCCCGCCGGACGGGCCTGGGTCGCCGCCGACGGTCCGTACAACGAGCACCTGATCCGTGACGTGGGCGGGCTCAACCTCGCGCTGGCGCTGCTCACCGCCGTCGCAGCGGTGCGGCTGCGCCCCGAACTGACGCGCCTGGCGGCCGCCGCGACGCTGGTGTACACCGTGCCCCATCTGCTCTACCACGTGCTGCACCTCGAGCCCTACGGTCTCGCCGATGCCGTGGCGAACGTCGTCGGGCTCGGCAGCGTCGTGCTCGTACCCGTCTGGCTGGTGCTCCGGCCGGCGCCACCCGCGCGGCGAGTGTCAAGCCGCACCGGCCATCGGGGAGCCGCCGGTGAGCACTGAACAGGTGGTCGTCGAGCAGCGCGGACGACTGTTCGGACTGGCCTACCGGATGCTCGGCGAGGTCGGCGAAGCCGAGGACGCCGTGCAGGAGACGTTCCTGCGGTGGTCCCAGGCGCCGCGCAACACGATCACCAACCCGGCCGGCTGGCTGACGACGGTCGTGACCCGCATCTGCCTCGATCGCCTCAAATCGGCGCAACGGCAGCGCGAGACCTACGTCGGCCCGTGGCTGCCCGAACCGCTGGCGACCGACGACACCGATCCCGCTGACCTCGTGGGCACCGCCGACAGCCTCAACCTTGCATTCCTCGTCGTGCTCGAGAGCCTGTCACCCGTGGAGCGCGCCGCCTTCCTGCTGCACGACGTGTTCGGGTACACCCACGACGAGGTCGCCGCCATGCTGGACCGCACGCCCGCCGCCGTCCGCAAGGTTGCCGCGCGAGCCCGTGGGCATCTGGCCGAGCGCAGGCCCCGCTACGAGCAGGACGCGGTACGGCGCGAGAAGGTCGCGACGGCGTTCGCGGCGGCCGTCACGGGCGCGCGCATCGACGACCTGATGGCACTGCTGGCACCCGACGTCACGTTCGTCGCTGACGGCGGCGGTGTCGTCGCGGCGACGCGCCATCCCCTCCACGGCGCCGAGCGCGTGGGCCAGGTCATCCTGCAGCTCGCGAAGCGACGGCCGCCCGACTGGACGTTCGCGATGCGCGAGATCAATGGCGAGACCGGCATCGTCGTGCTGCGGGACGACGACGCGGTCGACAGCGTCTGGGTCCTGCACACCGACGGGGTCTGCATCACGGCGCTCGACGTGCTGCGCAACCCGCACAAGCTGCGCGCGTTCCGCCCGTGACCGGTCACCCGTCCGTCCCCGCTGGTGGTGGCGACGAAGATCAGCCGACGATCGGCGGGACCTTCTGCGCCGCCTGGCCGAGCGCCTCAGGGCCCAGTGCCGTGTAGCCGCCGTCGACCGCCAGGTCGGCGCCGGTCATGAAGCGGGCCTCGCCGGACGCGGCGAACATGACGGCGTCGGCGATCTCCTCGGGATCGGCCATGCGGCCCAGCGGTTGGAACTCGGCGGCGAACTCGTCCGCCCGTGCGCGGCTGCCGTATCGTCGTTCGATGTTGCGACTCCACGTCCAGCCTGGCGACACCGTGTTCACCCTGATCCCGTCGGCGGCCAGCTGCTGGGCGCCGCTGCGGGCCAGCATCAGCAGGCCCGCCTTCGTCACGTTGTAGACCATGCGGTCCGGCTGGGACACGCGACCGCTGACCGACGCGATGTAGACGATCGCTGCACCCGGCTGCAGGTGGGGCCGCGCGATCTGGGTGAGTCTCGCGGCGGACACGAGGTTGATGTCGAGCGCACGATGCCACAGCTCGCGTGACGACGCGTAGCCGTCGTCGTCGAACGTCGCCGGCCCCGTCACGACCACGTCGAGTCCGCCGAAGTCCTCGACGGCGGTGGCCACCAGCTCCATCAGGTGGGCGTCATCGGTGACGTCTCCGATCACGAAGCGACCGCGCCCACCGAGCATCGCCGTCGCCTCGTCGCGGACGTCCTCGCTCCGGTCCCCCAGCACGATGCGCCCTCCTGCCGCGATCCAGCGCTCGGCAACAGCCAGACCGATGAGCGACGCTCCACCGGTAATGACGGCGACCCGCGGCCTCATCGGTCTCTCACGTGGTCGAGGTAGCCGCGCATCCCTGTCTGCAGGAAGCCATCCGGTGTGGTGGCGAGGTAGCGCGCGCCCTTGTCGAGCCAGCGGACGGCCGTGTCCGCAGTCCCGGCGAAGACGCCCAGGACCTTGTCGGATCCGGCAACCGCGTTGGCGACCTGGTCCATCGCCGCCACCACCTCGGGGTGGCCGAGGTCGCCCGCGTGTCCGAGCGAATGCGACAGATCGGTCGGTCCGATGAACAGGACGTCGATGCCGTCGGTCGAGACGTAGTCGTCGATGGTGTCGACCGCGGCGCTCGTCTCGATGTGCACCACGACCATCGTCTCGCGGTTCGCGCGTTGGGTGTACTCGCCGATCGGCTCGGACATGCCCCAGTCGGACGCCCGGCTGCCGGCGAGTCCTCGCATGCCGAGCGGCCAGTACTTGACGGACCGGACCGCGTCGGCCGCCGCCTCGGGCGTGTTGACCCAGGGGACGTGGACGCCGTGGATCCCCGTGTCGAGGAAGCGGAGGATGTCGTGCGCCTGATTGGTTGGGACACGGGCGATCGGCGTCGTGTCCCGCAGCTCGACGGCGCGGGCCAGATTCTCGACGTCGCGCGGTTCGAGCGTGCCGTGCTCGCCGTCGAAGATGACGAAGTCCCAGCCCTGCAGCGCCACGAACTCGGCGAACGACGGCTCGGCGTACCGCAGGAAGCAGCCGAAGACGGCGCCCCCCTGCGCCAGCTTCTCCTTCACGGTGTTGACCAGCATCGGATCTCCATTCCCGGGTCACAGGCACGCACGACGACACCCGGTGGCATCGTCACACAGCCCACGCCGCCGGATCGACCAGGTGTGGTGGACGCCCGCCGTCGAGCACCTGGATCACCTGGTCGAAGGCCGTCCGGAACAGCCGCCGCTTCGCGGCCCAGGTCGCTGATGCAACGTGCGGGGTGACCACCACGTCGTCGCGGTGGAGCAGTGGGTGATCCGGCGGCAGCGGCTCGGGATCGGTGACGTCCAGTCCGGCGCCGAAGAGCCGGCCGGAGTCCAGTGCCGCGAGCAGCGCGGCGTGGTCGACCAGCTTCCCACGAGCGGTGTTGAGGAACACCGCACCGTCGCGCATGCGGGCGAACTCGTCGGAGCCGAACGCACCGACGTTGTCGTCGGTGAGCGGCATGTGCAGCGACACCACGTCGGCGACGGACAGCAGGCCCTCCAGGGAGGCGCTGATCTCGACGTCGGCCGGCTCACCCGCCAGGTACGGGTCGAAGACCGTCACGTTCATCCCCAGCCCGCGCGCCGCGACGGCCACCCTGCGGGCGATCCGGCCGTAGCCGACCAGGCCGAGCGTGGCGCCGCCGAGCTCGACACCCGAGTGGCGGGCGTACAGGTCGCGCTCGCCCGAGCGCAGCCGGCCCTGAGCCTGCGGCAGCCGCTTGGCCACGGCGAGCAGCAGCGCGACGGTGTGCTCGGCGGTGGACACGGTGGGCCCGTCGGGCGCATTGCATACGGCGATCCCCCGCCGCGTCGCCTCCGCCACGTCGATACCGTCGACGCCGATGCCGGTCCTGGCGATCACGCGGAGCTGGGGTGCGCGGTCCATGACCGCGGCGTCGAATCGTTGGGCGCCCACGACGGCGCCATGGGCGGCGTCCAGGCCCGCGAGCGGGTCGCCGTCGGAGCGTGGGCCGAGCATCGTCGCGCGCGCCTCGACCTCGGCTCTGAGATCCGACAGCACCTCACGTTCGAACCAGACGGGGTGACGCGACGTCATGGTGTCCGCCCATCCTTTGCCACGCGTCGACCTGCGTGATCGCGCCGTAGCGGTGTCGCAGTCAACGTCATCGGGCGAAGACCGGCTCGGGCAGACCCTGCACTCCGGGATCGAGCGCGAGCACCACACCGTCCAGCGGACCGCGCGCCCGAGCAGACGCCGAGACCGCGTTGCCGATCGAGGTGACGTACAGGGTGTCGAGCGCGGCGCCACCGAAGGCTGGCATCGTGGGGGACGCGACGGGCAGGTCGACCACGCGGTCCACCGCGCCGGCGGGAGTGAACCGGAGCAACGCCCCACCCATGACGCAGGCGATCCACACCGCCCCGCTGACGTCCACGCAGGCACCGTCGGGCAGCCCCGGAAGGTCGCTGAAGTCGGCGAAGACGCGCGACGCTCCAGGCTGCCCGGTCGATGGATCGTACTCGTGGGACCAGACGGTCGCGGTCGGGCTGTCCGACCAGTACATCGTCGCCCCATCGGGGGCGAAGGCGAGTGAGTTCGATACGCCGACACCGCGCCGATGGGTCGTGACCGTGCCGTCGGCATCGACGCGATGCAGCATCCCAGTCGATCGCCGCTCGGCGGGGCGCTCGAACATGCTGCCCACCCAGAACCGGCCGGCGGGATCCACACGCCCGTCATTCATGCGGTTGCCCGAGCCGGCCTGCTCGACCTCGACCCATGGCTCGAAGCGTCCGGTGTCCCAGCGCATCTGGCCGACCTGGTGCTCGACCGCCACCAGCAGCCGACCGCGCCGCGGTGTGAGGCCGATCGCTCCCGGACGACCCGGGAGCGTCCGCTCCGCGTCCCGGCCGGACATGGGGTCGAAGCGGTGGATTCGTCGGCCGTCGATGTCGATCCAGTACAGGACCTGCTCCGCACCGCTCCACACCGGACACTCGCCCAACTCGGCCGGTGCTGCGACGGCGACATCGATCATCGGCTCACGGTGGGCATCGCCTCTGTCAGAACTGGCCGCCTACTATACGAAAGACCTTGGAACGTTCCACAACTCGGGGTGGCAGCGTGGTCAACATAGGCGTCATCGGAACCAGCTGGTGGGTTGATGCCATGTACCTGCCGGCGTTCGCCGACCTCGAAGATGTCCACGTCACGGCGATCGCCGGACGCGATCCCGACGTCGCCCGCGAGCGGGCCGCCGCATGGCAGGTGCCCAACGTCTACACCGACTGGCGCAAGATGGTCGACGAGCAGGACCTGTCGGGTGTGGTGGTGGCCGCCGCGAACCCGGTGCACTATCCCGCCACGAAGCTGGCGCTCGAACGGGGGCTGCACGTCCTGTGCGAGAAGCCCATCGCACGCGTCTACGCGGAGGCCGCGGAGCTCGCCGACCTCGCCGAGCGGACGCGCGCCGTGACCATGGTCCCGTTCACGTACGCCTTCATGCCCGGGTTCCGACTGCTGCGACAGCTCGTGGCGACAGGCTATGTCGGCCGCCTCCATCACATCGGTCTGCGGTACCACGCCGGGTATGCCCTCGCGGGTGACTACCTGTGGAAGCTCGACGCCAGACACAACCCGACCGGCGCGCTGGGCGACATCGGTTCGCACTTCCTCTACCTGGCCACGGTGCTGGCCGGTGAGGTGACCGCGGTCACGGCCCGGCTCGACACGGTGGCGCGACATCGCACCACCGACGCCGGCGGCCAGCCGTATCCCGTCGCCGCCGACTCCGCCGCGGTGATCATGGAGTTCGCGAGCGGTGCCCAGGGGCTGCTGCACGCCTCGGCGGTGGCCTACGAGGGAACCTCCATGAACCAGCGCCACGCCATCGAGGTGCACGGCTCCGACGGGACCCTGCGATACGTCGTCGACTGGGATCGCGTGCAACAGGTCTCCGGTACGCGAGCCGGAGAGGGGCCGCTACGCCCGCTCCCCATCCCCGATGACATCTGGGGCCCGGTCCGACGGGAGTCGGTGCACGACACGTATCGGGACGTCTTCCGCACGACCGACGCGATGGCACGAGGTTGGGCGAGGGCGCTCAGCTCGGGCGAGCCCCTCCGTCCGGACCTGCGCGACGGGGCGTCCGTTCAGCGGCTGATGCAGGCCTGTCTGCGCTCCTCCACCGACGCGGTGCGTGTCGAGGTGGAAACGGTGACGTGACCGATCACGCCGATCGCCCCTGGACCCGCTGTGCCCATGGCCCGCGCGCGGCGCGGCCCCCTCAGCCGGGCGGCGACGCGGTGGAGCCGCGCACGACGAGCGACGGCGCCAGGACCACGTGACGCGCAGCGTCGCGCTCACCACGGATGCGCTCGAGCAGCAGCGCCACGGCCGTCCGCCCCATCGCACGGCGCGGCTGGTCGACGGTCGTGAGGTCGTAGCGGTAGATCCCGGCGAGGTGGGTGTTGTCGTAGCCGACGACGCTGATGTCGTCGGGCACCCGCAGTCCCGCCCGATCGACGACCTCGAGCACGCCGGTCGCGGCCAGGTCGTTGGCCGCGAAGATCGCGGTGGGGCGTTCGTCGGCGACGAGCAGCTCGCGCATGCCGCGCGCACCGCCGGATTCGGTGAACGCACCCGGCACGACGGTGATCTCTGACGCAAGACCGTGGCGGCGCAGCGCACGCTCGTATCCGCTGCGGCGCTGCTGGGCGCCTGCGCCGCGTCCGCCGTCGACGTGCGCGATACGGCGATGGCCCAGCTCCACCAGGTGGTCGACGACGAGCTGTGCGCCCGTGCGGTCGTCGTTGACGACACTGTCGACCGACCCCGTGCGGGTCGCCCGGCTGACCACGACGATCGGCACCTCGCGGCTGGCGTCGCGGATCGCCGCCGGCGCCACGACCGAGCCGATCAGCAGCAGGCCGTCGACCTGCAGTTCCAGCAGCGTCTCGATCGCGTCGACCTCCCGCTCGGGGTCGAGGTGCCCCGTGGTGACGATCGTGCGGTAACGCTCACCGCCGGCATACTCGTCGATGCCGTCGACGCACTCGGCGAAGTACGGGTTGTGCAGGTCGGACAGCATCACGCCGAGCACGTGCGAGCGCTGGCGCGCGAGGCTGCGGGCCGCGGCGTTGGGCCGGTAGCCCAGCTCGCGCGCCGCCGTCAGCACCGCTTCACGGCGTTCGCGGCTCACCCGATCCGAGCCGCGCAGCACCAGCGACACGAGGGACTTCGACACGCCGGCGCGCGCGGCGACGTCGAGGATCGTGGGCCGGCTCACGCCTTCGAGGTCCGTGAGAGAGCCCCCGGTGTGGAACGTTCCATCGCCGCCAGCGTACCGTAGTCCGCCCGCGCGAACGGGGCCGCGAGCCACCACAGGCGCCGGTCCGTGCCACTGTCAGTACGTGAGGTACCAGTGCTCGTCGACCGCCGGCCACGTGTGGGCATCCGCCCAGCTGCGGCCCAGCCGGGCCGCACTCGCGGAGAGCTCGCGCAGCCTGGGACCGGCGACGTCGGCGAGCAGGCGCTGTCGGTCTTCGGCGGGTGCCGTGACGGCATCACCCCACAACGCGCGACCGACCATGAACCCCGAGGCCCCGGCTCTGCAGGCCACCTCGAGCTGCTCCAGGAACCGCTGGTAGGGATCGCCTCCGGACAGCAGCGCCCACGGCAGGCCGGCCGCCTCGTCGACCTCGGCGCAGGCGTCGGCCCACGCCGACCGATCGGGCTCGTACCGCGTGTCGACTGGGAACTGCACCTTGAGCACGTCGGGACGCAGATGTGACAGACGCCGGACCGAGCCGACGACGATCTCACGTCGCCGCCGCGCGAACGCCTCGGCGTCAACACGCTCACCCCCGATCGCGTAGCCCACCGGCTCGAGGAACAGTGGGATGTCGTTGCGCGCGCAGTCGGCGACGACCGCCGCGATCATCTGGTCCTGTCGTTCGGTGATGTCGCCGGCGTCCGGGCGGTACAGCACGAGCAGCTTGATGCCGCCGGCGCCCAGCCGCTTGGCCTTCGCGACGCTCCAGCCGTCGAGCAGCGTGGTGCTGCGCGCGGACGGATCGCCGAGGTAACCCTGGGCCTCGATCGCCGCAAGGAACCCGAGCGTCCCGGGCAGCGCCCGTGCGCTGATGGCCTGCGCCGCGCTGTATTCGGGGTCGAGCATGACGGCGGTCGCCTCACCGCCGAGCGTCCGCAGCACGTCGAGCTTGACCTCGGTGAGGCGGTCCGCAGCGACGCCCTCGGGATCTTCGGGCGCGAGGACGGCGCGCAGCGAATCGCGATGATCCACGGCGAGGATCTCGAAGATCCCCTCGGCCGTCGACGTGGTCGTCAGTCCGCGGATCTTTCCCGGCGTCAGCGGGGGCCGCTCAATCATGGTCGCCGGTCTCGTCGGCCGTCACCGCCGGCAGGGACATGTCGTCGACGTCCCAGCGGCCGTCGATCCAGCGGTACTCCGGCTGGAAGAACGGGGGGATCGCACGATCGTCGCCGACGAGGTCACCGGCCAGGAAGTTGAGGAAGTACATGTGCGAGCCGGGCGCGGCGGCGCTGGTGTGGTAGCCACAGGGCACCGTGACCAGGTCACGGTCGCCGACCGCGAACACCTCGTCGACATCCGCGTCGACGCGGTAGTTGCGGTGCATGCCAAAGCCGTCGGGCGGATCGAACCGGAAGTAGTAGGTCTCCTCCAGGTAGGGCGAGCCTTCGTAGCCGTCGTGGCAGTGCGGTGGCCACCCGGACCAGCAGCCGCGGGGCACATAGGCCTCGTAGACGATCAGCCGCTCGGCGGGCAGCGGGTGGGCCAACAGGTGGTTGACCTGCCGCCGCGCCCGCCCGCCCCCGCGGACCTCGACCTTCATCTCGGCCGGCGTGAACAGCCGGACCGGGTGACGGCCGTCGGCGCGCGCGCCGCCGATGGCCACCTCGGCGTCGGCGTCGCCGGTCAGTGTGACGCGGCATCCGGGCGGCACGTACAGCACAGGCGCCATCGCCTCGAACACGCTGGGGCGATGCAGCACGAAGGGTGTCTGATCGACGACGGCGGTCGTCGTGCCCGCCAGCGGCACGATGGCGATCTCGCGCGCCTGCGTCCGCTCCTCGTGGCCGGTGCGGCCGCCCGGCGCGACAACCTTGACGTCGAGCTCGCGCCAGTCCGCCGACGCCGGGGTCACATCGAGCACGACGCCCGGCGAGTCGGCGGAGCGCAGATGCCGGCCGGCCATCGTCAGGCCCCGACCTGTGTCGCAAGGAGCGCGTCGACCTCGTCGGCGAACGGGAACGACGCCGAGCAGCCGTGCCGGCCGACCTCCAGCGCACCGCAGGCGTTCGCGAAGCGGGCCGCTTCCCGCCATTCGAGACCGCGCAGCCGACTACGGATCAGGCCGGCGGCGAAGGCGTCGCCGGCGCCGACGGTGTTCACGACCTCCACGTCGAAACCGGCGACGTCGACGCGACCCTTGGCGTCCAGGACGGTCACCCCGCGCGAGCCCCGCTTGAGGACCACCGTCGACGGGTGCCCGCCAGCGATGCGCTCGGCCAGCAGATCGTCCACCAGTGCGCGCTGGTCCGCATCGAGCGGGGTGTCCGGGCGCACGGGGCGGGGGTCCGGGGCGAGTGCCAGGTAGCACTCCTCTTCGGTCCCGATCAGCACGTCGACCAGTGGCAGCACCGTCCGCAGGGTGAGCCCGTACGCCCGGTGGTGCGACCAGTCCGTGGGCCGCAGGTCCAGATCCAGGAACGTCACGAGCCCGAGCGCGTCCGCCCGCTCGGCGCACAGCCGAGCCGCTTCGACGCACGTGCCGCGGCTGAACGCGTTGCCGGACAGCAGCAGCGCACGCGACTCGGCGAGCGGCAGCGCCGCGGCGTCCTCGACGGTCAGGTGGATGTCGGCGGGATCGTGCCGGTAGAACAGCAGCGGGAACTGGTCGGGCGGCTGCACACCGAGCAGCGCGAGCGATGTCGGGTGGCCTGGCTTGCGCAGGACGTGACCGGTGTCGACACGCTCGTCGCGCAGGTACCGCACCACCCAGTCGCCCACCGGATCGTCGCCGACGGCGGTGAAGGCGAGCGTCGACACGCCGAGGCGGGCCGCTGCGATCGCGATGTTGCTCGGGCTGCCGCCGACCGCTGCGTCGAAGCTGGTGATGTCGGCGAAGTCGGCGCCGATGTCGCGCGAGTACAGGTCCATGTTCACGCGCCCGACCGTGATCAGGTCGACCACGTCAGACCCCGACCCGCTGGTGCTTGCGCTCCGCCTCCAACTGCGCGCGGGCGACCCGCACCTGCTCGCGTTGGCTGACCTCCGGAACGCCGACCTCCCACCAGGCGCCGCCCTCGGTCCACGCGTACGGATCGACGTCGACGACGATCGCGTAGGTGCGGTCCGCCGCCTTGGCGCGGGCGAACGCGGCGGGCAGATCCTCGAGCGAGGTGACCTTCTCGGCCAGCGCGCCCAGCGCCTGGGCGTGCGCCACGAAGTCCACCCGGGCCGGACGCGCGTGCCGCGACGACGCGAGGAGGTTGTTGAACTCCTCGCCGCCCTGCGCGAGCTGCAGTCGGTTGATGACCGCGAAGCCGCCGTTGTCGCAGACCATCAGGATCACCTTCTGGCCAGTGAATACGGTCGAGTAGACGTCGGAGTTCATCATCAGGTACGACCCGTCGCCGACCCAGGCGATCACGTCCCCGGCCTCGCGGGCCATGCGCGCGCCCCAGGCGCCGGCGATCTCGTAGCCCATCGTCGAGTAGCCGTACTCGCAGTCGAACGTTCCGACGGACTTCGACCGCCAGCCCATGACCAGCTCACCGGGCAGCCCGCCGGCCGCGGACAGGCAGTAGTCGTCGTCGTCGCACAGGTCGTTGACGGCGCCGACGATCTGCGCGTAGGCGGGCGGGGTCATGTCGTCGCGGTGCTGCCAGCGGTCGAGGTAGTCGTGCCAGTTGCCGATCTGTTCCTGCGCGAACGCCAGCCATGCAGGCGGCGCGGCGTAGTCGCCGAGGCGGTCGTCGAGCTGTGCCATGGAGACCTTCGCGTCCCCGATCACCGGCACGGCGTGCTGCTTGACGGCGTCCCAACGCGCGGCGTTGATGGCGATGAAGCGCACGTCGGGGTTGCGAAAGACCGACCACGATCCGGTCGTGAAGTCCTGCAGCCGCGTGCCCACCGCCACGACGACGTCGGCACGCTCAGCGACCGCGTTCGCGGCCGTCGATCCGGTCACGCCGATCGGGCCGGCGTAGTTGGGGTCGGTGTGGACCAGCGTCGCCTTGCCCGCGACCGTCTCGACGACGGGGATGCCGCGGTCGTGCGCGAACGCCGTGAGCTCGGCGACCGCGTCGGAGTAGTGCACGCCGCCCCCGGCGATGATCATCGGCTGCTCGGCGGCCGCCAGCACCCGTGCCGCCTCGTCGACGTCTCGGGGATCGGCTCCCGGGCGGCGGATGCGATGGGTGCGGGGGGTGAAGAACGCCGCCGGGTAGTCGTACGCCTGTGCCTGCACATCCTGGGGCAGTGCGATGAAGGCCGGGCCGCAGTCGGCGGGGTCGAGCAGCACCGCCAGCGCCTGCGGCAGCGACGGCACGATCTGCTCGGGGCGCACGATGCGGTCCCAGTAGCGGGTGACCGGCTTGAACGCGTCGGCCACCGAGATCGTCGGGTTGCCGAAGTTCTCGACCTGCTGCAGGACGGGGTCGACGATGCGGTGCGTGAAGTAGTCACCGCTGAACAACAGCAGCGGCAACCGGTTGGCGTGCGCGACCGCGGCCGCGGTCACCATGTTCGTGGAGCCCGGCCCGATCGACGACGTGGCGATCATCACCTGCCGGCGCCGGCGTGCCTTGGCGAACGCGACGGCCGCCAGCGCCATCGACTGCTCGTTGTGTCCACGCCACGTCGGCAGCCGGTCCTGCACGGGCTCCAGCGCTTCGGCCAGGCACGTCACGTTGCCGTGGCCGAAGATGCCGAACGCGCCAGGGAACACCGGCTCTTCGACGCCGTCGATCTCGATGCGCTGGGCGAGCAGCCAGCGGACGATGGCCTGTGCGGTGGTCAGTCGAATCGTGTCCATGCCGTCTCCTGTCTGCCCGGCCCGGTGGAGTGCCCCAGGTCAGTCGAGTCGCAGCCCGACGACGTCCTCCCAGCGCTGAGACTCCCATGAGCGGATCATCGCCGCCTGCACCGACGCCACGTTCAGGGCGTCGGTGAACCCTGGCGCGTGCGGCCGCCCCTGTGCAACCGCGCGCAGGAACTCGAGCGCCTCGATCAGCTTGAGGTCCTCGAAGCCGATCGAGTTGCCACCGCCCGGCACGATGTTGCCCTGATGGGGAAAGGCGTCGCCTGCCAGCACCTCGATGAACCCGTCGACCGGCTGCTCCTCGGGCAGGTACAGCTGCAACTGGTTCAGCTTCTCGTGGTCCCACGACGCCGCGCCCTTCGAGCCGTTGAGCTCGTAGGCCATCGAGCTCTGCGGGCCGAACATCGAGCGGTCGGCCTCCAGGGTCCCGCGAACGCCGTTCGCGAACTGGACCAGCGCGCCGACGTAGTCCTCGTTGGTCACGCGACCCGTCGGGTCGCCGGGCGCGCCGCGCGCGTAGTGCGTGCCGCCCTCGCGCGGCAGCGGGCGTTCCTCCACGAACGTGTCCTTGACCGCCACCACGCGCGCGATCGGCCCGCACAGGAACTGCGCCATGTCGATCGCGTGCGACATGATGTCGGCGAGCACGCCGTAGCCGGCCTCGTCCTGCAGGAAGCGCCACGACAGCACACCGAGCCGGTCGCGGCCGTACATCGTGAAGAACCGGCCCCGGTAGTGCGTCACCTCACCCAGCCGACCGTCGGTGATGAGCTGGCGCGTGAACTGCACGAGTGGCGCCCAACGGTAGTTGTAGCCACTGCCGGTCGTGACACCGGCGGCGCGCGCTGCCCGTTCGATCGCGGCCGTCGCCGCCGGGTCGATGCCGACGGGCTTCTCGCAGAAGATGTGCTTGCCGGCCGCCGCCGCGGCCTCGGCGATCTCACGGTGCAGGGCGGTCGGCGCGGTGATGTCGATCACGTCGACGTCGTCGCGCTCGACGACGTCGCGCCAGTCGGCCGCCGCCGTGGCGAAACCGAAGTTGCCCGTCGCCAGCGTCCTGCGGTCCGCCACAGGATCGGCGACGGCCACCAACCTCGGCGTGAGTCCAGCGTCCGGGAAGTACACGCTGATGTTGCGGTACGACCGTGAGTGCGCCTGTCCCATCCAGCCGAAGCCGACGACGCCGATGCCGATCGTCCCGGACACGCCCGCCTCCTCGCCGACGAGCACCGGAACCTCTGTCCGCGCGCTCATTGGAACGTTCCACATGTCACTATTCCGTACTCCCGGGGTCCGCGCAAACATCTCTCGATGCCCATCGTGTCCCGGCGGACCGTGGACACGTTCGACCTCTGTGCGTTGGCAGTGCCGACTCCATGGGAGCGGCGCGGCCGTATGCGCGGCGGCCTGGGCCACGGGGGATGCGATCCCCGGCGGTTGCCACCGACGTCCGTGCTCGGTAGCGTGCGTTTGGAACGTTCCACTCGATTGCGAGGGCGGCAATGACCGACCTGCGGCGCAGGATCGCCGGCGCACCGATCACGTGGGGAGTCGATGGCTCGCCGGGTTGGGGCCACCTGATGGACCCCGAGCGGGTGTTGTCAGAGATGGCGGAGGTCGGCCTCGCCGCGACCGAACTCGGGCCCGACGGGTACCTGCCGACCGACCCCGGCACGCTCGCGGACGAGCTCGCCCGCTTCGACCTGCACATCGTCGGCGGCTTCGTGCCGGCGGTGCTGTACCGCCCCGACCGGGTCGACGACCAGCTTGCGTATGTGCGACGTGCCGCGCGGCAGCTCGCCGCGGTCGGCTCTGAGGTGATGGTGCTGGGCCCGGCCGCCGACCATGCCGGTTACGAGCGCTCGGTCGAGCTCGCTGACGACGAGTGGCGGGTCTTCCTGGACAACCTCGAACGCCTGCGCGCCGTCGCCGGAGACGCGGGCGTCACGACCGCCGTGCATCCACACTGGGGCATGGCGATCGAGCGCCGACATCAAGTCGAACGCCTCCTCGACAGCTGCGACGTCGACCTGTGCGTGGACACGGGACACCTGTTCCTCGCCGGGGCCGACCCCCTCGCGATCGCACGCCTGGCGCCCGAGCGGGTCCGGCACGTGCATCTGAAGGACGTCGACGCCGACGCCGCCGCGCATGTGCGCGACGGCACTATCGGCTTCCGCGAGGCGGTCGCCGCGGGCCTGTTCAAGCCGCTCGGGACCGGTGACGTCGACATCGCCGGGCTCATCGGGTATCTGGAGGCGAACGGCTACGACGGGTGGTACGTGCTCGAACAGGACGCCGTCCTGACGCAGGAGCCTCCGCCCGACGGTGGGCCGCAGGAGGATGCGGCGACCAGCGTCGCGTTCCTGAACAGGCTGGCGGACGACCTCGCGGGGATGTGAAGACCTCGCGGGCGTTCGAGCGCACGCCCGTCGGGGTCTGACGCCCATGTGAGCGCTTGACGCCGCGCAGAGGTCCGGGTTGCCCTTGACAGTCTTGGAACGTTCCAACTAGGGTCACAGCACCCGGTGGGCAACGCTGCACAGCAGCGCCATCCGTCCGAAGGAGTGACAGGAGTGGGCATGCGAGTGGGGAGCATTCCGCCGGCCACAGCGCCCGCGTGCACTCTGAGACGCTCCTCGCCATCCGAATGCCGCAGCGGTCATGGTGTGCGATGCCCGCGCTGAATGCCGACGTGGGCACCCGGCGGACCGGCCCGGGGTCGCGGCGCCGTGTCTCACAACGACCGCACACGAGGACCGGCGACGACAGTCGCCCGCAACGGAAAGTGAGCTGATGAGGAATCGACGTTGGGTGTTGGCGCTGTTTGCATTGTTGGCGCTGATGGCGGCTGCGTGTACGACGTCGGGGGATGGTGGGGAGGCTGCGGACGGGGCGAGTGCGCCGGCCGC
>JAHELV010000049.1:0-10592 GCA_024644015.1 Nitriliruptorales bacterium
CACGGCGATGATGCGTCTTGCGCGATGCGCGCCGAGCGCAGTGCGGTGACAACGAGGCCCCGACAACGAGGTGTGAGGAACAATGGCCCAAGTCGTGTACGACGGCGTGTACAAGCGCTTTCCGGACGGCACTGAGGCCGTCAAGGACCTGAGCCTGAACATCGAGGACGGCGAGTTCATGATCCTCGTCGGCCCGTCGGGCTGCGGGAAGTCGACCGCGCTGCGGATGTGCGCCGGGCTGGAGGAGATCTCCGAGGGAACGTTGACGATCGGCGACCGCGTCGTCAACAACCTCACGCCCAAGGAGCGCGACATCGCGATGGTCTTCCAGTCCTACGCGTTGTACCCGCACATGACGGTCGCCGAGAACATGGGCTTCGCGCTGAAACTCGCCAAGGTGTCGCCCGACGAGATCGACAAGCGGGTCAAAGCCGCCTCCGAGACGCTCGACCTCAACGAGTACCTGCACCGCAAGCCCAAGGCGCTGTCGGGCGGACAGCGTCAGCGGGTCGCGATGGGCCGCGCGATCGTGCGCGAACCGCAGGCGTTCCTGATGGACGAGCCGCTGTCGAACCTCGACGCCAAGCTGCGCGTGGCGATGCGCACCCAGATCGCCGAACTGCAGGCCAAGCTCGGCGTCACCACGCTGTACGTGACCCACGACCAGGTCGAGGCCATGACGATGGGCGACCGGGTCGCGGTGCTCAAGCGCGGCGAGTTGATGCAGGCCGACTCGCCGCAGAAGCTGTATGACAACCCCGACAACCTGTTCGTCGGCGGGTTCATCGGGTCGCCGGCGATGAACTTCGCCGAAGCCACGTTCTTGAGGGACAACGGCCAGTACAAGGTATCGATCGGTATGGGAGACAACCCGACGATCCTCGACGTCCGCGACGGCGCGATCGACCGCTACCCGCGGGTACGCGAGTACGAGGGCAAGCACATCGCGGTCGGCATGCGCCCCGAGCACTTCTTCCCGGCCGACGCACAGACGCCTGCGGGCCTGCAATGGAAAGGCCGGCGCGTCACGATGGTCGAGCAGCTCGGCGCCGAGATGCTGCTGCACTTCGGAACGTCGGCGCCACCGATCGTCACCGAGGACATGCGCGAAGCCATCGATGACGAAGACGCATTCGAGGACCTGCAGCGCCACGCGCGCGAAGGCGGCCAGAACTTCACCGGACGCTTCGATCCGGGCGACCCGCCGAAGGTCAACGACCTGATCGACGTCGGCTACCACACCGACTACCTGCACTTCTTCGACATCGAAACCGGCGAAGCCCTCCGATAGGGCGACACTCGGCGTACCGCTGGTTCGCGGCCTGCACCGTCGGGTGCAGGCCGCAGTACGTTGTCAGTTGTGACGACCTGGGAACCGCCACGACCGACGTCGACCCGGCGCCGCGTCGTGGCAGCGTTTGCTGCGGTCGGGGTGTTCGTGACGCTGGCGGCAGTCCAACTGCTCAGGAGCAGCGCGGAACCGGCTGAACGGTTGGAGGTCGAGCAGCGACCGACAGCCGCGCCGAGAGCCGACGAAGCCGTCACGTGGCGGCGTCCGCGGCCGGGCCTGTGGCGGCCGACGCCGGCCGCGCCCCTGACACCACGTGTAGCCCACGCGATGGTGTCGACCGATCGCGGCGTGTTCGTGTGGGGCGGGTTCGACGCCGCCGGTCTGCCGCTGGCCGACGGTGCGCTGTTCGACCCGTCCAACGGCTCGTGGCAGCGACTGCCGGCGACCGAGGCGCGGGACACCGCTGCGCATGCCGCCTGGACCGGGCGCGACGTGATGATCGTTACGGCGACAGGCACCCAGCGTTACGATCCCGCGCGGGCCGTCTGGCAGGCCGAGGCGCCGCTGCCGCTGCCGCGCGGCCACGTACTGACCGATCAGGTCCTGGGGGCGGGCGGCGCCGTGATCGCGCTTACCCGGCCGACCGCTGACGGTATCCCGCTGCGGCCGGCGGTCTTCATGCTGCGCCCCGGCGCGCGCGACTGGCGACGCCTTCCCGACCCTCCGGTGCGGTTCTTGGACGGCGACATCGTGCTCGCCGACGACACCGACGTGCTGTTGTACACCCGCCCGACCGCCGAACGACCAGCGGCCGCCGTCGGCCTGCGCCACACGAACGACGACGCGCGCTGGTCGCCACTCGCCCCACCACCGGGGATCGACGAGCAGCCCGTGGCCACGCTCGTCGGCGCACGCGCCGGGCACCGCACGGTCCTGTGGGTCACGAACGCATCCGGCGCCGGCGGCTTCACGGCACTCGACGACGGCGAGCGCTGGCGCCGCCTCGGCCCGCCGCCCATCGCCACCGCCCGGCAGGTCGACGCACTCGGGGTGGGCGACGCCGTGCTCATGTGGGACCGGCAGGCCGGGGCGGGCGCGACCCTGGATCTGACCACCGCGCGCTGGACGCGCCTGGCACCCTCGCCGGTCGCGACCGGGTTCCCGCGACCGGCGGTCTGGAACGGTTCGAGCCTTGTGACCTGGGGCGGCTTCGACGGCGGCGGCGCGCTCTTTCGTGTCCGCTGAACGGTGACGCGGCCACGGTCGGACTGAAACCCTTTCCATTCACGCGCCGGCGTCGAGTAGCATGTCAGCACGATCGACCATTGTGATCGGTCCGTCCCATTTCGCGTGTAGGAGAAGAAGATGGCCGTACGGGCCGTCGTCGTGGGTTCTTTGGTGATGGATCTCGCCTTCAAGGTTGATGTCCGTCCCGGACCCGGTGATGTCGTGATTGCGTCTGATTTCGCGCGGTTCCGTGGTGGGAAGGGGTACAACCACGCGGTCGCACTGGCACGAATGGGCGCCGACGTAGCGATGGTCGGCGCCGTCGGACGCGATCCGTTCGGCGACGCGTTCCTCGCGGCCCTCGAACGCGAGCACGTCGACGCCAGCCGTGTCGTGCAGCTGCGCGGGACGCCGACGGCGGTGGCCGTGCCGTTGATCACGCCCGACGGTGCCGTCGGGTACGTGCAGTATCCGGGCGCCAACCGGCTACTGGCGGCCGCCCACTGCGCCGACCTGCCGGACTGTGACGTGCTGCTGCTACAGGGCGAGGTCAGCGCATCGACGTCCTGTCACGCCGGCCGGATCATGCGCCGGCGCGGCGGAGACGTGCTCTTGAACCCCGCGCCGGTCGCCGAGCTGACCGAAGCGCTGCTCGACGTGCCCACGGTCGTGTCGCTCAACCAGTTCGAGGCCCGCAAGCTGCTGGGCGTCGGCAGCGAGGTCGGTGGCGTCGAGCTGGCGCGCCGGCTGGGTCGTGACGACCGCGCGGTGGTCGTGACGTTGGGCGCAGACGGCGCGGCATGGTGCGGCCAGAATGACGAGGGCAGCTCCCGGCCACCACGGGTCCAGGCGATCGACAGCACCGCTGCGGGCGCCAGCTTCAACGCGGCGCTCGCGATCTCGATCGCGGAGGGCCGATCGATCGAAGAAGCCGTTCGCCTCGCCAACGCCGCCGGTGCGTATTCGTCGACGGTCGTCGGCGCCGAGCCGAGCCTGCCAACCCGGTCCCAGGCCGAGGCGCTGCTCGTCCCCGCCTGAGCCCGCGCCCAGCTGGTCGCCAGTCCCCGACGCGGGTGCACCCCCGACCGCATACGGCCACAACCGCACCCGCGCCCCGGCCCCACCCGACGCGGGTGCACCCCCGACCGCATACGACCACAACCGCACCCGTGCCCCGGCCCCCACCCGACGCGGGTGCACCCCCGACCGCATACGACCACAACCGCACCCGCGCCCCGGCCCCCACCCGTGCCGGCACGCGGGTCGCTAGGTCGCCGCGAGCGCGCGAAGCACGTCGACCCGTGCGGCACGGCGCGCCGGCAACCAGGCCGCGACCGTGCCCGCGACCGCGGCCACGACGACCGCGATCACGACCTGCCCTGCCGGGAACGCGAACGTCGAGAAGCCCTGGTCCGCCAGCGCGCGTATCGTCATCCACCCGAACACGGTGCCGATTCCGACACCGAAGGTCGCGCCCAGGACAGCGATCAACACGGACTCCCAGCGCACCACCGACCGAACCTGGGGGCGTGTCGCACCGATCGCTCGCAGCAGGCCCAGTTCGTGCATGCGCTCGAACACGCTCAGGCTCAGCGTGTTGGCGATCCCGAACAGCGCAATCAGGATCGACAGCGCCAGCAACGCGCTCATGAGGCCCAGGATCTGGTTGACCTGGCCCGCGATCTCTTCTTTGAACTGCTCGCTGTCCTGAACGGTCACCGCCGGGTAGTCGCCGGTGACGCCTTCGATCGCGGTTCGCGCGCGTTCGACGTCCACGCCGTCGGCCACCGTCAGGTACAGCGTGAAGATGCCGTCGTCGGTGGCGTTGTCGAGCAACGTCGTCTCGTCGACCAGGTAGTCGAAGTCGAGACCGCTGCCGTCGATCACCGCGCGGATCGGCAGGTCCTGCGCGCCGGTGCGGGCGAAGGTCACCGGCAGGTCCTCGCCGGCGCCGACGCCCAGGCGTTCGGCCGCGTCGTCGCTGAGCAGCAGCCCGCCCGCTGAGAAGTCCGCAAGGTCGCCGTCGAGGGCGTCGAGTTGCAGCGCGGTACCCAGCTCGTCGGGTTCGACCGCCGCGACGGTGCCGACACGGCCGTCGATGCCCACCTGGGCGATGCGCAGGTCCGCCGTCGTCGCGACCGCGGGCAACGCCTCGGCCTGCGTCTCGAGCTCGGCCGGGAAGGGCATGAAGTTCCGCGACCGGATCTGGAAGTCGGAAACGAACTGTTCGTCGATCGTCCGCGTCGTGGATTCGCGGACCGACGCGCCGAAGATCAGCGCGAACGTCACCAGACCGACGCCGATCATCAGCGCCGATGCGGTCGATGCCGTGCGTTGCGGGTTGCGCAGCGCGTTCTCCTGCGCGACGGTGCCGCGAATGCCCAGGCGCGTGACCGGCCAGCCGATGATCCGCAGCAGCGGCCGTACGACGAACCGCGCCAGGAGGGCACTGCCGATCAGCAGCGCGACGGCCCCGCCGATCACAAAGGCAAAGCCCGCGCCGCCGAACAGCCCGAAGCCCAGCGCGCCGAGGCCGCCGGCGACGGTCAGCACGCCCAGCACCGTGCGCGCGCGTCCGCGGCGCCCGAGATCGGCAACCGCAACCGCTTGCATCGCCGCGACCGGGGGCACATGCAGCGCCTTGGTGGCCGGCAGCAGCGCGGACAGCAGGGTCACGACGATGCCCAGCGTCAAACCGATGATCGCGGTCCGCGCGGTGTACACGAGCGCCGTGTCGGGCAGTTCGATCCCGAAGGCGGTCAGCAGCTGCTGCAGACCGACCGCCACGCCGACACCCAGCGCGACGCCGACGCTCGAGGCGATCACGCCGACGACCAGCGCCTCGACCAGCACCGAACCCAGCACCTGCCTCCGTCCGGCTCCGACCGCACGCAGCAGCGCCAGCTCGCGTGTCCGCTGCGCGACGATGATCGCGAACGTGTTGTTGATGATGAACGCCCCGACCAGCAACGACACGCCCGCGAACACGAGCAGGCCCGTGTTCAGGAAGCCGAGGATCGTGTCGATGGTCTCCTGTGACTCGGCGGCGAGCTGATCGTTGGTGACGACCTCGTATTCGGCGCCGACTGCCGCGGCGATGCGGTCCTGCAGGTCGGCGACCCGCGCGTCGTCGGACGCGAGCACGTCGACGCTGGTGTAGCCGCCGTCCTGACTGAACAGCTCGAAGGCCGTGTCGGGTCCGAACAGGGTGACTGTCGCGCCGGCCAGGTTGTCGACGTCTTCTCCGAAGCCGAACACCCCGACGAGCCGGTAGTCCTGCACCGGGCCGTTCGCGGCGATCTGGATGGTGTCGCCGACGGCGAAGCCGTTGGACCGCGCGGTGGCCGCGTCGATGGCGACCTCGCCCGCTGCGGTCGGATACCGTCCGTCACGGAGCTCACTGGGAGCAAGTGCCTCGACCGCGGGCGCGTTGAAGCCCAGCGTGGGCGGACCCTGACCGCCACCGATGGGGTTGCCCTCGGCGTCGACCAGTTGCGCGAACCCCTCCACGTTGCGCTCGATCGCCGCGACCCCAGCGACGCCCGCGATCCGGTCGGCGACCTCGCCGGGCACGGCCGGCGTCTGCACCTCGAACTGGGTACCGCCCTGGGCGTCGGCAAGTTGCGACACGCCGCGGACGTTGAGGTCGACCGCCGCGGTGGTCTCGCCGAACACCGTGTCGAACGTCGACCGGACCGTGTCGGTGTAGATCAGCGTTCCGGAGACGAACGCCACGCCGAGCACGATCGCCAGGGTGGTCAGAGCCAGACGCAGTTTGTGCGTCATCAGGCTCGACAGAGTCGCGCGCCACATGTCAGTTCCTCGGAGGTGGTGCGGTGCCGGCCGCGGGAGCGGGTGCCGAAGCGGGGGGACCCGTCGTCATGCTCCGAGCCGTTTCATGTGGTCCAGCACACGTTCGGCGGTGGGCGCGTCCATGTGGTCGACCACGTGACCGTCGGCGAGGAACACCACCCTGTCGGCGTAGCCGGCGGCGACAGGGTCGTGTGTGACCATGACGATCGTCTGGTTGAACTCGTCGACCGACCGTCGCATGAACCCGAGCAGGTGGGCGCCGCTGGCCGAGTCCAGGTTGCCGGTGGGCTCGTCGGCGAAGACGATCTCGGGCTTGCCCGCCAGCGCGCGGCCCACTGCGACGCGCTGCTGCTCGCCCCCGGACAGCTCCGCGGGGCGGTGCGACATGCGGTCGCCGATCCCCAGGGTGCCGATGACCGTGGCCAGCCACGACTCGTCCGGTCGCCGGCTGGCCAGCCGCTGGGGCAGGACGACGTTCTCGGCCGCCGACAGCGTCGGCAGGAGGTTGAACGACTGGAAGACGAAGCCGATCCGGTCACGCCGGAGCACCGTCAGCTCGCGGTCCTTCATCGTCGTGACGTCGGTGTCGCCGATGACGACGGTGCCCGACGTCGGCGCGTCGAGTGCGGCCATGCAGTGCATGAGCGTCGACTTGCCGGAGCCGGACGGGCCCATCACGGCGGTGAACACGCCACGCGGGAACTCGACGCTCACGCCGTCGAGCGCGCGCACCGCCGTCGGGCCCTCGCCGTACAGCTTGACCAGGTCGACGCAGCGGGCAGCGATGGCCGTGTCCGCCGTCACGTCCTGCCGGGTGTCGTCGCCCACCGTCGGACGAGAGAATGGCATCACCGCTCCTACCTGTCGCATGTCGTCAACATCACCGTACGCACGACGCCGGAGCGTGTCGTCCGCCTTCGGGTTGAGCCTTGGGTCCACCGATCGGACGATGACTCGTGGGTCACGGTCCCGGGGTGTGTCGCCAACGTAGGCGACCGGACCAACGTCGTCTGTCGGGAGGGTCCCTGATCTGTGCGGAGGTCGTCGGGCGCCCTCTGGGTTCTGCCGCGGCGCTGGGCGCCACTCCCCCACTGGTCGTCGCCGGCCGCAGGCGGATGCCCCCGGCCGGGGCGGCCTGACGTGCGATCCTGTGCAGCCGTATGCAGCGACCAGCGGTCTGCAGGATCGACCTGTTCACGGTGCCCCGCGCAGCGGTGCCCCGCGCCGTCGTGCGCATGGCGACCGATCGTCGGCGGCTGCGTCGCAGCGCGCCGCTGTTCTGGAAGCTGCTGGGCACGGGCGACGGCAGGACTTTCGACGCCCGCGACGCCGATCTGCGCCGGTGGGCGCTGCTCACCGTGTGGTCCACCGACCGCGACGCCGACGCGTTCGCGCGCGCCGGCACGGTCGTGGCGGGCTGGCGCAGGATCGCCGACGAGCAGTGGTGGGCGACGCTGCGGCCGATCCGCTCGACCGGTCGGTGGTCTGGACGCCAGCCCTTCGGACCGGCGGTCGGGGCGGCTCCCGACGGCCCGATCGCGGTCGTCACACGCGCGCGGCTGCGACCGGCGCGGGCAGGGCGGTTCTGGCGGGCGGTCCCTCCGATCAATGACGACCTGGATCGCGCCGAGGGGCTGCTGCTGCGGATCGGCATCGGTGAAGCTCCGGTCGGCCTGCAGGGGACGTTCAGCCTGTGGTCCTCGGCGACCGACATGCAGGCGTTCGCGTACCGCGGCGCGCCCCACCGCGACGTGATGCGGCGCAGCGTCGAGGAGCGCTGGTACGCCGAGGAGTTGTTCGCCCGCTTCGCCGTCACCGCCAGCGGCGGCACGATCTTCGGTCACGACCCGCTGCGACACTGATCCAACACGAAGGCCCGGGGGGAGCCGCACGCGCCATGGCCCGCGCGCCCCGCCCTAGTATTGGGCGCCGTGCGAGATGTCGTCGTCATCGGAGCGGGTCACAACGCGCTGGTCGGCGCGTGCTACCTGGCGCGCGCCGGTCTCGACGTCGAGGTCGTCGAGCGCCGCGACGTCGTGGGCGGCGCCGTGTCGACGGTCGAGCGCTTCCCCGGGTACCACATGGACGTCGGCTCCAGCGCGCACATCATGGTGCGCCACACCGGTATCACCGAGGAGCTCGATCTCGCGGCGCACGGGCTGGTGTACCAGGACCTCGATCCGTGGGGCTACGCGCCGTTCGGCTCCGAGGCGATCGCGCTGCACACCGACATCGACACCACCTGTCAGTCGATCGCGAAGGTGTGCGGCGACGCGGACGCGCACGCCTACCACGAGTTCGCGTCGTCGTGGTCGTCGTACAACATGCGGGTCTTCGACGCCTTCCAACAGCCGCCCACGGGTCGCCATCTGTTCCGTCATCTCGCGGGCATCGGGCGCCTGTCAGATGTGCCGTCGATCGAGCTGGGACGTCAGTTTCTGCTGTCGGGAGACGAGCTGCTCGACCTGCACTTCACCGACGAACGGCTCAAGACCGCTCTGGCGTGGATGGGTGCGCAGTCCGGGCCGCCGACCCACCAACCGGCGACCGCGGAGCTGGTCGCCTGGAACATGGTGATGCACCGGATGCCGCCCGGGCACCCGGTGGGTGGATCCGGGATGCTGTCGGTCGCGCTGGCTCGCCGGTTCGCGGCCGACGGTGGCACGCTGCGACTGGGCGACGCCGCCGCGCACGTAGAGGTCGGCGCGTCCGGCGTGCACGCCGTGCGGACCGCAAGCGGCGACCGGATCCCCTGCCGGTCGGTGCTCGCGGGCTGTCACATCCTCGAGACCGTCGATCTGCTGGACGAGCGCGCACTGGGTGACACCGCACGAACCGTCGCGGTCGGCAACGGCATCGGCATGGTCGTGCGGGTCGGTACGAACGCGCTTCCGCAGTACCCGTCGGCCGCCGGACCGCAGGCGTGGGGTGGCATGCAGCTGCTCGCGCCGTCACGGCACGCGCTGCGAGCGGCGTGGGCCGACTACCTGCTGGGGCGTCCTCCAGCGGAGCCGATACCGCTGGTCATGACGTTCTCCGCCTTCGACGACACGATCGCGCCTCCCGGCAAGCACAACATCACCATCTGGGCGCAATGGCACGCCTACGAGCTGGCCAACGGCGAGGACTGGGACCTGATCGCCGAGCGTGAGGGCCGCAAGCTGATCGACGCCGTGGACCGGGCCGCCCCCGGCTTCGCCGACAGCGTGGAGCATGTGCACGTGCAGACGCCGCTGGACCTCGAGCGTGAGCTCGGACTGCGGCGCGGCAACGTCATGCACCTCGAGATGAACCTCGCGCAGATGTTCGCATGGCGTCCCACGCACCAGCTGTCGGGATACCGGACGCCGATCGACGGCCTCTATCTGACGGGAGCGTCGACCCACCCCGGCGGCGGGGTGTTCGGCGCCAGCGGACGGTCGGCTGCGAACGTGTTGCTCGCCGAGCGTCGGCGGCGGTGGTGGCGCCCGTGGAGATGAGCCACACCGACCGGTCACTTGACCCGCGCCTGACGTCGACGGCCATCCGGGCGGTCCCGGTGCTGCTCGCGGTGGCGGTGGTTGCACTGCAGATCGTCTACCCGCTGGTCGCGCAAGGGCCGGCACGCAACCGCCTGACCGTGCTCATCGTCGTCTGCTTCGCCGCCGCGTCGCTGGCACACGCGTTGGTGTGGCGCGGTGCCACGTTCACCCTGGCCTTGTTCGCCACGACCGCGCTCGGCGGTCTGGCGATCGAGGCGATCGGCGTCAGCACGGGTGTGCCGTTCGGTCAGTACCGCTACCTCGACTCACTCGGTGCGCAGCTGTTCGGGGTTCCGGTCGTCGTCGCGCTCGCGTGGACGATGATGGCCTACCCCGCGTACGTGGTCAGCGAGGTGATCGGCGGGGGTACGGGTCGAGCCACGCTGGTCGGCGGCTGGGCGCTCGCGTCGTGGGATCTGTTCCTCGACCCGCAAATGGTGCAGGCGGGCCACTGGGAGTGGAACACCACTGGTCCGGCGCTGGCTGGAATCCCGGTGACCAACTACGTCGCGTGGTTCGTCGTCGCTTCGATCATGATGCTGATCCTGCGGACGCTGGCGCCGTCCGAGGCGTCCGTCGCCGACGACCGCCTGCCGCTGGCGTTGTACTGCTGGACGTACGCTTCCTCGGTGATGGCCCACGCGCTGTTCTTCGATCTGCGGGCGTCGGCGGTCGCCGGCGGGATTGGCATGGGCGTGGTGGTGCTCGCGCTGGTGCGCGGGTTGCGATGATCGTGCGCA
>JAHELV010000049.1:10692-25610 GCA_024644015.1 Nitriliruptorales bacterium
GCCGACAGCCACACCCGCGCGGTCGCTGCGTGCCGCGACCGTCGTCAACGCAGTGCTGGTCGCCCACACCGCCGTCAACGCATGGCTGCTGCGCCGGCCGCCGCGCCATCGCCCCGCGTCGCGGCGGGTCAGCGTGCTCGTGCCGGCACGCAACGAGGCCGGCAGGATCGCCGACTGCGTCCGCGCCGTACTCGCGTCGGACTGGGACGATCTCGAACTCGTGGTCCTCGACGACGAATCCGGGGACGGCACCGCCGACGTCGTCCACCGGGTCGCGGGCGCCGACCCGCGGGTGCGTGTGCTGGCCGGACGTCCGCGTCCGGACGGATGGCTGGGCAAGCCGTGGGCCTGCGCGCAGCTGGCCGAGGCCGCCGACGGCGAGGTGCTGGTGTTCGTCGATGCCGACGTCACGCTGGCCCCCCACGCGATCGCGGCAACGGTGGCGCTGATAGACGACGGGCTCGACCTGGCCTGCCCGTACCCGCGCCAGATCGCCGAGGGCGCCTTGTCGCGTCTGGTCCAGCCGCTGCTGCAGTGGTCCTGGTTGACGTTCCTGCCCCTGCGCGTCGCGGAGCGCTCCCCCCGCCCCTCGCTGACCGCCGCGAACGGGCAGATCATGGCGTGCACAGCGGCGGCGTACGCGAAGGCCGGCGGACACGCGGCCGCGCGCGATCAGGTACTCGAGGACCTCGCGCTGGCACGCGAGTGCAAACGCGTCGGACTGCGGGCGGGCGTCGCGGACGGCACCGGGCTGGCGACGTGCCACATGTATCGTTCGCATCATGAGCTCGTCGCCGGCTACACCAAGAGCCTGTGGTCGGCATTCGGCTCGCCCGTTGGAGCAGCTGGAGCCACGACAGTGCTCTGGTGGTTGTACGTCCGACCCGCGGTCGCACTGATCACGGCGTCACGCAGGGGTGACGGTGCCGCGGCCGGGATCGCCGCGCTGGGCTACGGCCTCGGTGTCGCCGGGCGACTGATCGCCGCGGCACGCACCGGTGGCCGACCGCGGGACGCGCTCGCACACCCCGTGTCGGTCGGCGCACTGCTATGGCTGACGGTCCGCAGCGTCATCGGCCATCGAAACGGCACCCTTGAGTGGCGCGGTCGCCCGGTGTCGACTGGACCGACGACAATGACGACAGAGAGGCGCACATGACCCGCGTGGCCGTGGTCGGAGCCGGAGTCGGAGGGCTGGCGTGCGGCGCCAGGCTCGCGGCCCGCGGCTACGACGTGCACGTGTTCGAGCAGGCAGACGTCGTTGGAGGCAAGCTCGGTCTCCACGAACAGGATGGCTTCCGTTTCGACACCGGGCCCTCCCTACTGACGTGGCCGCAACTGGTGCGCGACGTGCTCGATGTCACGAACCCGGGTGGCGACGCCGAGATGCTCGATCTCCGGCAGGTCGAACCACTCGGACGGTACCGCTGGCCCGACGACACGATGCTCGACGCCCATGCCGACCGAGACCGCATGCGCCGCTCGTTCGACACGGCGCTGGGTCTGGGCACCGGCGCGGCCTGGACGCGGCTGATGGACCGCGCAGAACGAATGTGGGACGCCATCGAACAGCCGATCCTCTCGCGGCCGCAGTCGGGAGTGACCGGGTTCGCCAACCAGGCGCGGCGGCTGACCGACCTGCAGAAGATCGCACCGCACCGGACGCTGCGCAGCATCGGGCAGCAGTACCTGCACCACCCGTATCAGCAGCAGTTCCTCGAACGCTACGCCACGTACACGGGGTCTGATCCGCGACGGGCGCCGGCGGTGCTGGCGACCATCCCGTGGCTCGAGCAGAACACCGGATCGTGGTACGTCGATGGCGGCCTGCACCGGATCGCCGAGGCGTTGGCGGGTCGTATCGAAGCGCACGGTGGTCAGGTCCACACGTCGGCCCACGTCGACACGATCGCGACCACCGGCGACCACGTCACCGGTGTGACCCTGGCCGACGGCACACGCATGACGGCGGACGTCGTCATCGCCAACACCGAAGCGCGCACACTGTACGGGCAGCTGCTCGAGCATGCCTCAGCACCCAAGTGGCGTCAGGAGGTCGAGCGGGCCGAGCCGTCGCTGTCGGGGTTCGTGGTGCTGCTCGGCCTCAGCGGCCGCACACCCGACCTGACGCATCACACGGTGCTGTTCAACGCTGACTACGATCCCGAGTTCGACGCCATCTTCGGGTCGGATCCGTCGCCGGTCGCCGACCCGACGATCTACGTGTCGGTCCCCGATGATCCGTCGGCCGCACCCAAAGGCGACGAGGCGTGGTTCGTGCTCGTCAACGCGGCACGGCAGGGGCCGGTCGACTGGGACGCCGGCGACACGTCGGCGCGGTACGCCGAACACGTGATCGACCTGATGGCCAAGCGCGGTCTCGACGTGCGGAATCGCATCCGCATGTCGGCCTGGATCAGCCCGGCCGACCTCGCGCGGCGGACCGGCGCGGTCGGTGGCGCGATCTACGGCACGTCGTCGAACGGATGGCGCGCGGCATCGATGCGTCCGGCCAACCGCGGCCCGGTCGAGGGTCTGTACCTGGTCGGCGGATCGGCCCATCCGGGCGGCGGCCTGCCCCTGGTGTTGAAGTCGGCGGAGATCACCGCGGGCCTCATCGACGGCTGATTCCCGCCCGACACCGCCCCGGGTAGCCCAGCCGGGTGCACCACCGACCGCATCCGGGCGGCACCGCACCCAACCCAACGCCACCACCCCGCGGGGGCGCACCACCGACCGCATCCGGGCGGCACCGCACCCAACCCAACGCCACCACCCCGCGGGGGCGCACCACCGACCGCATCCGGGCGGCACCGCACCCAACCCAATGCCACCACCCCGCGGGGGCGCACCACCGACCGCATCCGGGCGGCACCGCACCCAACCATGGCGTCTCGTCTGATCGAGAGGCCGGATACCACCTTGCGTGACCGTTCGGTCCGCGTCGCACCGCCATCCGCGCAACGGGCGCGCGTTGTGATCAGCGGTCGACGTTGTTCGGTGTTGAACCGTTCGCATGTTCGAGCCGTTGACTGTCGGTAACGACGTCTTGTACGTGACGTCATGGAGGCATCGATGGCTTGCCCGCTGATGGCAACTGAAACCAGGCCGCGACGTGACCGTGCGCCCTACCTGCAGATATTCGAGGCGCTGGTCGCCCCTGCGACCACGCTCACACTCATCGCCGGCGTGCTGGTGGCCGGACGGATCACCACATCGCAGCCGCGTGCCGCCGCCCTGGCGGCAGGGTGGTTCGCACTGGTACTCCCTGCGAGTGCAGTGATCGCACGCCGCCGACGCGAGACGGCACCGGCATTGGCCATCGGATCCAGTCTGGCTGCGCTCGTGGCCGTTACGCTGCTCGGTCTGCCCACACTGCTCGACCGCGAAGTGTCCGAGTTCGTCGCGATCGGCTCCACGGCACACGACGCCGACGTGCGCGGCAGCAACGTCGAACTGCTCACCGGCCGCTTTGCCGGCCTGGCACATCCTGGTTTCGGCAGCGCAGCCGTGGTCGAGAGCCCCGACGGCCGTCGTGTGCTGACGATGACCGACTTCGCCACGCGCAACGGGCCCGATCTCCGCGTCTACCTGACCACCCGCGATCCGGCGGCGGGTGACATGGGCGACGTCATCGATCTCGGCGGGCTGAAGGGCAACCGCGGCGACCAGCAGTACGCGCTGCGCGCCGACATCGACCCGATGCGCTACCGCTACGTGGTGGTGTGGTGCCGCGCGTTCGGAATCGGCTTCACGTCGGCGGCGCTGTCAACCGCGGACTCCTGACGGCCGGGGTCCGCGCGCCACCGCCCACACCCGGACACAACCGCACCCGCGCCACCCCCGACCACCACCCGGGCGCGCCACCGCCCACACCCGGACGGAACCGCACCCGCGCCGACGGCGCCGGCCGATGCGTCGGGCGCACACGCCGCCGGGCACACGCCGCCGGTCGCCGGCTCACGTCAGCATGCGGCGGACCGCGAGCGTCAACTGCGCCAGGCCGATGACCGTCAGCGCCAGCAGGACCGCGATCGACCATCCCGCCAACACGATCGCGCGGTCGGGCGCCAGACCCGCCAGCCCGACCGCGAGCGCGCAGCAGATGATGCGCTGGGGGCGCTCGCCGACCGTGATGACCTCGACGTGCGTCGCGCCCGCGTTGCCGGCACGCGCCCGCAGGTACTCGATCAGCGCGACCGCCGCGCCGGTCACGACCGTCAGCCACGCCGGCGCACCGGCAGCCCACGCAGCGACCAGGAACAAGCCGTCGGTGATCCGGTCCGCCACGGAATCCAGCACGTAGCCCCACGAGGAGGCGCGGTCGGTCAGGACGGCGACCGCGCCGTCGAGGCCGTCCCCAAACCCGCTGGCGACCAGCAGCAGGGCGCCGAGCAGCGCCCACAGCCCACCCATGGCGGCCAGAGCGACGACGGCCAGCGCGAGCCACACCGCCCAGGCCGTCAGGACGTCGGGCAACACCCCGGCGACCGCGATCGGCCGGGCCGTGCGGTACATCAGCGTCAGCCATCCGCGCAACACGCGGGTCGGCCGCGCGTCATAGCCCTCGTGGACGTCGCTCCAGCGGTTCAGATAGGTGTCGAAGTCGGGCAACGCGCGCGCCGGCGGGCGTCGGGTCACCACGGTCACCACGACCATCAGACCCACCGACACGACGAAGGCGGCCACATACATGACCGGATCGTAGGCCGCGATGCGGGCTGATCCCGCCACATGCCGACGCCGGCTGTCTCCAGAGCACAGCTGGGACCGATCGGTTGCGTCGTCTAGGCTTCGTGGGGTGACCAGCGACGCATCCGACCTTCGTGAGCAACTGCTCGACGCCAACCACGCGTACATGGAAGGCTTCGAGGGGGCGGACGTGGCCAAACGGCCGGCGCGACAGCTGTTCGTCCTCACGTGCATGGACGCGCGGGTCGATCCGCTGCGGCTCCTCGGACTGGACGTCGGCGACGCGCACGTCATGCGCAACGCCGGCGGCCGCGTGTCCGACGACGCGGTGCGCTCGCTGGTGCTGTCGTCGGCGTTGCTGGGCACACAGCACGCCGTCGTCATCCACCACACCGACTGCGGGCTCGGATTGACCTCCGACGACGCGGTGCGCGACGACCTCGCCGGCCACGGTCTCGACGTCGGCAACGTGTGGATCGGCGCGTTCGACGACCTCGATCAGAGCGTCCGTGACGACGTGGAGACCCTGCGGTCTCACCCGCTCATCGCTGACCGGATCACCGTCTGGGGCTGCGTGTACGACGTCCGGACCGGGCACCTGCGGCCGGTCGATCCGACCTGACAGCGTGCGCCGGGCCGTTCGACCGCAGCGGTCGGGCACCGGCACCCTGAGCAGTCCCGCAGGCGGGATAGGTGCCACGATCCCGCTGTCTACGATGTCGTACGACGACGGTCTGCGCGGCTTGGAGTGTGCATGAAGTTGGGACTGAACATCGGCTACTCGGGCGCGCAGATGGCCGACGTCCTGCCACTGGTCACGCTGGCCGAACGCATCGGCATCGATTCGGTGTGGGTCGCCGAGGCGTACGGCTCCGACGCGGTGACGGTGCTGGCGTACCTTGCTGGACGGACCGAACGGATCGAGCTGGGTTCGGCGATCCTGCAGATGCCGGCGCGCACCCCGGCGAACACGGCGATGACGGCGATGACGCTCGACGCGCTGTCGGGTGGACGGCTGATCCTGGGGCTCGGCGTGTCCGGCCCGCAGGTCGTCGAGGGGTGGCACGGCGTGGCCTACGGCAAGCCGCTGGGCAGGACACGCGAGTACGTCGAGATCGTGCGCCGTGTCGTCGCGCGTGAGCAGCCGTTGACGTTCGAAGGCGACCACTACCGGATCCCGTATGACGGGCCGGACGCGACCGGGCTGGGCAAGCCCCTGAAGTCGATCATGCATCCGGTGCGCACCGAGATCCCCATCTACCTGGCTGCGATCGGCCCGAGAAACGTCGCGCTCGCGGCCGAGATCGCCGACGGCTGGCTGCCGATCTTCTACGCACCGGAGCACGAGGGCGCGTTCGCCGAGCATCTGCGATCCGGCTACGACGCCGGCGGGCGCCAGCCTGGTGCGTGCGACGTCGCGGTGACGGTCATGGTGGCCGCCGGCGGCGACGTCGAGCAGTGCCGCGACCGCCTGCGACCGCAGCTTGCGCTGTACATCGGCGGCATGGGGTCGCGTGGCAAGAACTTCTACAACGACCTGGCCGTGCGTTACGGCTACGGACAGCAGGCCGCGGCGATCCAGGACGCCTACCTCGACGGTCGCCGAGGCGACGCGATCGCGGCGGTGCCCGACGAGTTGATCGACGAGGTCGCGCTCGTCGGCCCGATCGAGCGCATCGTCGACCGTGTCGGCGCGTGGAAGGCGTCGCACGTCGACACGTTGATCCTGGGCACCGAGCAGCCCGAGGTGCTCGGCGCGCTGCGCGACGTCATCGCCTGACGCCGACCTCGCGAGCCTTGACCATCGGCATCTCACGATTATTCGCCCACTGCCACCGGCTGCAGCTCCTCCCCTGACACCGGGCCGCAGCGGTCGGCTTGCTCTCGCTTGCGCGGTCGGAGAGGATGGCTCCCGCGTCCCCTTGACGGCGAGACCGAGCCAGGCCCCACGGAAGACGGTATACGCTGTGACGCCGCCGTAGTCAGTCGCCACGAGGTACCAGGCGGTCAGGTTGTGCGCATCTGACCTTCATGTGTCGAGTACCGGGCGCCCATCTGGGCCGACGGCACCACGCTGGTCGCCGAGCGCTCGCAGTTCAATCGAGGAGCAGCTATGGATCAGACGGGCACGCGACGGTCGGCTGATGTCACCCAGTGGCCGCGGCGGGCGCCGGCACGGGCGATGCTGCGCGCGGTCGGTATGACCGAGGACGACTTCGGCAAGTTCCAGATCGGGATCGCCACGTCGTGGAATGAGGTCACGCCGTGCAACCTGCCGCTGCGACGCCTGGCGGAGCACGCCAAGAAGGGGGTGCGCGAGGCCGGTGGTTTTCCGCTGGAGTTCACTACGATTGCCGTGTCGGACGGCATCGCCATGGGCCATGAGGGGATGCGCGCCTCGCTGGTGTCACGCGAGGTGATCGCCGACTCGGTCGAGACGATGATGCACGCCGAGCGGTTCGACGCGATGGTCACGTTCGCGGGGTGCGACAAGTCGCTGCCCGGCATGGTGATGGCGGCCGCCCGCCTCGACGTGCCGTCGGTGTTCCTGTACGGCGGCACGATCCTGCCCGGTTCCTACAAGGGTCGGGCCGTCGACATCAAGGACGTGTTCGAGGCCGTCGGAGCGCACGCGGCCGGCACGATCGACGACGAGGAGCTCCGCGAGATCGAGGCCAGCGCCTGCCCGACCGAAGGGTCGTGCGCCGGCATGTACACCGCCAACACCATGGCGGCGGCCGTTGAGGGCCTGGGCATGAGCCTGCCGACATCGGCGAGCCCCCCGGCGGTCGACGCGCGCCGCGAGCACCTGGCGGTGCGCTCGGGGCATGCGGTGATGGCGTTGCTCGAACGGGGCATCCGGCCGCGGCAGATCATCACAAAGCAGGCGTTGGAGAACGCGATCGCGGTGGTCATGGCGATCGGCGGCTCCACCAACGCCGTGCTCCACCTGCTGGCGATAGCCCACGAAGCACGGGTGGAGCTCAGCTTGGCGGATTTCGACGAGATCGGCCGGCGGGTGCCCCACATCGTGGACTCCCGCCCCCACGGCCGGTTCGTGATGAGCGACATCGATCGCGCCGGTGGGGTGCCCGCCGTCATGAAGCTGCTGTTGGACGCCGACCTGCTGCACGGCGACTGCCTGACGGTGTCGGGCAGGACGCTCGCGGAGAACATCGCCGCGATCCCGAAGATCCCAGGCCCCGACGGCAATGTGGTCCGCGGGCTGGACGATCCGATCCACGCCGATGGAGGCCTTGCCGTGCTGCGAGGATCGCTGGCGCCCGACGGCGCCGTCGTCAAGATCGCCGGCCTCGACGAAGAGACCTTCACGGGTATCGCTCGGGTGTTCGACGGCGAGGAGGCGGCCATGGACTACGTGCTCGACGGCAAACTGCACAGCGGTGACGTGCTGGTGATCCGTTACGAGGGTCCCAAGGGCGGACCCGGCATGCGCGAGATGCTGGCGGTCACCGCGGCGGTGAAGGGCGCGGGCCATGGCGGTGACGTCGCGCTGGTCACCGACGGCCGGTTCTCGGGCGCCACCCACGGCCTGTGCGTGGGGCACGTGGCGCCGGAGGCCCTGGACGGCGGTCCTATCGCGCTGATCGAGCACGGCGACCGGATCGTGCTCGACGTGCCCAAACGTCGTCTGGACCTCGAGGTCAGCCAGGCGGAGCTCGACGCGCGTCGCGGGACGCTCAAGCACCCCGACCCCAGGTACACCATGGGCGTGCTGGCGAAGTACGCGCGCATGGTGTCGGGTGCGGAGATCGGCGCTGTCACCGGCTGACCTGGCCTGCACGCGGACTGGTAGTGGTTCTTCGCTGCGCACCTTTCTCAGCCGTATGTATTGACTGCGGACTAGCCATCTCGTACTTCTCAAGGTGTACACGCGGAAGTTGCGTCGATGGCGAACGGCCGCAACAGAATGCAGCGATCGGGGCGTAGACCGTCCACGGTCCATGGCGGCGCGCCGCGACGGTGGCCGCGTGTGCGCAACCGGATCATCGCGTGGGGTGCGCTGGCGGGTGCAATCGTCGCGATCTTCAGCGTGTGGACGACGATTGCGAATCTGCTGCCCGGACCGGACCCAGTCCATCGCGCGAGCTTTACGTCCGTGATCGCAGTCACACCTGTTCGACTGAGCGAGCACAAGGGTCGCGTGAGCGCATCACGTCAGAGCGACATGCCGAGACGAAATGGTTCGAGCGTGGCCAGCGCCACGGTTACAACGAACAGCGGCTACCGCGTCGTACTGACCGCGCAATCGGAGCCCGCTCAGGACACACCTGGCAACAACGAACCCGCAGCTGCGGACGACGAAACCACAGGTGTGGCGCAGTCGGAGACAGGACCGACCGCTGACGAAGCAACCTCCGAGGTGACCGGTGACGACACGCGGTCCGAGCCGACCACTGACGACACGCAGTCAGAGACGGGTCAACCATCGGGCGATCAGTCGGTTGAACCGACCGAGCCCAACGGGGCGGCGGAGCGTTCCTCGGCATCCGGCGAAGTGGTGGTCAAGACCGATCGCTTCACCGACACGTCACAGATACGGGAGTTGACGGCTGACGCTGTCAGGCAGCTGAGATTCAACGAGCTTTGTGTCACACGCGATTGCCCATCGAACCTCAGGGTCACGATGCAGGCATTCACCGCGCAGATGACCGTCGATCCGGAAGGCAACGACGTCCCAGCGGACCAGGTCGCTGACCGTCTCATCGAGTTCTTCGATCAGGTTCGCTCCGTACCGACAAGCGTCCCGGCCGATGATGCGGGACAGGAATCGTTGGTGATGGAACCGGTTGGCGCGTCCGTCACGGCCAACCTGGAGCTGGAAGGGCTTCGCGGACGCGAGTTGCGACTGTTCTGGACGATCTTTCGGACGGGCGGCGACGGCACACCGTTGTTCGGGCGATGGTTGGGTGATACGCCCGTGTACCGCATTCAGCCGCAGAACGACCTCGTCAGCACCAGCGTCAGGCTGTGGGTTCCGCTCCCGGAGGCACCTGGTTCGTACATCGTTCAGCTGACGCTCGCGTCTGACGGGTCGCCGCTCGCCGCCGGCAACTCGAATCCTTTCGAGTAGCGACCGTCGCTGGCGTCAGCGCAGCGCGCGGCGGAGTTGGCGTTCGACCCGTGGCTGCACGGCGTCGGCGGCGCCGAACACCAGGCCGACGCTGTCGGGTGAGGACGTGCGGATGATGTAGTCGGTGGTCTCGGCGCGTAGCGCCGCGCCGTCGGTCAGCAGCAGCGGTGCGTGCCGGCGCTCACCGGCGTAGGCGGCGGCGACCGCGGCGGTCACAGGGTCGTCTTGCCGGGCGACGGCGTAGCCCGATGGGATCGCGAAGAAGCTGTCGGCGACGGCGACCGAGATGCCTTCGGGGTCCTGGCCTCCGTGGCGCGTGACCCGCATCCCTTCCAGCTCGGCGATCTGCCGGCGGACCGACCGTGCGATGGCGCGCGTGGAGCCGGCGAGGTGCACCTGGGTGACCCCGGCTTCGAGAAGGAACCTGCGGGCGTCGGCGTGCAGCTCATCGCGTCCAGTGAAGATGACCGGCCAGTCGTTGGCCGCCGCGACCGCCACCATCGGCAGCGCCTCGTCGAGCGCGGACGCGCCAACCACGACGGCGGTCCGTTGCTGTCCGGTCTGCTCCATGTCGAGCGCGGCCGCCCGCGCCGTGCCGAACGCGTCGGCGCCGGCCACCCGGCGGACCTCGTGTCCGTCGCGGTACGCGTCGAGCAGTTCGTCGGGCAGCGTCGCGGTGTCGCCGACGAACGTGAGCGTCGCGCGCTGGTCGCCGACCAGCCGGCGCAGCTCGGTGTCGACCCTGGCTTCCAGCGCCTTGCGACCGCGCGTGAGCAGCACCGCACCGTGCGAGGCGCCCGCCATCACCGAAGCGATCATCGCGTCGTGCCGCTCGTCGGCGTGCGCGATGTACACCTGCTCGGCGGAGCCGGCCGACGGGAAGGCGCCGGCGCTGATCTCGATGGCGACGCGCGCAGGGGTGGGGGCGACGATTCGATCGACCACGGAAGCGGGCGGTGCGGGCTCGGGCGCCATGGTCCACCACGACGTGCGCATCCCGGCGCCGGCGGTTGAGAACGAGAAGTGCACGTGGTTGACGTGGCAGTCGTCGTATGACGCCGCCGAGCTGCAGGCATATGGTCGCCAGCCGGCGTCCGCCTGCGTGGCGCTGAAGATCTGGCGATTCCAGATGACGTACATCAGCCCGAAGCGGCGGAACAGGGCGTGGCGGTTGCCGTCCTCGTCGGTGCCGAGCAGCCTGGCGAGCGCGTCTTCGGCGACGGCCCGCTGCTGCGGGTTGCTGACGCTGACCGCCCAGTCGAACGCACGCCCCTCTTTGTGCTCGCTGCGGCCACCCACGGCACAGTCGCGACTGATGCCCGACCACCCGCTGAGGGGGTACGCCTCGAGCAGCAGCTTGGCGAAGGCCACGACGCCAGGCTTGGGCGTGGGGTCACAGGCGTCCTGCGGCTCGTACGGTGCGTACGGGTCGACGGGCGGCGCAGCCTGCTGCGCCGCCCCCGCCGGCACCGCGCCGGCAAGCGTCACGGCGGCGATCAACACCGCGAGCAACGTTGCTCGGCCTCGCGTCGTCAGGTCCCGCACTTGTGCTCCCATACCGACGGTCACCACGGTACGTTAAGCGCGCGCCGCCGCGAGTCAAGGGGGTAGTTGGCTTCTTTAAGAAGCGGTCTCGGCCGGCACACTGCGCAGCCCCCACGCGGGCGCGCCACCGACCGGATACGGGCGCAACCGCACCCGCCCAACGCGCGCAGACTCACGCGGGCGCGCCACCGACCGGATACGGGCGCAACCGCACCCGCCCAACGCGCGCAGACTCACGCGGGCGCGCCACCGACCGGATACGGGCGGAGGTGCACCCGCGTCGCGCCGACACCGTCAGGTCGTGACCTGTTCGGCGTCGGCGTAATCGTCGCCGCTGTCGAACAGGTCGACAGCCCCCTCGACGTGGACGAACGAGTACGGCGGTGCCGGATCGTCGACGGACATGGCGGCGCGGCCGGCACGCCGCAGGTTGCGCCCCTTGACGGTGTCGGCGCCGGTCATGAAGACGATGTCCTCGCCGTCCATGGTGAACCAGACGGGCGCCACGTGCGCCCGGCCGTCGGACCGGACCGTTGCGAGGTGCCCGGTGCGTGTGCCGTGCGCCAGGAACGCCCGGTGCTCGTCGTCGCTCATCGTGCGCATCATCAGTCCTCCTGGACACGGGGACTTCGGCGACCACGGCCGGCGCCGACACTCCGCTGGTGGTGTCTGCGGTCACGGGCCGACGACGAGGTCCGCGGTGATGTCGGCGAGGGTACGCGCACCACACAGCCGCATGCCCCGTTCGAGCTCGGTGCGCAGATCGTCGAGCACCGCGTGGACGCCATCGGGGCCGTCGGCGGCAAGCCCCCATATGACTGGCCGCCCGACGAAAACGCCGTGAGCGCCCAGCGCGAGGGCCTTGACGACGTCGGTCCCACGCCGGATGCCGCCGTCGACGTAGATCTCCGCGGCGTCGCCGACGGCGGCCGCGATCTCGGCAAGCGCAGTGGGCGGGTCAACGGTCGTGTCGAGCTGCCGGCCACCGTGGTTCGACACGATGATCCCGGCGACGCCCGTGCGCACGCAGGCCGCGGCGTCGTCGGCGCGCAGCACACCCTTGGCGAGCACCGGCAGGGGGGTCCACGAGATGATCTCCCGCAGATCGTCGAACGTGAGTGCGACGTGCCGCTGGTAGGTGTCGCTGTCGGGGCTGCCGAGCGGCGGCATGTGCGCCAGCTCGACGCGCTCGGTCAGCGCGACGCCCTCGTGGCGGCGGAGCCCAAGGGTCGGCACGTCGACGGTCACCACGAGTGCCTGGTGGCCACATGCTTCGGCGCGCTCGACCAGCGGACGAGCCTGGTCGAGACTGCCGCGGACGTACAGCTGGAACCATCGCGTGGCGTCGGGGGCGGCGGATGCGATGTCCTCCATCGACCGCGTCGACAACGTCGACACGATGTAGGGCACGCCAGCCCGGGCTGCACCGTCGGCCGTCGCGCACTCCCCTTCCGGATGTGCCAGCTGATGGGCGGCGGTCGGCGCGACGCCGATGGGCGCCGACGCAGTCGAACCGAGCAGCGTCGCGGTCGTGTCGACGCTCGCGACGTCACGCAGCACCCGTGGCCGCAGGCGTACGCGCTGCCACGCCCGCTCGTTGTCGCCGACTGTGATCTGGTCGTCCGCGCCGCCGGCGTAGTACTCGTACACCGCCGGTTCGAGCCGTTCTCGCGCGCGGGCTTCGTAGTCGCTGACCATCGGCGGCGACGCTACCGCATCCGCGGCGAACGTCGGGCGGCTCAGCCCGCGAACACGTCGGACACGCGCCGGCCGTAGCGCGCCACTGAGTTCGAGCGCGGCGCTGCCGTCGAGGCTCCGTGGTGTGCCGTACCGGCCCTCGCGTAACAGGTGCACGTCGACCGCTCGGCGTCGAGGTCGACGTACCAGTGGACGGGCACGCCAGACCGCTCATACAGCGCGCGTTTGACGATCAGGTCGAGCCGGCGGGTCGCCGACGATGAGACCTCGACCACGAGGGTGGGCGTCACGTCGATGTGCCGCGGGTTGACCAGACGGCCGGCATCGTCTGGCGACAGCGCCACGCCCCCACGCGAGTGCGCCAACGACCCAATACGGGCGCAACCGCACCCGCCCAACGCGCGCAGCCCCACGCGGGCGCGCCACCAACCGGATACGGCCGGAGATGCACCCGCCCACCGCGCGCAGACTCACGCGGGTGCGCCACCGACCGGATACGGGCGGACCCGCACCCGCCCATGCGGGCGCGCCACCGACCAGATACGGCCGGAGATGCACCCGCGTTGCGCCGACACCGTCAGGCCGTGACCTGTTCGGCGTCGAGGATCATGTACGCATACCCCTGTTCGGTGAGGAACCGCTGGCGCTTGGCCGCGAATGCCTGGTCGACGGTCTCGCGCGCGACCAGCGTGTAGAAGCTGGCCTGTCCCCCGTCGGCCTTCGGCCGCAGGATCCGCCCGAGGCGCTGCGCCTCCTCCTGCCGGCTGCCGAACGCACCGGACACCTGCACGGCGACGTTGGCCTCGGGCAGGTCGATCGAGAAGTTCGCGACCTTGCTGACGACGAGCACGGGCAGCTCGCCGTCGCGGAACGCGGCGAACCGCTCCTCGCGGACCGCCTGCGACGTCCGGCCGGTGACCAGCGGCGCGTCGAGGCGTTCGGCGATCGTCGACAGCTGGTCGAGGTACTGGCCGATCACCAACACACGGTCGCCGGCGTGGCGCGCCGTCAGCGCGTCGATCACCGGCAGCTTGGCATGTGTCGTGGCCGCCAGGCGGTAGCGCTGACGCTCGGGCGCGGTCGCATAGCCCATCCGTTCGTCGTCGGGCAACGCGATGCGCACCTCGGTGCACGACGCCGGCGCGATCCACCCCTGTGCCTCGAGGTCGCGCCACGGGGCGTCGTAGCGCTTGGGGCCGATCAGGGCGAACACGTCGGGTTCCTTGCCGTCCTCGCGGACCAGCGTCGCGGTCAGCCCCAGACGGCGGACCGCCTGGATCTGCGCGGTCGCGCGGAACACCGGCGCGGGCAGCAGGTGGACCTCGTCGTAGACGACCAGCCCCCAGGCCTGCGCGTCGAACAGACCAAGGTGCGGGTGCGCCTCGGCGAGCGGCGCGTCGTCGGCTGCGTGCGGGTCGCGCCAGGTCAGCACCTGGTAGGTCGCGACGGTGATGGGACGGATCTGTTTGTGCTCGCCCGAGTATTCGCCCACCTTGTCGCGGTCGATGTCGGTCTTGTCGGCCAGTTCCGAGATCCACTGGCGGGCCGCCAGGATCGACGTGGCGACGACCAGCACCGACGCGCCCGCCTGCGCCATCGCCGCGAGACCGATGACCGTCTTGCCGGCGCCGCACGGCAGCACCAGCACGCCGTTGCCTCCCGCCGCCGAGCCGTCGGCCCACCACGACGCCACAGCTTCGGACTGGTAGGTCCGCAGGGTCGCGCGCAGCCCGACGTCGAGGGCCGTGCCTTCGACGTAGCCGGCCTCGTCGCCGGCCGGCCATCCCAGCCGCAGCAGCGCCTGCTTCAGCGGCCCGCGGTCACCGAGCGCCAGCGCGAACCGGTTGCCGTCGAGCCGGCCGCCGAGCAGCGCGGCGACGTCGCGGTC
>JAHELV010000050.1:0-23551 GCA_024644015.1 Nitriliruptorales bacterium
GCGCCGCCGAAGAAAGCGGCGACGAAACCCTCGCCCGCACCGCACGATCGATCGAGGACGAGGCCGAGCAGATCAAACGCGGCGGGTCGGGCCCAACGACGACGTGACGGCGGCACCCGGTCGGGCGAGCGGTTCGCTCAACTGCCTGCCCGACCGCCGTCAGCGTCCCGCGGAGCAACCACCGACCGGGCAGCCGGCCCAGGCGGCGACCACAGCGACCGCACGATCGTCGACATGCATCTGACGGTGGAAGCTGCGGCGCCCCCGCACGTGGACGATCATCGCCTCCGCGTACTGCTCGGAAGGCGTGGCCTCCCACTCGTCGGCCCCGAACCAGGAGGTGTGTTCCGGTAGGCCCTGGGCGAGGAGGAACGCGGTGCGCAGCTCGCGGTGTGCCTCGCAGGTGTGCTCGACGTGGTGCGCGAACTCGTGGATCAGCGCCTGCTCCAGCTGCGCCGCGGTGGCGGGGATGCGCAGGACGATCGTGGCGTCGGCGGCGAGGTACCGGGCGCGGTCCGGCAGCGACCACTCGGTGTCGAGCGTGGCCCCTGCGAGGCAGTCCGAGCGCGCCGGCAGCGCGTCGGCGACGTCGGCCGATACGCGGCGGACGAGCGCACGCACATCGGCCGGGACGTCACGGGTGAACGCCACGTCCGGGCGTCGCGCCGCAGCCAGCCACGCCATCGCGGCCAGCAGCGGCAGCACCACGCCGAGCGCGACCACGAGCCGTCGATAGCGGGCGCCAGACACGGTGCCGAGCGTAGCGGGAGGGGTCGGTCGACCGCGAGGCCCGCGACGTGATCAGCGGCCGTAGGTCGTGCCGGGAACGTCCGGCACGTTCTGCCACGTGCCCGTCTCGGCGGAGGCGGCCGCCGCGGCGATGACCTCGGACACGGCGTGCGCGTCGGAGACCGTGCAGGTCCGCCGCTCGCCGCCGGTCACCGCGACGAGGAACTTGCGGGCCTCGATCACCTTCAGGTCGTCGTAGCCCATGGCCAGGCCCGGCCCGGGTTGGAACCGGGCGTAGTCGCCCAGCGCCGTGTTGGCGAGCACCGTCGTGTAGCCCGCATGCGGACCACCACGGCCCACGCAGACCTGCAGCTCGTTCATGCGCTCGAAGTTCCACGTGGCTGCGCCGTCGGTCCCGTAGAGCTCGATCACCAGCCCACACTGCGGGCCCACGATCGTGCGTGACGCCTCCAGCGTGCCAGCCGCACCCGGACCGCCGTCGACCGGCGCGAAGCGGGCCAGCGCCGCCACGTAGTCGTCGTTGTCGACCGTGCCCATCTCCGCATCGGGATCGTCGATCACGGCGAAGTGGGTGCCAGATCCCATCGGCAGCACGGGACGCTGTGCGTGGACGATCTGCGTCAGCGCGCTGACCTGCGTGATGGGCGCGACGACGTACTGCACCAGGTCGATGGCGTGACTGAGCAGATCGCCGAGCGCGCCGGTACCGGCCAGGTCGCGTTCGAAGCGCCAGGACAACGCCCCGCGCGGTTCGCTGGCGTACCCACTGAAGAACACCGCACGGACGTTCGTGATGCGCCCGAGCGCCCCGCCGGCCACCAGCTCGCGCAGGTGCTCGACGGCCGGGGCGTGGCGGTAGTTGTACCCGCTGGACGTGACGACGCCGGCGTCCCTGGCGGCCGCGGCGATCTCGGCGGTCTCGCGCGCGGTCCGCCCGACGGGCTTCTCGATCCAGAAGGGCTTGCCTGCGCGTGCGGCCGCCATCCCGATCTCGTGGTGCAGCACGTTCGGCGCGCAGATCGAGACGACGTCGACGTCGGGATCGGACAGGACGTCCCGGTAGTCGCTGCCGGCGCGGGCGTAGCCGAGAACGTCGCGAGCGTACTGCGCCCGGTCCGCCGCGGTGTCCGCGGCGTGCACGAGTCGGGTCCGTATCCCGAGCTCCGGGTAGACGGTGTGCACGGATCCGTACGCGCTGCTGTGCAGCCGGCCCATCCAGCCGACGCTGATCAGCCCGACACCCAGCTCCCGGGTCGGTTCGGGCGCCACGTTGTTCATCCGTACCTCCGCTGCGACTTCGAGCCCTGACTGGTGGTCGGCAGGCGGACCTCGTCGATGCGCACGGGGCGGTGCTCGTGCAGGGACAGTGTGCACGCCTCGGCGATCCAGCCGACCTCGACGGCGTCGGCCACCGAACACGGCGTCGTCCGTGTCCCGGCGACGACCTCGGTGAACGCGGCCAACTCGGCCCGGTAGGCGGCGGCGAAGCGGTCCAGAAAGAAGTCGTGCGGCGTACCCGCCGGGAAGGTGACGCCAGGTTCGAGCGAGCGCAGCGGCAGCCGGTCGTCCCAGCCGACCGCGATGCTGTCGGCCGAGCCGTGGACCTCCAGTCGCACGTCGTAGCCGCGTCCGTTGTAGCGGGTGTTCGACACCACGGCCTGTGCGCCATCGTCCAGGGTCAGGATCGCCGCCGCGGTCGCCACGTCGCCGACCTCGGCGAACACCTCGTCGCCGCGGGCGCTGCCCGTCGCGTAGACCTCGAGAACCTCCCGTCCGCTGACGAACCGCACGATGTCGAAGTCGTGCACGCTGCAGTCCCGGAAGATGCCGCCCGAGCCCCTCACGTAGTCCGGAGGCGGCGGCGCCGGGTCCAGCGTCGTCGATCGCAGGGTGTGGACCCAGCCCAGCTCACCGGACGCAACCGCCCGCCGCGCCGCCGCAAAGCCGACGTCGAAGCGCCGGTTGTAGCCGATCTGCACCGGCACGCCCGAGTGCTCGACCGCAGCGAGGACGGACACCGCATCGCCCGCGTCACGGGCGACCGGCTTCTCACAGAACGTCGGCAGCCCCGCCGCGACCGCCGCCAGGATCAGCTCGGGGTGCGCGTCCGTCGCGGCGGCGATCACCACGCCGTCCACACCGGCGTCGAGCACGTCCTCCGGCGAGTCGACCGCGTCGGCCTGCACCCGCGACGTCACTCGCTCCACCGCCGCGGGCACCGGATCGGCCACGACGAGCGAGTCCACCTCGGGCAGGGCCGACATCGTCTCGCAGTGCAACGAGCCGATGCGGCCGAGACCGATGATGCCGAGACGCATTTCGGGGCTCCTTCGCTCTGTGGGTTCGGCGGAGCGCTGTGCGGACACGGCCGCCGACGGGTTCACCGCTCGATCTCGTCGAGGCGGACGGGCCGGCCCGACTCGGCCGAGCGGATCGCCGCCAACGCGATCGCGAGCGCGGCGCGAGCGTCCTCACCCGTCACGCTCGGCGTCCCTCCGCGGCGCACGCAGATGGCGAACGCCGCGAGTTCGGCGACGTACGCGTCGTGGAACAGGTCGATGTTGCGCTGCCACGCTCCGCTGACCACCCCGTCCCGGCCGTAGTAGGTCGCGGTGGTCCTGCGCTGGTCGCCGATGGTCACCATGCCGTTCGAGCCGAACGCCTCGCCGCGGATGTCGTAGCCGTAGACGGCGTTGAAGTTCGCCTCGGCGGTAGCGATCGCACCGTTGTCGAATCGCACGAGCACGACGGCGGTGTCCTGCAGCCCGCGCTTCTTGTGATCCGGGTACGCGAGCGCGTCGGCGACGGCGTACACGTCGACGGCCTGCGCGCCCGGGTTGAGGTAGCGCAGCGCGTCGAAGTCGTGGACGAGGGTCTCGAGGAAGATCGTCGACGGCGGGACGCGGGAGGGATCCGGGATGCCGGGGTCGCGCGTCAGCGACCGGAGCAGCTGCGGCGTGCCGATGCGCCCGGTCGCGACCTGCTCGTGCGCGGCGCGGAAGCCGGGATCGAACCGGCGGTTGAAGCCGACCTGCAGCGGCACGCCGGCCGCGTCGGCAGCGGCGATCGCGCGGTCGGCGTCCGGCAGCGTGACCGCCATCGGCTTCTCGCAGAACACGGCCTTGCCAACGCGCGCGGCGGCCTCCACGAGGTCGGCGTGGAAGCGTGCGGGCGCAGCGATGACGACCGCCTCGACCTGCTCGTCGGCCAACAGATCGGCTGCATCCGTGTACGTCCGCTCGCAGCCGAGCGCGTTGGCCAGGCGGTCGGCCGCGCCGGCCGCGGGGTCCGCGACCGCGGCAAGCCGGGTGCCGTGCACGCGCGCCGCGAGGCTCTCCCCGTGGAACGTCCCGATGCCGCCCGCGCCGATCAGGCCGACGGCGACCGTGGCCTCGAGCGTCGGATCCGATGTGGTCATCGCCGGCTCCCCGTCGTGCGATCCGGCGCCTTCGGTCGCACGGTCACGCCTCCCGAGGCGCCGACGTGAACGCGGCGCGGAACCGGTCCAGCGCGACATCGCTGTCACCCGAGGCGAAGGCCTCCAGCCCGACGGTTCCCTGGTAGCCCATCTCCCGCAAAGCGTCGGCGATCGCCGGGTAGTTGATCTCGCCGGTGCCGGGCTCGCAGCGGCCGGGCACGTCGGCGACCTGGATCTCGCCGATCAGCGGACCCGCCCGGCGCACGAGGTCGATGAGGCGGCCCTCGCCGATCTGCGCGTGGTACAGGTCGAGCATCATGCGCATGCGTGGGTGGTCCACCGCCTCGACGAGCGCGAGCGTGTCGGCGGCGCGGCCGAACGGCACTCCAGGGTGGTCGACGGCCGTGTTGAGGTTCTCCAGGCAGAAGGTGACGCCGGACCGCTCCCCCAGCTCGGCGAGGCGGGTCAGCGTGCGGCACGCCGACACCCACATCGGACCGGTCACCTGCGCGACCGGCGCGACCGGCAGCCCGCGGCCGTCCAGCTCGGTGCCGTGCATGTTCAGCCTGGGGCAGCCGAGCCGCTGAGCGACGTCGATGCACTCCTGCGCGGTCCGCACGTAGGCGTCGCCGCCGGCCTCGTCCACCAGGCTGCCGTGGACGTAGCCGGTCATCGACGAGAAGGTCGCGCCCGAGCGCGCGAGGGCGTCCACGTCATGATGTCCGTGGTTCCAGATCTCGACGGCGAAACCGCGATCGTCGATGCGGCGGATGCGCTCGGCGACCGGCAGGTCGACGAACAGCATCTCGGCGCACACGGCGAGCGGGAACGCAGAGCCCGCGCGATCCACCATGGGCGTCAGTGTACCGACGCTCCGATCCGCTCAGACGCGGATGGCTCGTCGTTCTCGACGGTGTCGGTCCGGGTGGACCTGCCGTCATCCGTTCGGTGGACAGCAGTGTCCGTCGCCGGGTCGCCGATGTCGCTGCGAACGGGCGACGCCGCCCCGCCGCCGTCCTGCCAAGGTGACTGGCAGCACGACCACAGGAGGTAGCGAATGGACCCCATCGTCAGCGCGCAGGGACTGTCGAAGCGCTACGGCGCCGTGCACGCGGTCCGCGACGTATCCCTGGACGTCGGCCGCGGCGAGGTCTTCGGCATCGTCGGACCGAACGGCGCGGGCAAGACGACCGCCGTCGAGATCATGCAGGGCCTGCGGACGCCTGACGCGGGCACGGTCCGGCTGCTGGGTCTGGACCCGCAGCGCGACGGCGTCGCGGTCCGCCAACGGGTCGGCACCCAGCTGCAGCAGGCCGTGCTGCCCGACCGCATCAAGGTCGGAGAGGCGTTGGACCTGTACGCCAGCTACTACGACCATCCCGCCGACTCCGAGGCGCTGCTGGCCGACTGGGACCTGACCGACAAGCGCGGCGCCGCGTTCGAGTCGCTGTCGGGCGGGCAGCGGCAGCGCTTGTTCATCGCGCTCGCACTGATCGGTACCCCCGAGATCGTGTTCCTCGACGAGCTGACGACCGGGCTGGACCCGCGGGCCCGGCGCGCCACCTGGGACCACATCCGGGCCGTGCGTGCCCGCGGCGTGACCGTGGTGCTGGTCACCCACTTCATGGACGAAGCCGAGGCGCTGTGCGACCGCATCGCGGTCGTCGACGGCGGACGCACCGCCGCCCTTGACACCCCCGCCCACCTGACGCGCCGCGCCGGCGGCGCGCAGCGCGTGCGCTTCAGCGCGCCGTACGGATTCACGCCCGACTGGCTGTCCGCCACCGACGGAGTCGAGCGTGTCGGCCGGACCGGCGACGACGTGGTCGTCACCGGAACCGGACCGCTGCTCGCGCGCGTCGCCACCACACTCGCGGCTCACGGGGCGACGCCGGACGACCTCACCGTCGAGCGCACCAGCCTAGAGGACGCCTTCCTCGCGCTCACCGGCCCCGCGCAGCGGGACCGGTGACGCGATCGACGCGACACGAAAGGACCCTCCATGCCATCGGCAACCGCACTCGCCAAGACCACCTGGATGGAGCTGAAGCTGTTCGCGCGCGAACCGGCCGCCGCGTTCTTCACGCTCGTCCTGCCGGTGCTGCTCCTCGTGCTCAACGGGTCGACCAACACCAACCAGCCCAGCGCGGAGCTCGGCGGGGCCGGCACGATCGACGTGCTCGTCCCCGGCTACATCGCGCTGGTCATCGCGACGCTGGGACTGACGAACCTGCCGACTGTCCTGGCCACGTATCGCGAGCGTGGCGTGCTGCGCCGCCTGCAGGCCACACCGATCCAGCCGGCGACGATCCTCATCGCGCAGCTGCTCGTGCAGGCGCTGGTCGCGACCATCGGGCTCGCAGTGCTCGTTGCGCTCGGCACGACCCTGTTCGAGCTGCGTGCGCCCGCGGCACCCGCGGCGGTCATCGGCGCCTACGTCGTCAGCGTGCTGGGCTTCACCGCATTCGGCTTCGTGCTCGCGGCCGTGCTGCCGACCGCACGGACGACGAGTGCCGTGTCGTTCGCGCTGTACCTGCCGATGATCTTCCTGTCGGGCGCGACATGGCCACGCGAGGTGCTGCCGCAATGGGCACAGCGTGTCGGCGACGCGCTGCCACTGACCTACGCCGTCGACGCCATCAAGGAGCCGTGGATCGCCGGGACGTCGCACGTTGCGGCGCTCGGACTGCTGCTGGCAATGGTCGTTGCCGGCACGACGGTCAGCTCACGGCTGTTCCGTTGGGCCTGAACACCGCATAGGTTCAATCCATGGACCAGGACGCACCGGGGAGCGACCCCGACAGCCGGTGGTTGCTCCTCCTGCACGTGCTGTTCGCCGTGACGCTGGGCGTGCCGACGATCGTCGTCGCGGTCTCCGGCGCGCCGGGCGCGCCGGGAACGATCGGCATCGCGGCGGCGTTCGCGGCTTGGTACCTCGCGCTGTTCGCCGCCGGCCCGCCGCACGCCGATCGCGGAATCCGCATGCTCGTCTACGCCGTCGGCGCCGTCGCCTTCTTCACCGCCCTCAACATCCGCGACGGCGGCTACGTCCTGCTGATCTACAGCCTGCTTCCGCAGTTCTTCTCGCGACTCTCACGCAGCCTCGCCGTCCTCGGCGTCGTGTGCCTGGTCTTGATGCCGGCGACGGTCACGGGCGGCGTCGGAACGCTGCTGCGCGACCCCGGTGCGTTGTTCAACCTCTTGGCGTCCGTCGGCCTCGGGCTCGCAGTCACCGCCGTCATGGAAGCGCTCGGCCGTCAAAGCCAGGAACAGCGGGCCACCATCGCCGCGCTCGAACGGGCGCGTACCGCCAACGAGCGGCTGCTCGCGGCGGCGAGGCGCGACGCGGACGACCGCGCAGCACTCGCTCGGGCAGGCCACGCCCTGATCGCCGCCCGGACCCACGACGAGGTGGCCACCGCGATCGGTGAGCAGCTGGGAGGACACTCGGCTGACGTCCGCGGCGTGGCTCTGCTGGCCGACGAGGGCACCGTCCCGGACGCAGCGACGGTCGTCGCGACAGCCAGCGGAACGGTCAGTCCGGCGGTCGGCGCCACGGTCACCGTGCCGCGCAAGCCGGCGGACGGCGAGGCGGTCGTGCTGACCGGCGACGAGCTGCGCGACGCGCCACTGCCCGGCGTCGCCGCAGTTGCGTTGCTGTCGTTGCGCGGCGTTGCCGACTCGGACGCATCCGACGGCTCCACCGCGCCGGTCGCCGGCGCCGACCCTGGACTGTTGTGGATCGCGTTGGGCGACGCCGGGCACGACGAGGCGGCGCTGCGGGACCTGTCCACGGTCGCCGCCGAGACCGCGCTGGCGTTGGCCAACCTGCGCCTGACCACGCACGCCGCGGCGCAGGGTCGCACGGCCGGGGTCCTGGCGGAACGCCAGCGGCTGGCACACGACATCCACGACACGCTCGCCCAGGGCTTCACCAGCATCGTCACACAGCTCGAGGCCGCCGAGCAGGCGCTGACCGACGACACACCCCGGGCGGCGACGCATCTCGAGCGGGCGAAACGCACGGCCAGGGACAGCCTCGGCGAAGCTCGCCGTACCGTCGAGGCGTTGCGACCCGAACCGCTCGAGCGCGCGGGCCTGACCGCCGCGCTGAAGGATCTTGCCGCGCGCTGGCGCGACAGCCAGCCGAGGCCGATCGGGATCAGCGTCACGATCGATGGCGAACCTGCCCGCGTGCCACCGAAGGTCGACGACGCCTTGCTGCGGGTCGCACAGGAGGCATTGGGCAACATCGGCAGGCACGCCGAGGCCCGGAACGTCGACGTCACCCTGTCCTACGTCGACAACCTGGTGCTGCTCGACGTGCAGGACGACGGCGTCGGCTTCGACGTCGGCGTCCCGCCCGGCCACGACGACGTGTCGGACGGCGGGTACGGACTGATTTCGATGCGCGAACGCGTCACGGTGCTCGGCGGTGCACTGACCGTCGAGAGCACGCGGGGGGACGGCACCACCGTGGCGGCCAGGATCCCGCGCCGGCCGGCGCCCGCCCTACCCGAGGAGCGTCCGTGAGTGACCGGTCCCCCATCCGCGTGCTCGTGGTAGACGACCATCCGGTGGTGCGCGACGGGCTCGTCGGCATGCTGTCGGGGCAGCCCGACATGGCGGTGGTCGGCCAGGCCGCGAACGGCCGAGACGCGCTGCTGCAGGTGCAACGCCACGATCCGGACGTCGTGCTGATGGACCTGCGGATGCCGGTGATGGACGGCGTCGATGCGATCGGCGAGCTGCGGCGGCGCGGCCATCGCGCACGGGTGCTGGTGTTGACCACCTACGACCGCGACGACGACATCGTGCCGGCGATCGAGGCCGGCGCCACCGGCTACCTGCTGAAGGACACGCCGCGCGAGGACCTGTTCCGCGCGGTCCGCGCCGCCAGCCGCGGTGAGCCCGCGCTGACCCCTTCGGTGGCGTCGCGGCTGATGGGCCGGATGCGCGAGACGCCGCAGGGCCTCAGTCCCCGCGAGATCGAGGTGCTCAAGCTCGCCGCACGCGGCCGGACCAACCGCGAGATCGGCAGAACGCTCCACGTGAGCGAGGCGACCGTCAAGACCCACCTGCTGCGCGCATACGACAAGCTCGACGTCAGCGACCGCACCGCTGCTGTCGTGACCGCCCTGCAGAAGGGTCTGATCGCGTTGGACGATCCCGCGGACACCTGACCCCCCGTCAGGCGGGTCCACGGGCCCACGGGCCGGCCCGTGGACCCGGGCTGGCAAGACCCGGGGCGGGTCTGGGTGGCTACTGGCTGGCCGCCTCCCGCTGCTGGATCGGCGGTTGGTTGGCGTACAACGAGCCGCGCTGTTCCATGGCGAGCGCCTCGTCGCGCACCTCGGCCATCTCGGCGTCGTCGAGCTCCGTCCGCTCGACCAGCTCCAGCTCCTCCTGCTCCGGATCATCGCCGCGCCAACCGACCGCGACGTTGCCGATGCCCGGCGCGTAGAACTTGAGCTGTGTGGCGTCGGGATCGGCTTCGTCGGACTCCTCGGTCACGAGCACGTCGTTGTAGCAGTCGACCGGCACGCAGTGTTCGCCTTTGATCTCGTCGATGGTCGCCCGGTCAGCCCAGTAGAACGGCTCGGGAGCGAAGCCCTGCGAGTACGTCGACATCCCCGGCTCGGGCTCCGCCCACATCTGCACGCCGGCCAACGTGCACGGCGGCTCGCCCGCGCCCCAGAAGCGCGAGCCGACGAACTCACCCTCCTCCCACAGCTCGTAGTACTCGCCCGTGTGCCAGACGGTGCCCTCGTCGTCTTGGGCGAAGAATCCGAGCTCCGACTCGACCAGCTCGTCGTCGTTGAAGTCCTGCTCCCAGATCACCACCGACTCGACGCCGCCGACGACCTTCGTGAGGTCGGTGACGGTGAAGATCACCTTCCGCGCGAGCTCCTCGCCGTCCTCGAGAGCCTGTCCCTCATAGGTGTGCTGCGTGCCGGGGGTCATCGGCAGGTAGGTGGCGTCGATCTCGGCCGGGTCGCTGAACTGCGCCGTGGAGATGTCGAACATCTCCATGTCCGACTCGACGTCGGGGTCCGGGCAGTCCGCCGCCGGTGCGGCGGCCGCCAGATCGGCAGACGCCTGCGACGGTTCAGCCGACGCGGCCGCGGCGTTCCCGGCGGCTTCGCTGCTGTCCGCGGTCTCCTCCGTCGCGCCGCTGCATGCCGCGATCCCGAGCGCCAGCGCCGACAGCAGCGCCACGAGCGGGCGGCTGACCGGCAGCCGACCGCGACCCATCTTCCTCGGCACGCAGCCTCGACCTTCCCGCATGTTCCGCTCCCGTTCCCGTCGTACCGTCACGATCATCGCTTCTCAGGCGTCCTGCGGCTCCGCGACGTCCGAGGACCCGCGTGACCGTGCCTGTGCGAAGCGAAGATACAGCGGAGGCACGACGAGCAGGTTCAGCAGCGTCGCCGTCGTCAGGCCACCGAGGATGACGAGCGCCATCGGGTACTCGACCTCCTGCCCGGGGATCTCACCCGACAGGACCAGGGGTATCAGCGCGAGCCCGGTCGTGAACACGGTCATCAGGATCGGCACGATCCGCTCCTCGGCGCCCCGCAGGATGAGCTCCGTGCCGAAGGGCATGCCCTCCTCGCGCTGGAGGTGCTGGTAGTGGCTGATCAGCATGATGCCGTTGCGAGCGACGATCCCGAGCACCGTGAAGAAGCCGACGAGCGACCCCAACGAGATGATGCCGCCGCCGAGGTAGGCGGCGATGATGCCGCCGATCAACGCTATCGGCAGGGTCACGAAGTAGAGCGACGCGAGCCGCCAGCTGCCGAACGAGGCCTGCAGCAGCAGGAAGACCAGGATCGCGGCGGCGATCGCGAACGCCGTCAGGCGACCCTGCGCCGCCTGACGCTCCTGGAACTCACCGAGCAGCTCCGCGCGGAACTCGAGCGGCCACTCCACAGAAGCGAGTTGCGCCTCGACGTCCTCGACGACCGATCCGAGGTCACGCGACCCGTCGATGTTCGCACCGACGTCGATGTTGCGCGCGAGGTTCTCGTGGTGGATCACGTTCGGGGTCCCCACGACCTCGATGCTGGCGAGCTCGGTGAGCGGCACGCGTTCGCCGGACGGCGTATCGATAGGCAGCTGTTCGATGTCGGTCAGGGTCTGCCGCGTCTCAGGCGTGGTCCACAGCTGCACGTCGTACGCCTTGCCGTTCCGGAACAGGTCTCCGGCCTCCTCGCCGGCCACCATGTAGGCGGCAGCGCGCCGCACGTCGCCTGGCTTCATGTGGTGGTCTTCGGCAGCCTCCAGGTCGACCTCGACCCGGACCTGCGGGATGTCCTCCTGGAACTCGACGTGGTTCTCCGTGACGCCGGGCACGCTACCGAGGAGCTCATTGATCTCCGCGGCCTTCTCGCGCAGGAGCAGCAGGTCTGGCCCGTAGATTCGTACGGTGATCGCCTCGCTCGACCCGGTCAGCACCTCGCGGATGCGCTCCTTGAGGTAGGTCTGGACGTCACGGAAGATCCCGGGATAGCCGTCGACGGTCGCCTGGATGTTGTTCAACGCCTCGTCGTAGTCCACCGCAGGATCGACGCTGACCCAGTTCTCGCCGAAGTGCATCCCGACGACCTCGTCCATCAGCAGCGCCTGCCCGATGTGCGAGCCGGCGTTCAGGACGCCCGGGATCTGTAGCAGTTCGGCGTTGACGCGTTGCGTGGTCCGCACCATCTCGGGGTGCGACGTGCTCGGCGTGCCGAGCCAGTGCATCAGGAAGTCGCGTTCCTTGAACGACGGCAGCAGGTTCTGGCCGAGCACGGGCACGATGGCCAGCCCGATGATGGTGACGACCGCAACGCCGCCGTAAGCCACCCGGGGTCGCCGGATGATCCGCTGCAGGACGGCGTGGTACGCCCGCTTGATCGGCGGCACCACGGGCGACTCGCGGTGCCGCAACGACTTCTCGGAGCGGAAGAAGATCAGGCTCATGGCCGGGGTGACGGTCAGCGCGACCGCCATCGACGCGAGCAGGGCCAACGCATAGGAGGTCGCGAGCGGCCGGAAGAACGATCCCGACAGACCGGTCAGCATGAAGATCGGTGTGATCGCCGCGACCTCGATCAGCGTCGCGTAGACCACGGCGCTGCGCACCTCGAGCGATGCGTCGAGGATGATCCGCGCCGTCGGGCGGTCCGAGCCCGCCTTGCGATGCTGACGCAGCCGTCGCACGACGTTCTCGATGTCGATGATGGCATCGTCGACGATCGCCCCCAGCGCGATGACGAAGCCCGCCAGGATCATGGTGTTGATCGTCGCGCCCCGCAGGTGCAGCACGAGGCCGGCGGCGATGAGCGACAGCGGGATGGCGAGCACGCTGATCAGCGCCGTCCGCCACTCGAACAGGAACGCGCCCAGGATGAAGACCATCAGCAGCGCGCCGATGAGCATCGCGTGGGACAGGTTGTCGATCGACTGCTCGATGAAGGTCGCGGGGCGGAAGATCGCACTGTCGATCTCGATGCCCGGCAGCCCCGGCCGCAGTTCGGCGAGCGCGGCCTCGACGCCCTCGGTGACGTCGACGGTGTTCGCCCACGGCAGCTTCTCGACGATGAGCATCAGGCCTTCGCCGTCGTTGATGACGGCGTCGCCGATCAGGGGCTGGTGGTCGCGGACGAGGTCGGCGACGTCGCCGACGCGGACCACGTCTCCGCTCTGCTCGTCGTCGTCACCGACAGTGCCGAGCGACTCCAGTGGGACGTTGGCCAGGTCGTCGGCGGTCACGATCGGCTGGACGAGCTGCACGCTGAGCCGGTTCGTCGGCGTGTCGACCCATCCGCCCTGACCGATGTGGCGACCCTCGGTGTAACGCATCAGCCCGGAGTCGAGCGAGTTCGACGTCGTGTTCAGCACCTGCTGGAGCGTGACGCCGTGCTCCCGCATGCGCTGGGGGTCGGTCTGCACCTGCAGCATTTCGAGCCGCTCGCCCCAGATCGGCACGTTCGCCACACCCGGTACACGCAGCAGGCGCGCCCGGATCTTCCAGTACGAGATCATCGACATGTCGATCATGTCGACGTCGGGGTCCGACGACGTGAGGCCGACCTTGAGGACCCGGCTGGTCGCGGACAACGGCTGGATCATGAACGGGGGGCTGGCCCAGGTCGGCAGGTTCGGGGTGATGGCCGCGATGCGCTCGGACACGTTCTGTCGCGCCGTCAGCAGATCGGTGCCGGGCTCGAAGATCATTTCGATCGACGACAGCTGCTCGACGGACTTCGACCGGATCACGTCGAGGTTCGGCACGCCATTCAGGGTGTGCTCCAGCGGCACGGTGATCAGCGACTCGACCTGGCTGGCGGACAGGCCCAGCGACGGGGTCTGGACCTCGACCTTCGGCGGCGCGAACTCGGGGAACACATCCACCGCGCTGTGGCGCATCGTGTCGACGCCGAAGAAGATCAGACCGGCAGCGATCGCTACCACAAGATAACGGAACCTCAGACTCGAGCCGACGATCCAGCGAAGCATGCGTGCCGCCTTCCTATCCGCGGTGTGATCAGTGACCGATGCCGCCCTCGGCGCCGTACAATTCGGCTGCGCCGAGTGTCACGACGGTCGTGCCCACCGCAGGTCCATCGACGAGGTAGGCGAGGCCGTCGGCCTCGTGATCGATTTCGACCGGTGCACGAACAAACGCCAGTGGTTCCGGGCTCGTGTACACCCAGAACCCGCCGGTGGGGTCGACGATCACGGCCCCCGACGGGATGACGGTCATGTCGCCCGACTGCTCGACCGTCGCCGTCTTGATGTCGAGGCGCTGTTCGGCACCGCTGGTCAGCGTGACCTGGGCGACGTCGGAGCCGTCGATCTCGGCGACGGTCACGGGGTCGTCGATCACGTGCTCGTCTGACGGCGCCTCGCCGCACGCCGTCGCCGCGAACGACAACAGCAGGAGGACCGCCACGAGAGTCGCCCGCGTCCGGCGGATTGCGTCCGCCATCGTCACATCACCCGTTCGAGGTCGTCGGTCACCGGCAGGGTCAGGTCCTCGCCGGTCGTGTCCGGTGTGCCGACGTGGCCGAACCGCAGGTACAGGGCAGGTGCGATCAGCAGGACGACCACGGTCGACGTGACCATGCCGCCAATGACGGCGACGGCAATCGGACGCAGGATCTCGAAGCCCACCGCGCCGCCGAACACGACGAAGGGCACGAACACCGCCACGGTTGCCAGGGCCGCCGTGACGACGGCACCCAGCCGGTCGCTGGTCGCATGCACCACGAGGTCCGGTCCGAACTCGTAGCCTTCGGCGTGTTGGAGGTGCTGCGCGTGCCTGATGAGCACGATCAGGCCCCGCGCCGCAACTGCGAGCACCGCCACGAGGCCGCCGACCGTGCCCAGCGTGATCGTGCCACCGCTCAGCAGCGCGGCCACGACGACACCCGAGAGCGCGGCGGGGATCAGCAGGAAACCGAGCGCGGCCAGGCGCCAGCTGCCGAACGCGGCCTGCAGCAGCAGGAAGATGGCGATCGCGGCGGCACCGGCGATCGTGAACACGGTCGTCTGCGACGCGCCCTGCTCGGCCAGCCCACCCAACACCTCGGCGTGGTACTCGAGCGGGAAGGCGACCTGCTCGATCGCGGCGTCGACGTCGGACGTGACGGCGCCGATGTCACGCCCGGCGACGTCGGCCACCACGTCGCGGTAGCTCATCACTGAGTGGTGGCGGATCACCGACGGGTTGTCGGTGACCCGGACCTCGGCGACGTCGCCGAGACGGACCTGGCCACCGCCGGGCCGGTCGATCAGCAGGTCGGCGATGTCGGCATCGCTCTGACGGATCTCCGGAGCGCCCCACACCACCACGTCGAACACCTTCTGTTCCTCGAAGAGGTTGCCGGCCGTGATACCGGACAACAGGATGGTGGCCGCGCGACGCACGTCGCCGGGCTTGATCCGGTTGGCCTCGGCCGCGGCGAGGTCCACCTGGACCTCGATCGTCGGTTCGTTGACGGGCGTTTCCACCGTCGGCTCCGTCACGCCGTCGATGCCGGCGACGGTCGCCCGGACGTCTTCGGCGGTCGCCTCCAGAACAGCCTGGTCCTCGCCGTACACGCGAACCACCAGGTCGTCGGTACGCCGCTGCCCGAGGACATCGGTGACGCGCTGCGCCGAGTAGGTTGTCACATCGTGGGTGATCTGGTCGAAGCCGCCCATCGCGTCGTCGATCGAAGCGAGCGTGGCGTCATAGTCCGCGGCCGGATCGACGGTGACCCAGATCTCACCGGAGTTGACGTTGACGATCTGGTCCGAGGCGACCGCACGTCCCACATGCGCGCCGACGTCGCGGACGCCCGTCAGCGAACCGACGGCGTCAACGGCCTCGGCCATGACTGTGTCCATGCTCTGCAGCGACGTGCCGGGGTCCGCTTCGACCTGGACCACGACGTCCCGCTCCTGCAGGTTCGGCCGCAGTGACACATCGAGCAACGGCACGGCGATCAGCGCCGCGACCACGATCACCGAGAGCGCGACGACCGCTGGGGCCAGGCGGCCCACGGCGCGACCCGACACCCGGTCGTAGCCGCGGTGCAGCCACTTCATGACGGCAGACTCACGGCGCTCGAGCGGGGCCTCACGCAACAGCAGCAGGCTGAGCGCCGGCGCGACCGTGAGCGCGACCACGAGCGATGCGACGACCGCGAGGACGTAGGTGGTCAGCATCGGGGGCAGGAAGGCGCCGGCGAGGCCATCGGTGAACAGCAGTGGCACGACCACGGCGACAGCGATCACCGTCGCGTAGAGCAGCGGTGTGCGGGCCCGCTGGGTGGCGTCGAGGATCGTGCGCCATGCGGGAACCCCGGAGCCGTTCTGCCGCCGCCGCCGCAGGCTGCGGGCGACGCCGGCGACGTCGGCAACCGCGTCGTCGACGATGACCACCAGTCCCAGGGCCAGTCCCGCGACGATCATGAGGTTGACGGTGGCACCGCGGAGCTGGAGCACGAGCCCGGCGGCCACGAGTGCCAGTGGCACGGTGACCGCGGCGATCAGCGCGGTGCGCCAGTAGGAGAAGAACGCGATCAGCACTGCCAGGAGCAGGACCAGTCCCGCCAGCGCGGCGCGACCGAGGCCCTCGAACGCCGTGCTGATGTACTCCGCCGGACGGTAGGTCGACGTGTCGAGCTGCATGCCGCCCAGACCGGGTTGCATCACCGCGAGCGCCTCGTCGACGCCGCGCGCGACCTCCGGCGTGTTGGCGTTCGGGAACTTCTCGATGACGAGCAGGAGGCACTCGTCGTTCGGCGCCGTGCAGTAGGCGTCGCCGATGAGGGGCTGGTGGCCCTCTGTGACGTCGGCGACGTCATTGATGGTGACGGCGTCGCCGTCTGCTTCAAAGGCCTGCCCGCCCGGTCCTTCGAGCGGGACCTGGCCGAGCTCGTCGGGCGTCGAGATGGCTTGCTCGTGGAAGACGTGCAGCCGTTGGTTCACGGTGTCGATCCACCCGCCGGTGCCCGGCGACGACGCCTCGAGGAAGCTCAGCGGCGACACCTCGAGCGCGTTCCCGGTCGTGCGGACCACCTGGTTGAGCGAGACGTCGGCGGCCCGCAGCTCCGCGGGGTCGACGAGCACCTGCAACTGCTTGTCACGGAAGCCCCAGATCGCCACGTTGGCGACGCCCTCGACGCCCAGCAGGCGCGGTGCGATCACCCAGCGGGCCAGCACCGACATCTCGATCGGGGACTGCTGCTCGGACGTGAGCCGGGCCATCGCGACGCGACTGGTCGACGACAGCGGTTGCAGCATCTGCGGCGGCTTCGACACGTTCGGCAGTCCCGCGACCCCGACGGCCTGCGTCAGGCGCTCAGCCACGACCTGCCGCGCGTCCAGCACGTCGGTGCCCGGCTCGAACGTCATGACCACCGACGACAGACCAGGCAGCGAGGCCGACTCGATGTCGTCGAGGAACGCCACGCCGTTCAGCAGGTCCTGCTCCAGCGGCACGGTGATCAGCTGTTCGACCTCCTCGGCCGACAGCCCGAGCGCTTCCGCGTGGACCTCCACAGTCGGCCGGTTGAACTCGGGCAGCGTGTCGACCGGGGTCTGTGGCAGCAGCACGATGCCGAGCACCAGCACGCCCGCTGCGACCGCGACGACCAGGCCACGGAACTTCATGCTCCAACTAATGATCGCGCGAGTCATCCCTACATACCTCCGTGGTCGGCACGACAGTGACCGCAAGGCTGGCGCCAGCTGTGGAACGCGTCGGTCGATGTGACTGCGCGCGAACGCCTGGGGTGCACGACAAAGGTGCCCGAGCAGCGATAACTCGGCATTGTCTCGTTCTCACCGCATGACGGCAATACGCCCGCAACGGCCTTCCTCCCGCTAGATGGCATACCAACGCGAGGTCCCGTGCACAGTGCGCCACCCGTGTCTAACAAGTCCCACACCTACGGGCGGTGCGCTGTGGCAAAGGCCACTATTACTAATACTGGCCTTTTGCTCGGCGCGCAAGAGCAATTATGATCACGGGGCTACTGTCGGCGATCTGATCGTCACAGGCTCTGGTACAACGCTGTCATGTAGTGTTCAAAAGTGCGGCGAATGAGGTGTCTGGCACCACCGATCTGGCGCCCGCGATGCGCCCCGACACGGACGTGCAACCCGCGTTCCGAAGCCGCCGAAAAGCGCCGATGGCGCCGCCGGCAGCACAGCCTCCCGCCTCGTCACGCGTCCGATCGACGCAGCGGCAGCCGCAGGGTCACCACCAGCCCGCCGTCGGGCGCCGCCGTCGCGTCCACGCGGCCGCCGTGAGCCTCCGCGACCTGGCGGACGATCGCCAGCCCCAGCCCCGAACCGGGCACGTCACTGACGCCCGGCGCCCGGTAGAAGCGCTCGAACACCCGGGGCAGCTGCGCCGGATCGATACCGGGCCCGTGGTCGCGGACGGCGATCTGCGCGCTCCCGCCGGCGTGGTTCACGCTGACGTGGATCGGCGCACCGCCGCCGTACTTGACGGCGTTGTCGAGCAGGTTCGCGACCGCGCGGTCCAGACGCTCGGCCTCGGCCTCGACCGTCACCGGTTCCGCGTCGACGTCGATCCGCTGGCCTGGCCCCGCGAACGCGCGGGCACGGTCGGCTGCCGCCTCGACCAGCTCGTCGACGGCCACGCTCGACAGCGTCCTGGCCGGCTGGGCGCCTCGCGCCAGCTCGATCAGGTCCCGCACCAGCCTGCCGAACTCGCCGAGCTGCACCGTCAGGTCGTCGAGCAGGCGGCGCCGGTCGACCGCGCTCAGTGCTGTGGCGTCGTTCGCGGACGCGCCGGCGTCCAGCGCAAGCACCTCGATGTTGGTGCGCAGGCTGGTCAGCGGCGTCCGCAGCTCATGCGACGCGTCTGCGACCAGCTGCTGCTGAGCCACACGCGCCTGCTCGAGGTTGGCCAGCATCGCGTTGAACGTCCGGGCCAGCCGGTGCAGCTCGTCGGTGGCCTGGGCGCCGGGGTTGCCGTCGATGCCGATGCGCCGCGTCAGGTCGCCGGTGGCGGCGACCTGCTCGGCCAGCGCGGTCAGGTTGCGGACGGGTCTGACCGCCCCCCGTGCCACGAGCATGCCGAGCCCGGCGGCAAGCACGATCGCCACGATCCCACCCAGCGCAAGACGGTTGCGCAGCGCCGCGAGCGACGCCTCGATCTCGCCCAGCGGCCGCGCCACCTGGGCGGCCATGTCACCGGCGACCGGCACGGTGAGCACCCGCGCCGGTCGCCCCGCGACGTCGATCGTGGTGTAGTACGGCTCGCGTTCTCCCGCCGCGACCGCCGCGACCGCCGCGTCGTGCGGAAGCCGTGGCTGGTCAGCGCGCGGCCCGATGACCCGGCCACGGCTGTCGACCAACTGCACGAAGCCGCCCGGGCCACCCAGGAAGCCCTCGCGCGCACCCGACAGTGAGCGGACCACACGGCCAGGCCGACCCGAGCTGAGGTCGTCGGCGATACGCGTCAGCGAGCGGTCCACCTCACCGAGGAGTGTCCGGGCGGTCGCCGCATACAGTCCGGCGGCGGTGATCATGAACGCCAACGCCACCGCCGCGGCGGCGGTGACGGCGATGCGGGCACGGAGCGTCACACCGCGATCATCGCCGCTGGGCTCCGACCGCGCGCGTCAGTCCCCGGGAGCGCGCAGCACATAACCGAAACCTCGCACCGTGTGGAGCAGCCGTGGCTCATCTTCGAGCTCCAGCTTGCGACGCAGGTAGCTGACGTACACCTCCAGGGAGTTCGACGATGCCCCGGCATCGAAGCCCCACACCCGGTCGTGGATGATGTCGCGCGAGAGCACCCGCCCCGGGTTGCGCAGGAACAGCTCCAACAGCAACCATTCGGTCCGCGTCAATGTGATGCGCCGCGCACCGCGCCGCACCTCCAGCGTCACGGTGTCCATCTGCAGATCCGCGAACTGCAGCGGTCCGTCGTCGGTGCTGTCGCGTCCCTCGTCCACTGTCCGTCGCAGCAGCGCCCGCAACCGTGCCAGCAGCTCCTCGAGCGCGAACGGTTTGACCAGGTAGTCGTCGGCGCCGGCGTCGAGGCCGGCGACACGGTCGTCGACGGCGTCGCGTGCCGTCAGCATGAGGATCGGCAGGTCATGCCCGTCGCGGCGCAGGCGCCGGGCGACGGCCAGGCCGTCGGGGCCGGGCATCGCGACATCGAGCACCAACGCGTCCGGCGCGTCATCGGCGATGGCACGAAGCGCGTCGAGACCGTCAGAAGCGAGCGCGACGTCGTAACCCGACAGCCGGAGCGCACGATCGAGTGACTCGCGCACAGCGCGCTCGTCGTCGACCACCAGCACCTTCACACGACCATCTCCTGCTGCTTCGATCCCCACGTCCGGTCCCGACGCTTGTGCACTGACGCGGGCGCGACCGGCGCCGGAACCGCTGTCAATCGGCCCCGACCACGGTCGCACCCCGAGGTCGCCGTCAGGCCTGGTCCTCGGCTGCGCCTCCCAGCGGCGCATCGTCGGCTCCGGGCGCGCCTGGCCCACCGAACCAGCCTCGGTGGCCGTGGCCGTGGCCGTGCCGGCCCTGCCCGTCGCCGCGGAAGCCCCGTCGGCCCAGAACGCCCGCCTCCGCCGCGTCGGCGATGGCATCGGCCTGTTCCTGGGTCAGCTGACCGTTGGCGACTGCCTCGTCGAGCCGCTGCTGGATGGCGGCCTGTCGCTCGTCCATGCGCTGCTGGTGCAGCTGCTCGTGGACCGCCGCAAGCGCCTCGGTCACCTGGTCGACGGGAAGGTCGAGCTCGGCGGCCAGCGCCTCTGCGAACTCGGCACGGTGGTCGGCGAAGCGGTCCGAGGGTGCGGCCTCGTCCGAGGGTGCGGTGGTCTCGTCGCTGGCGCTCTGCGCCAGCGCCGGCAGCGCGAACGCCGCGGCCAGCACGCCGGCGGCGCCGAGCACCAGCAGCCGGCGCTTGGATCTGTCGATGAACCGCATCGTTGACGTTCCTCTCGTCGGTGTCGCTTTTCGCGCCGCGCCGCTCGGGCGCGACCGGTGGCCGCCGGTCCGCGACGATCACGACCCGACTGTGGACCCGCAACCCAAGACCCAACTGAGACGAACCTGAGAACCTGCTGAGAACGGGAGGCAGGGCTCAGGTGATCTGCTCGGCCGCGAGAGCGATGTCGTCGAGGTCGGTCTGCAGCGCCTTGCGCGTCGCACCTTCGAACAGCTTTCCGATCGTCGTCGCGAACACCTTCGACACCAGACCGTTGGGCTCGCCGGCGAACACCATCGACAGCCGGCTGTGGCCCTCACCGAGTGCGTCGACCGTCATCGTCGACTGGTACCGGGCACCGCGGCTGTCGGCCGCCACGGTGTAGCTGCGACCCGGTTCGACGGTGGTCACCTCCATCTCCTCGGTCGCCTCCTTGCCGAACATCTTGCGCGTCTCGCGCCAGCGGGTGCCGACCTGGAACCCATCGTTGTCGTCGAGACGCTCCACTTCTCCGATGGCAGACACCACCTGAGGTGAGCGTTCGAGGTCGGTCATGACCTGCCAGACCGCGTCGGCCGGAGCCGCGACGTCCCTGCTGACCGAGATCTCTGTCATGTTGAACTCCAATCGTGCGCAGGTGACGCAACCTACACAATCCGCCGCGGCCCGCCGCTGTCCAACGCCTGGACGAGCCTGATGGCCTTCCTGCCGCGGTGCATGCGTACGTCGACGATCGCGCTGCCGCACAGACCGTTCGTGCGCCCACGGAGCGCTTCACCTCCCCCCGCAGCTGTCGACAGGAGGTGTGGTCCCGGACCGGGACCGATTGGATGCCCGGCCGAAAGGAACGCGGGATGATCCCCGCCCTCGCACGCGCGACGCGCACCCGGCGGGCGCCGCTCGTGCTACCGGTGCTCGTGCTACCGGTGCTCGTGGCCGGCGCGATCGTGTCGACCGCGGCACCCGCCCGCGCCGCCGCGCAGATCGCTCCGGTGCTCGAGTGCGTGGCTTTGAACACCGACGGCTCCTTCACGGCCGTGTTCGGCACTGACAACGAGACCGGCGGGGACGTCGTGATCCCCATCGGGAAGAAGACCAACGGCAAGTGGTCCAACGCCTTCGACGGGATGGTCGACCGCGGCCAGCCGACCCTGATCCTCGCAGGGCGGCAGCCCGGCGCCTTCACGGTCACCTCGCCCGACGGTGCCGTGCTGCGGTGGGAGTTGGGCGACCACCTGGTCACCGCCAACCGCAACGACAGGCCCTGTAGCGACCAGCCTGCGGTGCCCGACGTGCCGGCCGCCGTCCTCGGCGGGGTCGCCGCCCTCCTCGGTGCCGGCCTGGGCCTGCGGCGGACCCGCCGGTCGGGGGCGGACCCCGCGGCATGAGCGCCGGCGGAACTCCCGTCGGGACCTCCCTCGGGACTCTGCGCCGCCCTCAGTCGGTTGACGGACGTCCGTGGCGACGCGACCTGGTCCTGCGCCTGGCGCTCGTGGTCGGCTGCTGCGGCATCGCGTACGGGGCGGCGCTGCTGCGCCTCGCCGGGCGGCTCGGCACCCAGTCGCCCACGGCGTTCGCCGTGCTCGTGCCCGTCGTGGCGCTGGTCGCCGCGGCGGCGCTGGTGGGGCAGCGTCCCGACCCCGCCGAGCTGCTGCCGAACGGGGCGGCGGACGCGACGGTGGCGGTCGGGTTGGTGGCACTGAGTGCAGTGGCCACGTGGTGGCTGCCGGCCGCGTTCGGCTTCGACACCGCACGGCTCGGGCTCGACCTGGTCGGGCTGCCCATGTTCGCCGCCGGCGTCGCGACGCTCATCATCGGTGGTCGAGCCGTCTATCTGGCCCGCTCGGCGCTCGCCTTCGCCGTCCTGGCCAGCCCGCCGGTGCTCTCGGTGTTCGGTGGATGGTTCGAGCGGGTGGGCATCGCGGTCGGTTGGCCGGTGGTGCGCTGGGTGGCCGGGCTCCTGGGCGCGGCCGTGACCAGCTCGGACGGTGTGCGCATGGTCGACCTGTCCGGCACGCTCGTCGCGGTCGACCTGGCCTGCGCCGGCGCCTCCACCGCGCTCGGCGTGGTCGTCGTGGCCGCCGGCGTTACGCCTGTGCTGGGTGGACAGCGCCGCCGACGTTGGGCGTGGCTGGGGGTCGCAGCGTTCCTCGCACTGCTGGGCAACGCCGTGCGGCTGGCCGCCATCGTCGTCGTCGGCGACGCGCTCGGCGGCCCCGCCGCCCTCGACCTCGTGCACCCCTGGGCCGGCATGGTTGTGGCCGCCGTCACCGCCGGCGTCGCGCTGGGGCTGCTGCCCAGGTTCGGGCTCACCCTGCCATCACGGGGAGCGTCCCCCGGCCGCCGGCTGGCGTCGATCGCTCCGCGGCTGCGGCCGTGGCGCCTGGCCGCCACCGGCGTCGCGACCGTGGTGATCGGCCTCGGGACCGGCGCCGCCTGGGAGACCGACCCGCTCGCCGGTGTCGGCGGCGACCCCAACCGCGACGCGCTGGCCGCGCTGGAGGCGCTCGCGACCGACCCGGCCACCGCGACGCTCGACGACCGGGTCGTGGAGCTGACCCCCGTCCCGTGGGCCGACCAGTTCTTCGGGCCCGGCGCCACGTGGGAGCGACGGCTCGTCTTCGTGCCGGACGACACCACCGTGTCGGTCGACGTGGTCACGGCACGGGCGGACGGCCCGTTCGACGCCTACGGCCTCGTGGCCTGCTACGCGACCCACGGTGAGGTCCTCGAGCAGGTGTCGGGCGACGTCGGGCTGCCCGGCCGTGCCGGCGTGTGGCTGCGCTACGCCACCGACGGTCGTGACGCGCAGACCCGCCTGCTGAGCTGGCGCAGCCGACTCGACGACGGCTCGGTGCAGCGGGTGGTCGTCGCGGCCCTGGCGGATTCCGATGACGCGGACGCCGTGCTTGCGGCCGACG
>JAHELV010000050.1:23651-25244 GCA_024644015.1 Nitriliruptorales bacterium
CGTCCGTTGTTCCCGTATCGGATCGAGGTCGTGACCGACACGCCGGTCGCGCTGCCCCCCGGTGACGACGTCCACGCGCTGGTCGTCCCGGCCGACTGGCAGTCGCCGAACCGCTCGCTGTACAAAGCCAGGGCGCTGCACTGGGCACTGCACGCGTCGCCGACCGCCGACGACGCCTGGGTGGTGCACCTCGACGAGGAGTCGCACCCCACCAGAGGGCTGGTCGGCGGGCTGCGCGACTTCCTCGCCGACGCCGGCGACGCGGACGACGCACCGGTCGGCCAGGGGTGCATCCTGTACCACCGTCACCTGCGCCAGCGTCCGATCATGACCCTGGCCGACAGCCTGCGCACCGGCGACGACGTCAGCCGGTTCTTCGCCCAGTACCGCTCGGGCCAGGCGCTGTTCGGGATGCACGGCAGCTTCATCGTCGTCCGCAACGACGTCGCCCGTAGCACCGGCTTCGACGTCGGACCGGACGGCTCGATCACCGAGGACGCCTGGTGGGCGCTGGACCTGCTGGGCCGCGGTCACCGCTTCGCCTGGGTCGACGGCCACGTCGTCGAGCAGGCACCCGAATCGGTGGAGGACTTCGTCAAGCAGCGCCGACGGTGGTTCTCCGGACTCGTGAAGGTCGCGCTGTACGCGCCCGCGCCGTGGTGGGCGACGTCGTCGATGCTGGCCTTCCTGACATTGTGGGCGGGGGCCACCGTCGGCGTGCTGTACACGTGGCTGAACATCTGGCTGGGGCTCGCGACGCCGGGCTGGCTGGCCGTCACCGGCGCCGCCTGCTATGCGTGGTACGTGACGATCTATCTCGCGGGGCTGCGCATCAACCTCGCCTACCACCAGCGCGACGTGGCACCCATCGCACGCCCGCGACGTGCGGTGCTGTATGTCGCGCAGGTGCTCCTGATGCCGCTGTTCGCTGCGATGGAGACCGTCGCCGTGCTCTACGCCGTGATCCGTCCCGAGCGGGGCTTCCACGTCATCCGCAAGTCCGCCACGAGCGACGTGTCCGACGCGCTGGTGGGCAGTCCACGCACCGCCAGGCGGATCCTCGCCACAGCCGTCGTCGAGGAGTTGCCAGAGCTGCCGCTCACACCGGTCCCGGTCGCGCACGAGCGTCGCAGGCCGGCACCGACGGGCCCGACCGCGGCGGCGCCGGTCCCGTCGGTCACGGTTCGCCTGCGACCGCTGCAGGTCGTCGGGGCGACCACGCCGCGCGGTCCAGTGTCGCGGGCTCTGCTGACCGAGCTTGCGATGGCGGCAGAGGACGGATGCACCCCGGACCAGCTCGCGGCCGCGGTGTGGTCGCCGGCAGCCCCACGGCGTCGCGTCATCGCGGCGGTCTCGCGCCTGCGGGAGCTCCTCGGCTCCGACGTCGTCCCGCAGCTGGAGGGAGGCCGGTACCGACTGGGACCGGACGTGGTGGTCGATCGGCGTCAGGCCGTCACGCCCGAGCCCGCGGGCGCGACGGCCGCGGCAGACCTCCCGGCTCTGCCGGCAGCGGTCGCCTGAGCGACGGAGGACGCGGCCTGACGGGCCGTCGGCGCCCCCGGGCTCGGGCGGCGCTTCGACGCCTGGCGCGCG
>JAHELV010000051.1:0-11557 GCA_024644015.1 Nitriliruptorales bacterium
GCGGGTGACGTACCCGCAACCGGCGGCAACCGTCACCCGTCGATACAGCCGTACGGCGCGTTTCGCTGCTCGGACGGGGCGATCAACGTCGCGGTCGGCTCCGAAGGTCTGTGGCAGCGGTTCGCGCCGCTGGTGGGATTGGATCCCCACGACGAACGTTTCGCCACGAACGGCGACCGCGTGGACCGCGTGGACGAGCTCGAGAGGGTCATCGAAGACGCGTTCGCCGCGGCCGACGTCGGCGTCTGGTTGGCGCGACTCGACGCGGCCGGCGTGCCTGCCGGTCGCATCGCCGGGCTCGACGAGGTCTACCGCTCCGACCAGGTCGAGCACCTCGAGCTTGTCGACGTGGTCACCCACCCGACGCTTGGCGAGATCCGGCTGCCGGGCACGCCGCTCCGCTACAGCCGGACACGGCGGGCGCCGCCCACGGCACCGCCTCTGCTGGGCCAACACAACGGCGAGGGCTGGTCGCCACGTGACGGCTGATCCACGCCGATCGTCGTTCACCGGACCGCTCGGTGCACATGGTGCCTGAGCGCTGGACGGCAGGCGAGCTGATCGCTGCGATCACACAGACGTTCACGCCGTGGGACGACCACGTCGTGTCCTCAGACCCGCTGTCGTTCACCGATACCCGCAGCTACCGCGAACGGTTGGCGACCGCGTCGCGGACGAGCGGTACGACCGAGGCGGTGCTGACGGGACTCGCGCGGGTCGGCGGCCGCGAGGCGGTGCTGGTTGTCGGCGCCTTCGAGTTCCTGGCCGGAACGCAGGGAATCGCGGTGGGCGAGCGGGTCGTCCGGGCCTTCGAGCGCGCGGCCCTGCACGGCTGGCCCGTCGTCGGGATCCCTGCATCCGGAGGGACCCGGATGCAGGAGGGCGCGCTCGCGTTCGTCCAGATGCTCAAGATCGCCGCGACCGTGGCCGAGTTCCGCCGCAGCGGTGGCCGGTACCTCGCGTGGCTGCGGCACCCCACGACCGGTGGCGTGCTGGCGTCGTGGGGGACGCTGGCGCACGTGACGTGGGCGCAGCCCGGCGCGCTGATCGGGCTGACCGGCCCGCGGGTCATCGCGCAGATGCACGGTGAGCCGCTGCCCGATCACGTGCAGCGGGCGGAGCACCTGTGCGCCCGCGGAATCGTCGACGACGTCGTGCCAGCGGTCGACCTGCCCGTCCGCCTTCCGCGTGCGCTCACGTCGCTCGGGGACGTGACCGCGCGGTCTGGGGGCCACGTCGCGACGGCGGCCACTGACCAGCGCGGGGCGGAACCGACCGTGGGGCCATCCCCGCTGGACGGGTGGGCGGCGGTCGAGCGCTCACGCGCGAGCGATCGGCCGGGCCTGCCGGCCCTGCTCGATGCTGCCGCACGCGACGTCGTCGTGATGCGCGGCGATGCAACCGGTGGCCGCGACGACGGTTGCATGACCATGGTGTGCCGCTTCCGCGGCCTGCCTGTGGTGCTGGTGGGTCACGACCGGCCCGCAGGACGACGTGGCGCGAGCGTCGGCGCTGACGGGTACCGCGCGGCGCAGCGCGCCATGCGTGTCGCCGACCAGCTCGGGCTGCCCCTTGTCACGGTCGTCGACACGCGCGGCGCGGCAGCGACCGTCGCCGCCGAGGAGGGCGGCGTCGCAGCCCAGATCGCCGGTTGCATGGCGACAATGAGCGTCCTACGTGTCCCGACCGTGGCCGTCCTGCTCGGCGAGGGCTCCGGCGGGGGCGCAATCGCCTGGCTGGCCGGCGACCGGGTCGTCGCGGCGGCCAGCGCGTGGCTCGCTCCGATCGCGCCGGAGGGCGCGTCGTCGATCCTGTTCCGCACGACCGACCGGGCTCCCGAGCTGGCGCGTACGCAGGCGATCGACGCGGTGTCGCTGCGGTCGATCGGCGTCGTCGACCACGTCGTCGCGGAGGACGCCGGCTGGATCAGTGACATCGCCGACGTCGCCGCCGATGCGCTCCGGTTCCTCACCGCGCAGCCGCCCGACGAACGCCTTGCGGCACGCGCCCGACGCCTCCGCGCGATTGGCATGGCGCCACGTCCCTGACGGCGGGCGAGACGGGGCTGCGGACCGCGAGCGTCGTCGTGGGCGCCGGCGATCGCCGAGGTCGCGTCCGGGTCAGCCCAGGGAGCGGTACAGCTCCGCGGTCTGCTCGGCGATGGTCGACCAGGCGAACTGGTCGAGCACACGCTGGCGGCCACGACGGCCCCACTCGCCGGCTCGCTGCGGATCCTGGACCAGGTCGTTGACTGCAGCTGCGAAGTCACGGGCGAACCCCTGCGGATCGGCGGGGGTGCCGTAGTCGTCATCGCCCGCCTCGAACTCCACCAGATGACCCGTTTCGCCTTCGACGATGATCTCGGGGATGCCACCAACCGCAGACCCGACGACGGCCGCCTCGCAGGCCATCGCCTCGATGTTGACCAGACCGAACGGCTCGTAGATCGAGGGACACACGAACACGGTGCTGTGCGTCAGGATCTGTGTGACCTTCGAACGCGGCAGGTGCTCGGCGATCCACCAGATGCCGTCCCTCTGGTCCCGCAGCCTGTCGACCTTGCCGACGACCTCGTCGTGCAGCTCGGTGGTGTCCGCCGCGCCCGCGCACAGCACCAGCTGCGCGTCGGGTGCGATGTGCTCGGCGGCGTCGAGCAGATGCGTGAAACCCTTCTGTCGCGTGATCCGACCGACGAACGTGACGATCGGCCGCTCGAGGTCGACGCCGAGGGCGTCGAGCACGTCGGTGTCATGGTCGGGCCGGTACTCGTCAGCGTCGATCCCGTTGGGGATGACGATGACCTTGTCGGGGTCCGCCTGCGGATAGCTGGCCAGCACATCGTCGCGCATCTGGCTGCTGACCGCGATCACCGCGTCGGCCCCGAGGATCCCGGTACGCTCAGCGAAGCTCGACAGGTGGTAGCCGCCGGCGAGCTGCTCACGCTTCCACGGCCGCAACGGCTCGAGGCTGTGGGTCGACAGGACATGCGGGATCTCGTACGCAAGCTTGCTCAGATGGCCTGCCAGGTTGGCATACCAGGTGTGCGAATGCACCACGTCGGCGCCCTGCACGCCAGCGACCATGGCCAGGTCGACCGAGAAGTGGCGTAACGCGGCGAGGTGCTTGGCCTCTCCGTCCAGCACATCCCACGGCCGGTAGGCGGCGGCGACCAGGGGGTCGTCGCGGTCGGCGCCGAAGCAGTGGACCTGCACGTCGACGAACGGCGCCAGCGCGCGCGACAGATACTCGACGTGGACGCCCGCACCGCCGTACACCTCGGGGGGGTACTCCCGCGTCAGCAGCGCGACCTGCAGATCGGCGCTCATGCGTCGACCTTGTCGCCCTTGCCGATCACAACGATCCCGCCGTCCGACACCGTGAAACGCTGTCGGTCCCGTTCCAGGTCCACCCCGATCTTTGCGCCCTCGGGCACGTGCACGTTCTTGTCGACGATGGCGTTGCGGATCACCGCATGGCGGCCGACGCGTACGCCGTTGAGCAGTACGCACCCTTGGACCTCGGCGTAGGAGTGCACGCGCACCCCCGGCGAGAGGACGGACCGGCGGACGCTGCCACCCGAGACCACGACACCCTGGCTGACCATCGAGTCGAGCGCCTGCCCCCGGCGCCCCTCATGGTCGAAGACGAACTTGGCGGGTGGCAGGGGCTCGTTCCACGTGTAGATCGGCCACTCGCGGTTGTACAGGTTGAACATCGGATCGACCGAGATGAGGTCCATGTGGGCCTCGTGGTAGGCGTCGAGTGTTCCCACGTCACGCCAGTAGTCGCGGTCCCGCTCAGTCGATCCTGGGACGTCGTTGCTCGCGAAGTCGTACACGTAGGCCTCGTCGCGCTCGACGAGCATCGGGATGATGTTGCCACCGAGGTCGTGTGCGGAGTCGTCGTCGTTGGCGTCCTCGGAGATCGCCCGGCGAAGCGTGTCGATGGAGAAGATGTAGTTGCCCATTGATGCGAAGACGTGGTCGGGGTCGTCGGGCAGGGGCTCGGGGTTGTCGGGCTTCTCGAGGAACTCGGTGATGCGTCCGCCCTCGTCGGCCTGGAGCACGCCGAACTGGTCGGCGTCGGACACCGGCACACGCATGCCGGCCACCGTCACACCCGCTCCGGAGGCGATGTGAGCGTGCAGCATCTGCTGGGGATCCATGCGGTAGATGTGGTCGGCCCCGAAGACGATCACGTACTTCGGTTGCTCGTCGTTGAGGAGGTTGAAGTTCTGGAAGATCGCGTCGGCGGACCCCTCGAACCAGCGGCTGCCGCGCCGCATCTGCGCGGGAACGGGAGTGACGTAGTTGCCGAGCAGCGGCGACATCCGCCAGGTGAGCGCGAGATGCCGGTCCAGGCTGTGGCTCTTGTACTGGGTCAGCACGACCATCTTGAGGAAGCCACCGTTGGCCAGGTTCGACAACGCGAAGTCGATCAAGCGGTACTGGCCGCCGAACGGCACGGCCGGTTTCGCCCGCTCACGACTCAACGGAAACAGCCGGGTGCCTTTGCCGCCGGCAAGGATCATTGCGAAAACGTTACGGGTCGCCATGCGCGTCACGGTACCCCACGTGCGATGAAGGTATGGTGCATCCCCCAAGGAATCGCGAATGAAACGGGTGAACGCATGACGGAGCGAACGAAGTACCTGCTCGACGAGTCCGCGATGCCCACCCGCTGGTACAACGTCGTGGCGGACCTGCCCGCACCACCCCCGCCGGTGCTGCACCCCGGGCGCATGGATCCGGTCGGACCCGACGATCTCGCACCGCTGTTTCCGATGGCGCTGATCATGCAGGAGGTGTCGGGGGACCGGTTCATCGACATTCCCGAACCGGTCATGGACGTCTACCGGCTGTGGCGTCCGACGCCACTGATCCGCGCGCGGCGGCTCGAGCGGGCTCTCGACACGCCGGCCAGGATCTACTACAAGTACGAAGGCACCAGCCCCGCCGGTTCCCACAAGCCGAACACTGCGGTCCCGCAGGCGTACTACAACGCCGCTGAAGGCATCCGGCGGCTGACGACCGAGACAGGTGCCGGACAGTGGGGCAGTGCGCTGGCGTTCGCCGCCTCACTGTTCGGGTTGGAGTGCGAGGTCTGGCAGGTCGCCGCGAGCTACCGGCAGAAGCCGTACCGCCGGTCGATGATGGAGACGTTCGGCGCCACCGTGCACTCCAGCCCGTCGGAGCTCACGCAGGCCGGGCGGGCGGTGCTCGCCGAGGACCCCGACAGCCCGGGCAGCCTCGGCATCGCCATCAGCGAGGCCGTCGAGATGGCCGCCGCCGACCCCACGACGCGATATGCCTTGGGCAGCGTGCTCAACCATGTGCTGCTGCACCAGACGGTGATCGGCGAGGAGGCGCTGCTGCAACTCGCCGACGCGGGAGAGACGCCAGACGTGCTGATCGGCTGCACCGGCGGTGGCTCCAACTTCGCGGGCCTGTCGTTTCCGTTCATGCGCGAGAAGCTGGCGGGCAACAACGATGTCCGCATCCTCGCCGTCGAGCCCGCCGCCTGCCCGTCGTTGACCCGGGGTCGCTACACGTACGACTTCGGCGACACCGCCGGCATGACCCCGTTGGTCAAGATGCACACGCTCGGCCACAATTTCGTGCCGGATCCCATCCATGCCGGCGGCCTGCGCTATCACGGCATGTCGCCTCTGCTCAGCCACATCTACGAGCTCGGACTGATCGAAGCGGAGGCCCGCGGACAGCGTGAATGCTTTGCGGCCGGTGTCCAGTTCGCCCGGACCGAGGGCATCATTCCTGCGCCCGAGCCGACCCACGCTCTGGCCGCGGTGGTCGATCAGGCACGCCAATGCGCCGAGTCGGGAGAGCAGCGGGTCATCGTCACCGCACTGTGCGGACACGGCCACTTCGACATGTCCGCGTATGACAGCTACCTCGCCGGCGAACTCGTCGACTACGAGTACCCGCATGAGAAGGTTGACGCGGCGCTGCGCAATCTGCCCAGCGTTCCTGCCTGACCACGGCCCTTGGCCCGGAAGCGCGGGGCAGGGGAACGTCAGATCGAGTCCTGACCTGCCATCGGCTTGTGCAGCCAGGCCCTGACATCGCCGATCAGGCGGACGATGTCCTCGGGCCCGTCGATGCGGCGCTGCACCACCCGACGGTCGTGGGACCGCAGGCTGCGCAGATCTCCGAGCGCCTGCGCGCGGACCAGCGTCGCGAAACCGTGGTCGCGGCCTGGGATGGTCACGTCGTCGGTCGGCACGTCGACGAGCTGGAGCACGACGACCGAGCCCGGTCCGCCCTTGTGGAGCTGTCCGGTCGAATGCAGGAAGCGCGGACCCCATCCCGCCGTGGTGGCGACACCCAGGTTGTCACGCAGGATCATGCGCAGCTCAGTGATGCCGTCGGCGATCTTGTCGTCGGGCGCCAGATACATCTGGATGCTGAGGTAGTCGCCGCGCCGTACCGAGTCCAGCAAGGCGTCGACCTCGCCGTCCTCGGGATCCGGCAGCTCCGCGCCACTGGTGATCTCGTCGAGCACCGCGTTGGTGTTCTGCTTGCTCTCGGCGACGTTGGGCTGGTCGAACGGATCGATGCCGAGCAGCAACCCGGCCAGCGCCGTCGCCGCCTCCCACCGCACGAACTCGCCGCCGAGCTCGTCGCGCCCGTCGAGCGTGATCCGCAGCACCGGCAGCCCAGCGTCCGCAAGGTCGTCCGCGCCCGACACCGTGTCGCGCGCGTGTTCGAGAACGACGAACGCGCGGTCGTCGCCGTAGACCCCGGGGGTCGCGATCGGTTCGCCCACCACTGGCACGATGCCGGTGCCCTGTTTGCCGGTCGACTCGGCGATCAGCTGTTCGACCCAGTTCCCGAACGCTGCGAACGCCGGCGAGGTGAACAGCGTCAACTTGTCGCGGCCGGTGCGCGCCAGACCACCCATGAACGCGGCCAGCGCCAGCGCCGGGTTGTCGACCCCCCGGTGCGTGGGTCCGCAGCTGGTCAGCATGGACGCTCCAGCGCGCCAGATCGCGTCGACGTCGATGCCGATCAGCGCAGCCGGAGCCATCCCGAACAGCGACAACGCGCTGTAGCGACCACCGATGTCGGCAGGGTTGGTGAACACCTCACGCCAGTTGCGGGCTGTGGCCTCCTCGTCGAGATTGCTGCCGGCGTCGGTGATCGCGACCAGATGCCGCGCATTCGGCACCAGCCGTTCGGCACGCAGCGCGAACGCCCGGGTCTCGGCGGTCGTGCCCGACTTGGACGACACGATGACCACGGTGCTGTCGAGCTCGTCTTCGGGCAGCGCCGTCCGCACCGCGTCGGGGTGGGTCGAGTCGAGCACCACCAGCTCACGTGGATGCCGGTCTGCGAAGACCGTCGCGAACACCTCAGGTGCAAGGCTGGATCCGCCCATGCCGGCCAGCACGATCCGGTCGATGCCGTCCGCGTCGAGCCCTTCGGAGAACGCCTGCAGCCGCTCGGTCCACCCGGGCCGGCCGCCGGCCACATCCAGCCAACCCAGGCGATCGGACACTGCGTCTCTCACGTCGGGGTCGGCGCTCCACAGACCGGCGTCGCGATCCCACAGACGCCGGGCTGCGTCGGCGTCCTCCAACTCGATGAAGGCATCGCGCACGGCGTCGAAGCGGGCGTAGGCGTCTGCGGGCGTCATGGTCTCACTCCAGGGCTCGGATCAGGGTCGCGTACAGACGTGTACCCGGTCAGCGTCACCAAAGTCACGTCCATCGTCTCGCCGAGCCGCATCCGTCGCTTGCTACCGTTGCCGTGACGTCTGTTGACACGAGAGGCGCCACGGTGGCCGGTGTGGATGTGCTGGTGCTCGGCGCGGGACCGGCCGGATGGGCCGCCGCCGCCGCCTGTGCGCGCGCGGGACTCGAGACCCACCTCGTCGCGCCCGCTCCCCACGCCCGATGGACGCAGACCTACGGGGCGTGGCTCGACGAGCTGGCCGCGGCCGGGGCGACCGCGGTCGCCGGCCACCAGTGGGACGTCGTCCGGGTGCGGACCACGGGCCCGGGGTTTCGCACGCTGCCGCGGACCTACTGCGTGATCGACAATGACCGGCTGCGCCAGGCGTTGACGGCGGATGCGTCCACGGTCGCGGTCACAACGGGGCGCGCGTCACACCTCGTCGAGCGCGGCGATCACGTGGTCGTGAAGACAGGGCGCGACGAGCTGCACGCCCGCGCGGTGATCGATGCGACCGGCCATCCCGCCGTCTTCGGCGCCAGGGCCTCTGCACCGCTCGCACACCAGACCGCGTACGGGGTGGTCGCACGGTTCTCCAAACCGCCGATCCCTGCCGGGACGATGTGCCTGATGGACTTCGACGCGACGCCCTTCGCTCGTGATGACCCGACGACGTTCCTGTACGCGATGGACCTCGGTGACGATCGATGGTTCGTCGAGGAGACGTCTCTGGCGGGCAGGCCGGCTGTCGCGCTGCGCGTGTTGCAGCGCCGCCTGGAGCTGCGCCTGGCCGACCGCTGCGCCGTGGCCACCAAGATCCTGGCCACGGAACGTTGTGCGTTCGCGATGAACGCGCCGCTGCCGCGTGATGGTCCCGTGATCGCGTTCGGCGCCGCGGCGGCGATGGTGCATCCAGCGACCGGATATCACGTTGCCTTCGCGCTACAGCGCGCGGCAGGACTTGCGAAGACGCTGCGTCAAGCGCTCGACCTGCATCGCGACGTCCGTACGATCGCGCGCGCCGGGCATCGTGCGGTGTGGCCAACGGACGCGCTCCGTCGCGACGCGCTGTACCGCCTGGGTCTCGAGGTGGTGCTGGCGTTGGACACCGAGTCGACCCAGAAGTTCTTCGACGGGTTCTTCGACCTGCCCGCCGACAGCTGGCGTGGATACGTGTCACGCACGGCGTCACCGCTGACGCTCCAACGCACGATGGCACGGCTGATGCTGCGCGTTCCTGCGGACGTTCGCCGCCGTGTACTGCAGACGGTCGCGACACCCCGATCGCTGCGCACGATCGCCGGTGCTGTCGCGCCGACGATCCTCAGCCGGTGACCACGTGCCAGGTGGTCCCGTCGGCGCCGTCTCGCAGCTCCACGCCCACCGCGTCCGCTGCGTCGCGGAGTCGGTCCGCAAGGTCGTAGTCACGCCGATCGCGCAGCTCGTCGCGCGCGCCGACGACGACGTCGATCAGCGGCGCAAGCCGCGCCGTCGGATCGACGAGCCCGGCGGCCGCGGCACCGCCGAGGCGAACGATCAGGCCACGCAGCGCCGCACGCGCGCGGTCCCCTTCGTCGGTCTGCAAGGTGTCGGCTGACCACGCGGCGATCGCTGCTTCGAGCATCAGCACCGCTGCGGTCGCGGCCTGCGCGTCGCGGTTCTCGATCGCCACGTCGAATGCCGCCGTCGCGGAGCTCACCTGCTCGGCAAGTGTCGACCCGGCCTCCTTGGGCGCCTTGTCGATGCCGCGGTGGACCTCAGCGGCATCGCCCTGGGACGACGGGGCGCGGGGGGCACGCGTCAATGCGCCGAGCCCCAGCGTGTTTCCGGCCGAGACGACCTGCAGCGTCTCACCCGCCTGCCGGACGGTGACCGCGCCGCGGCCGTGGACGGCAGCGGTCGCCTCGCCGACGTCGAGGATCAAGGCGGTGTGCTCGTCCACACCGATGACGAACGTCTCCGGAGCGAGGTCGCGTTCCATCCGCTGCAGCCGTCGGGCGCCCAGATAGCAGAACCGCGTGTCGTGTGTGCCGCCCTCGGCGTTGTCGAAGTGGGGAATCACCGCCGCGTCGATGCCGGCGATCGCCATGAGGTTCAGACCGTCGACCCAGTGTGGGGCCTGACCGACCTTGTAGATCTCGTAGACGGGGACGGCGCACCGGCCAAGCCCGACGGCAGCGGCGCTCGCGAAGACCACGATGCCACCAGTGCGAAGCTTGCCGGCGACTTCGTCGACGAATGCGGATCCTCTCCACACGTCGAGCGCGTAGGTCGGGCTGCCCGGTCCAGCAAACACGTAGTCGGCTGCCTGCAGTCGCGCGACCGATTCGTCATCCGTGCCCGCCGCGTCACGCGGACCGATCGGTTGGATCGCGTGGCCAACGCTGCGCTGGAAGTACGCAGTGGTCCGCTCCGAGATCTCGCCGGCGTTCTCCTGGAAGCCGTACGGGGTCTCACTGAGCACGGCCGACGACTGCGCCGGCAGTCGCGCGAACAGCTCCTGATGCGTGCTGACCATCGTGGGAGCGGTCTCACCGGACCCCATGACGGCGAGGATGCGCGGAATCGACGCCATGCCGTGCGACTATCGGCCGCTGGTCGGCGATAGGGTCTGCAGTGGGTGTGGGTGGCACGCGCCATCCACAATCGTCCGTATCGTCACCATCGGTGCACCTGCGCATGCTCAGGCGAGCAAGGTCGGCACCAAGCCTATGCACTGATGTGCCCACTGCCGACCACGGGGCATTGGCGGCGCGCAGATGGGAACGTTGCACTCTGGCAGGATCGGACAAAGGGAGAAGCGCACATGGCCCTACGACTGTCGCGGTCGGCGCCAACGGTGACGACAGCGGGCAATGATCTCGTGACCTCGCTCGGCGACCTGGCGACGGCGGCGGGACGTTGGCTCGCGACGCAGCCGGTCACACGGGAGATCCCGGCGCACGCCGAGCGTGCGAGGCTGGCCTCAGCTGAAGCGGTCGAACACGCCGGCGACTGGGCTGGTGCCACGGCGACACGCGCAAAGGAGAAGACGGCGCGCGCCGCCAGTGCGACCCGGACGGGCGTCATCAACCTGCTGGTCGTGGGTGCGCTGCTGTGGTGGCTGGATCGGACGCTGACCCAGCACGAGGCGTCCACGTAGCGCATCGGGAGTCTCCGGCGCGGACGAGTCGGCGGGTCTACCTGCGCATGCCGACGAGGTGATCGCAGCGATAGGCGATCATGACGACGTCGTGTCTGGCGGCGACTCTATGTCCTGGGCCGTCGATCACGTCGGCGGGTACGCCGGCGCCGCGAACGTTCTGCATCGGTCGCTGCCGGCCGAGCGATCTGCGTAGTCGTTCGCTCGGGGTCGAATGGCATGGTGTGGTTGGCCGCAACATCGTATTCGTCGGTTGGCGGCCGAGCGATCTGGTTCGTCGTGCGCTCGGGGTCGAACAGCTGCTGCTCGTCAGTGTCGTCGAGCCGGTCCGATGGCGGCCGGGCGATCTGGTTCGTCGTGCGCTCGGGGTCGGACAGCTCGTCATCGACGTCTTCGGGCCCGTCCAGCGATGAAGAGGTGACCGTCGCGAACGCGTCCTCGCGCGGCGTTGAGCGGATCACATGCTGCTCATCGGCCGCACGGACACGCGCTGCCTCTTCCTCGGCCGCGATACGCGCTGCCTCTTCCTCGGCCGCGATACGCGCTGCCTCTTCCTCGGCCGCGATACGCGCAGCCTCTTCCTCGGCCGCGATACGCGCAGCCTCTTCCTCGGCCGCGATACGCGCAGCCTCTTCCGCGGCCTCACGCTGGCGGCGGACCTCGTCTCGGATACGCACCGCTTCGTCATCCAGCCGCGACAGGCTGCGCTCCCATCGCTGCC
>JAHELV010000051.1:11657-25239 GCA_024644015.1 Nitriliruptorales bacterium
GCCTCTTCCTCGGCCGCGATACGCGCAGCCTCTTCCGCGGCCTCACGCTGGCGGCGGACCTCGTCTCGGATACGCACCGCTTCGTCATCCAGCCGCGACAGGCTGCGCTCCCATCGCTGCCGCATCGGGGCGATGCCACCTCCGCCCACCGCGACGACCGTCACCCCGACGACGACCGCGAGCACGGCGTAGAACACGCCCGAGACGATGGTCGCCGCGATGTCCAACTGATCGAGTGCGGCGAACACGCCGATGCTCACGATCAGCATGTACGCGGCGTTCGCCAGCAGCCGTCCGTACGAGAGACCACCGACGACCGCGCCGACGATGTCGCGCGTGGCTGCCGCGATCGCGGCAGCAACCACGATGATGACGATCGCCACGAAGATCCGGGGCAGGAACGTGGTCAACCGGAGAAGCAGATCCGAGATCGGGTTGGGCCCGAAGACGCCGAACGCGAGCTGCAGGACGAGCAGCATCACGCCGTAGAACACGATCCTCGACAGCACGTCGCCGGCGTCGTAGTCCGCGCGCGCAAGTACGTCACGGATGCCGCCGCGCTCGACCATGCGGTCGAACCCCACCCGCCGCAGCACGACGCCCACCAACCGCTGCAACGCCCTCGCAACCAGGTAGCCCACAAGCAGGATCGCCAAGAACAGCGCGAACATGGGAAGGAACCCTGCTACGGAGGCGATCGGCTCGCCGGCGATGTCAATCTGGGACAGGACGACCATGGCTGCTCCTCGGACGCGTGCGCACAGCGCGCGATGACGTCCGCATCCTGCCACCATTGACACCGGACGGCGAACACCCGTGTCGAATCCCGTCAGCTGGGGGTGATCCGATACACGGTTCCCTCGAGCGACAAGGCGTACAGCTCGCCGTCCTGGTCCTCACCGAACGACACGAGTGCCGGGACCCGGACCTCGAACGCGCGCTCGTCGACGACAGATCCGTCCTCGTACACCAGCGCGCGGACGATGCCGTCGCAGAAGTCGCCGTAGACGTAGGCGCCGTGCAGCGCGGGGATCCGCTCGCCGCGGTACACATACCCGCCGGTCACAGAGCACCGGCCGTCGTGGGGATACTCGAAGACCGGCGGTATGGCGGCCGGTGCACCGCCGTCGGAGAACCGCTGCGTTCCTTCGAACACGTTCCAGCCGAGGTTTGCGCCGGCCGCGGCGTCGAACGGCAGCCGGTTGATCTCCTCGATCGCCTGCTGGCCGACGTCCGCGAGCCACAGGTCGTCGGACTCCCGGTCGAAGGAGAACCGCCACGGGTTGCGCACGCCGAAGATCCAGAGCTCGTCGCGGGCGTCGTCGTCCGAGACGAACGGGTTGTCCTGCGGGATCGTGTACGGGTCGCCGTTGGAGGGCGTTGGATCGATGCGCAGCACGCCCCCGAGCAGCGTCGACCGGTCCTGGCCGGCGCCAAGTGGGTCTCCACCTGCGCCGCCGTCGCCAAGACCGTAGTACAGCAGGCCGTCCGGACCAGTGACCGCGTTGCCGCCGTTGTGGTTCGAGTACGGCTGGGTGATGAGAAGCAGATTGCGGCGGGTGCTGCGATCAGCGGTGTTACCCCGCATCCGATACTCGTCGAGCTGGGAATCACCGGCCGTGTTCGTGAACGACACGTACAAGCGGTCGCCGTCGCTCGAGAACGCCAGGCCCAGCAGCCCCCGTTCGCTGTCGCTCGTGGTCTGCGCCGACAGGTCGAGGACCGGCTCGTCGTCGGCGGCACCGTCGGCGATGCGGATGACGTGACCGGCGCGCTCGGCCACGTAGAGCGCCGTGTCGCCGGGACGCACCGCGAGGGCCGTCGGAGCTTCGAGTTCGACGACCGGTTCGAGTGCCAGGCGGACTGCGCTGAGATCCGTCGTCTGGTCGTTGTCGGACTGCTGCGCAGCGGTCGCGCCGTCCGCCGAGGACTCGGTGGACGGCGCGTCCGCCATCGTCGGTTGGGCCGGCGCCGTGGCCGCCCCGTCCGATCCCGACGAGGCGGGAGCGCACGCGGCGACGAGGCTCACCAGGGCTAACGTCGCAAGCACACGAACAGGAGTGGTCAGCGAGGGCATCCCGCCATGATGACATCGCGCTCCATCATGTCGCCGGGCGTGCGGTGATCGGTGTCGTCACGCCCGATACCCGCGGCTTCGCCGGGCGGGGATGGCCCGGGCCGCGGACGCGCCTGCCGGCCACCACGCGACCGCGCAGTATAGGTATTGGATTCGAGGGGCACAGTGATGGCGCGACGGCATCGCAGGTCGTATCCATCGAGCAGAGGGAAGTGGAGGCTGCATGCTGATGTCGGCAGGTGCGCTGCTGGCGGTGTCCGAGGCCGGCGCAGGCGGCGGGCAGACACCGAGCGTGCCGCTGTGGGGCTGGTCGGTGTTCTTCGGCCTCATCGCGGTCCTGTTGCTGATCGATCTGAAGGTCGTGATGCGCGAGGCGCACGAAGTGACAACACGAGAGGCCGCGATCTACAGCGCGGTCTGGATCACCCTCGGTGTGGCCTTCACCGGCGTGATCTGGCTCCTGATGGGCAGCACGGCCGCACAGGAGTACATCGCCGGGTACCTGATCGAGAAGAGCTTGTCGGTCGACAACGTCTTCGTGTGGGCCGTGCTGTTCACCTTCTTCGCCGTGCCCAGCAGGTACCAGCACGGTGTGCTGTTCTGGGGCATCTTCGGAGCGGTCGTGTTCCGGTTGATCTTCATCTTTGCCGGAGTGGCGCTGTTGAACTCGCTCAGCTGGATCGTGTACGTGTTCGGGGCATTCCTGATCTACACGGCCTACAAGCTGTTCACCAGCGAGAACGTCGAGATCGATCCCGAACACAACCCCGTGCTGATACGGATCCGCAGGTGGCTGCCGCAGACCGAGAGGTACCACGGGAATCGCTTCTTCGTCCACGAGAACGGGCGGCGGATGGTGACGCCGCTGCTGACCGTCCTCATCTCGATCGAGTTCACCGACATCCTGTTCGCCGTCGACTCGATCCCGGCGATCCTGGCCATCACCCAGAACCAGTTCATCGTGTTCAGCTCGAATGCGTTTGCCATCCTGGGGCTGCGCGCGCTCTACTTCCTGCTCGCCGGCCTCCAGGATCGCTTCATCTACCTGAACAGGGGTCTCGGGGTGATTCTCGGCTTCGTGGGTGTCAAGTTCATCGCTGAGGGCATCGGGGGCGAGGACTTCCACATCCCGACGTGGGTGTCGCTGGGCTTCATCGCGGTGGTGCTCGCGCTCACGTTCTGGCTGTCGTTGCGACGACCGCCCGATGCGGGCAGCGGCGAGGGTCCCAGCGACGACGACGTCGACGCGCACCAGGCCAGGTCAGCCGGCGTGGTCGAGCCCGAGGGCACCGACTAGGCGCGTGATGGCGCAGCCTGGAGGCGCGTCGCATGCTGGGGACGTGCCTCCGGAACCCACCGCCGTCCCACGAACACGCCTTCTTCGAGGCGGCCAGCTCGCTCGCATGTCGGCGAGCGCGGGGAAGGGCCTGCTCGCGGTCCGACGCGCGCAACGGCGCGGTGATGTGGACGCCGCGGGCGTGTCGCACGACGAGATCGCACAGATCGTGCTCGAGACGCTGGGCTCGATGAAGGGCGCGGCGATGAAGGCGGGTCAGCTGCTGAGCTACATCGATCTGCCGATGGACGAGCAGATGTCCCAGCGGTACCACGGCGTGCTCGCCCAACTGCAGGACTCCGCGGTCCAGTCCGATCCGGACACGATCGCGGAGGTTCTTCGCGCCGAGTACGGGGCGCCCCCCGAGCAGGTGTTCACGGAGTGGGATCCCAAGCCGTTCGCCGTCGCGTCGATCGGTCAGGTGCACCGCGCCCGGCTGAGCGACGGCAGCCCCGTGGCCGTCAAGGTGCAGCATCCCGGTGTCGCCGAATCCACACTGGCGGACCTGGCGAACCTGGAGCTGCTGATCCCGCTTGTTCGCCTGCTCAACCGCCGACTCGAACCGGCACCGCTGCTCGACGAGGTCCGCGCACGCCTCGACGAGGAGCTCGACTATCAGACCGAGGCACGGTATCACCAGGCCTTCGCCGAGCGCTACGCGGGCCATCCGTTCGTACGCGTGCCGCGGGTGCACCACGAGTGGTGCCGACCGCGCGTGCTCGTCACCGACTATGTCGACGGCAGATCGTTCAGCGAGGTCGCCGCGGACGCCGACCCGGCGACACGCGATCGGTACGGCGAGATCATCTTCCGGTTCGTGTTCGGGTCGCTGTACCGCTTCCGGGTCTTCAACGCCGACCCCCATCCCGGCAACTACCTGTTTCCCGGCGACGGCACGGTCGTGTTCATCGACTTCGGCAGCTGCAAGGCGTTCTCGACGACCGACCGCGAACGGCTGCACGCCGTCCACGCTGCGGTGCGCAACGACGACGGCGAGCGGCTTCGGACGGCTATGCGCGACGCCGGGTTGCTCGCCGACGGGTTCGACGGCGACTTCGACGTTGTGCGACGCTGGTTCCGGCTGATGCATCGGCCGATGGCCACAGACCAGCCGTTCACCTACACGGGCGGCTACGCACGCGAGGTCGCCGGTGCCAGCATGGATCCCGAGCAAGGCTACGTCGAGACGCTGCGCCAGCTGCAGATGCCGGCGTCCTACCTGATGCTCAACCGCATCCAGTTCGGGCTGACGTCACTGCTCGCACGCATGGAACCCACCGCGTGCTGGGGTGACATCCTCTACGAGCTCAGCGAGCACGCCGAACCCGCGACCGACCTGGGACGACGAGAGCAGGCGTTCATGGCAGCCTCGCCGCACCGCGCGTGACCGCTGCGCCGCGCCGGTGACAGCCGCCGACGGACGACTACGGCGCCGGCAGCGGCCGGATCCGGCCCTTGTCCTCCATGCGCACCATCATTCGCGCAAGGTACGACGCCATCTGTCCGCGCCGCACCGACCGGCCCGGCGCAAACCGTTGGTTGCCGACGCCGTACATGATCCGAGCCCCGGCCACCGAGTTGATCGACTCTTCGTGCACCGACCGGTCGTCGTCGATGAACCGGTCAGGCCCGATCGGCAGCGCAGCCCTGTTCACGTACTGGTACGTGCGATCGAGCATCGATGCCATCTGTCCTCGGGTCACCTTGCCATCCGGTTCGTAGCGCGCATCGACATACCCGCGGAGGATTGGCGTCTCGTTCAACCGCGCGATCGCCATCTCGTGTGGCGTCGCCGGGGTCACATCCTCGAAGCGGGCGTCGTCGGCACTCGGTAGACCACGAAGGTCCACGTCGGTCGCTTCGAGCCGATTGGCGGCGTCGATCATGGCCGCGATGGCGGCCGCAGCCTGTCCACGCGTGAGGGCCGCGCCGGGATCGAAGTCGGTCTCGGACGTACCGGTCATGATGCCGGCCACCTCGATGCACCGGATCGCCGCATCGTGCGCCGTGCCCAGATCGTCGTAGCTGGATCGCTCGGGCGCGACGGAGCAGAAGCTGCTCTCGACAATGACGGCTTCGTTGGCGCCGGTCCGCGGCGACTCCGAACGGGTGCGTCCACCGCCTTTGTCATTTGAACCGTCGTCCACGTCGTCCACGTCGTCCACGTCGTCGGTTGTACGCGTCCCGTCCCCGTCTGGCGCGGTCCCGCCGTCGGCGAGCGTGCCGCCGTCGGCGAGCGTCCCGCCGTCGGCGAGCGTCCCGCCGTCGGCGAGGGAACCGTCGGGGACGCCGCTGCGGAGACTGTCGAACACGCTGCTGTCGACGCTGCCACGGCCCGCCGCTTGCACGCCCAGGTAGATCGCCAGGAGGATTACGAGGAACCCGAAGACCTGGTCCAGTCTCATCGTGACGCTGCCATCCCCGCGTCTCTACATCTGCTCACCGACAGTACCCATACAGGCTAGTGCTCGACCCACGCGTTCCCGAGGAGGCTGCGCACTGTCGTTCCCAGCCCTCGGACGGCGTCGACGCTGCGCGCATGGACGGACCCGACCGTCTAGCCTTTGGGGATGCCCGCAGCTCGCGTCGACGCCGTCCGAGACAACCTCGACCGGCTGCTGGAGCAGTCCGACGGTGGCGACACCACGGTGCGCCCACGCAGCCGGCTCCGCGCCGGTACGAGCCTGACGGTCGAGCGAGCGATCGCCCTGTTCATCGACCAGCTGCGATCACGCGAGCTCGACGTCGCCGCACGGCGACTGCGATCGGGCAACCGCGGTTACTACACGATCTCCAGTGCCGGCCACGAGCACAACGCCGTGCTCGGTGCCTTGCTGCGGCCGACGGATCCTGCGTTCCTGCACTACCGGTCGGGGCCGTTCATGATGGCCCGCGCACGACAGGTCGATGGTTGCGACCCCGTGGGCGACACGGTGCTGTCGCTGATGGCGGCCGCCGACGACCCCGTGTCCGGCGGTCGCCACAAGGTATGGGGCAGCCGCCGCCTGTGGGTCGTCCCGCAGACCAGCACCATCGCCTCCCACGTACCCAAGGCGACCGGGTTCGCGTTCGCCCATGAGCTTGCGGCGGCGGGCGGGCTGGGCGCCGACCTCCCGGTCGACAGCGTCGTGTGCTGCTCGTTCGGTGACGCCTCCTCCAATCACGCCACAGCGCTGTCGGGCATCAACGCCGCGCGCTACGCATTCCGACTCGGCGGTGGTGTGCCGGTGCTGTTCGTCTGCGAGGACAACGGCCTGGGCATATCGGTCCGCACACCGCGCGGCTGGATCTCCAGCTCGTTCAGCGGCCGACCGCACCTCGAGTACGTACGTGCATCCGGTGAGATCGACCAGGTGTGGGATCAGGTCGAGTCCGCGATCGACCACTGCCGCAGCAGCCGGATGCCGGTGTTCCTGCACCTGCCAACCGTGCGTCTGTGGGGCCACGCCGGCAGCGACGTCGAGACTGCGTACCGCTCCAGCAAGGAGATCGAGCAGGACGAGGCATGCGACCCACTACTGCTGGTGGCGAGGCGCCTGCTCGACACCGGCGCAGCCAGCCCCACGTTGCTGCGCCAGATCGTCGCGGCCGTCCGCGGTGAGGTCGACCGCGCCGTCGACCGCTACCGCGACCGTCGCCCGCTGTCCGACCGGGCGACGATCATGGAGCCGATCGCGCCGTTCTCCGTCGACGCGGTCACCGACGATGCCGGCGCGACGACCGACCCGCAACGCCGCGCGCAGCACTTCGACGGGCAGCTCCCCGAAGCGGCGACCGCGCCGTCGCGACGAACGTTGGCCGCGGCGATCAACGCGGCGTTGCACGACGAACTGCTCCGGCGACCCAACGCAGTGGTGTTCGGCGAAGACGTCGGCCGCAAGGGCGGTGTCTATCACGTGACGGCCGGGCTGCAGGATGCGTTCGGATCGCGCCGGGTCTTCGACACGCTGCTCGACGAGACGACGGTGCTCGGTGTCGCGCAGGGCGCGGGGTTGCGGGGTCTGTTGCCCATCGCCGAGATCCAGTACCTGGCGTACCTGCACAACGCGATCGACCAGCTGCGCGGCGAGGCCGGATCGATGAGCTTTCTGTCAGCGGGCCAGTTCCGGTCGCCGATGGTCGTCCGGGTCGCCAGCTTCGCCTATCAGCACGGGATCGGCGGCCACTTCCACAACGACAACGCGGTCGGTGCACTGCGCGAGATCCCCGGCCTGGTGATCGCTGTACCGTCGCGCGGCGCTGACGCCGCCAGGATGCTGCGTGGTGCGTTGGCGATGGCCGAGATCGACGGCCGGATCGTGTGCTTCCTCGAGCCGATCGCGCTGTACCACACCAAGGACCTGTACGACGACGGCGACGGTCGCTGGCTCAGCGACTACCCGCCGCCGGGGGAGTGGCTGCTACCCGGTGAGGTCGGCGTGTACGGCGCTGAGCATCGGGATCTTGCGATCATCACGTTCGGCAACGGCGTCCGGCAGGCGCTGCGCGCCGCACGGCGCCTGGCCGACGAGCACCGGTGCCGGGCACGAATCGTCGATCTGCGATGGCTCGCACCGCTACCGGTGGCTGCGATCAGCGAGCACGCCACCGCCTGCGGCCGGGTACTCGTCGCAGACGAGTGTCGCGCGTCGGGAGGCATTGCGGACACCGTCATCGCGCATCTGGTCGAGCGTCAGTTCAACGGCCCGATGGACGCGGTGCGGTCTGCGGACAGCTACGTGCCGCTCGGCCCGTCGGCCGATGCGGTGCTGATGTCGGAGCACGAGATCTTCGACGCCGCGCTGAAGCTCTTCGAGCGCTGAGACAGGCATCCCGCCGTCAGAGCAGCCGCAGCCACAGGCCGCGCGCGAAACCGAACAGTCCGCCGAGCGTGCCCGGCAGCAGCAGCACGATCAGAAGGAGTACCGGCATCGAGTACTGCCGGACCGTGTGCCAGCGTGGCAGCAACCGCCGTGGCAACAGTCGTTCGACCACCGCCGAACCGTCCAGCGGTGGGATCGGCAGCAAGTTGAACGCCGCGAGAATCACGTTGATGATGCCGAAGCGGAACAGCGTCTCGAGCACGAACGGGCTCCCGGCGGACGCTGATGCCCGCAGCAGCGCGGCCGCCCCGACCGCGAGGACGATGTTCGTCGCAGGACCCGCCAGGCTCACCAGCAGGCCGTGGTCGCGTGGCCGCCGCATGCGGCTGCGGTTGACCGGGACCGGCTTGGCGTAGCCGAACGCCGCGCCGGTCGTGAACGCCAGCAGTGCCGGCAGGATCACTGTGCCGAACGGGTCGATGTGGGCGATCGGGTTCAGGGTCAGCCGGCCGGCACGCCGGGCCGTGTCGTCACCGAACCGCAGTGCCGCCACCCCATGCGCCACCTCGTGCAGGACGACCGAGGGCACCAGGACGAGCAACACAAGCGCCACGTTGACGAGCGCGTCCATCAGGCCGCCCGCAGTGCTGCGAACCGCACACCCGTCAGCTGCTCGGACCGGTCCCACAGCTGGGACGCCGCGGTCATGTCGGTCGCCGCCGCGCCGACCGGTGCGTGGGCCGGAAGCCCGCGCAGGCCGAACCTGCCGTCGGGGCCCCAGTAGTCCGCTCCCTGCGCCGCGGGCAATCCGACCGCCGCAACCGTCGGGAGTGCACCATGGGCCGCGTCCTGGGCGAACAGGCGATTGGCGAGCAGGGACAGCCGCTCGGTCACGGCCGCGCGGCGCATCTGCGGGCCCCGCACCTGCAGCTTCGTTGCCGCGTACCCCGGATGCGCCGCCAACGCGTCAAGTGCCAGGCCGCGGGCAGCGGCGCGGCGTTGCAGCTCGAATGTGAACAGCAGGTTGGCGAGCTTGCTCTGCGCGTACGCCTGCCACGGCCTGTACCGGCGATGGGTCCAGTTGAGGTCGTCGAACGCGATGGAGCCCATCTGGTGCGTTCCGCTGGACACGGTAACGACCCTGGGCCGCTCCGTGGCGAGCAAGCTGTCGAGCAGCAGGCCGGTCAGCGCGAAGTGCCCGAGGTGGTTCGTCCCGAACTGCAGCTCGAACCCGTCCGCGGTCCGACGCAGCGGTGTCGCCATGACGCCTGCGTTGTTGACGAGGACATCGAGTTGGTCGTTGTCCTGCAGCCAGCGCTCGACCGCGGCCCGCAGAGATGTGAGGTCGCCCAGATCAAGCTCCAACAGCTCGACGCGGGCCTCAGGGATGCGCCCACGCAACCGCGCCAGCGCATTCTGGCCGCGAAGCGGACTGCGGCACGCGAGGGTGACGCGAGCGCCGCGGTCGGCGAGCAGGCACGCCGCCTCGAACCCGATGCCACTGTTCGCACCGGTGATGAGCACCGTGCTGGTGGACAGGTCCGGGATGTGTTGGACGGTCCACCCGCGTGCCGGTTGCATGGTCCTCGTCAGTGGTCGGCTTGCCGTCGCTGCCAACGCTAGCTCCGAATGTGCGCCGGCGCGCGGCGCGCCAGGGGCCCGCAACGCGGGCGCCGGCGAACGATCATCAACCGAAGCGAGGTACCCACGGCATCGTCAGGGCACCCGGGGCACGGGCCGCGGCCCTCGCCGCGTCGATCCATCCGGCGAGGTCGGTCGGCACGGACGCGAGCGCCGCCGCCACGTCCTGCTCGGCTGGGTCCGTGTGCCCGGCTCCCCTGAGGCGATCGAGTGGCGACGGCGACGGGGGATACCGATGCACGCGCAGCGGCGCGTCGTCTGACAGTGCAAGCAGCCCACGGGTCGCCTGCAACGCATCGTGGTACCCGCCGAGCTGATCCACCAGGCCGCGCGCCTGCGCCTGCGCACCAGTCCAGACGCGGCCTCTGGCCACCTCGTGCACGTACGACCGCTCGAGGCCGCGGTCCTGCGCGACCTTCTGCGTGAAGTCGTCGTAGATCCGATCCAACTGCAGATCCAACCGCTCCCGTTCGCTGTCGCTGAACGCGCTGGACCCTGAGAAGAACCGGGCGTGCGCCCCTCTGGTGACCGCTTCGGTGCGCAGCCCCAGTTTGTGCTCGAGATCGGTGCTCACCGCCTTGCCCCCGATGACACCGATCGAGCCGGTCAAGGTACCGGGTTGCGCGACGATCCGATCGGCCGCCATCGCGATGTAGTAACCGCCACTGCCTGCGACGTCGCCCATCCACGCCACGACGGGCAGGCCGGCGTCACGGGCCCGTCGGACCTCACGGCGTATCGCGTCGGAGGCGACCGCCGAACCGCCCGGGCTGTCGACGTGCAGCAGGATCGCGTCGATGTCGTCGTCGGCGACGGCGGCACGCAGATCTGCGCACAAACGATCGCTGGTGATCCCCGGCCCCGCAAACGGCCGGCCGGGGCGGCGAACGGTGATCGGCCCGGTGGCGTCGACCAACGCGACCACGGGCGCGTGCCGCTCATGCCAGCGCCGTCGAGGTGTCGCGGCGGCGTGATACTCGGTGATCGGAGTCAGCGTGGCGCCGGACGTCACGCGCGACCGCAGGGACCCGAGCGACTCGTCGAGGTATGCCAGGCGATCGACGAAACCGCGGTCCCATGCCTCGGACGGAGTCAGCGGCGCGTCATCGATCGCCTCGCGGACGGCGGCGACGTCGAGCCCGCGCGCTTCGGCGATCGCGGCGCCCACCTGATTCGCCCAGTCGTCGACGAGGGAGTCGAGCGCCTCCCGGTGCGCTGCCGTGAACTCGTGCTCGGTCAAGACGTCAGCGGCGTTCTTGTACTCGTGGCGGTGTGCGAACTGCGGCTCGACGCCGGCCTTGTCGAGCGCGCCGCGCAGGAACGTGACCTCACCGGCGACACCCAGCAGCGCCAGCTCTCCCGACGGCTGCAGGTGCACCTCGCCAAAGGCGCTCGCCAACAGGTAGGCCAGTGTCCCGTTGCCCGCCTCGCCGAACGCCTCGGTGTGGGCGATCGCCGGTGTGCCCGTGGCGGCCAGTCGGCGCGCGGCGTCGGCCAGCTCCTGGACGACGGCTGGACCGCCCACGCCATCGCCGACGCGGGCCAGCACACCGACGACCCGCGGATCGTGCGCCGCCCACGCCAGGGCGTCGACGACCTGCCGCAACGTCGGCTTGCCGCGCGCCCGCAACCCGACCAGTGCACCGCCCTCACGGCGCAGGGGACCGGTGAGGTCGACGGTCAGCAGTATCGGCCCGCGCCGGGCGTCCCAGGCGACCCGCACGGCGTCGCGGACGCCGAAGTCGCCGATCCGCGCACGCACCGCAGCAGCGGCGGCGCCAGCCGGCGCCAGCCGTGCCGTCCACCGTGCGACGGTTCCGAAGTCGGAGTGCCCGAGCATCCGTGACACGATAGCCGCCCACGTCCGAAGGCGTTGTGTGGGGTAGGGAAGCGTCCGCCGGGTCCGGGGTGGTCGGCTGTGTCACACGGCAAGCGGCGTGCGAAGCTGATGCCGATGACGCATCCCGACGTCCGCATCGGAGAGCTGCTGCTGGCCGTGGCCGGCGAGCGTTCACTCGACGCCGTGCTGCGTCGCCTCGTCGACGGTGTGCGCGACCTCGCCGACGCCCGCTATGCCGCAATCGGCATCCCCGACGACGAGGGCGACGCGTTTCGTCGCTTCGTGACATCCGGGATGAGCGACGACCTGATCACCGAGCTCGGCGACCTGCCGCGATCCCACGGGATGCTCGGCGCGATGCTCGACGATCGGCATCCCTTCCGGACGACCGACATCACGCGCGACCCCCGGTTCAGAGGCCGATGGCCGGCGGCCCACCCGCCGATGCGCTCGTTCATGGGCATTCCGATCGTCTACGGCGACCAGGTCGTCGGTGCGTTCTATCTGACCGAAAAGACGACGGACGCGATGTTCGACGACAGCGACGAGCGCACGGTATCGGTGCTCGCCGGCCACGCGGCGGTGGCCATTCACAACGCGCGGCTGGAGCAGCAGATCCGCGAGTTGGCGGTCATCGAGGAGCGGACGCGGCTGGCACGCGATCTGCATGACGCGCTGAGCCAGACCTTGCTCGGCCTGTCGCTGTCGGCCGACGTGGCCGCCGACCTGCTGGCGGACGCGCCACCCGACGCGGTGGCCCACCTCGACCAGATCCGTGAGCTGTCACGCACGGCCCGCCGCGAGCTGCGGGCCGTCGTTGGCGACCTTCAGCCGCCGGATCTGCACCGCGACGGCCTGGCTACGACGTTGCGCAAGCACCTCGACATGGTGCGGCGCGCGTCCGGTGTCCCGATCGCCGTCACACTCGCAGGCCTCGACGGTCTACCCGACGAGATCGACCGCGCGGTGCTGCGGATCGTGCAGGAGGCGGTGCACAACGCCGTTCGCCACGGTGCACCGAAGCGGATCGACGTGTCCACCGTGCACACGGCCGGAACGGTGACCGTGCGCATCCACGACGACGGTGACGGGTTCGATCCCGTCGCACCCGCCACCGGCGGAGGTCACCTCGGGCTCGCGTCGATGCGGGACCGCGCGGCGGCCGTGGGTGGGCGGTTCACCATCAGCTCGACGGTCGGCGACGGGACCCGGATCGAGGTGGTCCTGCCTGATGGCTGAACCGATCACCGTCGTCGTGGCCGACGACCACCCGATCGTCCGACAGGGGCTCGTCGCATTCCTCGGCTCGCGTGAGGACATCGTGGTCGTCGGGGAGGCCCGTGACGGCAGCGCCGCGGTCGCCGAGGCGGCCCGCCAACACCCGGACGTCGTGCTGCTCGACCTCGTGATGCCCCGCATGAACGGCGTCGAGGCCACACGTCGCATCCGGGCACTCGTTCCCGACAGCCAGGTACTGGTCCTGACCAGCTTCGCTGCACAGGATCAGGTCATGGACGCGATCCATGCCGGCGCCGCGGGCTACCTGCTCAAGGACGTCGACCCCGCCGACATCGCTGCGGCGATCAGAGCGGTGCACCGGGGCGATGCCTTTCTGCATCCCGAGGCGGCCGCCACCGTGATCGCCGCGGTGACGGACGCCGGCCGGGCGCCGCTGCTGGACCGGCTGACCCCCCGCGAGCGGGAGGTGCTCGCGCTCATCGGCGCCGGTCGCAGCAACGACGAGATCGCGGCCGCGCTGACGATCGCACAGAAGACGGTCAAGAGCCACGTCAGCAGCATCCTGGCCAAACTCGAGGTTCGTGATCGCACACAGGCGGCCCTCGTCGCCACGAGGTCCGGGTTGCTGGACGCCGGCGACGCCTGAG
>JAHELV010000052.1 GCA_024644015.1 Nitriliruptorales bacterium
TGCGCGTCCTGGGGGTGCGCAAGGCCGACCACCCCGTAGTCCGGGTCAGTGATATCCACAGCTTGCCCGCCAGCAACGGGCCGTCCGGCGCAGATCGCGATGGACGGACGCGTACTGCGAGCCCGCGCCGACGTCGGTGCTCGTTCGTCAGCCGACGCGAACGGCGGACGCGTCCCTGCGAGCCCGCGCCGACGTCGGTGCCGCGCTCGTCAGCCGACCCGAACGACTGACGCGTCCTGCGAGCCCGCGCCGACGTCGGTGCCGCGCTCGTCAGCCGACGCGACCGGGTCACGCCTCTTCGGTGGCATCCAGACGCTCGACCAGGTGCTCCCACCGCTGTTCAGCCTGGGCCACCCGATCGCCGACCAGCGCATGTTCGATGCTCAGCTCGCGCGCAGCCTCCGGATCCTCGTAAGTGGTCGGCTCCGCCAGCGCCGCCTCGAGCTCGGCGAGTCGATGCTCGGCGTGCTCGAGTTCGGCCTCGGCGTGGGCCAGTTCGCTCCGCAGCCCCTGGGTGCGGCGGCGCGCCTCCGCCGCGTCGCGGCGCTGCTGTCGGCGGTCGGTGACGCGGGGAGCACTCGGCTCGGCGCCGCCCGCGTCAGCGCCCGTGGGCCCGATCACCGCCCTCCCGGCCAGGAAGGCGTCAAGATCGCCCTCCCTGAGTGTTGCGTTGCCGTCGCCCACCTCGCAGATCGTGTCGGCTACCGCCCGGATGAGCGCGCGATCGTGCGTGACCAGCAGCACCGTCCCCTCGTACGCGGCGAGCGCCGACGTCAGCAGCTCGCGGCTCGCGATGTCCAGATGGTTGGTCGGTTCGTCCAGACACAGCAGGTTCGCCGGACCGACGACCAGCTTGGCCAGCGCGAGGCGTGCCCGCTCACCGCCGCTGCAGCGCCCGACACGCTTGTCGACCGCGTCGCCCGGGAAACCGAACGCGCCCAGCACCGACCGGGGATTGATGGTGCGATCGTTCAGGGCGCCGTCGAGCTCGTCGAGCACCGTACGTTCCGCGTCCAGGGCGTCCGCGTGATGCTGCGCGAAGTAGGCGGCCGAGACGTGGTGACCGAGCCGGCACACCCCTGTGTCGGGTGCCTCGATCCCGGCGACCAGTCGCAGCAGGGTCGACTTGCCCGCGCCGTTGGGCCCCAGCACCGCAACGGTCTGGCCGCGCTCGACGACCAGGTCGGCGTCGTCGAGGACCACGGTGTCGCCATAGGACTTGCCGACTGCGTCCAGCAGCACGACCTCGCGGCCTGATCGGGGCGGCGTGGGCAGCGACAACCGCAGCTTCGAACGTGCCGCTGACGGCACCTCGATGTGCTCGATTCGCTCGAGCGCTCTGACGCGGCTCTGGACCTGTCGGGCTTTGGTGGCCTTGGCACGGAACCGTTCCACGAAGGCCTCGGTGTCGGCGATCTGCCTGGCCTGCACCGCCGCCGCTGCTTCCAGACGCCGACGTTCGGCATCGCGCTGTCCGACCCACGTCGTGTAGTCGCCGACCCCGAAGCGATGTCCACCGGCGCCGTCGAGCTCGAGGATGTGCGTGGCGACCTCGTCGAGGAACCAGCGATCGTGGCTGACCGCCACGACCGCGCCGGTGTAGCCGGCGACGTACTGTGCCAGCCAGTCGCTGGCGCCGAAGTCCAGATGATTGGTCGGCTCGTCGAGCAGCAGCACGTCGGGCGTCCGCAACAGCAGCTGCGCGAGCGTGACCCGCATCATCCAGCCGCCCGAGAGCGTGTCGACGCCGGCGGTCATCTGCGGCTCCGTGAACCCCAGGCCGGCCAGCACCTTCCGTGCACGGGCTTCGATCCCGTAGCCGGCGGCGTTGGCGAAGCGGTCCTGCAACGTGCCGTACCGCCGGAGCAGCGCCGCCTGTCCGTCGCCGGCGGCGCTGCCAGCGATGCGCTGCTCGAGATCGCGCATCTCGCGCTCCGCGTCGCCAACGTCCGATGCCGCCTCGAGCACCGCGTCGAGCACCGACCGGCCACGGATGACGGTGACGTCCTGGCGTGCGTAGCCGACGGTCACCGCTCCGACCCGCGTGACGGTCCCGCCGTCGGGTTCGTCCACACCGGCCAGGAGGTCGAGCAAGGTCGTCTTGCCCGAGCCGTTCGGTCCGATCACGCCGATCCGCATGCCGGAAGACAGCTGCAGTTCGACGTCACGCAACACCACGTGAGCACCGTGGGTCCTGGTCAGGCTGTGAGCGGCAAGCACGCCGAGAAGGGTAGCCACAACGACTAGGGTGTCGGCCTATGGATCTGGCGGAACCGCACACCTGGATCGGACTGGCCCTCGTCTCGGTGTGGGCGGTGATCAGTGGCTGGTCGTTCGCTCTGCGCCTGCTGCACTATGACGAGACGCCGACCTTCTGGCGGGTCGTCTCGATCGCGCAGGTCCTGTTGGTCTTCCAGCTGGTCATCGGGCTGATCCTGCTCGTGCTCGGCCGGCGTCCCGGTGACGGGTCGCTGTTCATCTATGTGTTCCACCCGCTGTACGGGATCGTGTTCCCGTTGCTGACGTTGTTCTACGCCCACAAGTGGTCGCGGGACGGACGCTACGATCCCCACGCCGCGTTCGGCGTGGCAGGGCTGGTCGTGTTCGGGCTGGTTTCGCGCGCGTTCATGGTGGGCGTTGGCATCGGATGACGTCCGAGCAGGCAGCAGTTGACCGAACAACCCTGACCCGGATGAGGCAGACTGGACTCGAGTTCGTCCGCCTCACCCGACCGAACGGCGTGATCGCCGTCACGAAGGGTATGTGCCAGTGGCACCACTAGCTGGATCCGCCTGGGGACAACGAGCGCTCGCCGTGGCGCTCGCGATCATTGGCATCCCTGCGATCCTGTCGATCTCGGCGTTCTGGCAGGAGGCACCGATCCGTGAGGGCGAGCCTTCGCCGCGCACCGTGCTGGCCCCCGATCCGATCCGGGTCGATGACCCCGAGACGACCGAGCGGGAACGCCGCAACGCGGCTGAGAGCGTCGAGCCGATCCAGGTGCCGGACAACGAAGCGCGTCGGGCCATCGTGCAGAATGTCGAGGACACGTTCGCCCGTATCGAGCAGGCTCGTGAACCCAGTAGCGGTGCCGACAAACAGGCGCTCAGCGTCGACGAGCAGGTCGCGGGACTGCTCGACCAGCTCGAGGATCTGCCGCCGTCGGCCATCCGCGCGCTCGTCGAGCTCGATGACGATCAGCTGCTCGTGGCCAGAGCACAGGCCGTTGAGGTCGCGCAGGACCTGGCGCTGCGGTCGATCGCCGAGGGTGCGGTCGAGCAGACGAAGGACCAGATCGACAGCATGCTCGCCGTCCGACGCTTCCCCGACGATGTCGGCCAGACCGCCGTCAAGCCGATCCTCGCCTCGGCGCTGCAGCCGACCGTGCGGGTCGACGAGGAAGCGACGGCTGCCGAGCGCGATCGCGCCGCCGCCGCGGTCGCGCCGCTGCAGAAGAGCTTCCCACCCGGTACACCGATCGTGCAGGTCGGCGAAACCGTCACCGTGGTGCAGATGGCGGCGCTGCGGGCGCGCGACCTCGACGGCGCGGACCCCTGGCTGACCGTCGGCCGCGCGCTGGCGTTGACGTCCGTGATCGCCTTCAGCATGGCCTTCTACCTTCGCGCCTATCGCCGCTCCGTCTGGAGCTCAGCGCGCCTGCTGCTGCTGCTGTCGGTGCTGTTCGTCCTCTACGCGCTGACGCTGCAGGCGGCAGTCGTGTTCGCATCGGGGAACAACGCGCTGCTGTATCTCCTGCCGGCCGGTGCGTTCGCGATGCTGACCACGATCCTGTTCGACCCGCCCGTCGGCGTGCTGGTCACGATTCCCATCACGACGCTGGTTGCGTTCATGGCTCCGTCGCGTCCCGGGATCACCGCGTTCGCTGCACTGACGTGCCTGGCCAGCGTCCCGCTGGTCTCGCGGTTGTCTGCACGCGGCGCCCTCCGCGGCGCGGCGTGGCGCTCGACACTGGCCTACGGCGTGTTCGCCGCCATCCTGGCCGTGGTGTTCGACGAAGCCAGCGACGTCGGCTTCGCTGCGCTGGCCGGCCTGGGAAGCGGGATCCTGTCGGCGGTCATCGTCAACGCGACGCTGCCATTCCTCGAGTCGGTGTTCGGTGTGCTGACCGCCACCAGCCTGCTCGATCTCGCCGACCGCAACCATCCGCTGCTACGGGAGCTCGAGCGGAAGGCACTCGGCAGCTACAACCACTCGGTCGAGGTGTCGAAGATGGTCGAGCGTGCCGCGCGCGCCATCAGCGCCGACAGCCTGCTGGCCAGCGTCGCGGCGCTCTACCACGACATCGGTAAGGTGCAGCGACCGTACTTCTTCGTCGAGAATCAGTTCGGCATCGACAATCCGCATGACAACCTCGAGCCCGAGGTCTCGGCCCGTATAATCAAGGAGCACGTCACCGACGGCATCGAGATCGCCCGCACGTACCGGATGCCGTCGGAGATCGTCGAAGGCATCCGCACACATCACGGCACGACGCTGGTGACCTACTTCTACCGGCAGGCGATCAACAACGCTGCCGACGGCTCGACCGTCGACGAGCGCCGATTCCGCTACGACGGCAAGAAGCCGGCGTCGAAGGAGACGGCGATCCTGATGCTGGCGGACTGCTGTGAGGGTGCCACCCGCGCGGCCGCACTGGCGAACCGCGACCTCACACGCGAGGCGATCGCCGACATCGTCAGCGGGCTGATCGACGACCGTGTGGAGGACGGGCAGCTCGACGAGGCCAACATCACGTTCCGTGAGCTGCAGACGGTCCGCGAGTCATTCATCGAGTCGTTGTGCTACGTCTACCATCCGCGGATCAGCTACCCGGAGCTGCGCCCGCGTGCCACGACGGTCCGCAGCACCCAGCCAAGCGCCAATGGCGACGAGACCGGCAAAGGTCACTCCCAGGGGTCGGTCGCGGACACCAGGCAGAGCTCGTAGCAGCAGAAGTCCGCGGTGACGCCGGACATCCCATCGCTGGCGCCGTCCGGCGCGGTGCGGCGGTGCGCAGCGTCAGCGCTCCAGCCGGAAGCCAAGGTCGGCGGGCACGTCCTCGACGTCCATCTGCGCTTTCTGGAGCCTGCCGGCATAGTCCCAGTTGACCGACTGCCAGCGTGTGAACTGATCGAGCACCCATTGCCCCGACAGGCGGCTGCCGTTGCCTGAGCGACCGTTGCCACCGAATGGCAGGTGGGCCTCCGCACCCGACGTCGAGTTGTTGACGCTGAGCATGCCGGCCGAGATCCGCTCCCGGAAGCGGAAGACGTTGCGGGGGTCGGTCGTGTAGATCGCGCTCGACAGGCCATAGCCATGCCCGTTGGCCAGTCCGATCGCCTCCTCGAGATCCCTGCACGCCATGACCCCGACCATGGGACCGAACGTCTCGGTGCGGTACAGCTCGTCGTCGGCCCGTACCCCCGCAACGATAGTCGGGTGATAGAAGATGCCTGCCGTCGGATCACCGACGAAGTTCTTCCGCGGATGTGCCGCGGTGATGCGGCCGGTGGCGGTCGAGCCGCTGACCTCGTGGTGTACGTCGATCAGACCGAGCCACTCTTCGAAGCGCTCGGCGAAGCGCTCGTGCAGCATGGGGCCGTACAGCACCGCCTGGGTCGGGTCGCCGATCGCAGCCTGTTCCGTTGCGGAGACGAAGCGGTCGAGGAACGTGTCGTGGACGTCGGCGTGCACGATCGCGGTGCCCAACGACGTGCAGCGCTGGCCTGCCGTGCCGAAGCCGCTGAACAGGGCACCTTCGACGGCGAGGTCGAGGTCGGCGTCGTCCATCACAACCATCGGGTTCTTGCCGCCCAGCTCCAGGCACGGCTGCTGCAGATGACGTCCACACAGCGCTCCGATCCGCTCGCCAACCGCGGTCGACCCGGTGAACCCGACCTTGTCCACGAGTCCGGCGTCCAGCGCGCGTTCCAGGCCGGAGAACGTCTGTTCACCGCCGGCGAGGACGACGTTGAGGACGCCCGGTGGCAGCCCACCGTGGGCGCACAGCTCATAGAGCGCGTGCCCGACGGCCGCGGCGTACTCCGCCGGCTTCCACACCGCCGTGTTGCCACAGAGCAGCGCGGGGATCAGATACCACGACGGCACGGCGACCGGGAAGTTGCCGGCGGTGATGATCATCGTCACGCCCACGGGCATGCGATAGGTGAACAGCTGCTTGTCGGGCATTTCGCTGGGCACCGTCTGCCCGTACAGCCGGCGTCCCTCGCCAAGGAAGAAGTCGCACGTATCGATGACCTCCTGCACCTCGCCCAGCGCCTCGACGTAGGGCTTGCCGATCTCGGCGGTGATCAGCCGCGCCAGGTCGGCCTTGTTGGCCTCGACGAGGCGTCCGATCTGCTGAACCACGCGCCCTCGCCGGGGCGCCGGGGTGGCAGCCCAGGCCGACTGGGCGTCACGCGCGGCCTCGCATGCGGCGACCACCGTGTCGGCGTCGCCCAGATCGATCTCGGCGACGACCTCATCGAGCCGCGCCGGGTTGCGGTTGGTCCGGGGCGGGTGGCCCGAGGAGCGCGGCTGCCCGGCGATGATCGAGCTGAGATCCATGGCCATCGGTCACCCTTCGACGACGTGCTGGAATGCACACGATGCCCCGCGTGACGGCACCCGTCCAGCCACGCAGACCAGATCGCGCGCCGTCGCGGAACCCGGAACCGACCGCAGATCCCTAGCAGGACACCGCGGTCCGTCAGGCGTTGAGTCAGATCGACCCAGGGTGCAGGCCCTACAACATTCTCACTGTCAGGCGTCGAGGCGCTGCTGGTGGATCACCGCAGCGGCGCTCGGCCAGACCGCGCGTCCGGTGTCGGCGGCCGACAGCAGGTCACGGTGCATCGGCACGACACGGACCGTGAAGCCGTATTCGCCGGCGCGGTCGCAACGGAACCTCGCCGCGTACCGCGCGGGCTCGATGCCACCGTCGTGGCGCATCGGCTCGACCACCGCCCGATCGATCTCGCCGTCGGCGTTCACCGCACCATGGACCACCTCGACCCGTACGTCGTCGACGGTGAGGGGTCCGAGCGCAACGGTCACGCGCAGATCACGAGGCGACCCGACGTGGGTCGCCGAATCGTCGGCCGTCACGTCGAGGATGCGGACCTGTGGCCAGGTCGCGTCGATGCGGCGGCGCCACTGCGACAGCGCTCGGGCCCGCGCGTGGTCATCGGCGGCGAGGGCGCGAGCCCGATCGGCCAGTGGTGCATACAGGTCGGTCACGTACTCGCGCACCATGCGCGCCGCCAGCACCCGCGGTCCCAGCGTACGCAGGGACCGGCGGACGCGTGACAGCCACCGTCGGGGCAGCGGACCCGTCGACCGGTCGTAGAACATCGGGACGATGACCCGCTCGATCACATCGAACAGGGACTGCGTGTCGGCGGCGTCCTGCTGCTCGCTGTCGCCCATGTCGTCGTCGCTACCGATGGCGAAGCCGTTCTCGCCGTCGAACATCTCGTCCCACCACCCGTCGAGCGTGGAGCAGTGCAACGCACCGTTGAGCACCGCCTTCTGCCCAGACGTCCCGCAGGCCTCGTGGGGCCGCCTCGGCGTGTTGAGCCACACGTCGACGCCGGCGTACAGGGCGCGGGCGATTTCCATGTCGTAGTCCTCCACGAACACCAACCGCGTACGCAGGTCCGGATCGGCACCGAAGTGGACCAGCTGACGGATGAGCCCCTTGCCCAGATCGTCGCGCGGGTGGGCCTTCCCTGCGAACACGACCTGCACCGGACGGTCCGTCGAAAGCAGCAGACGGCGGAGCCGTTCCGGCTGGCGCAACAGCAGCGTGCCACGCTTGTACTCAGCGAAGCGCCGAGCGAAGCCGATCGTCAGCGCCTCCGGGTCGCCGATCTCGTCGGTCCAGTCCAGCGCGGCGCTGCGTTCACCCCGTCGCATCGCCTGGGCCCGCACGGCCGTCCGCACGCGTGACAGCATCCGCTCGCGCGCCCGCTCGCGGGCACGCCACAGCGCGTCGTCGGTTATCTCGTCGACCCGCTCCCACGCGAGCGGGTTGTCAGGCCAGTCCGGGGCCAGATGCCGTTGATACACCCCCGTCATCTCAGCGCCGATCCAGGTCAGCGCGTGGACGCCGTTTGTGACAGATGTGATCGGCGTCTCGACGTCCGAAAGGTCCGGCCACAGGTGGGCGAACATGCGCCGAGACACCACGCCGTGGAGCTGGGACACACCGTTGGCCAACGCCGACAGGCGCAGACCCATCACCGCCATGTTGAACGGCTCGTCGCCATCCGCCGTCTGCTGGCCGAGCGCGAGCACCCGGTCGACCTCGACCCCACACGACGCCGCGACGGCCGCGAAGTACGGGCGGGCCAGGTCCGCCGGGAACTTGTCGATCCCGGCGGGCACGGGGGTGTGGGTCGTGAACAACACGCCGGCCCGGGCAGCCTCGACCGCGTCGTCGAACGACAGCCGGTCGTCGACCATCAGCCTGCGGATCCGTTCGAACTGCAGGAAGCCGGCGTGTCCCTCGTTCGAGTGGTACAGCTCGGGCTCCCGCGCCACCTCGCCGATGCGGATCGCCAACCGCAGCGCGCGGACGCCACCGATGCCGAGCACGATCTCCTGGCGCAGCCGGTGCTCGGTGTCCCCGCCGTACAAGCGGTCGGTGACGGTGCGGTCGTGCGGCGCGTTACGCGGCAGGTCGGTGTCGAGCAGGAGCAGCGGCACGCGGCCGACCTCGGCCTTCCAGATCTGGCACGCGACCGTGCTGCCGGCGAGCTGCACGTCGATCGTGGCTGGCTCGCCGCCGGACTCGAGCCGCCGCAAGGGCAAGGTGTTGGGGTTCAGGTCGGGGTAGCGCTCCCGCTGCCAGCCGTCGGCGTCGAGGTACTGCTTGAAGTAGCCGTGGCGGTACAGCAGGCCGACGCCGACCAACGGGAGGCCGGCATCGCTCGCCGCCTTCAGATGATCACCGGCCAGGATGCCCAGCCCACCGGAGTACGTCTGCATCACGTGGGTGAGCCCGAACTCCGGCGAGAAGTAGGCGACCACCGGCAGCGCCGGATCGCTCTGGGACGCCCAGCTCGAACCAGCGAGGTACGCGTCGAGTTCGCCATGAAGGCGCGCAAGGCGCGCAAGGAACGCGCTGTCACTGGCCAACGACGCGATGCGCGCGGCATCCAGTGCGCCGAGCAGCGCGACGGGGTTGCCGGTCCGATCCCACAGCGAAGGGTCGACCCACCGGAACAGCTCCTGGGTCGGCTGGTCCCAGGCCCAGCGCAGGTTTGACGCGAGCCCGTTCAGCGGACGCAGCTCGGCGGGCAGTGATGGTCGCACCTGGAACGTGCGCAATGCTGGGATCATGACGGACGACCTACCGGTTGGGTCGGTGACGGCACCGCGACGCCGCAAGATAGCCGTCCGGAACGACCCACCGCCACAATGGGTTCGGATTCGACCATCCGGCGCCCTGCGGACGAGGCGGGATCGACGGGCGCGGGTAGGCTGCCCGTCGCGACGGGTATGACTGCCACCGGTAACCCGTATCGGTGACATGTCCCCATGGATCCGCACGCGGAGGTAACGTGAAGAACCGAGTCGTCATCTGGCAGGTCACCCCGTCGGTGGATGGTGGGCGGTATGCGGCGAAGGCCGTCGTCGGCGACGACGTCATCGTCGGCGCCGACATCCTGCGGGAGGGCCACGACCTCCTGAGCGCCTGCATCCGCTACCGGGGACCCGACGACACCCGGTGGCGGGAGGCGCCACTGCGCGAGGACGTCAACGACCGGTGGTACGGCACTTTCCCCGTGGACGCCGTGGGTGCGTGGCGCTTCGCGATCAGCGCGTGGACCGACCACTACCGCACGTGGCTGCACGGAGCGGTCAAGAAGGTCGAGGCCGACCAGGCCGACCTCGATCTGGTCTTCGCCGACGGGGCCAACCTGCTGGAGCGCCGTCTGCCACGGCTGCCCCAGGCGGCAACGCAGGTGCTGACCGAGACGATCGAGACGCTGCGTCGCGCTGCGCCCGCCGGTGAGCGGCTGGCGATGGCGGCCGACGAGGATCTGCTCGCGTTGCTCGACCGCCATCCCGAACGGCTCGACCGCACGCTGTCGAAACCCGAGCTGCCGCTCTGGGTCGATCGTGAACGTGGTCGCTTCAGCGCGTGGTACGAGCTGTTTCCGCGCTCGTACGGACCCGACGAGGCCACCAGCGGCACGTTCGCCGACGCCGCGAAGCGGTTGCCGGCGGTCGCCGAGATGGGCTTCGACATCGTCTATCTCCCCCCGATCCACCCGATCGGCACCACCAACCGCAAGGGTCGCGGTGGACCACAGGACCTCGATCCCGGACCGGAGGCACCCGGCGTGCCGTGGGCGATCGGCAACGCAGACGGCGGGCACATGACGGTCCATCCGGATCTGGGCACCATCGACGACTTCGACGCGTTCGTCGCCGAGGCACGCTCGCTGGGGATGGAGGTGTCGTTGGACTTCGCGATCCAGTGCTCGCCCGACCACCCGTGGGTCACCGAGCATCCCGAGTGGTTCCGCCATCGCGCGGACGGATCGATCGCGTACGCCGAGAACCCTCCCAAGAAGTACCAGGACATCTACCCCATCGACTTCGACACGCCGGACATCGAGGGCCTCACCCACGCCCTGCGCGAGATCGTCGAGTTCTGGATCGACCACGACGTGAAGGTGTTCCGCGTCGACAACCCGCACACCAAGGCGCTGCCGTTCTGGGAGTGGCTCATCGGCGAGATCCACGCTGCGCATCCCGATGTCATCTTCCTCGCCGAGGCGTTCACCCGACCGAAGATGATGCAGACGCTGGCCAAGCTGGGGTTCACCCAGAGCTACACCTATTTCACCTGGCGGAACTACAAGCACGAACTGATCGACTACGTCGTCGAGCTCACCCGCGGCGAGATGGCCGACTACTTCCGCCCGAACTTCTGGCCGAACACCCCGGACATCCTGCACGAGTACCTGCAACACGGGGGCCGGCCCGCATTCAAGGTCCGGGCCGTTCTCGCCGCGCTGCTGTCGCCGTCGTGGGGCCTGTACTCCGGCTACGAGCTGGTCGAGAACACCCCGCTGCGCGACGGCAGCGAGGAGTACCACGAGTCTGAGAAGTACCGCTACAAACCGCGGGACTGGACCCGGCCAGACTCGCTGGAGCCATACATCGCACGGCTCAACCACATCCGGCGCTCGTTCCGCGCGCTCAGGTTCCTGCGCAACGTGTGGTTCCACCACATCGGCAACGATCAGTTGCTGTGCTTCTCGAAGACCGCGGAGCACCGCAGCGACCCGGTGCTCGTGATCGTGAACCTCGACCCGTCCGCCACCCAGGCCGCGACGACCTGGCTCGACCTGTGGCAACTGGGACTGGAGCACGCAGGACCCTATGAGGCCTACGACCTGATCACCGAGACCTCATACATCTGGCACGGGCCCCAGAACTACGTACAGCTCGATCCCGCCGACGAGCCCGCTCACGTGTTCGCATTGCGCGCGCTGTAGCAAACGGACGGACCACAACAGAAAGGGCGCACCCGCGTGGTCTTGACCGACGACCCCCAGTGGTTCAAGCACGCGATCTTCTACGAGGTGCTGATCCGAGGGTTCAGCGACTCCGACGACAACGGGACCGGCGACCTGCGGGGACTGCTCGACAAGCTCGACTACCTGCAGTGGCTGGGTATCGACTGCATCTGGCTCCTGCCCTTCTTCGACTCGCCACTACGCGACGGCGGCTACGACATCTCGGATTTCACGCGCGTCCTGCCCGAGTACGGGACGATCGATGACCTGTCGGCGGTCATCGACGGGGCGCACGCCCGCGGCATGCGGGTGATCGCAGACCTCGTCATGAACCACACGTCCGATCGCCATCAGTGGTTTGCCGAGTCCCGGCAGCCCGACTCGGCCAAACGGGACTGGTATGTGTGGAGCGACGACAACGAACGCTACGGCGACGCGCGGATCATCTTCGTCGACACCGAGACCTCCAACTGGACCTGGGACCCCGTCGCCGGCCAGTACTTCTGGCACCGGTTCTTCAGCCATCAGCCGGACCTGAACTACGACAACCCGGCGGTCGCCGACGCAATGCTCGACGTGGTGCGGTTCTGGCTCGACCTCGGGTTGGACGGGTACCGCATGGACGCGGTGCCGTACCTGTTCGAACGGGAAGGCACCAACTGCGAGAACCTGCCCCAGACCCACGACTTCCTGCGTCGTGTCCGCAAGGTCCTCGATGACGAGTACAGCAACCGGGTCCTGCTCGCCGAGGCGAACCAGTGGCCCGACGACGTCGTCGACTACTTCGGCGCCGGCGACGAGTGCCACATGGCCTTCCACTTCCCGGTCATGCCGCGCATGTTCATGGCTGCACGCAAGGAGGAGGCACGGCCAATCGTCGAGATCCTCGAGGCGACACCGCCGATCCCCGACAACTGCCAATGGGGTATCTTCCTTCGCAACCACGACGAGCTCACGCTCGAGATGGTGACCGACGAGGAACGCGACTACATGTACGCGGAGTACGCCACCGATCCGCGGGTGGTGTCGAACGTCGGTATCCGACGGCGGCTCGCGCCGCTGCTCGACAACGACCGCCGGCTCATCGAGTTGTTCCACGCACTGCTGTTCAGCCTGCCCGGATCGCCGGTCATGTACTACGGCGATGAGATCGGCATGGGTGACAACTTCTTCCTCGGCGACCGCGACGGCGTGCGTACGCCGATGCAGTGGAGCATCGACCGCAACGCCGGCTTCTCGCGCGCCGAGTTCGCGGAGCTGTACCTCCCCCCGATCATGGATCAGGTCTACAGCTACCAGGCCCTGAACGTCGAAGCACAACGACGAGATCCGAACTCACTGCTGCACTGGGTTCGTTCGCTGATCCATGTGCGCAAGGAGCATCCGGTCTTCGGCGCCGGTGCCTTCGAGGCGCTGCACCCGTCGAACGCACGCGTACTGGCGTTCCTGCGCTCCACGCCCGGCGACGTCGTGCTGGTCGTCGCGAACATGTCCGGTGACGCGCAGTACGTCGAACTCGACCTGTCACGCTTCGACGGCGACCATCCCGTCGAGCTGCTCGGTGGAACGCGATTCCCGCGGATCGGCGAGCTGCCCTACCTTCTCACGCTCGGTCCGCACGGCTTCTACTGGTTCCGGATCACGCCCGACCAGCACGCTCCACGGAGCGCCGAGCGGTGAGCAGCCCCGACGTTGACCTCGGCCGGTGGCTGCCGGCACGGCGCTGGTTCCAGGGCAAGGACCGCGAGATCGTCGCCGCACACGTCGTAGACGGCGCCGCGCTGCCGTCCCTGGCGCGCTGGCTGCTGCTGGACGTGGGCTATGCGGACGGCTCGTCGGAGCGCTACCAGTTGGTTCTCGTACCCGGTGACGACGCGAGCGACGCGACCGTCAGCCTCGATGGGCACAAATGGGCCGACGCGACCGCCGCACCGTTCGTCCTCGGTGAGTTCGCGCGGCTTGCCGTCGAAGGCGGCCGTATCGCCACGAACGGCGGTGCAGCGATCGTCGGCACGCCGCGCGCGGTCCACGACATCCCGGTCGGCGTCCGCACCCTCGACGGCGAGCAGTCCAACACCAGCGTGATCTTGGGCGAGGCCGCCGTGCTCAAGCTGTTCCGCCGCGTGGAGGCGGGTGTCAACCCCGAGGTCGAGCTGACCGCCGCACTGACCGACGTCGGAAACGCCGACGTCCCCGCGCAGTTCGGCGCGCTGCACTTGTCCGACGACGACCAATGGGCGTTGGGTGTGGTCAGCGGGTTCGTCTCCGACGGCCGAGACGCCTGGCGCTGCGCGGTCGGCGATGCTGCAGCCGTACTCACCGGCCACGACCCATCCGCACCGGACGACCGCGCCTTCATCGGCAGGCTCGGCGACCTGGGCGCAGCGGTCGCGCGCGTGCACGCCGACCTCGCCCGCGCGCTGCCCTGTCGCGATGCCACGACCGCAGACGTCGCAGGGTGGGTCGACGGTGCACACCGGCAGATCGCACGGGTCCTGGGCCGCCGCGCTCCCTCCGGCATCGACGCCGCGGCGGTGCACACGGCGGTCGACCGCGCCGCGGCCGGCATCGCCCATCCAGGGATAGTGGGACGCATCCATGGCGACCTGCATCTGGGCCAGGTGCTCGACAGCCGCCGCGGGTGGCAGGTGCTCGACTTCGAAGGTGAGCCGGCCAAGTCGCTCGACGAGCGCCGGGCGCCCGGCACACCCGCACGCGATCTGGCCGGCATGCTGCGGTCGTTCGACTACGCGGCCGCCACCGGCCTGCGATCGGTGCCGGACACCGGCGGCGCCGAGCTGCCGGCGGCGTTGGCCGCTTGGCGCGATGCCGCACGCAAGAGCTTCCTGGCAGGGTACGCCGCCCACGCCGGCACGGTGGATGCGGCCCTGTTGGCCGTCTTCGAGCTGGACAAGGCGGTCTACGAGATTGGCTACGAGCGCGCCAACCGGCCCGACTGGCTCGGGATACCGGTCGGTGGCGTGCGACGGATCGTTGACCGCGTCACCCCCTGACGCCGCGCGAGCGGCAGACACGACGAGAGGACCACAGATGCCAGCGACACCGTGGCACGCGAGCACCGACGAGGCCCACGCACTACTGGCGGGCACGCACACGAACCCCCACCGGGTCCTGGGCATGCACGAGCATCGGGACGGTACCGTGATCCGGGTCCTGCGGCCGGACGTCGCCGAGGTCGACGTGGTATGGGGGCAGGGCCGGTCGATCGCTGCGACACAGACGGCGGACGGCGGGCTGTTCGAGGCCCTCGTGCCGGCGAAGCTGAGCGCGGCCGACCTTCGCTTGACCATGCGCACCGCCGACGGTGTCGAGTTCACCGCCCGTGACCCGTACGCGTTCTGGCCGACGCTCGGTGACGTCGACCTGCACCTTGTCGGGGAGGGCCGCCACGAGGAGCTGTGGCGCCGCCTGGGCGCACACGTGACCTCCATCGAAGGTGTCCGAGGCACCTCGTTCGCGGTCTGGGCGCCGAACGCTCAGTCGGTCCGGGTGGTCGGCACGTTCAACGACTGGGACGGTCGGCGCCATCCAATGCGAGTACTCGGCACCGGGGTATGGGAGCTGTTCATCCCGGACGTCGAGGAAGGCACCGTCTACAAGTACGAGGTTCTGCGGTCCGACGGCCACCTGACCTTGCACGCCGACCCGTTCGCATTCTGGGCCCAGGAGCCACCGGAGAACGCCAGCCGGGTCTTTCAGACGTCGTACCAGTGGCAGGATCAAGACTGGATGGGGCGCAGGCCCGAGCTGCAGCATCACGAACGGCCGCTGTCGATCTACGAGGTGCATCTCGGATCGTGGCGGCACGCCGATGGCCGGCCCCTGACGTACCGTGAGCTCGCCCACGAGCTCGGGGACTACGCGCACGAGCTGGCGTTCACCCACATCGAGCTGCTGCCCGTCGCCGAACATCCTTTTGCGGGCTCGTGGGGCTACCAGGTGACCGGCCAGTTCGCGCCGACCGCCCGGTTCGGCAGTCCCGACGATTTCCGCTATCTCATCGATCATCTGCACCAACGTGGAATCGGCGTGATCGTCGACTGGGTGCCGGCGCACTTCCCCAGAGACGAGTGGGCGCTGGCCCGCTTCGACGGCACGGCGCTGTACGAGCATGCCGATCCCCGCCAGGGCGAACACCCCGACTGGGGGACGTTGGTCTACAACTTCGGCCGCAACGAGGTCCGCAACTTCCTGCTGGCAAGTGCCCTGTTCTGGTTGGAGGAGCTGCACGTCGACGGCCTGCGCGTCGATGCCGTCGCATCGATGCTGTACCTGGACTACTCACGTGAGGAGGGCGAATGGGTCCCCAACCCGTACGGCGGCAACGAGAACCTCGAAGCGATCGAGTTCCTCAAGGAGACCGCTGCCGTCGTGTACGGGCGCAACCCCGGAGCGCTGCTGATCGCCGAAGAGTCCACCGCGTGGCCGGGTGTGTCCCGGCCGGTGCACCTGGGTGGGCTGGGCTTCGGCTTCAAGTGGAACATGGGCTGGATGCACGACACCCTGTCGTACTTCTCCCGCGATCCGATCCACCGGCGCTTCCACCACAACGAGCTGACCTTCGGCCTGCTGTACGCGTGGAGCGAGAACTACGTGCTGCCGCTCTCCCACGACGAGGTGGTGCACGGCAAGCGCAGCCTGCTCGACAAGATGCCAGGCGATCGCTGGCAGAAGTTCGCCAACCTCCGGGCGCTCTACGGATACATGTGGGCGCACCCGGGCAAGCAGCTGCTGTTCATGGGCGGCGAGTTCGGCCAGTGGCGCGAGTGGACCGAGTCGCGGCAGCTTGACTGGGATCTGCTGTCGGAGCCGGACCACCGGGGGCTTCGCCAACTCGTCGGTGACCTCAACCGCACGTATCGCGATACGCCGGCGTTGTGGGATCGTGACCATGATCCACAGGGCTTCCGCTGGATCGACGCGAACAACGCCGACGCCAACCTGTTGTCATTCGTGCGCTACGCCGCCGACCGCAGCCCGATGGTTTGCATCGTGAACCTGTCCCCGGTCCCCCGCGACGATCAGCGCTTCGGCATGCCGCAGCCGGGGCGTTGGCGCGAGCTGATGAACACCGACGCGGACACCTACGGCGGCGGCAACCTCGGCAACATGGGCGTGATCACAGCCGAGACCGAGCCATGGCATGGCATGACCGCGTCGGCAGCGGTCTTCATACCGCCACTCGCGACGCTCTGGCTCGTCCCCGACGACGTGCCCTGACCGCGGGATCCGTTGCGCCCGGTGCAGCGCTCAGATCGGACGAAGCGCCTGGCGCACCGTGGCCCCGACCAGGTCAAGTTCGAGCTGGACCGTCGCCGAGCGCCAGATCGGTGACGCGCCGGAACGCCTGCCGCCGACGTCCTCCCTGCTTCGCGTGGGGGACGCAGGAACGATATCGTGCTGACGCACGCGTGACGATCGTCGTTGGAGCCGCCGTTGGCTGATCTGCCGTTGCTGTCGATCCTGATCTGGCTGCCGGCCGCCGCGGCGTTCGTGGTCGCGCTGATTCCGGCGACACGTGCCGAGGCCATCCGTCGCGTGGCGCTGGCAGCCACAGTCGTCACGTTCGTCGTGTCCCTGGCGCTGATCCCCGCGTTCGAGGTCGGCGAGGCGGGCTTCCAGCTGACGGAGACGGTCCCCTGGATCCCGGCGTGGGGTGTCAACTACCAGCTCGGAGTCGACGGCATCACCTGGCCGCTCGTCATGCTGTCGACGTTCATCATCCCGCTCGCGGTGCTGGCGACCTGGGGCCACGTCAGCGAACGGACCAAGGGCTTCTACATCGCGGTGCTCGTGCTCGAGACCGCGGTCATCGGTGTGTTCACCGCGCTCGACCTGATCCTGTTCTACGTGTTCTTCGAAGCAATGCTCGTCCCGATGTACGCGCTGATCGGCGTGTGGGGTGGCGCGAACCGGCGGTACGCGGCGGTCAAGTTCTTCCTCTACACGCTGGTCGGCGGGCTTCTGATGCTCGTCGCGATCCTGTACCTGTACTTCAAGGGCGGCGCGACCACGTTCGACTACAGCTCGCTGCGCGGCCTGCCGTTGACCGACACCGAGCAGATCTGGCTGTTCCTCGCGTTCTTCATCGCCTTCGCGATCAAGGTGCCGCTGTTCCCCTTCCACACGTGGCTGCCCGACGCGCACACCGAGGCACCGACGATCGGCTCGGTCGACCTGGCGGCGATTCTGCTCAAGATCGGCGGCTACGGCATCATCCGATTCTCGCTGCCGTACTTCCCGCAAGCCACACAGAGCCTGGCACCGGCGATCATGGGCCTGGCGGTCGTCGGTGTCCTGTACGGCGCGCTGGTCGCCATGGTCCAGCCCGACATCAAGAAGCTCGTCGCGTACTCATCGGTGGCCCACATGGGCTTCGTGGTGCTCGGCGTGTTCGCCCTCAACGCCCAGAGCACGTCTGGCAGCGTCGTCCAAATGGTCAACCACGGGCTGTCGACCGGTGCGCTGTTCATACTGATCGGGTTCATGTACGAGCGGACCCACTCACGCAGGATCGCCGACTACTCGGGGCTCGCCAAGGCCACACCCGTGTTCGGTGGCCTGTTCCTCGTCGTGGCGCTGTCGTCACTGGCGCTGCCCGGTCTGAACGGCTTCGTCGGCGAGTTCCCGATCCTGCTCGGTACGTTCCAGACGACGCCGTGGGCGGCGGTCCTGGCCACGTTCGGCGTGATCTTCGCCGCGCTGTACCTGCTGTGGGCCTACCAGCGCATGTTCCACGGACCGATCGAGGGGCGGTCCGTCGGGATGACCGACCTGACGGTGCGCGAGAAAGTGGTCATGGCGCCGCTGGTCGCGGTCATCGTGGCGATCGGGCTGTATCCGAAGCCGCTGTACGACCGCGTGACGCCGACCGTCGACCAGATCCTCGCCGACATCGACCAACCGGCGAACATCAGCGGGCTCGAATCCACCGACTGACGTGAACACACACGCCGTCCGCCCGACGCCCGGCACCCGCGGTCACCCGCTGCGTCACGGACCTCTGCTGCATACCGACGGATCGGTCACGTTCCGCGTCTGGGCCCCCCACGCGCGTCAGGTCGAGGTCGTCATCGGCGACCGGCGCGAGCCGCTCGACGTCGCGCCGAGGGGCTGGCACCGCGCGCGCCTGACCGCCGCAGCTGACGCGCGTTACGCGTTCAGCCTCGACGGCGGCCCGTCCCGGCCGGACCCGGCGTCGCTACGACAACCGGAGGGCGTGCACGAGCCGTCCGCACTGCTGGACCGGTCCACGTTCACCTGGTCTGACATCGAGATGCGGTGGCAGCCGACTCCGCTGACCAGTGCGGTGATCTACGAACTGCACGTCGGCACATTCACCACCGAGGGCACGTTCGCTGCGGCCGCTGGGCACCTCCAGGCGCTGGCCGACCTCGGCGTCACCCACGTCGAGGTCATGCCGATCGGATCGTTCAACGGCGTCCACGGATGGGGTTACGACGGCGTGTCCTGGTACGCCGTCCACGAGCCGTACGGCGGGCCGCGCGCGTTCGCGGCGTTCGTCGAAGCCTGCCACCGACACGGCCTCGCCGTCATCCTCGACGTGGTCTACAACCACTTCGGGCCGAGCGGCAGCTACCATTCCGAGTTCGGCCCCTACCAGACCACCCGCCACAAGACACCGTGGGGACCGTCGGTCAACTTCGACGAGACCGGTGCCGACGCGGTCCGGGCGTTCGTGGTCGACAACGCACTCATGTGGCTGGCCGACTTCCGCGTCGACGGCCTGCGCCTCGACGCGGTGCATGCGCTGCACGACGGCTCCGCCCCACACGTACTGGCTGAGCTGTCGGCGGCGGTCGACCGGCTCAGCGAGCAGGTCGGTCGTCCGCTGTCCCTGATCGCCGAATCGGATCGCCAGGACCCCGCAACGGTCCTCCCCCGTCCCGCCGGCGGCTTCGGCATGACCGCGCAGTGGCTCGACGACCTGCATCACGCGATCCATGTGACGGTCACCGGTGAACGTGACGGGTACTACTCGGACTACACGGGAGTGCCCGACGTCGCCCGCGCGTACGTGCGTGGCTTCGTCTACGACGGGCGCTGGTCGGAGCACCGGCAGCGCACAGTGGGGGCACCGGTGCCCGAGTCCGTCTCGGGTCGGCACTTCGTCGCCTGCATACAGAACCACGATCAGATCGGCAACCGTGCGCGTGGACGCCGGTTGACCGAGCTCGCCGACGCGGACCGCGTCCGATTCGCCATCGCACTGCTGTGCCTCGCGCCGACGGTCCCGATGTTGTTCATGGGCGAGGAGTACGGCGAGACCAACCCCTTCCTGTTCTTCTCGGACCATGCCGAACCATGGCTCGCCGACGCCGTGCGGACCGGTCGCCGCGAGGAGTTCTCCGCCTTCGACCAGTTCGCGCGGTCGCAGGTGCCCGATCCCCAGGCCGACGCCACCTTCGACGCGAGTGTCCTCGACCGGTCGATCGCCACCACGCCTGCAGGTGACGCCAGGCGACGGCTCTGGACCGACCTGCTGCGACTTCGCCGGTCCGTCCCGGCTTTGGCGACGGGCAATCGCCGGCTCGTCCGATCGCTGTACGTCGCCCCAACACGGATGGCGGTGCTCCGCGACGGCCCCGACGGCGCGGCACCGGTGATCGTCGTCGCGAACGCCGACAGGGAACCGGCGACGGTTCCCATCGAGTCGACCGGCGAGTGGGACGCCGTCTGGTCGAGCACGGCAGAGCGCTACGGCGGGTCTGGCCCTCCGGTAACGCTCTCGCGCTGCGACGATGGCGTGCGGTGCGACCTGCCCGCGTGGTCCGTCGCCGTGCTGGCCGACACCGGGCCGTAGCGGCTGCCGCCGCTGCGGTCAGCCGTCGTGCTGAGTGGTCCTTTCGAGCACCGCGACGGGCAGGTTGGCCAGCAGCGACGACACCTCGATCGTGTCACCGATCTCGCCCGCACCCGCCGAGAACACGTCGCGATAGGTGCCCTGCACGAATCCCGGCACCCGCACTGTCGTGTCGCGCCAGGCCTCGCCGACCGGCGGACCGGCATCGTCGCCCATGACGGCACCCGGCAACCGTGGCGCGATCACCAGAAGCGCTGCCGCGGCGTCGGAGGACACGCGGGCGAACGCAACGACGTGGTCGGCCCACGTGCCGGAGACGTCGAGCGGGAGGTACCCGCTGCCCATGCCGACGCAGCTCGGCTGCGTCGAGCGGGCTCGCAGGGCGCGCTGCAGCACGAACGCCTTGATGCGCCCATCTCGCCGCTGGTCGAGCAGATCCTCGACGTCGGCATCGACCAGCCCGTCCAGCAGCGCGCGGCGCTCCTCGAAGGGCATGGAGCGCCGATTGTCGGGGTCGACGAGCGCGTCGTCCCAGACCTCGGTGCCCTGATAGCTGTCCGGCACGCCGGGCGACAGCGTGCGCAGCACCACCTGCCCCAGCCCGGAGACCATCGCGATCTCACCCGCGCGCGTCACGACCGAGAGCAGCTCCGCCGGCGCCGTCGCGGCGTTCAGCAACGAGCGGGCGAACTCGGCGACCCGGTCCTCGAACCCGTGGTCAGGGTCGGTCCAGCTGGTGTACAGGCCGGCCTCCCGCTCGGCCTTGACCGCGTAGCGGGCCAGCCGGTCACGGTGCTCGTCGGTAGGGTCCGCATCGAGGGGCCAGATCCCGACGGCCGTCTGGTACAGCAGATACCGCGCCTGCGCCGGCAGCGTGCTCCTCTCCGCCTGCCGCTCGCAGGCGTCCACGGCATCCCGCCACAGATCGACGACCTCCGTGAGCGCCGCCATTCGCAACCGGGTGTCCTCGCCGCGTTTGGTGTCATGCGTCGCCGTCGTCAGCAGCGTCAGCGGGCGGCGCTCCGCGCGCTCGGCATTGGCCAACTGGAACTCTTCGACGGTCCGACCAGGATGCGCGGGGTCGCCACCCACCTCGTTGACCGCGAGCAACGTCCGGTAGCGGTAGAACGCCGTGTCCTCGGTGCCCTTGGCGGTCACCGCGGCGCACAGTTGTTGGAACCGCGCGAGCACGTCGAGCTGCGCCGGTCCGGTGCCGATCTCACCCGACAGCAGCTGCTCGAGGAAGTCCCACAGCTGTGCCGGCGGCTCGCTGTCCGCGGCCCGGGCCTGTTCGACGGCCGAAGCGATCAGTGTGCGGTCTGTCTCCCGTGCGGTGCCCGTCTCGGGGTCGACGTACGTCCGATAGACACCGAACTGCTCGAGTGTGCCCGTGAGCACGCTCCGGCACCACTCGAGCGTCACGTCGCGCACCTGCGGATGCTGTTGGGTGGCGCTCCACAGCCGGAGCGCGATCCGCTCGAGGTCCGCGCGCAGTCCGCCGCGAAGGACCGCGCGCTTGCCCTCGACAGCGTGCTCCGCGTATGGCCGGCCGCCCCCCAGCTTCTCGTCGATCATCCGCATCTGCGGCAGCGCATCGGCGTTGGTGTACAACCCGAGCACCTCGTTGCAGAAGTCGTAGCCCGTGGTGCCGGCGATCGACCACGGCGGCGGGCGCTCGCCCGGATGCAGGATCTTCTCGGCGACGATCCACACACCGGTACGGTTGCGCAGCTGCTGCAGATACCGCTCGGGGTCGCGCAACCCGTCGGGGTGGTCGACACGCAGGCCCGCGATGACGCCCTCGTTCACCAGCTCGAGAAGCGTGGCGTGGGTGCGTTCGAACACCTCCGGCACCTCGACGCGAACCGCGATCAGGTCATCGACCGTGAAGAACCGGCGGTAGTTGACGACCGCATCGCCGATGCGCCAGTGCACCAGCCGGTAGTGCTGCCGCTCGAGCAGATTGTGGAACGACTGCCAGCTGGTCACGACGCCGGCAGTTCCAGCGAACGTCCGCCCGCCGCCGTTGCCGTCGATCGCGTCGAGGGATTCCTGGCTGAGCGGGAACGTCCGGTCCTTGTAACGCAGCCGGTACACACCGTCGATCCGCGCGAGCTCCAGGTCCCCGCTGACCAGCGTCGTGCCGTAGGTGTCGCTGAGGACCGGCAGGATCACCTTGCCCTCGGCCGTCGGCAGCTGCGGTCGCCAGTCGACGTCGAACAGTGAGCCGGCGGGGCCCGACATGCCCTCGGCCAGGAGCTGCTCCCACAGCGGGTTCTCGTCGGATGCGGCCATGTGGTTGGGAACGATGTCGACGATCACGCCGATGCCGCGACCCGCTGCCGCGTCGGACAGCGCTCGCAGTCCATCGGTGCCACCCAGGGCGGGCGACACCTCTGCGGGATCGACGACGTCGTATCCGTGGACGCTGCCGGTCCGGGATCGCATGATCGGCGAAAGGTACAGATCGGTCACGCCGAGATCGGCGAGGTAGTCGAGATGCTCGGACACCTCGGCGAACGTCAGGTCGCCGCCGAGCTGCAGACGGTACGTCGCACCCGGTTCGGTGATCCGGCGACCCGATGGTCGGCCCACCACGTCCTCCGACTGCGATGTCTCAGCGCTCACGGGCATCATCCATCCGACGAAGGACCTGAATGGAACGCGCGACCAACTCCACCCGACCGCCGGCGCTGACACGCTGGCCGGCGCCGCGGTGTGCGGGTTCCGCGGTGTCGACGACCAGCGTCCAGGCTCGGCCGTACTGCTCGCCTGGCAGCGTGAACTTCACCTGCTCCGCGGCCGCATTGAGCAGCACGAGAAAGCTGTCGTCGAGGATCTGCTGCCCGCGGGCGTCCGGCGTGGGAATCGCCTGTCCGTTGAGGAAGAACATGATCGACTGCTGATCGCCGGAGGCCCAGTCGTCATCGGTCATGTCGGTACCGTCGGGTCGCAGCCAATCGAGGTCCACCGTCCCCTCGGTCGCTCCCCGGAAGAACTGCTGACGACGGAACACCGGATGGTTGGCCCGAAGCTCGATCAGCCGCCGGGTGAACGCGCACAGCGCGCGCTGGTCGTCGGACAGATCCCAGTCGTACCAGGACAGCTCGTTGTCCTGGCAGAAGACGTTGTTGTTGCCGTTCTGGGTGCGGCCGAACTCGTCGCCACCCAGCAGCATCGGCACCCCTTGGGCGAGGAACAGGGTGGTCAGCAGGTTGCGCTGCTGACGAAGCCGAAGCTCGTTGATCTCCTTGTCGTCGGTCGGCCCCTCGACCCCGTGGTTCCACGACCGGTTGTGATCCTCGCCCGACGAGTTGTCGTCGAGGTTCGCCTCGTTGTGCTTCTCGTTGTAGGACACAAGGTCGCGCATGGTGAAGCCATCGTGCGCCGTGACGAAGTTGATCGAGGCGTAGGGCCGCCTGCCGTTGTGGGCATACAGGTCGCTGGACCCGGCCATACGGGATGCCAGCTCGCCAACGCCGTGACCCTCCCCCCTCCAGAAGTCACGGATGGCGTCGCGGTACTTGCCGTTCCACTCGGTCCACAGCGTGGGGAAGTTGCCGACCTGGTAACCGCCCTCCCCGACATCCCACGGCTCGGCGATCAACTTGACCTGGCTGATCACAGGATCCTGTTGGATGATGTCGAAGAAGGCGCTCAACCGGTCGACGTCGTGCAGTTCGCGAGCGAGGGTCGATGCGAGGTCGAACCGGAAACCGTCGACGTGCATCTGGATCACCCAGTACCGCAGCGAGTCCATGATCAGCTGCAGCACGTGCGGATGGCGGGCGTTGAGCGAGTTGCCCGTGCCCGTGTAGTCCATGTAGTACCGGCGGTCGTCGTCGACCAGCCGGTAGTACGACGCGTTGTCGATGCCCCGCAGCGACAACGTCGGCCCGAGGTGGTTGCCCTCGGCGGTGTGGTTGTAGACCACGTCGAGGATCACTTCCAGGCCGGCCTCGTGCAGCGCCTTGACCATGGCCTTGAACTCGTAGATCGTTCGGCCGTTCCCCTCGCGGGCGGCGTACTCGTCATGCGGCGCAAGGAAGCCTACGGAGTTGTAGCCCCAGTAGTTGCGGAGCCCCTTCCGGACGAGGAAGTGGTCGTGGATGAAGCGGTGCACCGGCTGCAGCTCGACAGCGGTCACGCCCAGGTCGACCAGGTAGTCGATGATCGGCGGCGAGCCCAGGCCGGCGTAGGTGCCGCGCAGCTCCGGCGGCACGTCCGGGTGGCGCATGGTGAGACCACGGACGTGGGTCTCATAGATGATCGTCTCGTACCACGGCGTGTTGGGGTGTCGGTCGTCACCCCAGTCGAAGAACGGGTTGGTCACCAGGCTCTTGGGCACGTGGGGCGCCGAATCGCGGTCGTCGGGCACCGTGTCGTCGGCGTCGAGGTCGTAGCCGAAGACCGCTGCGTGCCAGTCGACGCGCCCCTCGATCGACTTCGCATACGGATCGACCAACAGCTTGGCCGGGTTGAAGCGGTGCCCCATCGCCGGTTCATAGGGACCGTGGACACGGTATCCGTACCGCTGGCCAGGGCCGATGCCCGGCAGATAGCCGTGCCAGATGAACGCGGTCGGTTCGGACAGCTCGACACGGGTCTCGTGTCCGTCAGCGTCGAACACACACAACTCCACGGCGTCGGCATGTTCGCTGAACAACGCGAAGTTCGTGCCAGTGCCATCCCACTGGGCACCCAGGGGATACGGCTTGCCGGGCCAGATGTTCATCGGACTACAAGCTCCTTGGACCGCGCCAGCGCAAGCTGCGGCAGTGTGGTGTGGGGGTCCAGCTCCACGCGAGTGCATAGAGTATCGGACCGGTCCAACCTACCGAGTCAGG
>JAHELV010000101.1 GCA_024644015.1 Nitriliruptorales bacterium
GAGAGCGTCGCCGAGCTACGGGGCCCTACGCCGCCGCCTCGTCGACCTGGCTGGAGACGTCGACCTCGGCCAGGCACTCGAACACCGCAACGTACCGCGGCAGCGCGTGTCGGATCTGTGCGGTATCCGCGAGGCCGAGGCGTGTGTCAAGCACGATGTTGCGGGCCACGCGGTAGTCGTCGACGACCTCGGCGTGGGCAGCCGACAGATCCGCGGCGTACTGCACGAATCCCTCGGTCGGATAGCCGATGTCATCGAGCACGTGGGTGAGCAGGTCGTCGGCGTCGAGAAGCGTCGTGGCGGGCAGCGCGATGGCGCGGCGATGCAGGTGCCTCCACCGCTTGACGTACTGGGCGCGTTGGACGTTGCTCAGGTTTCGAACCGCGTGGGGCCTGTTGCGTTCATGCCGTTTGCGCTTCGCGCGTGCCGGCGATGCGTCCCGCCAGTCGTCGACGTCGCGGCCCCGCCCCGATCCGGGTCGCAGCGCGAGACGGGCGGTGATGCCGAAACCCCCCATCAGCACGTTGATCGCGGCAATCACGATCGCGAACGCCATGATGCTTCCAAGCCACTGTTCCACGGTCACGCGACTTCCTACCGCCCTTCGGCGTGGCGGTGTGTGCTACGTGTAGTGGAGCGCATCGCGTGTTTCCTGATACAGAGGATCAGAGTCAGAAACTACTCAGTACCCCGCTGCGCGTCCTGATACACCAGCGATTTCTGGTCGGTGACTCCCGGTCCACTTGGACGTGCACTGGCGTCCGTTCATGACATGGTTGTCAGCGGTGCTGGCCCGGGGATGCCTTGCGCGTCGTCTCTCTGAGCGGCGGTGGTAGTCCTACGAGTCGCACATCACCGCCAGAGCAGCAGCACCAGGAGCGCCAGGGAGGTGGCGCAGCCCAGTATGGTCCGGATCGCGTTCCACCGGTTCCACCGCGCTTCGAAACGCTCCCGCGCCTCGGCGGCCTCCGCGGTGCTTGCAGCATCGACGTCCACCTGCTGGATTTCGTTGTTCAGCGGGATGTTCACCGTGGCCGTGGGAACCTGGACTCCCACCAGGTAGACCAACGTGGCGACCATCAACAGGAGTCGCCGGCCGCCGGCGAGCTCCCCGAGGCCCAGCACCAGCGCTGCGACCAGCGTCAGCACCGACCCGAGCCAGATGAGCATGAACAGCGGTTGCCGGTTCTGGATGACGCGATCCATGACCTGGAACGCCCGGATGTAGTCCCGGTCGTCCAGCGTCCCCAGGCCGGGCATCGCCACAACGGCGAACCCGAGCAGGAGGCCCGAGACGAGGGCGCACGTGAGCGCCGCAGACACCAATGCGACGTCGAAGAACATCTCGATCCCACTCGTCGGGACCGCCTCCGCGCCCTGGTCGGCAGGTGGTAGTCGCCAGGAGCCCGCTCGTCGTGTCGGGCGGCGTCGGGGTCGGTCGGAACGGCCAGCCGGTCGAGTGTGGACGCCGCGCTCTGTGAGTGCAAGCAGGACGCCGTGTCCGGTGCCGCAGGCGGTGGACCCGGCAACGTCGGCATCCGCCCGCGGCTGCCAGAGCGGTCGGTGGCACGAATCGTCAACGATCGGCCGTCGCGGTTCGCGTCCGCAGACCGCACCATGCGTGATGTCAGCAATCGTCGGTTCAGGCGGATTCGCGCCAGATGCCGACGAAGCTATCGGCCGCCAGGCCACCTGAGACCACGAGGTGAGGTAGATGCACGAAACCCAGCACACGACCAAAACCATCAGCACACGAAATGACGTGACCACCCGGCAGGACGCCACACCACCCGCGCAGCAGGACGGGACGCCCGCAACGCCACCTGACGGCCTGCCAATCGGCTCGCTGCGGGCCGGCGGTGTCGCCGCGCTCGTGCAGGCCGCCACGTTCGTGTTCGGGTTTGTGATCTACGGGACGGTCATCGCGTCTGCCGACTACGGCAGCCCCGGCGTCGACCCCGCCACGCATGTCGCCTTTCTCGCCGACAACCAGCTGGTTCTGCACGTGTGGTACGCGGTCATCTACCTCGTCTTCGGTGCGGCACTGGTCGTGCTCGCGCCGGCGGTGTATGACCGGCTGCAAACCCGCGCACCCGTCCTGGCCCGGTCCGCGACCGTGTTCGGCCTGATCTGGGCGACGCTGATGTTCGCGGTCGGGATGTCGGCCATCGTCGGCGGTGACATGGCGGTCGCGCTCCGTGGGAGCGACCCTGCCCAGGCCGCCTCGCTGTGGACCACCGTCAACCTGCTGGTCGAGGGCATGGGCGGCGGCATCGAGCTCGTCGGCGGCCTGTGGATGCTGCTGGTCGGTGTCGCGGGTCTGCGCGCCGGGGTGTTCCCGACGTGGCTGAACCGTGTCGCGGTGGTTGCCGGCACGGCCGGTGTGGCAAGCACCGCACTGGTGGCCACCGACGTCGTCACGGGCATCTTCGGGTTGGGCAGCATCGTCTGGTTCACCTGGCTCGGTGTCCACATGGTGGCGGTCAGCCCACGAGCGACGGCTGCGCCGCAGCTCACACGAGGACCCGACGCCTGCCGCCCCTCAGGAGGAGCCAGAGTCCGAACCATCCCTCGCCGATGATTGCGGGCAGGGCCACCACGGCGATGAGCAGCGTCTCGTAGTCGTTGTAGTTGCTGAGCAGTGCGTGAGCGGCCGTGTCGATGATGTAGGCAGCGCCAGCTGCCACCATGACGTAGCCGAGAGCCTTCGGGGCATGTCGGGACCTGATGACGAGGTAGCCGAGGAGGATCAGGTGGATCCCGAAGGCGACCAGTCCGATGAGCCAGGCCGAGTTGAACGTATCGAGCGCGACCAACGACTGGGCATTCAACTGTCCGTTGTTGAAGACGGAGAGAAAGTCCGGTCTGTCGAGAAGCTGCAGGGCCTGGAAGAAGAAGATGAGGGCAACGCCGAGAAAGGCCGTGTAGATCAGCCGGAACCACGCGGTGAGTAGCGAGACATCCCTGTTGGTGGTTCTGAAGACGATGTAGAGCGCCCAGGCGACAGCGACGTCGAGCACGAAGATGGCCAGAAAGCTGACAAGTCCAAGACGGAAGAGTCCCTCGGAGCCGACGATGTTGGCGGCGGTTGCCTGTGCGTCGCCGGTGACGATGAGGCCTTCGCGCACGAAGAAGTTCGCGAACAGCCCGAGTGCGAAGAGCAGGACGTAGCCGACGCCGGCGATCTGGGCGGCGCGTCGTGGTGATGTCTCTGACGTTGCTGGTGCGCCAGGTGTCGTGACTGCGGGCCTGGTGGCCGTGGGTGTGGTGGTGCTCATGGGGGGTTCGCCTTTCGATCGGTGATCTCTCGCCGGCACGCTGGACGGGCGACGGTCGGTGTGGTTCTGCGCTCAGGCGCTGTCGGCGTCGCTGTCGCGGACGACGATGACGGACTTGCCGCTCGTATCGCCGGCTTCCAACGCGCGGATGGCCTGGCCGGCATCGTTGAGGTCGAATCGTCGGCCGACGGCCGGCACGACGGCTCCGGCCTCGAGGTGCGCGGTGAGGCGCTCGATGAACGAGTGGTGCTCGGTGCTGACGAACGTCGTGAGGCGCTGCCCGACGAACGGTGACAGCAGCATCGCTCGGAGCTGGCGACCGACCCCGCCGGTCCACCGGTTGCCGCCTTCGCCACCGACGATCACGAGCGTGCCCTCAGGCGTCAGGACGCTGCGCAGCCGGGAGATGCTGTTGCGGCCGCCGATGTCGAGGATCAGGTCGTAGCGGTCGTCGCCGCTGGCGAAGTCGTCTCGCGTGTAGTCGATGACGCGGTCGGCGCCGAGCGACCGGACCAGGTCCTGGTTGCGGGTACCGGCGACGCCGGTCACGACCCCGCCGAGGGCCTTGGCGAGTTGCACCGCGTAGGTACCCACGCCGCCGGAGGCGCCGATGATCAGCACGCGCTGGCCCGGTTGGAGATGTCCGACGTCGGTCAGTGCCTGGAGTGCGGTGATGCCTGACACGGCGGTGACGGCGGCCTGTTCGAACGTGAGGTTGGCCGGCTTGTGGGCGAGCTTGTCCTCGGACGCGGCGGCGTACTCGGCGTAGGCGCCCCTGGCGATGCCGAACACGGCGTCGCCCGGCGCGAACCTGGTCACGTCGGCCCCGACCGCCACGACCCGCCCGGCGACGTCGAAGCCGGGGACACCGGTCTTGGGCCTGGTCAGGCCGTACCCGGCGAGCCGGATCAGGTACGGCATGCCGGTCATGACGTGCCAGACGCCACGATCGACACCCGCAGCGTGGACCTCGACCAGGACGTCGCTCGGTCCGATCGCCGGTCGTTCGATGCGCCGACGCTCGAGCACATCGGCTGAGCCGTAGCGGTCCTGCACGATCGCGCGCATCTGCTGCGCAACAGGCGCAGCTTCGGAGCTGACGGGCTGTGGCTGTGCGCGGCCGGTCGTGTTCTTCGTTGTGTCGGGCCTGTCATGCATGTCGGTCCTCCTTGGGTCCCGAAGCCTGTGAATCGATCTTGGTACTTAGTACGAGACAACCCGTGATACGCTACTCGTACTAAGTACGAGCGTCAACCGGCAGCGACGGGAACCGACCGATGACAGCCCGAGCAGAGACAGAGGATCCGATTCGGACCACCCTGACGAGAGCGCGTGTCCTCGAAGGCGCCGTTGCGCTTGCCGACGACATCGGCATCGACCGCTTCACCATCCGAAGGCTTGCTACCGCGATCGGCGTAGGCCCGATGACGATCTATCACCACGTGCCCAACAAGGAGGCCATCCTCGACGGCATGGTCGACCTGGTCTTCAGCGAGATCGACCTGCCGCCGACCGATACCGACTGGAAGGCCGCCATGCGCCACCGGTGCTGGTCTGCTCGGGCCGTCCTCGCGAAGCACCCGTGGGCGACCGCGCTGATGGAATCCAGAACCACACCCGGGCCTCAGACGCTGCGCCATCATGACGCGGTCATCGGATGCCTCCGCGATGGCGGCCTGTCAATCGAGATGACCGCCCACGCGTACGCCCTGATCGACGGCTACGTCTACGGATTCGCGCTGCAGGAAGCCAACATGCCAGCAACCGCGGGCGTCGAGATGGCGGACCTCGCAACAGCCATCACCGCAGGGCTGTCCAGCGGCGAGTACCCCCACCTCATGGAACTGACGGCGCAGCATGTCTTGCAGCCGGGATACGACTTCGGCGCCGAGTTCGAGTTCGGCCTCGACCTGATCCTTGACGGCCTCGATGCCGCATCCAAGACCGGTGTACAACCATCAGGGGGGACCTGAACCGCTCAACGGCCTTGGCCGGCCGATCAGCACCGCGCCCGTCGACGTCCGATGCCACAGCGATGGTGGGCTCTCCAACGCTGTCGCGCCGGCAGGCCAGCGTCCCTTTGCGCCCGCGCCGCTGACGTCGAGCGGTTGGACGCGGGCCCGCCGCTCGGAGAAGTCGCATGCGGTTACTGGTCCTGGCTTTCGTCTGCGACGAGGTTGCGCAGGGCCTGTTCGATGCCCTTGCGGGCCTTGGCGCCGATCTCGTCGAGGTCAGCCTCGCCCGACAGCGCGAGCATCGCCGCGGGATCAGCGGCGGCGACGTCGATACCACCGTCAGCATTGCGGCGCACCAGCACGTTGCACGGCAGCAACGCGCCGATGTCGGGGTCGACGGCGATGGCGGCGCGGGCCAGCGGCGGGTTGCACGCGCCGAGGATCTTGTAGGGGCCGACGTCTGTGCCGAGCTTCTCGGTCAGCGCGGCCTGCACGTCGATCTCGCTGAGGATGCCGAAACCCTCGGCGGACAGGGCATCGCGGACGCGCCGTTCCACCTCGTCGAATCCGGCGTCGAGCGTGACGGTCATGGTGTAGCGGTCGTCGTGCATGTGGCGTCTCCTCTGGGTGGTCTCGGTCGGTTCTCGGGGAGGATCCGCGGCCATGCCGCCGAACAGGTTCCCGATGCCTGCGCGGCGCTGACAGCTCGCGGCTCACCCGAGCGATACCCGCAACGCACACCGTTGGCACGGGGCGTGATTCCTCGACCGCGCAGATGGTCACGGACGCGATGCTCCGGTGTCCCACAGAATGGTCTCGGTGCCGGATCCGGCCTCGATCGATAGGGACGGAACCGGCTCGCAGGCCTGCGCGTGACCAGCGGCGCAGTTCGCGGTCGTCGTGAACGACCGCCAGTTGGCCCCACACCGTTGGAGCGGGCGCTGGCGTACGTCGAGGTGCTGCGCGCGGCACCGAGCCACGTCGCGATCGAACCGGGCCCGGCCGGTGAGCGTCAGCGCGCTTGCGGCTATCAGGATCCTGCGGTCCCGATCCGGGCAGCGCCAGGCGTGAATCGCGTTCCAACGTCGCCTCGGCCGGCGCTGCGCTGACGCGGCGGTCCCGTCACCGCGGTCAGCTGTCGGTCCACAGCTCGATGCGGTGCCCCTCGGGGTCGAGGAGGTAGCAGACGGTCGCTCCCCACACGGT
>JAHELV010000102.1 GCA_024644015.1 Nitriliruptorales bacterium
GACACCCGCTCGTCCAGCGTTTCGCCTGCTTCGGGGCCTGGTGACGCCCCCTCGTCCAGCGTTTCGCCTGCTTCGGGGCCTGGTGACGCCGTCTCGTCCGGCGCGTCGCCTGCTTCGGGGCCGGCGCCGGCGGTCGCACGGTCGCTGTCGTCGCTGATCGCTGCCGGTGTCGGGTCGTCGGCGTCGGTGGTTGGGCCGTTGTCGTCGGTGTCAGCAGGCGGTGTCGGCCGGCCCGCCTCGGTGGTTGGGCCGTTGTCGTCGTGGGCGTCCGCTGCGGGGGTCAGATCGTCGGCGTCGGCGGCGGGGCGGTTGTGGTCGTCGGTATCCGCGGACGGTGTCCGGTCCGCCACGTCCGTGCTCGGGTCGGCGGTGTCTGTCGACCCGGTCGGATGCGTGAGGACGGCCACCAGTGAGGCGGCCACCGAAGGCGCCATCGGGCGCTCCGACGGCACGGGCGACGGCCTGTCACCGCGTCGCTCAGGGTCGATCTCGCGCAGGACGACGTGATCTTCGGGGCGCGGCCGAGCGCTGCCGGGGCCCGGTGGCGACAGCTCCGACGGCGGCGCGGTGACGTCGACGACCGGCGAGCCGGTCGTGCCTTCACGGCCATTGCCGCTGCGGTCCTTGCGGGCGGATTTCAGCACCGTGGACAACAGCTGCGCATCGTCGGGCGCCGCGTCGGGCGGCTGCCCGCCTGTGGCGCGTGTGCGGCGACATGACAGGCAGACGCGAGTGCCCGACCTCGTGTTCCATCCGCACAGCTCACAGGTTTGCATGCCCACCGGACCCGCTGGATTGGAGTGTCACCACGCCGTGGTTGGCGCTGATTGGCGGCCCGTACTGTAACCCAGGGCCGCGAAGCGACCGAATCCGGTGCCGGTCTACCAGTGCAGCACCGCGTCGGCGGTGCGGAGCAGGGCGGACTGCTCCTCTGCGTCGGCGATGCAGACGCCGCTGATGAGCGCGGACGCGTCCAGGCCCTGGTCGCGGGCGCCGACCGCATCGACGTATACCCGCACGCCGGACTCGAGCAGGCCGCGCAGGTCCCGCGCGCAGTGCGCGTCCGGCAGCGGCCGGTCCGCCAGACGGGCTGTTGGAGACGCACCGGTCGCCGTCGCGTACTCGAGCGCGTCACCGCGGAGCAGCACCGTGAGGTCGACCTCCTCTGCGACGGCGTAGATGTTGGCTTCGAGTACCGGATCCTCCGTCGATATGGCGACCGGCGGTCCGGTCAGCACGCTCACGACACGACGCGCCATGGCTGGCCCCCTCCCGGAGCGAGGACGACGTCCGCCTCGCGCACGAAGCGCCACAGATCGGCGTCGTCGCCTGCGATGACACCGTCGACGGTCGGGCGCCCGCCGACCGCACCTGCTTCGACGACCCAGTCGAGGGGCGCGCCGTGCACGCCGCGGCGCAGCAGCTCGGCGACGGCGTCGGCGATCGGGCTGTCGTCGAGCGCGAGGTCGACCGCGGTGCCATGGGCGAAGATCATGATGCGGTGGCCGCCGCGTTGCAGCCGATCGGCGAGTTGCAGCGCGCTGGCCGCCGCCGCCGCACTCGTGGCTGACGACAGCACAAGGGCGATGTTGCGGGTCACCACCACTGCGCCCTCGTCTCGGGGTCACCGATGAGCGCTGCGACGGCGTCGAGGTCGACGAGATCGACCAGGCCGGAACCCGGATCGACCGCCCGCTCTCCGACCGCCGCTGCGTGGGCCCACACCCGGACGCCTGCCGCGCGCGCTGCCTCCAGGTCGGACGCCGCGTCGTGTCCGGGGCGCAGGAGGTTCGTCGCGCTGTCCAGCAGCACGACGGTCACCTCGTCGCCGTGGCTGGCCCAGTCGGTGGCCAACGCGAGTGCCGCCACCGGCTGCTGAGATGTGAGCAACGCCGTGGTCATGCCCGCCCTTTCCTGATCAGCAGGCGGATCGCGGGCCTGCCGCGCTCATCGGTCGCTCGCTCGACGCCGATCAGCTCGTGGCCCGCGCGGTCTGCCCACCGGGCGAAGGCGGCGGGCGATCCTGGCCCTCCGGCGAGGACCTCCAGCACCGAGCCGGGGTCCAGCGCGGTGATCGCGCGCATCGCGCGGACCACGCCGGTCTCGCGGGGGGCGTTGCGGGCATCGATGCGGCCGGCGACCGTCACCAGCAGCCGGTTGCCCGACGATCCCGCCGATGCCGGTCGGACGGCCCAGCCGGGAGCGCCGGTGGCGGCGGAGTCGGCGACCGGTGCGAGCTGCACGGGGCGCCACACGCGGGTGAACGCGCCCGACAACAGTCCCCACTCGAGTGCGGACGTCAGCCCGCCGCGGACCGCGTGCAGTGGTTCGAGGACACCGCTGATGCGGCTGAACAGCGCCTGTTCGTCGTCCGCGCGGTGCAGCGCCACCACGTACCCGCCGGTGCGGAGCACGCGCTCCACGGCCTCGGCGGCCTCCGGAAGTGACTCACTCGGTTCGTCAGTGCGCTCGGCCAGTCGATTGCCTTCTTTGACGGCGGCCTGCCGCAGTGCTTCGAGACGGCCGCCCTGCGCACCGTTGCCGCTGACGATGACCTCACCGAGCAACCGCAGCAGTGTCGTCGGGCCGCCAACCGGTGGTGCGGTGGTGTCGACGCGGATCTCGTCCGCACCCGCCTCGGGTCGGGCCAGATACACCTTGGCCGGCCGCCCACCACCCGGGTGCCTACGGCTGCTGACCACGACCAGGCCGGCGTCGGCCAGGGTCTCCAGGTGCGTTCGTGCCACGTTGGGATGCAGGTTGAACTCGCCGGCGACGTCGCGGACGGTCTGGCCTTCACCGGTCTGACGCAGGAACTCGTAGATGCTGGCCCGGGTCGTGCTGCGCAGCGCGCGGCGCGTGCTGACGTCCGCCGGTCTGCGCACCCAGCGGTCGACGGTCAACTGTTCGGCGTCGTCAGGCATGAGCGACCGTCGGGAGGCGAGGCTCCTGTCGCCGTGGGCGGACGGGTGCCCGCGACGCGTCGCGACTCGTGGCACGCGCCAAGCGAGCCTCTAGGATGACCGACATTCCCATGTTTCTACCGTCTGAAGTACGAATGCGCACAGCCCGGACGCAGTATCCGTGCTCTTTTACGCTGTTAACACTGTCTAGCGCACGGCTGCGAACACGGACGACTGTACGACCGACTGTGTCCACAGCAGCGCCAGCGGCGCGCCGATCAGGACCGCGTCTGCGGTTCCGATCAGCAGCGCAGGCCCGGGCTCACGGCCGTTGCCCCCATGTCGCAGCACCTGCCGCAGGCGCGCACTCAGCAACGCGGCGGCCACCGCGGTGACGGCGAGTCCCGCAACATGGACCGTCGTGGGGCGGCCGCCGAGGGCGGCCAGCACGATCGCAGTCGGCAGGGCAGCGGCGACAGCGGCGAGCAGCCGGTAGCGGGTCCGGTCGTCGGCCATCGGTCGACCCGCGACGATGACCGCGACGTCGGTCAGCGCGACCAGGACGAGCACTGCCGTGAGACCGGCCGGGCCCGCCTCGTCGTGCAGCACGACGAGGGCGCCCGTGCCGACGGCGACGAGCATGCCAACGAACAGTGTCGAACCGACCGTCGCAGCGGTCTCCTGCCGGCGCGGCGACGAGTACGCAAGCACGAACGTCAACATGACGCTGACCGCCACCAGTTCCCCGACCCACTGGCCTTCGGCCGACGGTGCCGCCAGCAGCAGTACCGCTGGTCCGACACCCACCAGAAGCGTGGCGGGCAGCAACGTGCGTGCGCTGGACGTGGCGAGTGTGGCGTGCAGGTCGACCACACAGCCGACGGCGATCACAACGACCACCAGGCCGTACGCCCAGCGGCCGGCGAACCCGCCGAGCAGCAGCAGTGCCGGCACGAGCAGGGAGCCGATGAGCAGCAACCGGTAGACCTGACGCTGCCGTGCGGTCGCGGTCGAACCGCCGCTGAACGGCGGAAGCAACGCCAGTTCTGCGCCTGCGTCGACTCGGATGTCGTCGTCGAGTGCGACGCGTTGTCCGTCGAGCATCCCTGACGCGACCGACACCCGGGTCGTGAACGGCTCGCCGAAGCGATCGCACAGCTCGGCCACGATGGTGGGCAGCGCGGCCGGTGCAACCTCGACCTGCGCGGTGCCGGCCGCGTCGCGTAGCGCGGCGAACAACCGGACGGTCACCGCCACGTCGTGCCTTTCTCACGCGTCTGCCCATGGCAGCGTAGCGGTCCAGCTCGCTGCGGTGACACGCGGCAGTCACGGATCCGTGACGCGCCGTCCCAGACCTTCGACGGGTGCGTGCCTCGACCGGTGCTAGCGTGCACTGTGCTGCGGTGGTGCTGATCGAGGTTGGGACGGGCAGTGAAGCTGCTCATATTCTCCGACGGTGGCAGTGCGAAGACGCTGTTGCCGGCACTGGAGTTCCTGGATCACAGCGTGTCGGTGACGCCGCTGCGTCTGGGTGAGGTCGCCGGCGCCGCGGAGCACGACATCGTCATCGTCGACGCCACCGACGACCTGGCCGCAGCGTCCAGCACCTGCCGGTCCATCGGCGCGTCGGAACGCTCGCGTCCGGTGCTCGTCGTCGTCGACGAGGGCGGGTTGGCGGTGATCAAGAGCTCGTGGGGGTTCGACGACTGGCTGTTGCCGCGGGCCAGGCCCGCCGAGCTCGAGACCCGGCTGCGCCTGCTTGTCGAGGGTGCGCGCACCTCGCGCACGTCGCGCGCGCGCATCGGCGATCTGTCGATCGACGAGGAGACCTACATCGTCCGGCTGCGCGGCACGCCGCTCGACCTGACGTTCCGCGAGTTCGAGCTGTTGAAATACCTGGCCAACAACCCCGGCCGCGTGTTCACCCGGTCCCAGCTCCTCCAGGAGGTGTGGGGGTACGACTACTTCGGGGGCACCCGGACGGTCGATGTCCACATCCGGCGCCTTCGGGCCAAGCTGGGCACCGAGCACGAACAGTTGATCGGAACCGTCCGAGGCGTCGGATACAAGCTGGATCCCGCCGGCAACAACATCAAGCGTGGCGGCGCCGGCACCGACCTCGACGCGTGACATGCGGAGAGGCAGTGGAGGCGATCGGCAGCGCGTCGGGCGACGGGGCCGCACGCGAAGCGCGATGAGCGGTCAGAAGGCCGGGCGTCGCAGCTCGGGCGCGGCGTCCCCCGTCACGGCGTCAACCCATCGCTCGTAGCAGACATCGCGATAGCGGTGCTCGAAGCCGGCTGTCTCGTACAGGCGCACGGCGACGGTGCTGGCGCAGTCGACGTACAGGATCGCCTGCCGGCACCCTCGGTCCCAGAGGTGCCGCACCCCCACCTCGAGAAGTCCGCGGCCCAGGCCCGAACGCCGGGCGGACGGCGCGACCGCGAGCACGTAGACCTCCCCGACCGGCTCGTGCGCAGGCACCTTGTCGGACTGGTGACCGTGCCACTTCGTCCAGTGGAACCCGGCAAGCTCGTCGCCGCGCCACGCCATCAGCAGATCGTCGGCTTCGAACCATTCGAGACGCTTGCGCTGGGCGAAATCCTCGGAGGTCCAGCGGCCGTTCTCCGGGTGTCCTTCGAACGCTGCGTTGTTGACGGCGAGGAACGCGTCGTCGTCCTGCTCGCCGCGGTAGCTGCGCAACTCGATGCCGGCCGGCAGCTCAGCCCCATCCGGGCGGTCGTCGAGACGCCGGACCATGAACGCCAGCTCCCGCTGGATGCCGAAGCCCAGCTGGTATGCGAGCGTCTGGTCGGCTCGCTCGACGCGGTGCACCCACAGGTACATCAGCCCACCGCCGGCCCGCGCGACCGCGGTGCGCGTCTCGTCGAGCAGCTGGGTCGCGACCTCGCCGTCACGACGGGCGTCCGGGTGCACGACCACCTCGACGGCAACACGCGGACGTTGGCCGGGCGCGCCCCAGCGTGTGTGCGCGTAACCGACCAGAGCGCCGCCCTCGTCGCGGGCGAGGACGCCGAGCCAGCCGGTCGCGCCGACCTTCAGATGCGAGTACTTGTGCTCGCCGACCGGCCGGTGACCCTCGAGTTTCGTCGTCGCCTCGATGAGGTCGAGGATCTCGTCCAGCGTCAGCCGGTCGAGCACGGTTCGGGACTCGATGCGTGCCATGGGCAGCACCAGGGTAGGTGCTCAAAGGCGTATCCAATCGGCGGTGTCCACGACGGATGGACGGTCCGCTCGCTGTTGTAATACGTGGACCGGTCGCAGCGCGGCGCCGGTAGGGGCTCGAAGGAGGACCGGTGGATTTTGCCGCCCTGCCGCTGTGGGTGATCATCGCCGCGTTTCTCGCGGCCGCGGGGGTGCTCCTCGCCGTCGGCAGCCGCTTCGCCAGCGTCGTCGAGCAGATCGCCAACCGGACCGGGCTGGGGGAGGCCATCGCCGGAGCGGTGCTGCTCGGCGCGACGACCTCGCTGCCGGGGCTGCTGAC
>JAHELV010000014.1:0-12356 GCA_024644015.1 Nitriliruptorales bacterium
CTCCTGACAGGTGGTGCCCGCAGGTGAACCACCGGCCGGCACCCCGTCGACGTTGCATCGGGCGCTGCCGGCTCCAGTGAAGGGGTTGCCCGGGGGGATTCCGCCGTCGTCGGTCAGACGCACGACCTTGCCGAGCAGATAGCCGGGATCCTGCGGCCTGTCCAGCCTCCGCGTTCCACCATCGCCGACGGTCACGTAGAGGAAGCCGTCGCCGGCGAAGATGATGTCACCGCCGTTGTGGTGATCGCGATACAGCGGCGGCGTGTCGAACAACACAGTCTCGGACGCCGGATCGATTGTGTTGCCGGTGAGCTCGAAACGCGACAGCCGGTTGACGGGTCCGTCGACCTCACTCTCGTTGCACGTGCCGTTCTTGTTGAACGTGTAATACAGATATACGTAGTTGTTCGACGCGAAGTCGGGGTGCACCGCCACGGAACCCAGTGCGCGCTCGCCGTTCGTGCACATCGACGGGGCGAGGTCGATGGCCGGCGTCGGTACGACAGCGCCGTTCTCGATGACCCAGAGTTGACCGTTCTTGCTGGACACCAGCATGCGGCCGTCCGGCGTCCAGTCGAGGTCGGTCGGCCCATTGACGTCGGCGACCACAACGTCCTCAAAGCCGCTGGGTACAGCCGCGTGCGCGGGCGCTGCGGATAGCGGGAGCAGCGCGAACGCGACGGCGAGCGTGATCGGCACTGCTCGGTTTTTTCGCCTCTCTGCAGAACGACGACGTGAACGAATCCATGGCGAAGACAGTCGCATGCCAAACCCTTCAGTTCCCGCCGCAACGACGTGCCGGCCGACCGCCGTGGTGTGCCACCACGCCAACGTGCTCGCCATCAGGTCCCGCCGGATGGTTGCGCCGTGCTATCGACTTGGCTGCCGGTGCGTTGCGCACGCAGCATACCGGAGATCTGAGGAGATGCCAGTTCGGGTCGAGTCCGGCTCGAGCGCCTGCTCGCGGCCCGTCTGGCGAACCGCGCAGCCAGGAAGTCCGGCCGGGGACAACCGGCCGGACTGACCCGAGCGGATAGTGCTACTCGATGACGAAGCGGTCGGTGAACGACGGTCCGATGACGTTGCGGTACGTCACGGCCAGTTGGTCGCCGGTCGCCCTGACCAACACGTAGCCCTTGGCCGACCCGCCCTCTTCGCCGCAGAAGTGCGCCGCGAAGTAACCCGCCTCACGGTCGTCGTGGTTGCAGGTCGTCAGCGAACGACCGACGGTGCCGACGATCACGTGGACCGTGCCGGCGTCGCGCAGGTAGCGACCGTCCGCGCCGTCGTCGCCGATGCAGTCGGAGCGGAACGACTCGGGGTCGGAGCAGGACAGCGCGTGGGTGCGCTGGTAGTCGTGGTCGTGGCCGTGCGCCACGAGATCGACCCCTTCGGCGTGGAGGAGGTCAACGAGGCCATCGCCGATCTCACAGCTCTTGTTCCCCATGGTCAGACACACCTTGTGCATGCCGACGACGACCCAGCCGGGCGCGCTGCGAATCGCGTCGACCAGCCACTGGCGCTCGGCGCTGCCCGACCCGAACTTGTAGCTCGTGCCTCCGACGGAGAGGTCCGCCGAGATCAGGATGGTTCGAACCGGCCCGTCATCGAAGTAGTAGTTCACCGCGTACCCGCCGGGACCCATCGTCGAGTTCTTGCGGTCGGGCATGCAGTTGGCGAACTTCAGGATGTCGCCGTCGGGCCCGCCGTCGGCTTCGTGGTTGCCGGCGACGATCTGCATTGGGTTGGAGAACTTGGACCGAACCCAGTCGCACCACGCCGACTCGGGCGTGATCTCGGAGTAGGACATGTCGCCCAGCGCTGTCATCCACTCCGCGCCGTCGGCTTGTGCGGCCGGAAGCACGACCCCAGCGCGGTCATTCTTGCCTCCGATGTCTCCGGCCAGACCGAACGTCACATCACCGCTCGGCAGAGACGGCAGTGGGTTGAAGGGCTCCGACGGTACGGGGTCGGACGGCTCCGCCGGCAGTGGGTTGAAGGGCTCCGACGGTACGGGGTCGGACGGCTCCGTTGGTGTGGGGTCGTCGGTGGGTGTAGGTGTGGGGTCGTCGGTAGGTGTCGGTATGGGGTCGGAGGGGGGCGTCGGCCATGGATCGGACGGGGGCGTGGGCGCCGGTGTCGTCGTGTCGGCGATGGAATCGCGGAGGATGTCGACGTACGTGGAATCCCATTCGCTGGCCGGCTCGACCGACGTGCCCTCGCCCCATTCGTTCCAGGTCTGGATCAGCTTCCAGTCGACGTCCGCGGCCTCGACCTTTCGCATCGCGTCGGCGAACGCCTGCGGGTCGCGTTGCAGGCGTGCTCCGGAGGATGCGAAGTGGTGGAATCCGGGCGACGCGTACGCGGCGTACGGTTCATGGACGCCGAACCGTGACGCCGGACCGTACTGATGCCACGAGTCGGGTTGCGGTGTCGCGTCACGGAATCCGGAGTAGACCTTCAGGTTGACGTACACCGGCTTGCCGAACCTGGCCTCGGCCTCGGCCCAGCGATCGAGCACGTCCTGGTGTCCGCTGTTGCCCTCGGCGTTGTAGACGAACACAACTGGGGCGCCGTCGACGTGCGCGTAGTTCGGGCGGTCGAAGTAGCGGTCTTCCAGGTACCGCAGGTCGGCAACCAACTCACTCACGGTCGGGTCGCGCTGCCCCTCCTGCTCGTGGTAGACGGCCCACTTCATGGTGTCATCGGCGGCCGCCGTCATCTTTGCGTCGAGTGCGCGGTCGGTGTGGTGGCCCTGGCCCCACCACGACGAGATGAACGCGTCGATTCCGGCGTCGTGGGCCCACGCCAGCTGCTGCGCCGTGGTCTGGGAGGCAGACGAGTCGTAGCTGCCGAGCTCAGGGGTGAAGTGTGTGGCCGGGTCGATGCCGCGCTGCGACCACGCGTTGGGGAACCACGGGTACAGGAACGCGGCGTGTGCGGGCAGCAGCAGGTCGGTGGACGCCGACGCTGGTGAGAGTGGTGTGTCGGTGGTGCCTGGGTCGGCGGGGGTCTCGTCGGTGGTGCCTGCGTCGGTGGGGGTCTCGTCGGTGGTGCCTGTGTCGGTGGTGCCTGGGTCGGCGGGGGTCTCGTCGGCGGTGCCTGCGTCGGTGGTGCCTGGGTCGGCGGGGGTCTCGTCGGTGGTACCCGGGTCGGCGGCGTCCTGCTGGGAGGTCGCGTTCGCGTCAGTAGGAGCCTCGGCGGTTGTGTCCGCGGCCGCGGCGTCCTCTGCCAACGGTGGTGCGACGTCGATACGGCATGCGCTCAACAGCAGCATCAACGCTGACGATGCCATGATCAGCCGGAGTGCCGGGGTGGTCAACAGACGCTTCATGGGTACGATCCTGCCGCTCGGCGAAGCTACGGCTCGCCATACAGTCCCACCACGGCGGCCTTCGACTGGACACTAGGTGCTGAGCTCCGGCAGGTGTACCGGCCAGTCGTGCGAGGCGGACGATGTCAAGACTTTGACGCTCGTCCCCCCTGGCTTGCCGATCACGTTCACAGGGTCGATCGGCCACTGACCGGATGGCCGACAGCGGCCGGCGATGGTGGCTCGTACCAACACAGGTACACGCGAGAATGTGAGATAGTGCGCAATACTGGACAGCCGATGAGTGCGACTCGTGGCACGCGGCCGCGGCCCGACGATGTGCGTGTGGACCGCGACACCGACCTTCCGTTGCTGGGTCGGTTGAATGCGTACGGTTTCCGATTGCTGATGGCGGCGGACGCCGTGGCGATCGTCGGTGCGCTCGTCCTGCCAATGGTGTTTCGTGACGTCTTCAACATCCGCACGGCGTCGCGTCCGCTGCGCGAGTACATCATCGGCTACGCGCTGGTGCTGGCGTTGCACTTCGTCAGCTTCTACTTCGGCGGGCTCTACGAGCGCGAGCAGCGGCTGGGCAGCCGACCGGTATTGCCGCGCATCGTGAGTATGGCGATCGGCGCGATGCTTCTGGTCGCCTTGGTGCAGCTGTTCACCCAGAACTTCGTCGTGCCCCGCCCGAACCTGCTGTTGGTGCCGGTCCTGGTGTCGCTCGGTCTCGCGGGCAACCGGCGCATCTCGCGGGAGCTGCGCGACCGTCGGGAGGGGCCACCGCGGGTGCTGCTGGTCGGCGTGCCCGACGACGTGAACCTGGCGCGCGAACACCTCGACGATGTCCGCGGCACGGCCAGGATCGTCGGCACGACGACGCGCGTGGCAGAGCTGATGACGCTGCAGCGGCAGACCGGCGCCACCGATGTCCTCGTCGTCACGTCCAGGATGATCGACGACGCGTATCCCGAGCCGCTGGCGACGCTCGAGGGTCTGGGCGTCAACGTGCTGCGCCGGATCTCGGCGCAGGACACACTGCTGGGGCTCAGCGGCGTTCGGGAGGTGGCGGGTCTGCCCTTCGTCGTCCTTGGTCGGTCGGCGCTGCCTGCGTCACGGGCCCGCTTCAAGCGCACCATCGAGCTGCTCGAGCTCGTGGTGACGCTGCCCATATGGGTGTCGGCGATCGGGTGCATCGGGGTGTACGTACTGCTGACCGCTGGGCGCCCGGTGCTGTTCTGGCAGCAGCGGGTCGGCATGGACGGGCGCCTGTTTCGCATGGTGAAGTTCCGCACGATGCGGCCCGACGCCGAAATCGATGGACGGCCGAAGCTCGCGTCCGCCGTCGACGACCGGGTCGTGCCGTCATTGCGATGGTTGCGTCGCACCCGGCTCGACGAGCTGCCAAACCTGTGGAACGTGGTCCGTGGGGAGATGTCGATCGTCGGTCCGCGTCCCGAACGGCCCGAGCTGACCGAGCAGTTCGAGCTCGTCATCCCCGGCTACGACCGCCGGCACGAGATCCCTCCGGGGCTCACCGGGCTCGCACAGGTCCACGGCCGCTACCACACCGATCCGGAGTACAAGCTGGGCTACGACCTGCAGTACCTGGTCAACTGGTCCCCGGTGCTCGACCTGCAGATTCAGCTGCGGACGATCTGGGTGATGGTGACCCGGCGGATGTGATCCACAGGGGGGCGACGCCACCCCGTCCGTGCGGTATACGATTGTCTTTCATTCAATGGAGGGCATATCTATGGTTTCTCGACCGCTTCCCATGGAGCCCGTCTTCGGCACGTCGTGGCGGCGGCACGGTGAGCGGCGCCTGCGTGCGGCCCGCATCGCGCGTCTGCTGCGTCCCGTCACCCACGTCCTGGGCGGACTGGTGAGCACGGAGCTGGCAGTGCCGTACCAGCGTCGGTGGTATCGCCCCGACGTCGGTGTGCTGCTCGGCGGCGAGATGCCGCACGACGGCGTGCTGCCGCGTGCGCCCCTGCTGGTTGTCTGTCTCGGTGGCCCGCTGTCCGGTGTGACGTGGCTGCAGGCCGGAGCGGGTGCGGTGTGGGCCGCCGGCGACGGCGCGGTGCACGAGTTGACGCGACGCAGCAGCCGGAGACTCGAGCGCGGCCAGTGGCTGGCGCATCCCGACGAACCGGCGTTGCGGCTGCCAGCCGAGGAGCTGGTCCTGGGACCGCCGGCCGATACGCGCATCAGCGCCTGACCGTCTAGGCTGCGATCTCGCCACCGCCTCGTGACCGCGACCCAGCCGTGTCACCTGAAAGGGAGATCATTGCGCAGCTCGTTGACCATCGGAGTGCTCGTGGCGGTCGTCGCCGCGATCTTTGTCGGAATCGGACTCGCCTACGACGCCAGCTACACGGGGGTCGCTGCCATAATCGCGGCCGTCGGGTTCGGTGCGGCGATGGTCGGCGTCCTCGCGCTGCTGGCGAACCTCGTGACCACCGTCCAGCAGCTCACCACGACGGTGAAGCAGATCACCGACGAGACCGTCCCCCTGCTGGGCAGCGTCAACGAGACGGTTGCCGGCGTGAACACCGAGCTGGCGCGGATCGATACCATCGTGGCAAGCGTGCAGCAGATCTCGTACCGGGCCGAGGGCGTCGCCGGCGTGTTGCAGGCCGCGGTCTCGAATCCGCTGATCAAGGCCATCGCGTTCGTGACCGGTACCCGGGCCGCGGCGAAAGCCGCACGAAAGGTGACCTAGACCTCTGACGTCTCGGCAAGGAACCGACATGTTCTCTCGGATGTTCTTCACCGCCGTCGGGCTGGGCGCAGGCGTCGCGATCGGAGTGTGGACCATCCGCAAGCTCGAGCGTGCAGGCCAGCAGCTGGCGCCTGACGCGCTGGTGTCGCGGGCGGGCGAACATGCCACCGGTCTGGGCGCGCGTCTTTCCGAGGCCATCGAAGTGGGTCGCGCGGCCGCTGTGGCGCGGGAGGCCGAGCTGAGGGCGACCTACCTCGACGGGAAGGTGGTCGACGACGATGCGGTCGGCTGACATCCGCCGGACCTTCCTCGACTTCTTCGCCGAGCGGGGGCACCGGGTCTGGCCGTCGTCGTCGCTGATCCCCAACGACCCGGCGCTGCTGCTCACGGTCGCGGGAATGGTGCAGTTCAAGCCCTACTTCCTGGGTGAGGCGACTCCCGAGCATCCGCGTGCGGTGAGCATCCAGAAGTGCGCGCGCACGGTGGACATCGAGAACGTCGGCCACACGACCCGGCACCTGACGTTCTTTGAGATGCTCGGCAACTTCAGCTTCGGTGACTACTTCAAGGCCGACGCGATCCGGTGGGCCTACGAGCTGTCGACCGACGGGTTCGGCTTCGATCCCGAGCGACTGTGGGCGACCGTCTACAAAGATGATGACGAAGCGTTCGACCTGTGGGTGTCGCAGACCGAGATCCCGCCCGAGCGCGTGCAGCGTCGCGGCAGGGAGGACAACTACTGGTCGATGCATGTCGCAGGACCGTGCGGGCCGTGCAGCGAGATCTTCTACGACCGCGGGCCCGCGCATGGCCCCGACGGTGGCCCGGTGGTCGACGAATCACGGTTCCTCGAGTTCTGGAACCTGGTCTTCATGCAGTACGAGCAGGATGACGACGACAACGTCGTCGGCGAGCTGCCGAACAAGAACGTCGACACGGGCATGGGCTTCGAGCGGCTGGCGATGCTGCTGCAGGACGTGCCGAACGTCTTCGAGACCGACGTCATCCGGCCGATCCTGGACCACGCGGTCGAGCTGACCGGCAAGGCGTACGGCAACGACGAGCGCACCGACATCAGCCTCCGCGTCATCGCCGAGCACGCGCGCAGCTCGAGCTTCCTCATCGCCGACGGGGTGCTGCCCTCCAACGAGGCGCGCGGCTACATCCTGCGGCGGTTGCTGCGCCGCGTCGTACGTCACCTGCGGCTGCTCGGGTCGGACCGGCTGGTGATGCCCGAGTTGATGGCAGCTGTGATCGAGACACTGGGATCGGCGTGGCCCGAGCTGGTCACGCAGCGCGAGTTGATCACCCGCGTCGCCGCGGCGGAGGAGGACAGCTTCGGCCACACGCTGCGCACCGGCATGGGCCTGCTGTCCACAGCGATCGCCGACGCGAAGGACCGCGGCGAGCAGCGCCTGTCGGGCTCGACGGCGTTCAAGCTGCATGACACCTACGGCTTCCCTGTGGACCTCACGCTGGAGATCGCCGCCGAGCAGGGGCTCACGCTCGACCGCGACGTGTTCGCCGCGGAGATGGAGGCGCAGCGGCATCGCGCGAGGACCGCCGCGAAGCGGGACGAGGGCATCGGGCCCGACGTCGAGGCCTACCGCCGCGCCGCACAGGACGGCGCGGTCGAGTTCGTCGGCTACGAGCGCGCCTCGGCCGACGGGCCGGTGACCGCCTTGTTCGATCAGACCGGCGGCATCGAACGCGCGCAGGAGGGTGACGAGGTCGAGATCGTTCTGCCGGTCACGCCCTTCTACGCCGAGGGCGGAGGGCAGCTGGGGGATCACGGCGTCATCGAGACGCCGACGGGCCGTCTGGTCGTCACCGACACCGTCGAACCGCTCGACGGGCTGATCGTCCACCGCGCGCAGGTCGCCGCCGGAGAGGTCGAGGTCGGTCAGGACGCACACGCGTTCATCGACACCGAACGTCGCGCGGCGATCACCCGCGGACACACCGCGACACACATCCTTCACGCCACGCTCAAGGACGAGCTGGGCGACCACGCGGCGCAGGCCGGGTCGGCGATCGACGCGGGGCGGTTCCGCTTCGACTTCCCGCACTTCTCAGCGGTGTCGCACGGCCAGCTCGAGCACGTCGAGGGCGCGGTCAACGAGCGCATCGCCGCGAATCCCGAGATCTCGACGCAGGTCATGACCCAGACGGAGGCGCGCCGCATCGGCGCCACGGCGCTGTTCGGTGAGAAGTACGGCGACGTCGTGCGGGTCGTTCGGATCGGTGACTTCTCGGTCGAACTGTGCGGCGGCACGCACGTCGACCGCACCCCCGACATCGGCGTGTTCTCGATCTTGTCCGAAGGTTCGATCGCGGCGAATCTGCGCCGGATCGAGGCGCTGACCGGGCCGGAGGCGTTGCGGTACCTCGCACGTGAGCGGATGGTCGCCGAACAGGTCGCGCAGTTGCTCAAGGTCCCGACCGATCAGGTGGTCGACCGGGTCGTGGGCCTCGTCGACCGCCTCCGCGCCACCGAGAAGGAGCTGGCGCGCGCTCGCGAGCAGGCGCTGCTGTCGGCAGCCGGCCATCTGGCCGCCGGCGCCGAACGCGTCGACGGCGCGCATGTGCTCGCGGCGGCGGTGTCGGGGGCCGACCGTGACGGCCTGAAGACGCTCGCGCTGGACCTGCGCCAGCGGCTCGGCGAATCGGTCGTCGTCCTCGGCGACGTCACCGACGACGGCAAGGCCCAGCTGGTAGCGGCGGTCAGCGCCGAGCTGACGGCCCGCGGTCTGGAGGCCCGCGAGGTCCTGCAGCCAGGTGCCCGCCTCGTAGGCGGCGGCGCAGGCGGCCGGGGCGAGGTTGCGCAGGCCGGCGGCCGCGACGGCTCCAAACTGTCCGAAGCGCTGGACGCCTGCCGCCGGACCGCCCGTGAGCTCGTGCTGAGTCTGTCCTGATGCGAGCGTTGGGTGTCGATCTGGGCACTGTGCGCATCGGCCTCGCGGTGAGCGATCCGTCGAAGCTGATCGCCAGCCCGCACGGCACGCTCGCGGCCGGCGACGCCGCCGCCGCCGACTGGCATCAGCGGATCGCAGCCGAAATCGCCCGCGTCGCGGCCGAGCTCGCCGCCGACACGGTCGTCATCGGTCTGCCACGGGCCCTGTCCGGCAACGAGACATCCGGTGCGGCCAGCGCCCGCCGCGTCGCGGTGGCTCTGCGGGAGGCCAGCGACGTCGACGTGCACCTGTGGGACGAGCGGCTGAGCTCGGTCGAAGCGGAGCGGATACTGATCGGAGCCGGCGAGCGTCGGAGGAAGCGCAGAGGCGCCGTTGACCGTGTCGCGGCCGCAATCATCCTACAGTCGTGGTTGAGCGCCAACGCTTCGCACTAGGCACAGACCGTGAGGACCTAGGACACGAATGGCCCTGTCGAACGGATCAAAGGTCTTCGGGCTGCTGTTGCTGTCGTTCATGGGGGGCATCGTCTACGTGCTGTTGAACGCGGGCGAGGGCAACGACGCGCAGGGCGCTGCGGGCAAGGTCATCACCGTTGAGATCCCGGAGGGCGTACCCGCCGCCGCGGTCGGCGACATCCTGGTCGATGCGGGTGTCGTGGACAACGAGCTCAGCTTCCAGGTCAAGGTGCGGACGGATCCCCGAGCCCAACAGATCCAGCCAGGCACGTACGATCTGCGGGCCGGCATGAGCAACGACGAGATCCTCGACCGCCTCACGGAGGGCGGCCCGCCGGTCGACGTGTTCTCGGTCACGATCCCCGAAGGTCTGACGGTCAACCAGACCCTGGAGCGGATCGCTGACGCCGACAAGAGCCCCTTCACCGTCAAGGAGCTGCGTCGGGCACTGGCCGGCGTCGCGTTGCCGTCGTGGGTGCCGGAGAAGCTGCCCGACGACGCCGAGCCGTTCGAGGGGCTGCTGGCACCGAACACGTACGAGTTCCGCGCCGACAGCAACGCCCAGGAGATGCTCAACCGCCTGGTGACCGAGACCGACGCGAACCTGCGTGCGCTCAACATCGCCCCGGGGCGCTTCTACCGGACGCTGACCATCGCTTCGTTGATCGAGCGAGAGGTCCGCGTACGCGAGGAGCAGCCGACCGTCAGCTCGGTCATCGCCAACCGGCTCGCCAGCGATCAGGCCCTGCAGATCGACGCGACCGTGCTCTACGCGAAAGGCGAGGCAGGCACCCGGGTGCTCACCAGTGACACCAGCATCGACTCACCATGGAACACCTACGAAGTGACCGGCCTGCCACCGACGCCCATCGCCGCGCCGGGGCGATCAGCGCTCGACGCCGCCGCCAACCCTGCGGACACCGAGTTCCTCTTCTACGTGGTGTGCGACTTCGACACCGGCGAGCACGCTTTCTCGAAGACGTTCCGTCAGCAGCAGCGCAACGCCGCGCGCTACCGCGAGATCCGCGACGCGCAGGGAGGCTCGTACTGCGCCGAGGCGGCGTGACGACCGCCGCGACCGGCCTGGTGTGCCTGCTCGGTGACCCGGTGGCGCACAGCCTGTCGCCGCAGCTGCACACGGCCGCGTTCGCCGCCTGCGGCATCGACGCGGTGTACGTCGCCTGTGCGGTCCGCGACCCCGCCGGCGCGGTCGACGGCCTCGACGTGCTCGGCGCGTTGGGCGCCAACATCACCGTGCCCCACAAGCGGGCGGTGTGGGAGCACGTCACGCGCAGGACCGAGGAGGCCGAACTGATCGGTGCAGCAAACACGCTGTTTCGCGACGGTGGGCGGTGGGTCGCGGACAACACCGACGCGGTGGGTCTGCAGCGTGTCCTCACCGACGACGTCAAGCTGCGCAGCGGCGACGGCGTGATCGTCTTCGGCGCGGGCGGCGCGGCCCGAGCCGTCGCCGTGGCGTTGGGCCGGCTCGGTGCGCGGGTACGCATCGACGCTCGTCGCGCGGGCCCCGCTTCGCAGGTGCACGCGCTCGCGCGATCCGTCGGTGCGGACGAGCTGCCGGCAGGCGAGCGTGCGCGGCTCGTGATCAACGCGACGCCGCTGGGTCTGCACGGTGAGATCCTGCCCGACCGGTACCTGCGACTCGACGACGACCAGATGGTGCTCGACCTGGTGTACGGGAGACGGTCGACACCGTACGTTGCCGCTGCCCGTGCGCGCGGCCTGGCCGCTTGGGACGGGCTGGGGATGCTGGTCGCGCAGGCCGCCGCCTCGTTCGAGCGGTGGACGTCCCAGTCAGCGCCCACGACGGCGATGCGGACCGCTGCGCGCGCGGCGCTGCGCGAGTAGCCCGACGCCGGCCGCGGCGGACGGTCCGCGATGTCGACGCCGTGGTCCAAGGTCAGCGACGGTGGCCCGGCCTCAACCTGTTCGTGGACCGGCCGACAGGTGGCAGCGACGTCGTGGCCGTGACACCAGGCCGTCGGGCGGCCTGTGTCCAGTGACGGCAGTGACCGCGACGACGGTCGGACACGCGCGTCGGCAGCGAGTTCGGGCTGTAAGGACGACGCATGCTCACCGGGGATCTGACCGAGTTCTCACTTCGTGAGATCTTGCAGTTCCTCGCGACCACGTCGTCATCGGGGGTGCTTCAGCTGCACAGCATCGAGTCCACGGCGGGGATCGCACTGCACGACGGTGGCGTCTGCGTTGCGCTGCTCGACGTCAGCGCCTTCCGGGGTCTGGCCGCGCGCATGATCCGCGCCGGCGCGGTTGACGTCGACGGAGTGCGGGCGGTCCGCGGGCAGCACGACGGCGACGCCATCGCATGGGCGGCGGCGCTCGGACGCGCCGCGGGTGAGGCAGACGCCGCAGCCGGCGTCTGCCTCGAGCACACCTACGAGACGCTCGGCTGGCTGACGCGCAAGGAGGGTGCGACCTTCTCGTTCGAGCGCTCGATGCAGCTGGATGACTGGCCGTTCGACACCGCCGCCGTCGACGACGTCCTCGCAATCGTCGAGGAGCGTGCCGAACTGTGGGCCGATCTGCCCGACACCGTCAGCGATCTGACGCTGGTGTGCAGCCCGAAGCCGGACCCTCCGGACAGCGAGATCATTCTGACCATCGAGCAGTGGCGGGTGATCGCGCTGGTCGACGGCCGGCGGGCCGTCAGAGATCTCATTGAGCTGTCCGGCATCGGTCATCTCGAGACCTGCAGGCAGCTACATGAGCTGGTGACCGCCGGCCTGATCGAGCTCGTGGAACCGGGCACGTCGTCGACGCTGGCGACCCTGCTCGATGGACTGGACGTCGAGCGAGGGGTCTCGTCGATCAGCGCAGAGGAGCCGGCGCGACAGTGGACGCTGGCCGAGGCCGGTACGTCGGTCGATCTGGACGCGGCGGTCGTCGCTGTGCCGACCACCGAG
>JAHELV010000014.1:12456-17972 GCA_024644015.1 Nitriliruptorales bacterium
CCGCGGACGTCGGCGCTGACGAGACGGCACACGTCGATGCGGCGCCGATGGACGACGAGCCCGAGGGCGACGCCAACCGGACGCTGCTCGAGCGCCTGATCGGCGGCAAGGGGGCGGTGCGGTGACGAGGCGACGTCATCGCGTTCCCACCGGTGCAGGAACGCTCACCTGATGGCCCCTGCATCGAGGCTGGCCGACATCCTGGTCAACAAGGAGTACGTCAGCAGAGAGGCGCTCGTCGACGTCCAGCGCCAGCACGAGGGCTCGCGACAACGACTGGGTGAGATCCTCGTCGAGCGTGAACTCATCACCGAGGCGCAGCTGATGTCGGCGGTCGCCGAACGGATGGGTCTGGAGTTCGTCGAGCTGACGGGCCATCCCATCGATGCGATGGCGTCGTCGCTCGTGCCCGAGGCGATCGCACGACGGCACGGCATCATCCCCATCGGCTTCGACGCCGATGGCCGGTTGCAGCTGGCGATGAGCGATCCATCGAACGTGCTGGCCATCGACGACGTGCGGACGCTCACCGGCCACCGCATCCGACCGGTTGCGGCGACGCGGGACGACATCCTGACGGCGATCCGCGAGCATGCCGGACTGTCCGATGCGGTCGAGAGCGTCGTCGACGAGAGCGCCATGACCGACGACGGCGGCGGCGGGACCGAACTGGCCACCGCAGTTGAGGACGCGCCGATCGTCCGGTTCGTCAACGCCATCATCCAGCAGGCCGTCGCATCGCGTGCTTCGGACATCCACGTCGAGCCGGGCGAGGGTCCGCTGCGCGTGCGGTTCCGCGTCGACGGAGTGCTCCAGGAGATCGCCAGCCAACACCGGTCGATCCAGGCCGGGGTGGTCAGTCGACTGAAGATCATGGCCGACCTCGACATCGCCGAGCGTCGCGTGCCTCAGGACGGACGCATGAGCGTGCGAACCGCCGGCAAGGCGATCGATCTGCGCGTGTCCACCCTGCCGACCGTCCACGGCGAGAAGGTCGTGATGCGGATCCTGGACAAGTCGTCGGTGCTGCTGGCGCTGTCGGACCTGGGGTTCCTCGAGCACAACTACGTGCGGTTCGAGCGCAACTTCCGCAAGCCGTACGGGATGATCCTGGTCACGGGGCCGACGGGTTCGGGCAAGTCGACCACCCTGTACGCCACGCTCAACGTCGTGTCCTCACCAGACGTCAACGTCGTGACCACCGAAGACCCCGTCGAGTACCGCCTGCCGGGTATCAACCAGGTGCAGATCAACACGAAGGCGGGCCTCACCTTCCCAGCGGCGCTGCGATCGATCCTGCGCCAGGACCCCGACATCGTGCTGGTCGGTGAGATGCGCGACCACGAGACGGCGCAGATCGGGATGGAGGCGGCGTTGACGGGGCATCTGGTGCTGTCGACCCTGCACACCAACGACGCTCCGTCGGCGGTGACCCGGTTGACCGAGATGGACGTCGACGCGTTCCTGGTGGCCTCGGCGGTCGACTGCGTGGTCGCGCAGCGGCTGGCCCGCAAGCTGTGCGGCGCGTGCCGCGAGCCGTACACGCCGTCCGGCTCGGAGCTGCGGAACGCGGGCATCCCGTGGCACGACGGGGGACCACTGCCACAGCTGTATCAGGCGGTGGGCTGCAAACGGTGCGGCAACACCGGCTACCGCGGCCGGGTGGCCATCCACGAGGTCATGGAGGTCACCGAGACGATCCAGCGGCTGATCACCGGTGGCGCGTCGACTGACGACGTCGCCGCAGCCGCCCGCCAGAGCGGGATGACGGCCTTGCGCGAGGACGGCCTGGCCAAGGTCCTGATGGGCCGCACGACGATCGAGGAGATCGCCCGGGTCGTGACATGAGCATCCGCCAGACGGAGGGGAAGTGTCGCCAGAGTCCTCAACTCGACGGGTGCTCGTGCCGATGAGCTATCCGTGGAGACTTATGACGGTAGCCGGACGGGCCCGATCGGAACGCGGCTGCGAGCCGTCCGCGCGGACGAGCGGGGGTTCACCCTTGTCGAGATGATGGTCGCGATCGTGCTGCTTGCGATCATCCTGACGGCGCTGATGACCGTCATCATCTCCTCCTTGACGGCCATGCAACTCGACGAGCAGCAGGTACGCGCGACCCACCTCGCGCAGGAGGAGCTCGAACGACTCCGGGCGATCGAGTGGGACTGCGTCGGGTTCGATGCAACCGATCCCGACTACGTCGGGACGTACAACGGCAACCCCACCGTCACGCTCGACGCAGCGGAGTGCAGCGACACCACGATCGCGCCGGATCCCAGCCCACGGGTGCGCCCCGTCGACGGCATCGACTACACCGTGACGCCCCACGTCTACTGGATCGACGATCCCGAGGACGACCCCGCGGCCGGGCCCGACCCCGACCCGCAGGACTACAAGGAGTTCGCGGTCGACGTCAACTGGACCGTGCGCGGCCAGACCTACACCTACTCCAACACCACGACCCGGGTGCCGACGGTCGAGGAGGTCCCAATAACCGCCCTCCCCGTGGCAGCCGCGTTCGAGATCACGTCGTACCAGGTCGATCCGACGATCGTCCAGATCGACGACGACGGTGACACGCTGCAGGCGATCACCGTCACCGTCGAGACCTCGTCGGCGGCGTCGTTGGTGCAGCTCGTCGTCGCGCCGCCCGCGACGTACGGGACCGCGACGCTGACCGACATCTCCGCCGGCGCCGGCACCCGGTGGCAGCTGGTCATCCCCGACGAGGAGGACGAGTTCCCCGCCGGCGACCACACGTTCACGGTCAACGCGACCGGCGGCGCCGCCAGCGACACCGAGTCGCAGACGGTGACGTTCGCCGAGATCACCGGTTCACCGGTTGTCGTCAAGACACCGGCGTTGGCCCCCTCGGCGCCGATCTGCGTCAAGAACGGCAACCGCAGGTCGTTCTTCGCCGTCGTCGTGACCGTCGACGTCGACGGGCTGTCGGTCAGCGACGAGGTCACCGTCTCATGGACCGACGACACCGGCAGCGTTCTCGCGGTGCCCCTCGCGCCCACCGCCGGGGGTGCCCGCTTCTCCGGCACCATCCCGTCGAACACGAGGTTCAACGGAGCAACGACCACGCTGACCGTCGCTGGACGCCGCGTCAGCGACAACTCCGTCGCGCAGGGCACCTACACCGTCGGCACCAACGTGACGAACAGCTCGTCGAGCTGCTGATGGGCCAGCTGATGGAACGCGGACGGTCCATGGCCGGCGACGAGCGCGGGTTCACAGTGGTCGAGCTGCTGGTCGTGATGGTGATCCTGTTGGTGATCAGCACGATCGTCGTCAACGGCCTCGTGACGGGTCTCCAGGAGACAGCGCGCGGGCAGGCACGGGTCGAGGCGCTCACCGACCTGGAGCGGGCTGCCCAGCGCATGGCTCGGGACCTGCGCTTCGCCGATCCGGTCGACGCCGCCTCCACCTCCCAGGTCATCATCAACGTGCTCCGCGACGACGGCGGCACCGCCGTTCGACACCGGGTGACCTACAACGTCGCCGCCGGCACCGTGACCGAGACCAGGGCGATCTACGACCCGCCGTCCGCCGCAGCGCCCACCAGCACGACGAACTCGACAGTGATCGACGAACTCGATCCGGCCGCGACCGTGTTCGCGTTCTTCAAGGCCGACGGGCAGGCGTGGACGAGCGGTACCGACGCGCTGTCGGACCTCGCCGAGATCCGCCTCGACCTGCGACGGCAGCTGCCGGGCCAGAACCCGATGGAGCTGGAGACGTCCGTCTTCGTCCGCAACGTCGACGATGGCCGCTAGGAGACCACCGATGCACCGTTTCGCCTCGTCGGACCGGGGGTCGATCCCCGCCGTCCTTCTCACATCCATCATCGTCGGTGGGCTCGTCGTCGTGCTCGTGGCCGCGGTGCTCGTCAACCAGCGCACCGCGCGCTTCGACCGCTCCTACACGACGGTGCTGCAGAGTGCCGACGAGTACGTGCAGGAGGCGGCGCATCATGTGATCCGGGGCGACTGGGATCCCGCCGGCACCGCCCCGGTCGGCACGGTCGAGAAGAACTACGCCGGCGCGACCTGCACGGCCGCGACGGACGGTGACGTGTGCTGGAGCGCGACGAAGACGAGCGATCTGACGTGGGAGGTGGAGTCGACCGTCGCAGCGCGGACGACCGCAAACGACGTCGTCACGCGGACCGTCAAGATGGACGTCGTCGACCGGCCGCGGTTCTTCATCGCGGCGTTCGCCGACACCCAGATCCGCTTCACCGGCGGCAACGGTGCCGCGTCCTACGGTGGCGGCGGGTGGTTCACCGGCAACGGCATCGTCGCCAGCAACGAGGACATCAGGCTCAGCGGTGCGAGCACCGGCGTCGACGGCGTCCACCTGTTCAACTGGGACAACTACAACGCTCCCGGCCGGTGTGTGCATACCGGGGGCAACGACTGCGACGACGTGCTCGCCGACCCCGCGGTCGCGCCGTCCGCACGGTTCGGCCCGCGGCTGCAGGTCGGCGGCGACCGCCTCGGCACCCAGTTCATCGACGACGCCCTCGCCGCGTGCGGGTCACCGCTGCCGTCGTACACCAGCTCCACTGACGGCGCGACGCTCAGCAATGTCACATTCCCCAGGTGTGTGGACAACCTGACGTTCGACACCGACGTCACGATCATCAGCGGCCCCATAGAGGTCTACGTCGCGGGCCAGTTCAGCATGGCCAACGGCGTCGACATCAACTGCCCGGCGGGCGGCTGCTCGTCCGGTGGCGGCGACCCCGACTCCACCAAGCTGCGCATCTACAGCGACGGCGGGGACGTGACGATCGGCAACCACGCGAACATCGCGGGCGCCATCTACGCGCCGGAGTCGAGGTGCGCCGGAAACCCGAGCAACGCGCAGGGCGCGATCTTCGGGTCGATGATCTGCGGCACGATCGACAACCAGGGCGGCTGGCAGTTCAACTACGACGACGACCTGTCGAGGTTGGGCAGCGGCGTCTTCGAGTTCGAGGACTACCGCGAGGAGTAGGCGCTAAGCCCGACCAGCAGCCGGCCGACGTCCGTGTGGAGGCCGGCTGCCGGCCGTTTCGACATCGACGTGGAGGACCAGATGGCCGAGTACGTGGGGCTTGCTACCAACGACCACGGGCCGCCGGCCGCACAGCCTTCGGTTGCGCCGCCCCAAGGCGCGCCGCAGCAGCCGTCACGGCGGTTGGCCTACGAGCAGGACCTCGCGTTGGATCTCGACGCGGCCCTGACGGCGCTCGTCGAGTCCGGGGGCTCGGACCTGCACCTGACCGCGGGTCTGCCGCCGATGATTCGCGTGCACGGCGACCTCCAGCCACTGGAGGGCTTCGACGTGCTCAGGCCCGACGTCATCCAGCAGGCGATCTACAGCATCCTGACCCAGAAGCACCGCGAGACCTTCGAGAACGACCTCGAGCTCGACCTGTCCTACAGCATCTCGGGCAAGTCGCGGTTCCGCGTGAACGTGTTCCAGCAGCGCGACGCGATGGCGTCGGTCATGCGGGTGATCCC
>JAHELV010000014.1:18072-51632 GCA_024644015.1 Nitriliruptorales bacterium
GGCAAGCAGCACGGCATGGTGACCATGGACCAGTCGCTGGCGACGCTGGTGCAACGCGGTCGCGTGACCTACCAGGCGGCGCTGGAGAAGTGCGCCAACGTCGCCGACTTCAATCGTCTGTGCGGCCGCGCGTGACGCGCGGTTCGAGAACGGGGTAAACCAGCATGGCAACCGCTACCACGTTCGCGTACGTCGTCCGCGATCGCGCCGGCAAGACGAAGGAAGGCACCCTCGAGGCGCCCGACCAGCGAGCCGTGGCCACCAAGCTGCGCGACATGGGGTACGCGCCCGTGTCGATCACGCGGCAGGGGCAGTCGGCGTTGAAGAGGGACCTGGCGATCCCGGGCTTCAAGCCGAAGGTCGGGTTGAAGGACCTGGCGGTGTTCTCTCGCCAGTTCTCGACCATGATCAACTCGGGCCTGTCGCTCATCCGCGCGTTGAACATTCTGGTCGAGCAGACCGAGAACAAGCGACTGGCCCAGATCCTCGGTGAGGTGCGGACCGACATCGAGGGCGGCAAAGGCCTGTCGACCAGCCTCGCCGAGCACGAAGAGTTCCCGAAGTTGTTCGTCGCGATGGTCAAGGCCGGTGAAATCGCAGGAATGCTCGACGCCGTGCTGCTGCGGATCGCCGACACGCTGGAAAAGGACCTCGAACTGCGTCGGCGCATCAAATCGGCGATGACCTACCCGGTCGTCGTTCTGATCATGGCGATCCTGCTGACCACTGTCATGCTGATCTTCATCGTGCCGGTCTTCGTGGGGATGTTCGAATCACTCGGCGGCACGTTGCCTCTGCCGACGCGGGTCCTGTTGGTGCTCTCGTCGATCGTGCGGAACTTCTGGTATATCCTCTTCTTCCTGCCGATCATCGCGTGGCAGGCGTTCAAGTACGGGCGCAAGCAGCCGAAGATCCGCTATCAGCTCGACGTCATCAAGCTGAAGCTGCCGGTCTTCGGGACGTTGTTCCACAAGATCGCACTGTCGCGGTTCACCAGGAACTTCGGCAGCCTGCTCCGCGCCGGCGTGCCCATCCTGAGCACGCTCGAGATCACTGCGGAGACGGTGAACAACGGTGTCATCGCCAACGCCGTCGACGACGTCAAGGACGCGGTCCGTGAGGGCGACAGCGTCGCTCGCCCGCTCGCCAAGCATGCGGTGTTCCCACCGATGGTCGTGCAGATGATGGCCGTCGGCGAGGAGACCGGAGCGATGGATGAGATGCTGATGAAGATCTCCGACTTCTACGACGACGAGGTGACGGCGTTGACCGAGTCGCTCACTGCAATGCTCGAGCCGCTCATGATCGGTGTGCTCGGCGGCATCGTCGGGGCCATGGTCATCGCGCTGTACATGCCGATGTTCAAGATCTTCGAACTCATCAAGTAGACACGAACGAAACGTTGCGACTGGTGCGCACCCGCCATCGCGGGTGCGCACCGCTGTGTAGAGAGACATACATACTCAATAGTGAGTATCTGCTGAGCGAGCGCTTAGGCACCTAGGGCGGGGGACGACAGGACCGGCGTAAACAATGCAAGCGGCAGGCGTCAGGAACTGCCGAAAGCCTTCCGACTTGCAGGTCAAACGAGCACCAGGAGGTGCGTTTTGTTCCTCGCAATTCGTAAGCGTCTGGACGAGCGTGAAGACGGGTTCACCCTGATCGAGCTGCTCGTCGTCGTGATCATCATCGGGATCCTGGCGGCTATCGCAATCCCGGCCTTCCTGAACCAGCGCACGAGCGCATGGCAGGCTTCGGTCGAGTCGGACGTCCGCAACGCGGCGATCGACATGGAGACCGCCGCCACCCAGAACGGCGGCAACTACCCGGCCGCGCTGCCGGGGACGGTGCAGACGTCCGCCAACGTCGCGCTGGCGCTGGACGGTACCAGCAACGCGAACCAGTTCTGCATCGTTGGCACGCACGCCAGCATCGGCGCAGCCAGCGCGTGGTTCGACAGTGACCAGGGAGGGCTCGAGACCGGCGGTGGAGGCGGCTGCTAGCTGAGCCTCACCCCTCGAGGCCGGCGGTTCCTGGAACCGCCGGCCTCGCTCGTTGTCCCCCAACGCACAACTCGTCCGAAGGTGGCCCACCGTGTCAGACAACTCCGCAGGATTCACGCTCATCGAGACCCTGGTCGTCGTCATCATCGTCGGTGTGCTCGCGGCGATCGCCATCCCGCAGTTCCTGCGCCAGCGCGAAGAGGCGTGGCAGGGCGCCGTGAACTCGGACCTCCGCAACGCCGCGCTCGAGGTCGCGCTCGAGGCCGCCAACAACGGCGGCCAGTATCCGCTGGTCCTCCCCGCGTCGATCGTCACGTCGCCGAATGTGGCGGTCACGTTCGGGGCCGGCGCGACGGCGGCACGGATCTGCCTCAAGGGCGACCACACGGCGCTTGCCGCCAGCACCTACTACGACAGCGACGCGGGTGGTCTGACCAACGCCGCCTGTTGAGGGCCCAGTCCGACCGTTCGCGTGCCTCGAGCAGCGCCAACGGTGGACGCGCGGGCTGTTGTCCGCGGCGGTGTGGTCGATCGGCACCAAGTGCTCAAGAGTCGACCTGCGATGACGACAGGGAACGGTGATCCGCCCAGTGGTTGATGAGCACCGTGCGTACACACGCGATGGGTGGGACACAGAGCACCACCCGATGCGATCAGCGTCTCGAGAGGAATCAGTTGTGTCGAGCCAATCTTCGATGCCACGCGAGCGGCTACTGACCGTTGCCGAGGTCGCTGACCACATGCGTGTGTCCAGCATGACCGTGTACCGCCTCATCAAGGCGGGCTCGCTCAAGGCCGTGCGGGTCGGCAAGAACTACCGGATCCGCACCAGCGACCTCGACGCGTACCTGCGGTCGTCGAGCGTCGACTCGCACGATGCGGAGCGCGCCTGATGTCCGCGCCGATCGGGCTGGACATCGGATCGAGCGGCGTGAGGGCCGCTCAGGTCCGTCACGGGCGCAACGGCACGTCGCTCGAGCGCTTCGGTGAGGTGATGCTGCCCACCGGATCGGTCCGCGACGGCGAGATCGTCGACCCCGAGGTCGTCGTCACCGCGCTCCGGGAGCTGTGGAAGTCGGCGAAGCTGAAGGGCCGCGAGGTCTCGGTTGGACTCGCCAACCAGCAGGTCGTGGTGCGCCGACTTGATCTGCCGTACATGACGGAGAGCGAGCTGCGGTCGTCCCTGCCGATGCAGGTGGACGGACTGATCCCGATCCCGGTCGACGAGGCGGTGCTCGACTTCTGCTATCTCGGCGAGCGGGAAGGCGAGGAAGGCGAACGCATCGTGCGTGTCATGGTCGTCGCCGCGCTGCGCACGATGGTCAACGAGTTGCTGGCGGTCGTGCGCAGCGCCAAGCTCGACCCGGTCGGCATCGACCTCGACGCGTTCGCGGCGCTGAGAAGCCTGACGCCGCCCGACGTCCTGTCCGAGCCGACCACCGAACTGCTGGTCGACGTCGGTGGCACCGTGACCGACCTCGTCGTGCACAAGAACGGCGTACCGCACTTCGTCCGAACGGTGCTGTTCGGTGGTCAGGGCATGACGGCGATGCTGGCCGATCGGCTGGACCTCGAGCTCGCCGAAGCCGAGCGCCTCAAGCTGGAAATGGCCGCAACCGATGCCGCGCTGGTGGCCAACGGTTCAGTGCCGCTCATGGCGCACCACGACGTCGCGGCTGCGCAGGACGAACCCACCTCGCCGGTGACCCAGGACACCGAGGCGTCGGTCCCTGAGGACGACGGACCCGGCGACGATGACGCGGCGGACATTGTCCGCACGCAGACGCGGCGGTTGATCAACGAGATCAAAGGCTCGATCGACTACTGCGCCTCGCAGCAGGACATCCCGTCGATCGAGCAGGTCGTGCTGACCGGCGGCGCGAGCCAGTGGCCGGGTCTCGCGGAGACGATGGCCGACGAGCTCGGCCTGGACATCGCGACCGGGTCGCCTCTGACCATGGTTGGCATCGGCAGTGGCGTCAGCGAGGACGAGCTGGCGATGGCGGCGCCCCGGCTTGCGGTGGCTGTCGGCCTCGCACTTGGAGTAGACCAATGAGCGAGTCATTCGAACCGCTGGACGACGAAACCGCCCAGCTGCCGTCCGCCGCCGACACCGCTGCGGTGACGCGGGTTGCACGGGTCAACCTGCTGCCGGCCGAGATCGGTGTCGAGCGCCGCCAGCGCCGGATCGCCAAGTTCGCGGCCGGCCTCCTGGCCGCGTATGTCCTCGCGCTCGGCGGGCTCTACGCACTCAAGGTGGGTGACGTCAACGACGCACGCGCCGAACGCGACGAGACCGACCGCCAGGTCGCCCTGCTGCGCACCGAGGTCGAGTCGCTCGCCGAGTATCAGAAGCTGCTCGACACGGTCGAGAACCGGGAGACACTGCTGACGGCCGCGATGGACAAGGAGCTGTCCTGGGCACGCATCCTCGGTGACCTGGCCCTCTCGTTCGACCGCCAGGCATCGCTGATCGGGCTCACCGGTGAGTCCACCGAGCCCGGGGTCTCCTCCGACGGCGCCGTCGCCGACACGGACGCCGTGTTCGACATGGGCGATCCCGTCGCGAAGGTCGACTTCACCGGTTACTCCGTCGACCGGTTCGCTCCAGGTGTCGAAGAGGTGCTCGCCACGTTCGACGACGCCAACGGCTTCTACGACAGCTACCTGTCGACAGCCGGCGAAGAGGAACGCGGCACCAGCAATGTCACCAACTTCATCGGTCGCGTACAGCTCGACGAGCGGGCCTACACCAACCGGTACGACGACGGACTTCCCGAGGAGAGCGTGCGATGACTCGCCGAGCCCCCCTGTTGGCTGCGCTCGCAGCCATACTGCTCACGGTCGCGTGGTGGTACCTGCTCTACCAGCCCCGGCGTGTCGAGCAGGCCGAGTTCACCGAGCAGACCGCGCAGCTCGAAGCCGAGCGCGACCAGTTGCAGTCGCAGATCGCTGTGCTGCGTGAGGTCGAGGAGAACGAGGAGGACTACCGTTCCCAGCTCGTGCGGCTGCGCGACTACATCCCGGACGATCCAGGTCAGCCAAAGGCCCTGCGGTCACTACAGCAGGCCGCCGACGCCTCCGGTGTCGAGATCGCACTGCTGACCTTCGCCGAACCCGAGCCGGTCGAGGACGCACCGGAGACGAACAAAGACCTGACAGCGCTGGCCCGCATCCCGACGCAGATGACCGTCACCGGCAGCTACTTCCAGGTCGTCGATCTGCTGCGCCGGATCGAGGTCGACCTGGCACGTGCCGTCAAGGTCGAGACCGTGACGATGGCCGAGGAAGCGGAGCAGTCCTTTCCCGACCTGACCGTCACGGCCATCGGCCACATCTTCTCGGTGCTGCCGGTGCTCGAGGCCGGCGCCGACGTCGAAGTCGTCGGGCCTGACGGTACGCCGTCGGAGGGTCCCAGTGAGGCCGCGTCAGACCAGGCCAGCCCCGCGCCGGCCGAGTCCGAGACGCCCGCCGGGGAGGGAACATCGTGAGCACCGCACCGACTGAGCAGTCCCGCGTGAGCCGACCACTGCTGATCGGCCTGGGCGTCATCGCGGTCGCGGCAGTGGCGTATCTGGCACTGACCCAGCTCGGCGGTGGTGCCGAGCAGGACAGCGCCGACGGCGCCGAACCTGCGGTGGCCGCGTCCGAAACCGCAGAGGAATCCGAGGCGGCGGTCGAGCCCGCGGAACGCGGCTCCGAGGTCGCCGCGGTCGAGCCGACGTTCGAGGTCTTCGACGCCCGCGACCCGTTCGAGCAACTGGTCGCGGACACCACTGCGACCGACGCGACCGTCGGCACGACAGTTCCGACCGCGACCACACCGGTCGACGGCACCCAACCGGCCAGCTCGACCACACCGGTCGACGGAACGCAACCGGCGAGCGGCGACCCGTCGCAGACCACCGTCGGCGCGACCACCATCCTGCTCGAGGACGTGTTCACCGTCGGTGGTGTCGAGACGGCACTCATCGTGGTGGACAACAAGGGCTTCGAGGCGGTCGCCGGCGACACCGTCGCGGGAGAAGTGACCGTCCTCGACATCGCCCGCAACTGCGCCACGATGCGTTTCGAGGACCGGCGGTTCATCCTGTGCGAAGGTGAGCGGGTTCAGAAGTAGCGCCCCGGCCATGCGGACCGGCGCCGGCATCCTGCCGGCGCCGGTCCGTATGCGGCGTCACGACTGCTACGGTGCGGTGAGCCATGAGCCTGCGCTACCTGACCGCCGGTGAGTCCCACGGCCCCGCCCTCGTCGGCATCCTCGAGGGCATGCCGTCGGGCGTGCCCGTCGAGGGCGACGCCATCGCCCATCAGCTCGCCCGGCGCCGCCACGGGCACGGGCGGTCACCGCGCATGCGCTTCGAGACCGACGCCTACGAGATCCTCGGCGGCGTCAGGCACGGGCTGACCCTGGGCTCTCCGGTCGCCGTCGTCATCCGCAACGCCGAGTGGCCCAAATGGCGGGAGGCGATGGGGGTTGACGCGCCGGACGATCCCGCTGCGGTTGCCGGAACCGCCCGAGGCAAACCGCTGACCCGACCCCGGCCGGGTCACGCTGACCTTGCCGGAATGCAGAAGTACCAGTTCGACGACGCAAGGAACGTCCTCGAGCGTGCGAGCGCCCGTGAGACGGCCATGCGGGTCGCGCTCGCCACCGTCGCGCGGGGCCTCCTCGACGCGGTCGACGTCACGGTGCTCTCCCACGTCGTGCGGATCGGCGACGTGGGAGTTGCCGACGGTACGGTCGCGACGCCCGACGACATCGGGCGCATCGACGACGACCCCGTTCGTTGCGTCGACCGTGCCGCGTCGCTGCGCATGCAGGACGCGATCGACCGGGCCAGGGCGGACCGCGACACGCTCGGCGGCGTCATCGAGGTGCTCGGCCACGGTGTACCGCCGGGACTTGGCAGCCACGTGCACTGGGACCGCAAGCTCGACACACGCCTGGCCGCTGCGCTGATGAGCATCCAGGCGTTCAAAGCGGTCGAGATCGGCGACGGCGTGCAGCTCGGCGCCGTCCGCGGTTCGCAGGCCCACGACGAGATCGCCCCGGCGGAGGGCAACGGCGCCGCGGTCCGACGGCTGACCGACCGCTCGGGTGGGATCGAGGGCGGCATGACGACCGGCGCAGCGCTGCGCGTGCGCGCCACGATGAAGCCGATCTCCAGTCTCACGCAGCCGCTGCGGACGGTCGACACCGCCAGCGGCGAAGAAGCCGTTGCGATCACGCAGCGTTCTGACGTGTGCGCGGTACCCCGCGCCGGGGTGGTTGCCGAGGGTGTGGTCGCGTTCGAGCTCGCGCGGGCGTTGCTCGACAAGACCGGCGGGGACTCGCTGGACGAGGTGCGCCGCAACCTCACGGAGTATCTGGCGCATCTGCCGGTCACGTCGGTGTCGTGACGTGCGCAGTCGTCACGCTGGTCGGTCTGATGGGCGCCGGCAAGAGCAGGGTCGGCCGAGCCGCCGCGGTCCTGCTGCAGCGCCCGTTCGTCGACACCGACCGCCTGGTCGCCAAGGAGGCGGGCATGACCGTTGCAGAGATCTTCGACCGCGAGGGCGAGGCGGCGTTCCGCCGACGTGAGCGTGCGGCGCTGGTCGCCGCGCTCGACCGTCAAGGCGCGATCGTCTCGGTCGGTGGGGGAGCGGTCCTCGATGCGGACAATGTCACCCGCATGCGCGCCGCGGGCCAGGTGGTGTGGTTGCACGCGCAGCCTGTGACGCTGGCGGAGCGGCTCCGCAAGTCGGTCCTGCGCGGGGACCGGCCCCTGCTGGCCGACACCGACCCTGTCGAGGTGCTGACGCGGTTGCTCGCCGAGCGCCGTGAGGCCTACGCCGCCGCAGCCACGGCCACGTTGCACACCGATGGTCTCACGGTCGATGCGTCGGCGGCGCTGCTGGCTGAGTGGGTCCGGGAACACACGTGACCGCCGTGCGACATGCCGCCCGGGTGCGGTTGTGGCCGGATGCGGGCGGGAGTGCGCCCGCCTGGGGCGGGGTGGCCCGTCTACGCGCGTTGTGGGTGCGGTCGGGACCGGATGCGGGCGGGAGTGCGCCCGCCCGAGGTGGGGTGGCCTGTCTACGCGCGTTGTGGGTGCGGTCGGGACCGTATGCGGGCGGAAGCGTACCCGCGTGACGGTCGAGCGGATCGCGGTGGGCGTCGCGACGCCCTACGACGTGACGGTCGGGCGCGGGCTGATCGACGACCTGTCGCGCTGGCTGCCGGCTGCCGGCGGCCGGCGTCGCGCCGCCGTCGTGACGACCGCACCGGTCGCGCAGCACTATGCGGCCCCCGTGACAGCCGGGCTCGAGGCCGCCGGCCTGGTCGTGTATCTGCAGGACGTGCCGGACGGGGAGCCGGCCAAGTCGCTGGCGGTGCTGGGCGGGCTGTACGACTGGCTGGCGTCGATCCCGCTGGGACGTGGCGACCTGATCGTCGCGCTCGGTGGCGGCGTGGTCACCGACCTCGCCGGATTCGTCGCGGCGACCTGGCATCGCGGTGTGCGGGTGATGCACGTGCCGACGACGCTACTCGCCCAGGTCGACGCTGCGATCGGCGGCAAGACTGGCATCAACCTCGTGGCGGGGAAGAACCTGGTGGGCGCCTTTCATCAGCCGGTCGCGGTCGTCGCCGACATCGCAACGCTGGAGACGCTTCCCGCGCGCGAGCTGCGGGCGGGGATGGCAGAGGTGATCAAGTGCGGGTTCATACGCGATCCGATCATCCTCGACCTCATCGAGCGAGACCCGGTCGCGGCGCTCGACCCCTCCGGTGACGTCCTGGTCGAGCTGGCACGCCGTGCGGTTGCCGTCAAGGCACAGATCGTCGCGGCCGACGTGTTCGAGCGCGGTGACCGGGCGCTGCTGAACTACGGCCACACCCTCGGTCACGCGCTGGAGACACTCACCGCTTATACGCGCTACAGGCATGGCGAGGCGGTCGGGTTGGGCATGCGCTTCGCGGCCCACGTCAGCGAGCTCACAGGGGTCGCCGCGCCGGGCCTGCACGACCGCACGACACGAATCTTGACAAAGGTCGGACTGCCGATCGTGGCCGACCCCGTCGACAGCGACGAGGTCTTCGCCGTCATGGCGCGCGACAAGAAGGTGCGCGACGGACTGCAACTGGTGCTCTGCACGCGTCCGGGTGAGGCCGACGTCGTCGCGGCGCCGGCGCGGCGCCTGCTGACGACGGCACTGACCGGCCTGCAACGACGATAAGGTGCAGCGCTGTCGCGAGACCCTGCATCGACTCAGGAGGTAGCGTGCGCATTCTGCTCGCGAACGGCCCGAACCTGTCGCAGCTCGGCCATCGTTCGCCCGACGTGTACGGCACCGCCTCCATCTCCGACATCGTGGCGGCCGTCAAACGCGTGCACGACGATGTCGACGACTTCGTCACCGAGTACGAGGGGGCGCTGATCGAGCGGCTCCACAGGGCGCGGACCGACGGTACGGCGGCCGTCGTCGTCAACGCCGGTGCGCTGACCCACTACAGCTACGCCCTGCGGGACGCGATCGAGCTCATCGAGCTGCCAACGGTCGAGGTGCATCTGTCTCAGATCGCGGCGCGGGAGCCGTTCCGCCACCACAGCGTCATCAGCGCGGTCGTCGACGTCACGATCACCGGTGCAGGAGCCTACGGCTACGAGCTTGCGGTGCTGGCCGCCCGGCAGCTGGTCGCAGCCCGGCACGGCGCGGACTGACGGTACACTCGCGCTTCAACCGGCGATCGCATCGCCGCTCCTGCTCATCGCGTGTCCGGCCGTCGTGGTCGGGCCGCGTCGCCGCAACACGCCCCACGATCCTGAGGTAGTTCCATGGTGTCCACCAACAGCCTGAAGAACGGCATGACGCTGAACATCGACGGCGAGTTGTGGCGCGTCGAGTACTTCCAGCACGTCAAGCCCGGCAAGGGCGGCGCGTTCGTGCGGACCACGCTGAAGGGTGTGCGCAGCGGCAAGACCGTGGACCGGACGTTTCGGGCCGGCGAGAACGTCGATCAGGCGATCCTGACCCGTCGCCGGTTGCAGTACCTGTACCGCGAAGGCCAGCAGCTGGTGTTCATGGACACCGAGCACTTCGAGCAGACCTTCGTCTCCGACGAGGCGATAGGTGATGCGGCCCTGTGGTTCGTCGAGGGTGACACGATCGAACTGGTCTTCCACGAGGACGAGGTTGTCGGTATCAACCTGCCCGCGAGCGTCGAGCTGGCCGTGTCCGAGACCGAGCCTGGCATCCAGGGCGACCGTGTGTCGGGTGCGACCAAACCCGCCACGCTCGAAACCGGCGCCGTCGTCCAGGTGCCGCTGTTCATCAACCCCGGCGAACGCGTCAAAGTCGACACCAGAACCGGCGAGTACAGCTCACGGGCGTGAGCGCCTCAAGTAGCGTCAGCGGTAGGCGCCGTGGCGTGAGCGCCTCAAGTAGCGTCAGCGGTAGGCGCCGTGGCGTGAGCGCCTCAAGTAGCGTCAGCGGTAGGCGCCGTGGCGTGAGCGCCTCAAGTAGCGTCAGCGGTAGGCGCCCTGGGTGACGCGATCTCGACACCAAGATCGGCAGCGCGCGCTCGCGCTGCTGTACGAAGCCGACGTGCGCCGCGACGACATCGGCGACGTCCTGGCGCGCAGCACACAGGACGATCCCCCGGCCGCATTCACCGTGGCGCTGGTCGAGGGCGTCGCGCGCACCGGAGAGCGGCTGGACAGCGTGATCGCGACGTACGCGCGAGGGTGGAGCATCGAGCGCATGCCGGTGGTGGACCGCAACCTGTTGCGGCTCGGCGTGTGGGAGCTGCTGCACTCCGACGTTCCCGTCGCGGTCGTGATCGACGAGGCGGTTGAGCTCGCCAACGAGCTGTCCACCCCGGACTCGGGCCGGTTCATCAACGGCGTGCTCGCGCAGGTCGCGCGCAGCGAGGCCGATGTGGCCGCGGCGCGCTCGGACGCCGCGGCTCGCGGTGGCGGCGGGCCGGCCTCGTTGTGACCGGTGGGGTCGCCTGCTACGGTCTCGCCGACGCCCTTTAAGCCTGGTCCCGTGAGGCCAGAAAGGTCGAACGTTGCCGTCAGCCCGCGCACCCATACCTTCGGCTTCCAGCGGTCCGTCGCGTGAGGTCCTCGACGCGGACGCGATTCGGCGGGCTGTGCGGCGCATGGCGCACGAGATCCTCGAGCGCCACCCGCTCGCCGCTGATCTGGTCCTGATGGGGATCCACTCCCGCGGTGTTCCGCTCGCCGGTCGCCTCGCGCGCGACATCGAGCAGATCGAGCGCGTGTCGGTGCCCACGGGCACCCTCGACGTCGCGTTGTACCGCGACGACTACGCGCGGATGGGGCCCCGTCCGCTGGAACGCACCCATTTTCCCGTCGACACCGAAGGCCAGACGGTCATCCTCGTCGACGACGTGTTGTACACCGGCCGGACCATCAGGGGGGCGATGGAGGCGGTCATCGACCAGGGACGTCCCGCTGCAATCGAGTTGGCGGCACTGGTCGATCGCGGCCACCGGGAGCTGCCGATCCGCGCCGACTACGTCGGCAAGAACCTGCCGACGGCCGCGGACGAGATCGTCCGCGTCCGTGTCGTCGAGCACGACGGCGTCGACACCGTCTCGATCGAGCCCGCGGAGTGATGACGATGACGCACGACCACATCCTCGACCCACCCGCGGGTGGGCGCACGGGCGGCCTGTCGCACCTGCTTGACATGCAGACGCTCGACAGGGGCTCGATAACCGAGATCCTCGACACTGCACGGGCGTTCCACGAGTTGGCCGCGCGTCCGATCAAGAAGGTCCCGACGCTGCGCGGCCGCACGGTGTGCAACTTGTTCTTCGAGGACTCGACGCGCACCCGCGTGAGCTTCGAGATCGCGGCCAAGCGCCTGTCCGCCGACGTGCTGAACTTCTCGGCGAAGGGCTCCAGCGTGTCCAAGGGCGAGTCGCTCAAGGACACTGCGCTGACCCTGCAGGCGATGGGTGTCGACGCGATCGTCGTCCGTCACCACGCGTCGGGTGCACCGCTCCAGCTGACCCGCTGGGTGGATGCGAAGGTGCTCAATGCAGGTGACGGCGGGCATCAGCATCCCACGCAGGCGCTGCTCGATCTGTTCACGATCCGTGAGCACTTCGGCCGGCTCGACGGCCTGCACGTCGCTGTTGTGGGCGATGTGCTGCACTCGCGGGTGGCGCGCAGCCTCGTACAGGGGCTTGCGACCATGTCGGCCGGTGTCACGCTGGTGGGACCGCCGACGCTGCTGCCGCTGGCGGCCGACCGGTGGGACGTCGATGTGACCCACGACCTGGACCCGGTCCTCGGCAAGGTCGACGTCGTGTACCTGTTGCGCGTGCAGCGTGAACGCATGCACGAGCAGTTCATTCCGTCGATCCGCGAGTACGGCCGGCTGTGGGGGATGGACCGCCGGCGGCTCGGACAACTCGCCGAGCACGCTGCGATCATGCACCCTGGTCCGATGAACCGCGGGATCGAGCTGACGGCGGACGTCGCCGACGCGCCGAACGCGCTGATCACCCAGCAGGTGGCCAACGGCGTCGCTGTGCGCATGAGCTGCCTGTACCTGATGCTGGGCGGCGAGACCGCCGACCGAGGCTGAGAGGCGACATGAGCGATTCGGTGTTCACCTTCACGGGCGCGCGCGTCGTCGATCCAGCCAGTGGACGGGACCAGGCTGCCAACGTCGTGGTCGACGGCGACCGCATCGCGTCGGTTGGCAGGGCGTCGCGTGGTCTCGCGATCCCGGCGGAAGGTCTGGTGCTGGCACCCGGACTGGTCGATCTGCACGTCCACCTGCGGGAACCTGGGGGCGAGGACGCCGAGACCGTCGAGAGCGGCACGACGGCCGCGGCCGCCGGTGGGTACACCGCGGTCTGTCCCATGGCGAACACGCAGCCGGTCGCCGACCATGCGGGGGTGATCGAGCAGGTGCTCCGTCTGGCGCGCGAAGCAGCGATGTGCGACGTGTTCCCGGTGGGTGCGGTGACGCGGGGTCTGGCCGGCGAGGAGCTGGCCGAGTTGGGTGCGATGGCGGCCGTGGGCGTTCGCTGCTTCTCCGATGATGGACATCCCGTGCAGTCCGCGCGCGTCATGCGCCGTGCGTTGGCGTACGCTCGCACGTGGGACGCGATCGTCTGCAATCACGCTGAGGAACGAACGTTGACGGGCGGCGCGCAGATGCACGAGGGCGCCCAGTCGGATCTGCTGGGCCTGACCGGATGGCCCCGCGAGGCCGAGGAATCGATGGTTGCGCGCGACCTGATCCTGGCGCGCGGCCTGGGCGCCCGGCTACACGTGCCCCACGTGTCGACCGCGGAGACCGTGGCGCTGATCCGTGCGGCGAAGGCAGACAGGATCCGAGTCACTGCGGAGGCGACGCCGCACCACTTCACGCTGACCGACGACGAGGTGTCGACCTACGATCCCGTGTACAAGGTCAACCCACCGCTGCGGCTCAAGACCGACGTCGAGGCCGTGCGGGAGGGCCTCGCGGACGGCACGATCGACGCGATCGCCACGGACCACGCGCCCCATCCGCCGGAGGAGAAGGAACGCGAATGGGCCGCGGCGCCGTGCGGCATGCTCGGCCTCGAGACCGCGTTGGCGGTCACGATCACCGAGTTGGTGCGGCCCGGTGTGCTGACACTGTCGGAGGCGGTGGCAGCGCTGTCGACCAAGCCTGCCCGCAGCCGTGACATGGTCGGCCACGGCGGACCGATCGCTGCCGGCACTCCGGCCAACCTGGTGCTCTTCGACCCCGAGCAGCGGTGGACGGTCACCGCACGCAGCTCGCACAGCCGCAGCCGCAACACACCGTTCGCGGGTCGGCAGCTGTGGGGTCGCGTGCGCCACACGCTGCTCCGCGGGCGGTTCACGGTCCGCGACGGTGAACCGCTGCGACCGGCACATGAGGACGGAATGGGCGACGGCGCGTGATGATTGCACGACCACCCCGGGCGGTGCTGGTGCTCGAAGACGGTGAGATGTTCGCCGGCGAAGCTTTCGCAGCGGCCGGGACGGCCACCGGTGAGGTGGTCTTCAACACCAGCCTCACCGGCTACCAGGAGGTCCTGACCGACCCCAGCTACCACCGGCAGCTGGTCGCGATGACCGCGCCACATCAGGGCAACTACGGCACGAGCGACCAGGATGCCGAGGCGACGTCGGTGCAGGCGGCCGGCTTCATCGTGCGCTCGGCGAGTCGCACCTACTCCAACTGGCGCGCGACTGGCGGACTCCCCGAGACCCTGGCCGCAGCGGGGGTGGTCGGGATCAGCGAGGTTGACACCCGCAGGCTGGCGCGCCACATCCGCTCAGCAGGAGCGATGCGCGCGGGGATCAGCACGGAACTGGTCGACCGCGACGCGCTCCTGGAGGTGGTTCGCGCGGCGCCGCCGATGGCCGGTGCCGACCTGGCTCGCGAGGTGACGACGAGCCGGGTCTACGACGTCGACACGCCGGACGCGCCGTTCCGCGTGGTGGCGTACGACTTCGGGATCAAGCGCAGCATCCTGCGTCTGCTGGCAGCGGCCGGGTGCGCCGTCCGCGTGGTCCCGGCCACGACCGCTGCTGAGCGCGTGCTCGCGTGGGAGCCCGACGGGGTGTTCTGCTCGAACGGACCGGGCGATCCGGCGGCGGTCACCTACGGCAGCGCTGCGATCGCGACCGTGCTCGGGGCGGAGGTGCCGCTGTTCGGTATCTGCCTCGGGCACCAGCTGCTGGGCCGGGCGCTCGGCGCGACGACGTACAAGCTGCCGTTCGGGCACCGGGGTACGAACCAGCCGGTGCGCGACCAGGTGCGAGGGACGGTCGAGATTTCGACCCACAACCACGGTTTTGCGGTCGACAACGCCTCGTTGGCGCGTGCCGACCGCTTCGGAGCAGTCGTCGTCTCGCACGTCAACCTCAACGACGGCGTCAATGAGGGGTTGCGCTGCGCCGACGCGCCGGCATTCAGCGTCCAGTACCACCCTGAGGCCGCACCGGGCCCCCATGACGGACGGCACCTGTTCGGTGAGTTCGCCGACCTGATGCGCCGCTGCGGGCGCGGCCGGTCGACCACCTGGCCCGAACCAGGCGCTGCATCGCCTCTGGGTGTGGTCGATATGGAACCGGGCTCCGCATCGCCTCCTCTCGATGGGAAAAGGAGCCGCGGTGCCGGCACGTAGTGACATCGATACGGTCCTCGTCCTCGGGTCGGGCCCGATCGTGATCGGGCAGGCGTGTGAGTTCGACTATTCGGGTGCACAGGCGTGCAAGGCGCTGCGCCGCGAGGGCTACCGCGTGGTCCTCGTCAACTCGAACCCGGCCACGATCATGACCGACCCGGCGTTCGCCGACGCGACGTACGTCGAGCCGCTGACGGTCGAGATGGTCTCCAAGGTGATCGCGCGCGAGGCGGCGCGCGGCGAGCGGATGGCGCTGCTGCCGACGCTGGGAGGCCAGACGGGCCTGAACGTCGCGATGGATCTTGCCGCCGCCGACGTGCTCGAACGCCACGGCGTCGAGCAGATCGGTGCCGGGCTCGAGAGCATCGCGCTGGCTGAGGATCGCCGGCAGTTCGCCGAGGTGATGGGCGAGATCGGACTGGAGGTCGCCCGTTGCGGTGAGGCGCGCGATCTGGCGACCGCACGCACGTTGGCTGAGCAGCTGGGCTTTCCGGTGCTCGTGCGGTCGTCGTTCACGCTCGGCGGCGCCGGCAGCGGGGTGGCCGACGACTGGGAGACGTTCGAGCGTCTGGTCACAGAGGGTCTCGATGCCAGCCCGATCGGCCAGGTCCAGATCGACGAGTCGTTGCTGGGATGGAAGGAGTACGAGCTGGAGGTGATGCGCGACCACGCCGACAACTGCGTGGTGGTGTGCACGATCGAGAACCTGGACCCGATGGGTGTGCACACCGGGGACTCGATCACGGTGGCGCCCGCGATGACGCTGTCGGACGTCGAGTTCCAACGGCTGCGCAACGCGTCGTTCGCGGTGCTGCGCAGGATCGGCGTGACGACGGGCGGCAGCAACGTCCAGTTCGCGGTCGACCCGGCGACCGGACGGGTGCGGGTCGTCGAGATGAACCCGCGCGTGTCGCGGTCGAGCGCGTTGGCCTCGAAGGCCACGGGGTTTCCCATCGCGAAGATCGCGGCGCTGCTGGCCGTGGGCTACCGCCTCGACGAGATCGCCAACGACATCACCGGTGAGACACTCGCCGCGTTCGAGCCGTCGATCGACTACGTGGTGACGAAGATCCCGCGGTTCAACTTCGAGAAGTTCCCCGAAGTCGACGGCCGGCTCACCACGCGGATGCGAAGCGTCGGCGAGGTCATGGCCATCGGCCGCACGTTCACCGAGTCGCTGGGCAAGGCCCTGCGCTCGCTCGAGGACGGGTCGGTCGGGCTGGTCGGCGCTGCGGACGGGCGCAGCGATGCCGAGCTCGACGCGGCGCTGCGGACGCCGACCGCGACCAGGCTGCAGGCGGTGGACGCGGCCCTCGCGCGTGGCTGGCCGACCGAACGGGTCGCGGCCCTCACGGGCTATGACCCTTGGTTCTGTGACCAGCTGCTGCAGATCGTCGAGCTGCGTCGTGCCCTGCGGGCGTGCGAGACGTTGGCCAACGTCGATCGCTGGTTGCTGCGTCGCGCCAAGCGTGCGGGTTTCGGCGACCAGATGATCGCCCGGCTGTTCGGCGTCGACGAGGTCGATGTCCGCCGCCGCCGCCGCGAGCTCGACATCCACCCGGTGTTCAAGACAGTCGACACCTGCGCGGCCGAGTTCGCGGCAACCACGCCGTACCACTACTCGACCTACGAGGACACCACCGAGGTCGCGCACAGTGATCGTCCTCGCATCATGATCCTCGGGTCGGGCCCGAACCGCATCGGGCAGGGCATCGAGTTCGACTACTGCTGTGTGCACGCGGTGCAGGCCCTGTCCGACGCGGGGTACGAGACCATCATGGTCAACTGCAACCCGGAGACCGTGTCGACGGACTACGACACCGCCGATCGGCTGTACTTCGAACCGCTGACCGTCGAGGACGTGCTCGCGGTCCACGACGCCGAGGTAGCCGCGGGGGGCACGGACATCGGCGTGATGGTCCAGTTCGGCGGGCAGACGCCTCTCAAGCTGGCCAAGGCACTCGCGGCCGAGGGGGTGCGGATCCTCGGGACCGCCCCCGAGGCGATCGACCGCGCCGAGGATCGGGGGCGGTTCGGCGAGCTGCTGACCGATCTGGCCATCCGTCAGCCCGAGGGAGGCATCGCGGCCACGCACGATGACGCCCTGGCGGTGGCCAACCGCATCGGGTTTCCTGTGCTGCTCCGGCCCTCGTACGTGCTCGGCGGGCGGGCGATGGCGATCGTGTACGACGTCGACCAGTTGCGGCAGTGGCTGGAGGTCAACGCGGCGGAGGGCGCGGTGCTGGTCGACAGGTTCCTCGAGTCCGCCGTCGAGCTCGACGTGGACGCGGTCTATGACGGCACCGAGGTCTTCATCGGAGGCATCACGGAGCACATCGAGGAGGCGGGTGTCCACTCGGGGGACTCGGCGTGCGTGCTGCCGCCGTTCACCCTGGGACGCGCGCAGGTGTCCGTGCTGGCCGACCAGACCGCGATGATCGCCGACGCCCTGCACACGAGAGGGCTGATCAACATCCAGTTCGCGTTGCGCGACGAGGTCACGCTGGTGCTCGAGGCCAACCCGCGGGCGTCACGGACCACACCGTTCGTGTCGAAGGCGACCGGTGTGCCGCTGGCCAAGCTGGCTGCGCGGGTGATGGCGGGCGCCACGCTGGCCGAGCTGCGCGCGGAAGGGCTGGCGCCGCCGCTGGACATGGCCACCGCTCCGTCGCTGCCGTACACGGCGGTCAAGGAGGCGGTGTTGCCATTCAACCGCTTTCCGGGCGTCGACTCCAGGCTCGGCCCCGAGATGCGCTCGACCGGCGAGGTCATGGGCATCGACGAGCAGTTCGGCGTCGCCTTCGCCAAGAGCCAGGCGGGGACGGGGGCGATGGTGCTGCCCGAGAAGGGCACGGTCTTCGTGTCGATCGCGAACCGTGACAAGCGTGCGCTCATCTTCCCGGTCAAGCGGCTGGCGGACCTGGGGTTCGAGATACTGGCGACGGAGGGCACGGCGGCGACCCTGCGGCGCAGCGGTGTGGCCGCGCAGGTCGTTGCCAAGTTCTCGGAGCGTGCCGGCGGCGGCACCACGGTCGTCGACCGCATCGAGGCGGGCGATGTCGATCTTGTGTTCAACACGCCGCGTGGTGGCATCGGCCCACGTGCCGACGGCTACGAGATCCGGACGGCGGCGGTGCGGCACGGCATCCCGTGCATCACGACGCTGTCGGGCATCCTGGCGGCGATCCAGGGGATCGAGGCGCTCCGCGGTGGCACGGTGGGTGTGCGCAGTCTCCAGGAGTTCCACGCCGAGGCGCGTCGCGGGCTCGACAGCGAGCGGCCTGTATGACCGCGACCGCCACGGCGACCGTCCGCTCGACGACGGCGACACTGGTCGGCAGGCGTCGCGCCGCCGCCTACCACGTGTGCAGCTTCTCGGCGCCCGACATCGTCGCCGCAGCGACCCCCGGCCAGTTCGTCAGCGTCTCCGTGGGCGCGCCCGGTACCCTGCTGCGACGTCCGTTCGCCGTCGCCGGCGTCGATGTCGCCGCGGGCATTCTCGACCTTGTCATCGCCGTTGTCGGCGAGGGGACCGCGTGGCTCGTCGGACAGCCGGTGTCGACCGTGCTGGCGATGACCGGACCGCTGGGTCGAGGATTCGTCATGCCCGTGACGTCGGCCCGCTGCGTCCTGGTCGGAGGCGGCTACGGGGTGGCGGCCCTCGAGTGGCTCGGCCAGCTGCTGGTGTCACGCGGTCACGTCGTCGAGCTGCTCAGCGGCGCCGCGACCGTCCGGGCGCTGTATCCGGTGTCACGTCTGGACACCGGCACCGCCTCGGTGATCGAGACGACCGAGGACGGTAGCCGCGGCCACGCCGGGCTGGTGACCGATGTGCTCGACGAGCGCCTGACAGGTGACGACACCGCGGTGTTCGCCTGCGGTCCGATGCCCATGCTCGCAGCGGTCGCCCGCATCGCCGCCGGCCGTGGGCGTCCGTGCCAGGTCGCGGTCGAGGAGCACATGGGCTGCTCGGTGGGGGTCTGCATGACGTGCGTCGTGCCGACGACCGACGGGTACACCCGCGCCTGCATCGACGGGCCGGTCATGGACGCCAGTCGCATCGCGTGGGACCACGTGCGAGGTGGTTCGTCGTGACTGGTGTGCCCGCCGGCATCGATCTCTCGGTGGACCTGGGACCGCTGCGTCTGCGCAACCCGGTCGTCACGGCCAGCGGCTGCTTCGCGAGCGGCCGTGAGATGGCGCGGTTCTTCGACCTTGCGACGCTCGGAGCGATCGTCACGAAGTCGGTGACGCTGGAGCCTCGCGCCGGCCTGCCGCCGCCCCGGATGGCCGAGACGGCGAGCGGCATGCTCAACGCGATCGGTCTGCAGAACCCTGGTGTGGACGCGTGGATCGCGCGCGACCTGCCGTGGCTGGCAGCCCAGGACGTCCCTGTGATCGCCAGCATCGCCGGCCAGACCGTTGACGAGTACAGGCTGCTCGCCAAGCGGCTCGACAACGTCGCGGGGATCTCGGCGCTCGAGGTCAACATCTCGTGCCCCAACGTCGAGGACAGGGGTGTCGTGTTCGCATGCCGGGCCGGCGCGACGGCCGCTGCGATCTCGGCGGTCACGTCGACGACGGACCTGCCGGTGTTCGCCAAGCTGACGCCTGACGTCACCGACATCGCCGGGATCGCCGCAGCAGCGCTGGAGGCCGGTGCGACCGGCGTCAGCGTGATCAACACGCTGCTGGGCATGGCGATCGATGTCGAGACCCGGCGGCCGAAGCTGGCGGCCGGCACCGGGGGCCTGTCGGGTCCGGCGATCAGGCCCGTCGCAGTCCGTGCCGTCCACCAGGTGTGGCAGGCGCTGGGTCCCGTGCCGATCATTGGAATCGGTGGCGCCCGCACGGCGCAGGACGTCGTCGAGCTCATCATGGCCGGCGCCGGGGCGGTCGCGATCGGTACCGCCACGTTCGCAGACCCGTTGGCGATCCCACAGGCGGTCGACGGGCTGCGCCGGTGGCTGGAGGACCACGACGAACGCGGCGTCGCCGATCTGTGCGGCGCGGTCCGTGGCCCGGTAGCGACATGACGACTGACGTTCGCATCGCCGTCGCGCTCGACACCGCCGACGAGCGCCGGCTGGTGGAGCTGGCGACCGCGTTGGCCGGTGAGGCCGACGTGCTGAAGGTCGGACTCGAGGCGCTCACGGCGCTGGGGCCTCGAGCGATCGATCTGGCTGCGCGATCCGCACCGGTGTTCTGCGACCTCAAGCTGCACGACATCCCCAACACTGTGGCCGCGGCAGCCGCAGCGGCCGCCGCGCACGGTGCCAGAATGGTGACGGTGCACGCGAGTGGCGGCCCGGCGATGATGTCGGCTGCGGCACGGGCCGCACCGGCGGTGGATGTTCTTGCGGTCACCGTGCTGACCAGTCTGGACGACGCCATGTTGGCCGAGCTGGGCATGGGCGCAGCCGGCACTGTGGTTCCCCAACTGGCCCGGCTTGCGATCGAAGCCGGCGCAGCCGGTATTGTGTGCGCTGGGCACGAGGTCGCACGAGTTCGTGACGTGGTCGGTGGCGCTGCCACCGTGGTCGTGCCGGGTGTCCGGCCGGAGGGAGCTGCCATGCAGGATCAGGCGCGGGTCGTGACGCCCCGTGCCGCGGTTGACGCGGGTGCCGACATGCTCGTGGTCGGCCGGCCGGTCACCAGGGCCGACGACCCGGTGGCGGCGTTGCGGACGATCCGGCGGCAGATCGTGGAAGCGCGATCGACGGAAGAGGCATAACAGCGGTGGCGACGCGAGAACGTCTTGCCAGGCGAATACGGTCACGGTCACACATGACCGGCCACTTCGTCCTGCGCTCAGGGGCGACCAGTGGGGAGTACTTCGACAAGTACATGTTCGAGGCCGACCCTCCGCTGCTCTGGGACATCGCCGAGGCAATGGCGGCACTGGTGCCCGACGACGTCGACGCGCTCGCAGGTCTCGAGCTGGGCGGCATTCCGCTCGCGGTCGTGCTCTCCCAGGTCACAGGACTGCCAACGCGGTTCGTCCGCAAGCAGACCAAGGCCTACGGCACCGGCCGGTTGGCGGAAGGCGGCGAGGTCGACGGGCTGCGGCTGTTGATCGTGGAGGACGTGATCACGACCGGTGGGCAGGTCCGCGCGTCGGCCGCCGATCTGCGTGCGCGCGGTGCGATCGTCGATCAGGTCCTCTGCGTGATCGACCGCGAGGCTGGGGGCGCGCAGAAGCTTGCCGAAGACGACCTGAAGCTGTCAGCGCTGTTCACCGCCAGCGAGCTGTGAGGCGTACCACTGTTGTGGCGGACAACGTCTGATCGGACAGGTCCACCCCGTTCGGGATGGGCCTGCCTGCGGTAGCGGCCATCCGGCCACCTACCCTGTGACGAAACGTCGATGACGGACGTTGACCCGCCTGGCCCGCTGGATAGGATGCGCGGACAGCCCGGCGAGGTCGTTCGAGGAGGACCCATGCCGTTACCTGAGCTCGACGACGATGCTCGTCGCGACGCACTGAACAAGGCCGCCGAGGCGCGGAAGCTGCGTGCGGAGATGAAGCACCGGCTCAAGGCCGGCGAGATCGACCTCCAGCACGTGCTGTCGCGCGCCGACGCCGACGACGTCATTGCCAAGACCCGGGTTTCGGAGATCCTCGAAGCGATGCCCAAGGTCGGACGGGTGCGAGCGCGACGACTCATGGAGCGCCTCGACATCTCGTCGTCGCGCCGGCTGCGTGGACTGGGAGTCAACCAGCGGGAGCGGCTGCTCGCGGAGTTCTCCGAGCGGTGACGGCAGCCGGCTCAGCGCCGCGGCGGCGAAGGGCGGGTCGCCGGCGGTGAGTGGCGCGATCGCCGTGCTCAGTGGACCCGGTGGTGTGGGCAAGGGCACGTTGGTCGCCGCGCTCAGGCACCGTCTGCCGAGGTGGTCGGTGGCCGTGTCGGCCACGACACGGGCGTCCAGGGAAGGCGAGCGCGATGGTGTGGACTACCACTTCGTTTCCGACGCCGAGTTCGACCGTCTGATCGCCGACGGTGAGCTGCTCGAATGGGCCACCTTCGGGGGGAACCGCTACGGCACGCTGTGGCGCAGCGTCCGTGACCCGCTGTCACAGGACCGGTGCGTCCTGCTCGAGCTGGAGGTCCGCGGCGCGCTCGCCGTCCGCAAGGAGTTTCCCGACGCGTCACTGATCTTCCTGCATCCGCCGAGTCTCGACACGTTGACTTCACGGCTGCGGCAGCGAGGCACCGACGACGACCGCCGGGTCGCTGAACGCATGGCGCTCGCCGAGTGGGAGCTGGCGCAGGCGGACGCGTTCGACCACCATGTGACCAACGACGATCTCGAAGCGGCCGCGGCACAGATCGTCCGTATACTGGGCGACGCCGCCGACCCCTAGCGTCAGGCGGACTCGTACGTCAACAGCCTGGAACGCAAGGAGTGCGTCATCGCAACCATCGACGAGCTGCTGTCGAAGGTCGACAGCAAGTACACGCTGGTGCACCTCTCCGCGCAGCGGGCGCGCGAGATCAACGACTACTACCACTCGCTGGGCGAGGGGCTCGGTCAGTACACCCCGCCACTGGTCGAGCAGGTCGACTCCAACAAGCCGCTGTCGATCGCCCTCGAGGAGATCGCCGCCGAGAAGATCGTGCCCCAGTACGGTGGCGACGTCCGCCGCGCCGCTGAGGACTTCCTGGGCGGTGGTGCTGAGATCTACACGCTGGGTGACGCCGGCATCGACGACCTCGGCAGCCTCGACGGCGACCTGGGCGTGGCCGACGAGGGCCCTGTGGCCGACGAGCCGACGGCGGACTAGCGGCTGTTCGATGACGGTGGCCCCAGAGGTGCTCGCGGGGCGCCATGTACTGCTGGTGGTGTCAGGCGGCATCGCCGCCTACAAGTCCGCGAACCTGGCTCGTGCCCTGCTGCGCGCGGGCGCGAGCGTGCAGGCCCTGCTGACCGCCGCGGCCGGGAAGTTCGTCGGCCCGGCGACGTTCGAGGGCCTGACCGGTCGGCACGTCCCGCTGGACGTGTTCAGCGACACCGGCCAGGTGCCCCACATCCATCTGGCGCGTGAGGCCGACGTCGCCGTGTTCGCGCCGACGACGGCCAACCTCATCGCCAAGCTGGCGGTCGGCATCGCCGACGACCTGGTCACCAGCACCGCGCTGATGCTCGACTGTCCGATCGTCGTGGCCCCCGCGATGCACACGGAGATGTGGCGACACGCGGCGACACAGGCCAATGTCGCGACCCTGCGCCGGCGCGGGGTCCGCATCGTCGGCCCCGACGACGGGCCGCTGGCGGCCGGCGACGTCGGCGAGGGCCGGCTGGCGGAGGAATCCGCGATCGTCGACGCCGTCCGCGCGGCGGTCGGTCCGTCAGATTCGCCGCTCGCCGGACGCCGTGTGATCGTCTCCGCGGGCGGCACGCGCGAGCCGATCGACCCGGTCCGGTTCGTCGGCAACCGCTCGAGCGGGAAGATGGGGTACGCACTGGCTCGTGAGGCGGCGCGCCGCGGTGGCCGCGTCGACCTGGTGGCCGCCCCCAATCATCTCGACGACCCCGTCGGCGTGCGGGTGCACCATGTCGAAACCGCCGAGCAGATGCGCTCGGTGATCGTGTCGCTCGTCGACGACGCCGACGTCGTGATGAAGGCGGCAGCGGTCGCCGACTTCAGGCCCGCGCAGTACAGCGACCGCAAGATCAAGAAGGACAGCGGTGATCTGGCACAGATCAAGCTCGTCGAGAACCCGGACATCCTCGCTGAGCTCGGCGCGCGCAAGGCCGGCCGGGTCCTGGTCGGCTTCGCGGCCGAGACGGACTTGGCCGAGGACCACGGTCGTGAGAAGCTGCGCCGCAAGGGTCTGGACCTCATCGTCGTCAACCGGGTCGACATGGCCGACGCCGGGTTCAGCGTCGACACGAACCGGGCGGTGCTGATCCGGGCCGATGGCGGCCGTCGTGAGGTGCCGTTGACGACGAAGGACCGGTTGGCGGGCGTGGTGTGTGACGAGGTCGAGGAGCTGCTCGCGCAGCGCTAGGCCGGACGCCACGCGCAGCCCACGACAGAAAGGACGCCACGGTGATCGCTGGCCCACGGTTGTTCACGTCTGAATCGGTGACCGAGGGGCATCCCGACAAGGTCGCCGATCAGGTATCGGACGCCGTCCTCGACGAGGTGCTCGCCACCGAACCGAACCCGGCCGCGGCTCGTGTGGCGTGTGAGACGTTCGTCACGACCGGGCTCGTGCTGGTCGGTGGCGAGATCACCACGTCGACGTACGTCGACATCGCACAGATCGCGCGCCAGACGATCATCGACATCGGCTACGACCACGCGGGCGCCGGCTTCGACGGCAGGACCTGTGGGGTGTTGATCGCGCTCGACGAGCAGTCCCCGGACATCGCCGACGGCGTCGACCGCTCATATGAGCTGCGGGCCGGCGTCACCGGGGTCGACGCTGAGCTCGACAGCCTCGGTGCCGGTGACCAGGGGATGATGTTCGGCTACGCCTGCCGCGAGACCGACGCGCTGATGCCGTTGCCGATTCAGCTCGCGCACCGCATCGCTGAACGGCTGTCGGACGTCCGCCGGCACGGCGTCGTGCCGTATCTGCTCCCGGACGGCAAGACCCAGGTGACGGTGGCGTACGAGGGTGACAAGCCGGTGCGCGTCGAGCGCGTCCTCATCTCGACCCAGCACCGCGCCGACATCGACATCGACACCCTGCTGACGCCCGATCTGGTCGAGCACGTCATCGCCCCTGTCGTGCCGGGCGGTATCGCGTGGGACGACGAGGACGTGCTGGTCAACCCCAGCGGGCGGTTCGAGCTCGGTGGACCGCAGGCCGACGCGGGCCTGACGGGACGCAAGATCATCGTCGACACGTACGGCGGGATGTCCCGTCACGGCGGTGGCGCGTTCAGCGGGAAGGATCCCACGAAGGTCGACCGGTCGGCCGCGTACGCCGCGCGTTGGGTGGCCAAACACGTCGTTGCATCCGGTCTCGCCGACCGCGCGGAGCTGCAGGTCGCGTACGCCATCGGCAAGGCCCGGCCGGTGAGCATCGCGCTCGACACGTTCGGCTCGGAGCATCATGATCCGCAGCGCATCCTCGCCGGGATCGAGGAGGTCTTCGACCTGCGCCCCGCCGCCATCATCCGCGATCTGCGACTACTCCGGCCGGTGTTCCGAAAGACGGCGGCCTACGGGCACTTCGGGCGTGACGGCGACGGCTTCACGTGGGAGCGGACCGAACATGTCAACGATCTGCTGCGGGCCGCCGGGGCGTAGGCCACACGGATCCGAGGGCCGAACGGTGACCCGTGAGCTCCGGTACGCGCAGGTCGTGGTCGACGTCGAGCCGGCTCACCTCGACCGTCCGTTCGACTACGCAATCCCCGACGGGTACGAGGTCGCGTTCGGTCACGAAGTGCTCGTGAGCTTCGCCGGCAGGCGCCGGACCGGCTGGGTCGTCGGCTGCACGGACCGCACGACGGTGGCACCCGAGCGCACCAAGGACCTGCTGGGGGTCCGGGGTGACCTGCCGCGCTTCGACGGCGATGATCTGCAGCTGTACCGGTGGGTCGCCGAGCGCTGGGGTGGCACGCTGGCGAGCGTGCTGCGCCACGCCCTGCCTCGGCGCGTGGCCGCGGTCGATCGCTCGGTCGCCGGCTGGGGGAAGGCGCCGACGGCGACGTCGACGACGCGACCGCCGTGTCCGACCGCGGCGTGGCGCTCGTACGCTGGATCGCCGTTGCTCCGCGCGGTCTCGTCGCCGGCGAGGCCCGATGGCCATGCTCCGGCGTTCTGGCTGCGGCCGCTTCCCGGTGACGACCTCGCGGCGCTGATGACCGACGTCGTCGCACGGTGTCTGGCTGCGGGGCGTGGTGCGCTGGTACTGGTGCCCGATCCGCAGTCGTCGGTGCCCGACGCATGCCTGGCGTTGGCCGGAGCCGCCGGCGCAGACCTGCGGGGCGCCCGATCGGACCGCACCCGGTACCGCGCGTTCCTGCGTGGTCGGACCGGGCATGCGCGCGTGCTCGTCGGAGAGCGGGCAGGGGTCTTCGGGCCTGTGCGCGACCTCGGCCTGATCGTCGTCGTCGACGAGGCGAACCCGGCGTACAAGGAGCGGCGAAGCCCACGGCATCACGCCCGCGACGTCGCGCTCGCGCGTGGACGGCTGACCGGGGCGGCGACCGTGCTCACCGGCGCGTTGCCCAGCGCCGCCGTGTGGCGCCTGATGGGACGCGGAGACATCGCGCCGATCGACGCGCCACGGGAGACGATCAGGGGTCGCGCCCCCCGGGTCGACGTCGTCGGTCCCGGCCAGCGCCAGACGGTGCGCAGCCGGCTGTCCGGTCCGGCCGACCACGCGCTGCGTGGCGCGGTGGCGACCGGGGGCGCGGCGGTCGTGCTGGTTGCCCGTCGCGGCGATGGCACGGTGCTCGCATGCCGTCGTTGCGGGCTGCGGGTGTCCTGCCCCGTGTGTGACAGCGCACTGGCACCCGCTGGAGTGTCGAGCCGGCGCTGCGCGACGTGCGGCTGGGAGGGTTCGGCCACCGCTTGCGACGCCTGCGACGGCGACCAGTTCGCGCCGCTCGCGGCCGGTACCACACGGTGGGCGGCCGAGTTGCGCCGAGCGCACCCCGATGCCGACGTCGCGGTGATGGAGGGGTTCGATGCGTCCGGTCCCCGGCGACGGCCCGCGATCGCCGTGATGACGCGTGGCAGCGTTGTGCGGCGCCCCGCGTGGCTCGGTGACGAGGTGGCGCAGGTGCTCATCCTGCCCGACGCCGATGCGTTGCTGGGACGGCCGCGGTACGACGCTGCGGAGGACCTGGTGCGCCTGTGCCTGAGCGTGGTGTGGGCCCGGCGTATGATCATCCAGACGCGACAGCCGACGGATCCGGCGGTCCAGGCGCTGGTGCGGTGGGACGCCGAAGGCTACTGGCGCGGCGAGGCGCAGCGACGCGCCATGCTGGGCTACCCACCAGCGCGGGCGCTGATCCATCTCGACGCGCCGCCCGCGACGGCCGACGCGGTCGCGGGGGACGTCCAGGCCGCGTTACCCGACGATGACCAGATGGGTGGCCCGGACCTGAACGGCCGGCTCGTCGTGAAGAGCGCGGACCCGCGTGGCACGCTGTCGGCTCTGGACCGGTTGCGTCGGCGCTGGTCGAGCGAAGATCTGCGGGTGGTCGTGGATGTCGACCCGGTACCCGCTCTGGACAGGAGCTTCGCGGACCCTGGTACCGCGAAACACGGATAGGACCGGCTTCGCCGGACACGAGTAGAGGATCGCATGGCACGGCTGGACATCAAGATCTTCGGCGATCCGATCCTGCGGATGCGCGCCCGCGAGGTGACGACCTTCGATGGCGGCCTGCACGCGCTGGCCGGTGACATGCTCGACACGTTGCGGGCGGCCAACGGCGTCGGGCTCGCCGCCAACCAGGTGGGCGTGCTCAAGCGGCTGTTCGTGTGGGAGCACGCGGGACGCGATGGCGTGTTCGTCAATCCCGAGGTCGTCGAAACCTCGACCGAGACCGAGATCGCCGACGAGGGCTGTCTGTCGTTCCCGGGCCTGTTCTACCCGTCCGAGCGCCCCCTGCGCGCCCGTCTCCGCGGAGTGGATGTGTACGGCGAACCCCACGAGGAGGTGGGCGAAGGGCTGTTCGCCCGAATCCTGCTGCATGAACTGGACCACCTCAACGGGATCCTGTTCATCGACCATCTGGCGCGCCACGATCGCAAGGAGGCGATGCGCCGGATTCGTCGCGGCGAGCTGGAACAGCCGCACGAGCCGGCGTCGGCGCCAGAGCTATGAGGGTCGCGTTCTTCGGCACACCAGCGCCGGCGGTGCCGGCCCTCGAGGCGCTCGTGGCGGATCCACGCGTCGCTGTGCCGCTCGTCGTGACCAACCCCGACCGCCCGCGAGGGCGCGGATACGAGTTGGCACCACCACCTGTGAAGACCGCTGCGCTCGACGCGGGGCTCGCCGTGGCCCAGCCGGTGAAAGCCTCCCAGGTCAGCGAACAGCTCGACAGCCTGGCGCTCGACGCGTGTGCGGTGGTCGCGTACGGGCAGATCCTGCCGTCGTCGCTGTTGGCCATCCCCTCCCATGGCTTCGTCAACCTGCACTTCTCGCTGCTGCCGGCGTGGCGCGGCGCCGCTCCCGTGCCCGCGACGATCCTGCACGGTGATCGCGAAACGGGGGTCACCTGCTTCGTGCTCGACGCCGGCATGGACACCGGGCCGGTGCTGGCGACACGCACGACACGGATCGGCCTCGATGAAACCGCCGGCGAGTTGACCGGACGCCTCGCCGCGCTGGGCGCCCCGCTTCTGGTCGAGGCCGTCGTCGGCCTGATCGGCGGCTCGTTGCTGTCGCGGCCCCAGGATCACGCGCGCGCGACGTATGCCGCCAAGATCTCATCGGACGACGCCCGCATCGACTGGGACGTCGAAGCCGAGCGGGTGCACCGCGTCGTACGGGCCTACAACCCGGTGCCGGGCGCGCACACCAGCTTCCGTGGTGCGCGGCTCAAGGTGCACCGCGCGCAGGTCGTGCCGGGAACCGGCCCGCCGGGAACCGTGATCGCGATCGACGATCGCACCGGAGCACCGCTGGTCTCGTGCGCGGCCGGTGCGGTGCGGCTCGACGAGGTGCAGCCGGCTGGCAAGCGCGTCATGACCGGTGCGGCGTTCACCAACGGGTACCGGCCGGTGGGCGAGCGGATGACGTGACCGCAACCCGTACCGCCGACGCCCGGGCGGTCGCCTGGCACATCATCCGGGCGGTGCATCGCGACGGGCAGTGGACCGGGCCCGCTGTGGACCGCGCGTTGCGGTCCAGTGACCTCGACGGGCGGGATCGTGCCTTCGCGAGCAATCTTGCGTTCCAGACGCTGCGGTGGCAGGGCACGCTCGACTGGGCGCTCAGCCAGGTGGTGCGGCGTCCGCTCAGCGCGGTCGAGCCCGGACTGCACGATCTGCTGCGCATGGGGGCGTGGCAACTGTTGTATGGGCGGATGCCGGACCGGGCGGCCGTGTCGGCGACGGTCGAGGTCGCCCGCGCGGTGCTGGGCGTCCGCACGGTCGGATTCTGCAACGGTGTGCTACGGGCCCTCGCGCGTCGTCGCGAACGGTTGCCGTGGCCCGACACCGACTCGGTCAGCGGCCTCGCACTGCGGACGGGCTATCCGAACTGGGTGGTCGAGGCCGCGATCGAGCGGTTCGGACCCGACGCCACGGCACAGCTGGAAGCGGGCAACCAGCCAGCGGGGCTGACCGTCCGCGGCGACGATGTCGCGACGTTGCGCGCGCGGCTCGAGGCTGCGGGCGCAACGGTACGGGCGGGCCGGCTGAGTCCCGACGCGCTGCACGTCGACGGCATCACGCCGGGCGACCTGGTCGACCGGTTTCCCGACGCTGTGATCCAGGACGAGGCCTCGATGGTCGTGGGGCACACCGTCGCCGCGGCGGTGCCGGCCGGCACGAAGGTGCTGGACGTGTGCGCCGCGCCTGGCGGCAAGGCGACGCATCTCGCGGCGCTGGGGCTTGCGACCATCGCGGCGGACCGCAGCCCCGTGCGCCTGACCACGGTCGCGCGGCTTGCAGCGCGGCTCGGGCTCCCGCTCGGGTTCGTCGTCGCCGATGGCACACGGTCGCCGTGGCGCCCGGACGCGTTCGGCGCCGTGCTGATCGACGCGCCGTGCAGCGGCCTCGGCGTCGTCAGGCGGCGGCCGGAGCTGCGCTGGCGGCGGCGATCGGCCGACGTCACGTCGCTGTCGGCTCTGCAGGGCGAGTTGCTGGCGGTCGCCGCCCCGTGCGTCGAACCTGCTGGCGCGTTGATCTACAGCGTGTGCACGTGGACCAGGGCCGAGACCGTCGACGTCGTGAGCGCGTTCGTGGCCCGGCACCCGGGTTTCTCGCTCGCGACGGTCGCCCCGCCGGCCGACGCCGCGGGCGGCAGCGGTGGCACCGACGTCCAGCTGACCCCGGCCGCGCACGGGTGCGATGGCATGTACATCGCCGTTATGCGCCGACGGGAGTGATCCAGCGACCGGTGATCGGGCCCTGCATGCCGCACCCCACGTTCCCGCGCCCCCCGTCGAGCGCTGTTTGCCGCTACGCTGGTGTCGCGATCGTGACACACGATCGCGCGCCTTCGGGGCAGGGTGAAATTCCCGACCGGCGGTGTCCCGCGCAGCAGCGCGGGGAGCCCGCGACCCGACCGGCACGGTGCCGGACGGTGGACCTGGTGAGTCTGCGTACAAGGCCAGGGCCGACGGTGAGAGTCCGGAGAGGAGAAGGCGGAAAGGTCATCGATGGATGACGTGCGCGCGATGGGGCGCGCCCTCGAGCTTGCCGAGCGCGGTCGGTCGACGGTGTCGCCCAACCCCATGGTCGGCTGTGTGATCGTGGGGGACGGTCAGGTGGTCGGCGAAGGCTGGCACAGTGTCGTCGGCGGGCCGCACGCCGAGATCGTGGCCCTGCGGGCTGCCGGTGATCGCGCCCGTGGCGCCACCATGTACACCACACTGGAGCCCTGTGTTCACACCGGGCGCACCCCGCCATGTGTCGACGCCGTGATCCGGGCCGGCGTGGAGCGCGTGGTGGTCGCTTGCCCGGACCCCAATCCTGTTGCCTCGGGCGGTGCCGGCGCGCTGCGCCGGGCCGGTGTCGCCGTGCAGCTCGGCGTGCGTCGGGACGAGGCGGCGACGCAGAATCTCGTGTTCCTTCATGGTGTACGGACGGGCCGGCCGTTCGTCGTGTGCAAAGGTGCCGTCAGCCTGGACGGCCGGGTGACCGCGGCCGACGGTTCCTCGCGCTGGTTGACCAGCGCGCCGGCGCGGCGTCACGCCCACGAGCTGCGCAGCCGGGTCGACGCGATGCTGGTCGGATCTGGAACCGTGCTGGCCGACGACCCGCAACTGACGGTGCGGCTCGACGGGTGGGCGGGTCCGCAGCCGCTGCGGGTCGTGCTCGACGGTCGCGCCCGCAGCCCGGCCGCTGCGCACGTGTTCGACCCGGCGACCCCATCGCTGCTGATGGTGGCGCCGGGCGCCCGCGATGAAGCGCTGCGCGCTGCCGGTGTCGCGGTCGTCACCGTCAAGGTCGGAGCGGACGGGCGACTGGACGTGCGCGCGGTCCTCGACGAGTTGTGGCGGCGCGATGTGCGCAGCGTCCTCGTGGAGGGCGGGCCGACGGTGACAACGTCGTTCATCGACAGCGGCTGCTTCGATCGGCTGGTGCTGTACGTCGCGCCACTGCTACTCGGCGACGGTGGCCTGCCGCTGGTCGCCGGCGGGCCGCAGTCGTTGGCAGCTGCCGAACGGTTCGTCCTCGAACAGGTCGAGCAGGTGGGCGACGACGCGGTCCTACACCTGGCGAGGCGAGAGGACTAGCCGATGTTCACCGGAATCGTGGAGGCGGTCGGCACGGTCGTGCGGGTGTCGCCCGGGCCGGCCGGAGCCCGGCTTGTCATCGCGCACCCCATGGCCAGACAGCTCGCGGTCGGCGACTCCGTGAGTGTCAACGGGTGCTGCGTCACCGTCACCGGGCACGCCGAGGACGGGTTCGCCGCGGATCTGATGGGCGAGACGCTGGATCGCACGACCCTGGGGCAGCTGGCGGCCGACGCACCGGTGAACCTGGAACGCGCGCTGGCGGCAGGCGCCCGGCTCGGCGGCCACCTCGTGCAGGGTCACGTCGACGGTGTCGGCACCATCGCCACGCTGACGCCGCATGACGCCTGGACGGTGATGGCTGTGAGAGCCGAGCCCCGACTCGGTCCCTACATCGTCGAGAAGGGCTCGATCGCGGTCGACGGGATTTCCCTGACGGTGATGGGCGTCGGGTCCACCGCGGACGGCGACGTGACGTTCGACATCGGCCTGATCCCGCACACCCTCGACGTGACCGTGCTCGGTCGACGTGAGGCTGGCGACCGGGTCAATCTCGAGATCGACGTCGTCGCGAAGTACGTCGAACGGCTGCTCGCGGGGGGAGCGGCGACGCCGTACGGGACCGCGGCCGACGGTGCGACCGGTGGCGCCGGCCAGGGTGAACTGAGCGCAGACCGTGGAAAGCACGACGATTGATGTGTGAGCCGGCGATGCCACCCGGACCGCCGGGGACCGAGCGAAGCGAGATGACTGAGATGCGCCTGTCCGGCATCCCTGTGGCGATCGAGCGCATCCGCAATGGCGGCTGCGTCGTGGTCGTCGACGACCAGGATCGCGAGAACGAGGGCGACCTCATCATGGCCGCCGAGTGGGCGACGCCCGAGTCGATCGGCTTCTTCGTGCGGCACACGTCCGGCGTGATCTGCATGGCGACCACCGGCGCGCGTCTCGACGCGTTGGAACTGCCGCAGATGGTGTCCATGAACACCGATCCCAAGGGGACGGCCTTCACCGTATCGGTCGACGTACGTGGCAAGACCACCACGGGAATCTCCGCCGCCGATCGTGCCGCGACAATCCTGGCGCTCGTCGACGACGACACGAAGCCCGCCGATCTGCAGCGTCCCGGTCACGTGTTCCCGTTGCGGGCCGCGCCGGGCGGAGTGCTCAAGCGGGCGGGGCACACCGAGGCCGCGGTCGATCTGGCGCGGATGGCCGGGTTGCGCCCGGCCGGCGTGCTGTGCGAAATCGTCAACGACGACGGCACGATGGCCCGGCTGCCCGACCTCGAGCGGTTCGCCGCCGAACATGACCTGCCACTGATCTCGATCGCGGAACTCATTGCGTATCGGCGGCAGCACGAACGCCTCGTCCGCCGTGTGGCCGAGACCACCATCCCGACGCCGTACGGTCCCTTCACCGCGATCGCCTACGAGTCGGACATCGACAGCTATCAGCACCTGGCGTTCGTTCGCGGCGAGGTGGCAGACCAGCCCGACGTGCTCGTGCGCATGCACTCCGAGTGCCTCACCGGAGACGTGTTCTCCAGCCTCCGTTGCGACTGCGGGACGCAGCTGCACGACGCGATCCGCCAGATCGCGGAGGCCGGGCGCGGTGTCGTCGTCTACATCCGCGGCCATGAGGGCCGGGGGATCGGCATCGTGCACAAGCTGCAGGCCTACAAGCTGCAGGACGGAGGCCGCGACACCGTCGAGGCCAACATCGATCTGGGTCTACCCGCCGACGCGCGCGACTACGGGACCGGGGCACAGATCCTGGTCGACCTCGGCTTGTCGACGCTGCGCCTGTTGACGAACAACCCGGCGAAGCGCGCGGGTCTGGAAGGCTATGGTCTACAGATCGTCGAGCGCGTTCCGCTCGAGACGACGCCGACCGACGAGAACCTGCGCTACCTGCAGACCAAACGCGACCGCATGGGTCACGAGCTCGAGCTGCCGGACGTGCAGCAGGTAGCGCCAGCGGTAGGCACACAG